>CAMCXS010000004.1 GCA_945883495.1 Akkermansia muciniphila
TCAGAAGGATTGGTGCTTCCGGCGCCGGGGCCAGTGGTTTCGCCAAAGGCGATGGGGCCCAACCACTAACAATTCACACAAATGTAGTTGCGGAGCTAGGACGTGTGCTCATGGTAATTTTGCTCAGCCGGCTCATCGGTTAAGCAAGAACAATCACAATCTTCCAAGCTAATTCTTATGGCACGCACCACCACTCGGATCAACATTCCCACCAACAGTCCGGACCTGATGCTCAAGCTTCTGGCGAAAGTCGACGAGAAGCATCAGGAGTTGGGCTCGAAGAGTCCGTTGGCTTCTTTGGAGATGGACAAGTATCGGGCCTGGTTGGCCGAAGCCAAGGCGAAGCGGGAGGAGGCGGCCAAGCTGGAGGCCCAAGCGCAGGCGTTGAACGCGGAGGTCAGCAACTTGCTCGGCACCGCTCCCGGTCAGTCCTCGAAAACGCCGGACACTTTGTATTTCGAGCTCTGCAAAGCACGGGATCTTCTCCTGGTCGTCCATCGCGGCAACGAAAACCAATTGGAGACATGGGGATTCAAAGTCGTCACCGGAACCGCCGCCGCGCCGCGCAAACGGGAGAAGAAAGGCGACGCCGCCTCGTTGAATTCCTGAGCGACACGAGCGGTTGTTTGCGTGACGCGGCTGGCACCCCGGCCGGGGGGCGTCTTCGATGGGGATTGGCAACCGGTGGTGTCGCTTCGCTCAACCACCGGCTACTGGCTTTCATGCCTCCGGCATGGAGGCGGAGCGCTACTACTCGGTGGGGGGACCGAAAAGCGCCCCCGCTCCGCAACAAGATTGCCGCTTCGCGATCGGCCCGCTAGGCTCACCGGATGAGCAGGCATTTGTGGCTGGGATTGTTGTGTTTGTGGGGCCTTCAACTGGCCGGGGGCGCGGCTACCCCGGAGGAGGCGTTTGTGAGCCGGATGCGGGAGGCGGATCTGACGGGGACGTGGATTCCGTTGCGAGGGGACAAACTCGGCGCGGAGAAGCCAGACACCTATCGAGTCGTCCGGGCCACCCGGAGAGAGGGTGATCGCTGGGAGATCGTCTGGCGAGTTTCCCATCGGGGTCAACCGGTGGAGATGCCTCTGCCCTGCACGGTGACATTTGCCGGGGATGTGGCCGTGCTCATCCTAGATGATTTGGAGATGGGGGAGGGCAGGTTTTACTCCGCCCGAGTGATGTTCCACGAGAACATTTACACGGGACGCTGGTGGAGCGGCTCCGGGGACGGTGGACTTCTCAACGGAACGGTCGCTCCTGGGACTGATGGAGGCGGAGCTGGCTCCTGAGATGGCGCTTGCCGCTGCCGGGGCCGGGCTGTTACGGTGCCGCATGTCCAAGGTCCGGAATCTCGCGTCCGTGTCGGTTTCGATTGTCGCGATCACTGCTGGTTGGCTCGCGACTCCCCCAGCCCGGGCGGAACTGCACTCGCACGGGGGATGGCAACTCTGCGCCTGCAAACGGGAGTTGCGCTCCGGGGCGCCTTTTGAGCCCGATGCTCCGCACGCGGGGAACGGCCGCAAGTATGCCCGGGACCGGGGCATCGACGTCCGCCACGTCCGTCTGGAACTCGACCCCGACTTCGCGCGGAGAAGCGTGAAGGGCGTGGCCACGTTGACCTTTGCCCCGATCGCCCAGCCGCTGCGGGAATTGCGGTTGGATGCGGTCGATTTGCGCGTCAGCAAAGTCGAGGCGTCGGTGGCCGTGGAGGCGTGGGAGGCGGGCAAAACGGCGCTGACGGTGACCTTCGCGCAGCCGGTGGCGGCGGTTGCCGAGGTTTGGGTGAAGGTGACCTACGAAGCGGAGCCCAAAGATGGTTGGTACTACCGGACGGAAGCGATGGGCTATCCCGCCGGCGACGATCATTTCTGGACCCAGGGCGAGCCGGAGAAACACCGGCATTGGTTCCCGGGCTACGATTTCCCGAACGAGCGCTTCACCAGCGAGGTGATTTGCCGGGTGCCCACCGGCATGACGGTGCTTTCCAACGGGCGTTTGGTCGAGGAACGGACGGAAGGAGCACTGACGACGTTCCACTGGCGGCAGGAAGCGGAGCACGTGAATTACTTGATTTCGGTCGTGGGTGGACACTTCCGGCGGCTGGAGGGGAAGCACGGAGAGTTGCCCCTGGCCTTTCTGACCCCGCCATCGGAGTTTGCGGTGGCGGAGAATTCGTTTCGCGACACGGCGGCCATTCTTGATTTCTTCGAGAAGGAAACCGGGATCGATTTTCCGTGGGCGAAGTACTACAGCGTGTGTGTCACGGACTTCATCGCGGGGGGCATGGAGAACACCAGCGTGACCACCTTGACCACTGGGACGCTGTTTTCCTCCGAGTCCGGAAACCTGCGGACCTCCCATCGCTTGGATGCGCATGAGGCGGCGCATCAGTGGTTTGGGGATCTCGTGACCTGCAAGGATTGGTCGCACCTCTGGCTGAACGAGGGATTCGCGACCTACTACACGCATCTCTACGACGGCAAGAAGTTTGGAACCGAGGAGATGCAGTACCAACTGTTCCGCGATGCCGAGGAGATCCTCGAAAACGCGGACGAGAAGCCGATCGTCTGGCGTGGCTACAACGATCCGATGGATCAATTCGATTACCGGGCGTATCCGAAAGGCGGTTGGGTGTTGCACATGATCCGGAGCCAAATCGGTCCGGAACTATTCCGCAAAGTGATCAAGAGCTATCTGGACAGCCATCGCAACGGTCCGGTGGTGACGCAGGATCTCGCGAACGTTCTCGAAGAACAAACCGGCCGCTCCTGGGACGAGTTTTTCGACCAATGGGTTTTCCACGGGGGAGAACCGGCGCTGCGGATCGCCTACGCGTGGGATCAGGTCAAAGGCCAGGCGAAGCTGACCGTCCAGCAGACACAAAAGGTGAGCGATGCGGTGTTGCTTTTCGACTTTCCGCTTCCGGTGCGCTTCATGGATCAAGCGGGCGCCGCGCACGACTTCACGCTGCGGGTTCATGAGGCGCGCGAGGATTACTTCTTTGCGCTGCCCTCCCAGCCGGTCCAGGTCCGGATCGATCCCGGGATGACGGTTCTGGCCAAGATTGAGTTTGAGCCGGCGGAGCCACTGTTGTTGGCGCAAGGCGTGGATCCGGCGGACATGATGGGGCGGCTTTTGGTGGCTCGGGCGTTGGGCGGACGGACGGACTCCAAGAGTATGGAGTTTCTCAAAGCGCGGGCCTTGGAGGATCCTTTTTATGGGGTGCGGATCGAAGCGGTGCGTTCCTTGGGCAAGAATCACACTCCGGAGGGCTTAAAGGTTCTCCTGGAATGCTTGGCGCAAGAGGATGATCGGGTGCGGCAAGCCGTGGTCCGCGCCGTCGCGGGCTTTTACTCCGGAACGGCGCAAGCAAACCTGCACGAGATTGTCACTACCGAGCGCAATCCGGAGATCGTGGCGGATGCGTTGAAGGCGTTGGGCAAGTTCCCCGGCGCGGAGGTGCGCGACTTGCTGACGGAAAGCTTGAATCGGAGCAGCTACCGCGAGCGGATTGCGATGGCCGCGATCGAAGCCTTGCGTCAACGAAGCGAGCCGGAGTCCGCAGGACCGTTGCTGGCCTACCTGCAAGGCAAGTCGTCGGCCTTCACCTCCTCGGACCTGGGGCGGTCCTGGGACAGCTTGGCCTATTTGGGGAGAAACGCTCCCGGTGAGACTCGCGAGGCGGTCCGCACCTACCTGGCGGATCAGGTGGATCATCCCAAGGAAAGCTTGCGCCGGTCCGCGATCGCGGCGTTGGGCACGCTGGAGGACGAACGGTCCGCCGCTCTGCTTCGGTCGCTCGTGGACGCTGGGACGGGCGGCACGCCGGAAAGCAAAGCCGCGGAAGCCGCGCTGAAGAAAATCCACGCGGACCGGGAGCAGGCTCAGGAGGTGGAGGATCTCCGGAAGGAGGTGCTCTCCTTGCAAAAGGAGTTGCGCGGACTCAAGGACGGGATGGCGGAGCTGCGCAAACAAATCTCCCCAGAGCCCGCAAAGGGGAAGTCTCCCTAAATGCGGGAGCTCGTCCCAGGGGTCCCAAGGCACATTTCAAACACCAGCGCGCGCACCCTCCATCTGCCGAGGCCGAATCGCCAGTACGAGCCCGACCGAAACTAGGGCCACGGCGGCGAAGGAGCTGAAGATCACATTCAACGGCACGTGCCGGTCCGTGAGAATGCCGAAGATCCAATCCGCCACGCCGCCAAAGGTCATGCTGACGAAGTTCATGATGCCGTAGCCAGTGGCGCGGAGCTCGGGCCGGGTGATCTGGCAGAGGATCGGCATGTTGTTGCCATCGAAGAAGCCCCAGCCGATTCCGAAGAGCACCAGCCCCGCGATGGCGAGGCCGAAGGAGTTGAGGCCCGGGGCATTGCCGACGCTGAAAAGCGCGGGGATAATGAGGGCCATGCCGATGGCGCTGACATAGATGCGTCCCCGAATGGTATGACGCGTCCAGCGATCCGCGAGCCAGCCGCCCAAAATGGCCGCAAGCAGAGCAGCCGCTTGCCAATAAAGCGCTGCGGAAACGCCGGCTTTGCCTTGGCTAATATTGAAGGATTTCTGGAGGATGGCTGGCATCCAATCCCGCACCACCCAGGCGGCCACGGCGGGCAATGTGAAATACAAGGCGAGGAGAAGGAAGGAGGGATTGGAGAGCAGTTCGCGTCCAGCGGTGAGGACGGAAGGCTTGGCCGCGGAATCTTGCTGAGCCGTGCGCGGTGGGTTCTTCAGGAGCAAGAGCAGCGGAATGGCATAGAGAATGCCGGCCAGCCCGGTGAAATCAAACGCGGCGCGCCAGCCAAGGTTCGGCGCATCGGCGATATATCCAGCGAAGCCGCCAGTCATCACTCCGCAATAAATCCCCATCTGATGAATCCCGATGGCCCGGGAACGGGTGGAGCCGGTGTGGAAATCCGCGATCAAGGCCAATGCGGCGGGAATATAGAACGCTTCGCTCACGCCCATTAGGGTCCGGGCCCAGAGAAGTTCTTCGTAATTATGCACGTGGCCGGTCCACCAAGTGATCGCGGACCAAATGAAGAGGCTGGAGCAGATCGTGAGTTTACGGCTGAAGCGGTCCGCAAGATAGCCGCCGATCGGGCTGAAGAAAGCGTAGACAAACTTGAATTTGCCGAGCATGAGCCCCCAGTTCGCCTCGCTTCCGATGTCCGGAATGCCGGCCATGACTGAGACCTTCATCGAGGCGATCATTTGGCGATCTAGATAGTTCAAGAGCGCGACCGGGAAGAGCAGCGCGACCATGAGCCAGGCGGTGCGGGAGATCGTGGAGGAGGTGGTCTCAGGGGCTCCCGGGGGGGCAAGCGGTGGGGCGACGGTGCTCATGGCTGGGCGGGGGGACGAAGCTGGACGAGCCCAACAACTGTCGGGGTGCGGACCCGCGGGCGGACCTCGCCATTGGGAAAGATGACTTGGCCGTTCCAAATCACCGAGGGCACCGTGGCCCGGGAAAAGGCGCTGGTTTCAGGCCGGTGCCGCCAGAATCCCGCCCCGGGGTCGTAAAGCAGGACATCGGTGGGGAAGCCGGGATGATTCCGGACGGGGGTGAAGTTCACCTTGGTGCCATCGTCGCCACTGAAGATGGCCAAGGTGCCATCGATCACTGGGGCTGGGGAGGCAGCGGCGACGGCGGGGCGGGGGAGAGCCGGCAATTTGGCCCAGCCTTGCCCCGGAGCGAACCGCCAGGCGTCACTGAGGTAGTTGCGCACTGCTTTTCCGTCCGGTCCTGCGGAGAGCTTGGCGCCGCTGAAGAGATAAAACGAACCGGCATGGGACCCGGCTACGGCCAGCATCCGCTCCGCGGCGGGCCAGGGCTCCAGTTCCTTCCAGGCGAGCGGGGTGGCGTCGAGATCGAGCGCCCAGAAGGCGTGGAGCGCTTGGGTGGCATCGGGGTGCTCCAAGCCGCCGGCCAAGTAGACGGTGCGGCCCACGAGAGCGCCGCAGGCGTTGGCACAAGCGCGGGGCAAATCTGGCAGAGGCTCCGTCTTCAGGGCTGTCCCGTCCCAGCGAAGACGAAAGCAGGTGGTGTGATGTGTTTCGGAATCGCTCCCGCCCAGGCAGAGAAGACTGTCGTCCACCGTGATGGAAACGCCATAAGCCAAAGGGCTGGGGAGCTGGCCCGCCACTTGCCATTCGCGGGACTCCGGGGCCAGGACGAAGACGCGGTCGTGCCAAACTTTGACGAAGCCGTCGATCCACTTTTCTCCAGGAATGTTGGCCCCGCCGGCCAGCAGGAGCGCTCCTCCGCTGACTCCGGCGAAAGGTGCGGCAAAGCCTTCGGGATCGGGGATCGGCGGAAACTCTTCCCATTGCCACGGATGGGGCGGAGGCTGGGCGGAGGCGGAGACAATCATGGCCAGGGCGATGGCGATGGCGGGTGCGTTCACCATTCCCCCTTTCGCCCGAACTTGGCGCGAGCCGCTTCGCCAAACCGCCGTCCCGCCTCGTTGATCGACTCCAAGATCTCCGTGGCGCTTTTTCCCGAGGCACCGCGGGCGGCGGGGATGAGCGTCTCGCATTCGTTGGCGTCCATGAAACGGGCGGCGTCGAGGAGCCGAGCTTCGTCTTCCGGCGGCACGGCGAGGAACCCGTGTTTGTCGCCGTGGATGAGTTGACCCGGTTGAATCGTTTGGCCGAAGACGTGAACCTCGCAATTCCAACGCACGGGACACGAATGGGCGTGACCCACGCAGAGACGGCGCGCGAGGGCCTTGAACCCGGCGTTCGTCATTTCATCAAGATCGCGAATGCCGCCATCGGTGATGGTGCCGACGCAGCCGAGCGCGCGGTGGATGTTGCTATTCACCTCGCCCCAGAAAGCTCCGATCACGCGTGGCTTGTCGAGGTCTTGGACGACGACGATTTTCGGTCCCGGGACGCTGGCGATGTATTCGCGATACTGGCTCCACGCCTGCGGATTGGCGCGGGGATGCTCCGGCTGGCTCGGCTCGATGACCACGGTGACGGCATACCCAACCATCGGGCCCATTTGCGGCATGAAATCCCGGGTTTCTTCGTGATTGAACCCGGCGGCCGCGGCGTCGTGACGGGTGATTTGTTCCCAGCCGTTGTAGATCGTGGGCGTGTTCCAACGCTTGAGTTGGAGGAGGTCGGCGTGGGAAAGATGCGGTGTCGGGAACTGACTCATGGCGGGGACAGCCCCCTTCTAAATCAGAAAGCCGCCAGGGCGTCAAACATCGCCGGATTAAGCGGGTGTGAATGATTGTGATGGACGCTGGAACGGAATTCTTGGGAATTCCGCTACTCAGACTCCATTCTCGTAGCGGAATCGCCCACGCATTCCGCCCATTCAGTTCCATTCACGTGGCGGATCAAGCCAGGATCTCGCGGATGACTTCGCCGCTGACATCCGTCAACCGGAAGTCCCGGCCGCTGTGGCGGAACGTGAGGTCTTCGTGATTGAGCCCGAGTTGGTGCAGGATCGTGGCGTGAAGATCGGGCAGCGTGACTTTCTTCTCCACCGCCTCGTAACCGAACTCATCGGTGGCCCCATGAACCATCCCGCCGCGAATGCCGCCTCCGGCCATCCACATGGTGAAGCCCTTGGGATGATGATCCCGGCCTTTGCCATTCTCGGCCACCGGCGAGCGGCCGAACTCTCCTCCCCAAATCACCAGGGTGCTGTCGAGCATTCCGCTGGCTTTCAGATCATCCAGGAGGGCGGCGATCGGTCCATCGGTTTCCGCGCAATGCAGATCGTGGTTCTTCTTGAGGTCGTCGTGGGCGTCCCAGGCTTTGGGGCCTTCGTTGCCGCCGCTGTAGACCTGGACAAAGCGGACCCCGCGTTCCACGAGACGCCGCGCCAAGAGGCAATTCTTGCCAAAATGGGCGGTGACGGGCTGATCGAGCCCATACCGGCGCCGCGTGGTTTCCGGTTCCCGGTTAAGGTCGGTGCATTCGGTGGCGCTCATCTGCATCCGGAACGCGAGCTCATAGGACTGGATGCGGGCGGCGAGGGCGCTTTCGGCCGGGTGAGCGGCGGCGTAATCCGTGTTCCACTTGTGCAGCAGGTCGAGCCGGGCGCGTTGCTGTGCCTGGGTAACACGAGGCGGTGGGCTCAGGTAGGCCACTGGTTCGCCGCTGGTGCGGAAGGGAACGCCTTGATACGCAGCGGGCATGAAGCCGTTCGACCAGTTCAGCGCGCCGTTCACGGGAGCGCCTTGGTGATCGAGCAGCACGATGAAGGAGGGCAAATCCGCGCTCTCCGATCCCAAGCCGTACGTCACCCACGAACCAATGCTCGGGCGGCCGGCCTGGATGAACCCGGTGTTCATCTGGAAGAGGGCGGGGCCGTGGTTGTTGCTCTCCGCTTGCATCGAGCGGATGACGCAGAGGTCGTCGGCATGCCGGGCCAAGTTGGGGAACGTTTCCGCGATTTCGATGCCCGATTGACCATGACGTTGAAACCGGTAGAAGCCCTGCATGGCGACGTTCTTGGTCTTGCGTCCCATGAAGGCGTCTTCCGACTTCCAAACCGGGATCGGCTTGCCATGCCACTTGGTCAGCTCCGGCTTGGGATCAAAGAGGTCAATGTGGCTCGGCCCTCCGTACATGAAGAGGAAAATCACCGACTTGGCCCGGGGCGCGAAATGCGGCGGATGCGTTTCGTTGGCGAGCAGCGAATGCAAACCGAGCGTCCCGAACCCGGCTCCGGCGCGTTGGAGAAGCTGTCTGCGGGTGAGCGGAGTCATTCGATGTAGAGGAATTCGCTGGCATTGAAGAGCACGTGGGCGAGGTCGGCCAAGGCTTCGATGCGTTCGCGGCCCGCCGCCTCTTGGGCCGCGACGAACCGCATCGCCTCGGCAAGCCGTTCCCGGTTGGGAGGACGGGTCCACGTCAGGCGGAACATGCGGTCGACCGTTGTCGGCAAATCCTCGCCGGCTTCACGGCTGGCTCGTTCCGCCAAGGCCACAGCCTGATCTTCCACGAAGTCATCATTCATGAGGACGAGCGCTTGGGTGGGCACGGTGCTTTCGCTCCGGAGGGCGCAGGAGTCGTTCGTGGACGGGGCATCGAACAGCTCCATCATAGGGAGCAGGAGCTGCCGCTTTACGTAAATGTAGACGCTGCGCCGCCACTGCTCCGGGCCGTCAGCCTTGAGGGAAGACCATTTGTTGCGTTGGCTCACCGGAAGGAGGCTGGGCCGGATGCGAGGCTTGGTGCCGGGGCCACCCATGCGCGGATTGAGACGGCCGCTGGAGAAGAGGATACTATCGCGCAGGACTTCGGCTTCCATGCGTTGCAGGTTCCTGCGCCAGAGCAGGCGATTTTCGGGATCGATGCGGAGGCCTTCCGGGTTCGTGGCGCAGCTTTGGCGATACGTGGCGGAGAGGAGAATCTCGCGGTGCACAGGTTTCAGGCGGCCGCCGTGAACAAGGAGGCGTTGCGCCAGATAATCGAGCAGCTCAGGATGAGTGGGGGGCGCGCCGGTGAGACCGAAATTGCTTGGCGTGGTCACGATGCCCCGGCCGAAGTGATGTTGCCAAACCCGGTTCGCGAGGACGCGCCAGGTGAGCGGATTCTCTGGGGATGTGATCCACTCCGCCAAGGTGCGGCGACGCAGCGAAGTTTTGGCGGAGGGGGCCGGGAAGTTGATGGGCTGCGCGGCGAGCACGGCCGGGACGGCGGGAGGCACTTCCTCGCCGAGGTTGGAGGCATTGCCTCGAAGCATCACGTGGGTGGGGGGGACCACGGGACCCGTTTCAACCAAGGCATGGACGTGGATGTTGGGATCCGTGGTGACCTTCTTCCCGTTCTTGTCTTCCGTCCCGGGAACCAGTCCGTATTTCTCGGTGCCGTTGAAGATCGCCAGGAGGCTGTAGTAATCCTTGGCGGTGAATGGGTCCGTCTTGTGATCGTGACAACGCGCGCAGCCGATCGTGACTCCAAGGAATACGGTGCTTACCGTGGAGATGACGTCGTCCAACTGATCGGCGCGGTATTGGGCGATGGCGGCGTCGGTTTTCCCCATGTTGTCGTCATTGCTTGGGCCATTGCGGCAAAAACCCGTGGCGATGAGGCTCGTTTCATCCGGTTGCTCGATCTCGTCACCGGCAATCTGTTCGGCGACGAACCGAAGGAACGGTTTGTCCTCATTGAAGCTGCGGATGACGTAGTCGCGGTACTTCCAGGCGTGGGGCCGGTCGAGGTCGTTGTGGTAGCCGCCGCTGTCGGCATATCGGGCAAGATCGAGCCAGTGGCGGCCCCAACGTTCTCCGTAGGCAGGGCTGGCGAGCAGGCGATCAACGACCTTTTCGTAAGCTTCCGGGGAATCGTCTTGGAGAAAGTTCGCGACGGCTTCCGGACGCGGAGGCAAGCCGGTGAGGTCGAGCGTGAGCCGCCGGATGAGCGTGACCCGGTCCGCCTGGGGAGACTGAGCAAGGCCTGCTGCGGTGAGGCGTTCGAGAATGAGGCTGTCGATCGATTCGGCGGTCGATGCGAGCGGCGCAAAGGCCCAATGTGTCTCTGCCCAAGCCGTTGCGGAGGGCCAAAGGAGAATCGAAAGAAGAACGAGCCGAGGGAAAAGCACGAGAGCGATGCACCCAACACGGCGGCGCGGTCCGCCTGCTTTCGCGGCGGAATGCACGGCCGGGGAGGCGTCGTGCAACTTCCGGATGGATCAAGCGGAGCGCCGCCTGGATCTCCGGGGCTGACGGGAGGAATCGCCCGTTTCGCCGAGCCGGCGGAGCATTGCGAGAAGCGCCATGCCCGTCCAGACGCCCCAGTTCACGGGGTTGAGGGAGGGCTTGGGGGGCTGCGGGCTTCTCGTGGGCGGCTGGGGGCGAGCGGTCTTGGTGGAGTCGCCGGAAACATCATCGGCCACGAACGCGCCGCGTTGGCCGGGTGGTTGCGGTGTTCCCTGGGTGGAATCGCGGACGGTTTGGTGCTCCAACTCCGCGTTGAGCTCGGCGCCGAGCAGGGCGGCGAGGCCGGATATGTAAAACCAGAGCAGAAGAATGATGATGGCCCCGAGCGAGCCATAAGAAGCTTCGTAATTTCCGAGGTTCGATACGTAGAAAGAGAACCCAGCGGAAACGAGGAGCCAAAGCAGCGCCGCGAAAGATCCGCCCCAGCTGACCCAACGCCATTTGGGACGATCGCGACACGGGCCGAAGCGGTAGAGCATGCTCATCCACAAAGAGGCCACGACGAGGAGCACGGGCCAAGTGGCCCAGCGGATCAGCCCCTCGGCAATCGCTGGGAGCCGGGCGAATTGCAGGAGCAAGGGAGCGATCACGGCAACGGCGGCGGTGCCTACGATCACGAGGACGGAGACGAGGGTTAGGCCGAGACTGGTCAGCTTGGTTTTGAGGAACCCGCGCTTTTCCGTTTCGTCGTAGGCGATATTGAGCCCGTTGATGAGGGCATTCATGGCGGCGGAGCCACCCCAGAGCGCCAGAAGGATAGCCAAGATCGATGCCCAGCCAGCGGTGGTCGATTGCGAAAGCCGGGTCAACTGGCTCTGGACGAGCTGGAGGACCTCGCCGGGGACAACGCCCTGCAACTGCTCGGTCTGCTTCTGGACGTCGTCGGGATCGGCGATCAAGCCATAGATGGAAACCACGGCGCCGATCAGAGGGACGAACCCAAGCATCAGGTAAAAGGCGATGGCGGCGCTGACAAAGGTGATTTGGTCTGCCTGGCATTCCTTCGCGGTCCGTTTGAGGACTTGGCGCCAGCCGTGCGGGGGAATTTGGGCCGGAGAATCCGCTGTTTGGCCGGAGGAATGGGGGGAGTCATTCATCGGAGCAATTCTCCTGAGAAGCAGAATTCGCACCATTCGCAATTGTCCGTGTTTCAGCTACGGAATTTTGCCGATCTTTGCGAACGTCGCATGGTTCGGCTCGCTATTTGTCCGGATTTGGTGTTTCTCCTTAGGTGATGTCGGCACTGAACTTTAAACATCTCGCCAAGGACCTTCCGGCGGGGCTCGTTGTCTTCCTAGTGGCCCTGCCGTTGTGCCTCGGGATCGCCCTCGCCTCCAACGCGCCACTCTTTTCAGGCATCGTCAGCGGGATCATCGGCGGCATTCTGGTCGGGTTGATTTCTGGATCGCAGACCAGCGTGAGCGGGCCGGCGGCCGGGTTGACGGCCGTCGTCGCGGCACAAATCGCGAATCTGGGATCGTTCGAAGCGTTCCTCCTCGCGGTGCTCTTCGCTGGCGTGCTCCAAATCGCGATGGGGATTGCGAAAGCAGGTTTTATCGCGTCGTTCTTCCCGTCGAGCGTGATCAAGGGCTTGCTCGCGGCCATCGGGATCATCCTCATTCTGAAGCAGATTCCTCACGTGGTCGGCCATGACCCGGACCCGGTGGGGGAAATGAGCTTCCAACAGGTCGACCATGAGAACACCTTCTCCGAACTGGTCAAGACGTTTTCCGATATCCATCCCGGGGCGGCGTTGGTGGGGGCGCTTTCGCTCCTCTTGCTGGTGGTTTGGGACCGGGTTATTTGGTTGAAGAAATCCCCGGTGCCCGCGCCGCTCGTCGTGGTGCTGCTGGGCGTCGCAGTTGCCCAATTCTTTCGCGGTCTCGGAGGTCATTGGGTGATTGAATCGGCTCACCTGGTGCAGGTGCCGCTCTTCAAAGGCGATTGGGGCGGATTGCTGGTGACCCCTGATTTCGGCCAGATCCTCAATCCGGCGGTTTACGTAGCGGCCGTGACCATCGCGATCGTGGCTTCCTTGGAAACCCTGCTCAACATTGAAGCGGTCGATAAACTCGATCCCGAGCGCCGGACCACGCCAGCGAACCGGGAGTTGATCGCGCAGGGCGTCGGGAATGTGTCCGCCGGATTGATCGGCGGCTTGCCAATGACATCGGTGGTGATCCGCAGTTCGGTGAACGTGCAGTCCGGCGGGAAAACCAAGCTGGCGGCCGTGACCCACGGTGTGCTCCTTCTCGGCTCGGTGCTCTTGATCCCAGGCCTGCTCAACCAGATCCCGTTGCCCGCACTGGCCGCCATTCTGCTCACCACTGGCCTTAAACTGGCCAGCCCGAAGCTATTCAAGCAGATGTGGGATGAAGGGCCGACGCAATTCTATCCCTTCGCGATTGCCGTGATCGCCATCGTTCTTACCGATTTGCTCATCGGGATTCTCATTGGCCTCGGCGTGGCCATTCTCTTTATCCTGCATAGCAACTTCCGTCGTCCGCTGCACCGCGTAGTGGAACATCACGCCAGTGGCGATGTCCTGCGGATTGAACTTGCGAATCAGGTGAGTTTCTTGAACCGGGCCGCTATCGAGCGAGCTCTCAATAGCGTGCCAAAGGGCGGTCACGTGCTGCTCGACGCGACGCACACGGATTACATCGATCCCGACGTGCTCGATGTCATTGAAGACTTCCGGCTCAGCGGAGCCAAGGCCCACGGAGTTGAGCTTAGCCTCAAAGGGTTTCGCAAGGAATACAATATCGCGGACGATATTCAATATCAGGACTTCACGACCCGGGAGGTTCAATCGCTACTGACGCCGGACCGTGTCATCAATCTGCTGCGGGAAGGAAATCTGCGGTTCCAGCGAGGAGAGCGAATCTCCCGGGATATCCGCCGCCAGGTGGACCTGACGTCTTTGTCCCAGCACCCGATGGCCGTGGTCTTGAGCTGTATCGACAGCCGTAGTCCGGCGGAAATGGTCTTCGATGTGGGTTTGGGCGATATCTTTTCGGTCCGGATCGCTGGGAACGTAGCCAAAGAAAAGGTGCTTGGGAGCTTGGAATATGCCTGTAACGTGGCGGGCGCGAGACTGGTCTTAGTGCTGGGACATACATCGTGCGGAGCGGTCACCGCGGCGGTGGATCTCTTTGGAAGCTCACAAACCCCTGAGGAAGCGACGGGGTGTGACCACCTTGACGCACTGATGAACTACTTGCAGCAGTCCGTGCATCCTGCCGAACGGGAAAGATCATTCGCCAAAGGAGGGGAGGACCGGAAAGCGTATGTCGATGACGTCGCCCGCGCGAACGTGGTGCGCACAGTGGGTTTGATCCGCGCGCAGAGCAAGGCTTTAGGGCGCCTGGAACGGGAAGGGCGGATCAAAATCATCGGCGGGATGTACAGCCTGTCTTCCGGCGTCGCGGAGCTATTTGAAGTTCCGGACACGGTGAAGGATGGATCGACGTCCGCCTGGTAGGTCAGGGCAATGGCTGTAACTTGGCCATGATCTCCGTTTCTGGAAGGTCGGCGATGGCGATGACCTTCAGCCGACTCTTCTCTCCATGGGTGAGGGTGACTGCGGATTTCGGCAGATGGAGCCGCTCGGCTAGATAACTGACTAATTCGCGGTTGGCCTTTCCCTCTACCGGTGGAACGGCCAACTTGATGCGGAGGACTTTGGGCGCCTCCTCCCAACCGAGCATTTCGTTCCGTTTTGCGTTTGGGGTGACCCGGATCGTCACTTTGGTGATCACTGGACGTCCCGAGTGAAATGAAACCCTAGAATTTGATAGCCTTCCCGGAAATAGAATCGATGCGCACCAGCGTAGGTCACGTAGGAATCCAACACCACGATGCGGCAGCCCAGTTCCACAGCTTTGCGGTGGAGCCAATCCATCAATAAAGAACCGATGCCGCGAGACCGTAGCTCGGGATCGACCACCACGTTATCCACGTCCATATATTCGCCGCACCAAAAACGCGTGCCGATCCAATATCCAGCAACACCGGCGATCCGGCCGTCATGAAACGCGGCGATGCAGTGATAATCGAGTAGGATCATCGCCTCCAACCGGCGCCGCAGCTCCTCTTGAGGGATGTTGGCGTTGTGAAGCGCAATCAGCGGGAGGATGAGAGGCAGTTCTTCCAGCTGCAGCTCGCGAATCAGGAGATTTTCAAGCGGTGCCACAAACCGGCTTTCCTCAGGGCTGAGCGGAGGAAGCGTCCAAGCGTTTCGCGAGTTCTTGGCTTTCCGGTGAAAAGAAATCCGCCGGGAAGGCGCGCTCTTGCCCCGATTCGGAACGCAGCACGATGCTCGCACCGTCCAATTTGACGAAGTACGCGGCGAAAGGAGTCCCCGTGGTGCGCTGCCACTGATGCAAAGCTTTGGGGTCGGAGGCGGCCATCGGACTGGCCGGAGACGGAGCCGTCGCCGTCGCTCCTCCAACGATGGCGCCTTCAAGAATCCACTGCGCCACGATTTTGACTTGGTCCTCGGAGAGCGCCTTCACGCCACGGTTTGGAGGCGGCATCCGGTCGGGATCATCCATCGGCAAACTGATCCGGTGGATCACCTCGCTGGCCTGGGGTTTGCCAGGGACGATGTAGCCGTCTGGACCGATTTTCTTGGCGATCTCCTCCGGTTTGTCCATCTGAAAACCCTTTTTGGCGCTAGAGCCGGAGTGGCACTTGAAGCAACTCCCCGCCAGGAGGGGACGCACATCCTTTTCGAAATCGAGGGCGGCTTGCGCGGGACCGACGACGAAGGACCCGGCGGCGAAAAGCGAGAGGAGGATATGGCTACGCATGGACTCGAAAAATTACCCGGGAGGTTGCCCGATTTGGCGACCGATGTCCAACCCTTATTCGGTCTCTGCCGGTTCACGGATGCTGAAATTTCCTAGTGGACAAACCTATCGACCCAACCAAGGAGTAGCTTGGGTAGAGGGAGATGAGTGATGAGGTCGTTCTTCGAATTACCAGAGTATCAGGTGTTTCACGTCTTCAGGGATGGGGAAGCCGAACCTTGGGGGCCGTACAGCCAAGACCAAATCGTCCACTTGTTGAATGAGAATTCCTTGTGCCGGACCGATTTCGTCTTCTACCCGGGGTTGCCGGAATGGCGTCGCCTTCACGAGGTTTTCGATTTCCACGAACACATCGCCAACTTTGAAAGCGAAGGTCATGATCCTGGAATGCTGAACCAGGCCTTCGAGCAACTCTCCCAGCTGGCTGGAGAAAACGAAGAGTTTTACGACATCGTCATCCAGGAGAAAAGCCTTCTGGGCAACTTGCGGACGGATGTGGTCGCGTTGAGCAATCGGGGAGCCTGGATCGGATCCCTAGGCCGGCGCGGCGTTTACCGGGGCAGCCGGCTGGAGTGGGATGAGGTCCGCCAAGCATCCGCACGCTATCCTTCCCGATGGGATCTAGGCACGCTTCGGTTCGACTTAGCCTGCGGCGGATTGCTGGAAGTGAAACGGGTGCCGCGCCGCCAGTTGCGGCGGTTTGTTGCCCTTTGGCGGCAGTTGGCGGCGGAGCGCTGGCAGCAACGCTGGCGTCGCCCGCTCCCCGTCATGCTCAGCGGAACGTGACAGGCAAGGCCGATTTGAGGCGGTCCAACAACCTGCGGTGCGCTTCATCGACTTGAGCGGTCGCCAAGGTCTCATTGGACGAACGGTAGGTAAGTGTCCAAGCCAGGGACTTGCGATCTGCGGCCAGTTTGGTTCCGGATGGATCGACGAAGAGGTCGAAAAGCTGAAAGCTTTCGAGCAAGGGCTCGCCGCAGGAGCGGAAGAAATCCGTCACTGCTTGGCACGGCAAATTCGATGCGGCCTCGATCGCCACGTCACGGGTGATGGCCGGGAAACGGGGGAGCGGCGCGAACACCGATTTGGTCTCCAGGACGCCCATTACCTTTTTGATGGCCAGTTCGGCCACCAAAACGGGATGCAGCAAGTCGAGACAGCGGGCAGTCGCGGGATGCAGCAAGCCAGCTAGGCCCACCTTGCTCTCTCCGATCTTGATTTCGGCGGCCACCAAGAGCCGGGGATCGTCGATCGGGAGCAAGTCGACCGCGCAGCCAGGGCAGAGCTGCTCAAGCAAGCCCCGCAAAGATGCGAAATCGATCAGTTCAGGTTTTGGCGCGCGCCAGGAAGCGGGTTCGAGTCGTCCCGTGGCCACCAAGCCAAGGTGTTGCAATTCGATCGCCTGTCCTTTGGGAGAGGCGGCAAAAACGGTTCCGATCTCGAAGAGCCGGAGATCGGTGGTGCCCATGCGGACATTGTGTTCCGCGATGCGAAGGAGGGAGGGGACCAAGCCGGGCCGGAGGAAAGTGTGCGGCTCGGTCATCGGGTTTTTGACCCGGAGCGGCGCCAAGTTCCGGTGCTGGGTGGCCACGTCATGGGCGAGCTGGGCCTCGCTGATCAGCTTGATTGTCTGGCACTCTTGAAAGCCGAGATGGCTGAGCCGGGACCGTAGAATGCGCCGGAAGTCATATTCTTGATCGGCCCGGGAGGGAGGCACGAAGGGGGCCGCCACCCTCGCGGGAATTCGCTCAAGCCCGTGGACACGAGCTACTTCCTCCACCAAATCCACCGGGCGGCGCAAGTCGAGCCGATAGGACGGGATGCGCCACTTGGCGCCTTCCTTGCGCAGCCCGAGCGCTTTCAGGATGCGGGTGATCTCCGCCGGAGCGATCGGGTAGCCGATGAGGCGACGGCAGTAGGCGTTGTCCAAGGAAACCGTGACGTCGGAACTCGGCAATTCACCGGCCCACACCGGACCTGCTTCGACTTTGCCTCCCGCCAATTCCAAGATGAGATGGACCGCAGCCTGCGAGGCGGCAGTGACTTGGGCCGGATCGACGCCGCGCTCGAAACGATAGCTCGAATCGGTGTGAATCCCGTGACGGTGCGAGGTGCGGCGGATCTGGGATGGGTCGAAATAAGCGGCTTCGAGCAGAATATCGGTTGTCGCCGCAGTCACTCCACTCGGTTCGCCTCCCATCACCCCGGCCAAGGCCAGGGCGGATTTGGAATCTGCGATCACGCAATCCTGGTCCGTCAGCCGGTAGGTCTGGCCGTCGAGCGCCGGGAATTCCTCGCCGGCTGTGGCTCGCCGCACCCGGATGCCGCCCTTGAGGCGCGCCAGGTCGAAGGCGTGGAGCGGTTGTCCCATCTCCATCAAAATGAAGTTGGTGATATCGACGACATTGTTGATGGGGCGGAGCCCGATGGCTTGGAGCTTCTCCTGGAGCCAAGCCGGGCTCGGGCGCACTTTGACTTTGCGGATGATACGGGCGCTGTAGTATGGGCAAGTGTCTTCATCCTGAATCGTCACTTCGGACGTCTTCGCGGCGCGGCCGGGCTCGGTGGCCGTAAAGGTGGCGGGACGCCTCAGACGGAGGCCGGTCAAGGCGGCCAACTCGCGCGCCAATCCGAGGTGGCTGAGAAGGTCCGGCCGGTTTGGTGTAACCTCCAAATCGAAAACTGGAGGGCAAACCTCATCAAATGGTGTGCCGGGTGCCAAATCCCGAGACAGAATCATGAGGCCGGAGGCGTCTTCGGAAAGGCCGAGCTCCCGGGCGCTGCACAACATGCCTTGGGAATCCACTCCTCGGAGCTTGCCGATCTTGATGACCATGTCTCCGATCTTTGCCCCTGGAAGCGCCAGGGGAACGTGATCGCCAACCTCGTAGTTTTTCGCTCCGCAAACGATTTGGCGCAGCTCTGGTCCGCCGTCGTTCACTTCGCAGACGCTCAGCTTGTCCGCGTCCGGGTGGCGCTGCGAGGATTCGATCCGGGCCACGACAACGTTCTCGGGCGCGCTCTGGATGCCTTCCACCTCAATCCCGGCGGCGGTCAACAAGGCGGCCATTTCCGGCACGGACTTGCGGGAAAGATCAAGGTGATCGCTGAGCCAGCTCAAAGAGACTTTCATGGAATCCGTGAATCAAACGAACTGGCGCAAAAACCGCACGTCGTTCTCGTTGAACAAGCGCAGGTCCGGGATTCCGTATTGAATCATTGCCAGCCGGTCCACGCCCATCCCGAAGGCGAAGCCGGTAACGAGGTCCGGGTGGAAGAGATCGTCCTTGCGACATTTGGTGACGGCGGCGAACACAGCGGGGTCGACCAAACCGCACCCGGCAATTTCCACCCAGCGCTCGGCGCGTCCCACGGTCCTCAGCTTGACGTCGATCTCGAAGCTCGGTTCGGTGAAGGGGAAGAAGTGGGGCCGAAAACGAATTTCGGTTCCGGCTCCGAAGATGACTTGGAAGAAGGCTTCCAAGGTCCCCTTCAGGTCCGCCAAACTGACATCGCGATCCACGTAGAGCCCTTCCAATTGAGTGAACGAGATCGAATGCGTCTCATCGATCTCGTCCCGGCGGAATGCGGTGCCGGGGGCAATGATGCGGACAGGGACCGAGCTCGCGCTCTCCATGGTGCGAATTTGTACGCTGGAGGTGTGGGTGCGCAGGAGTTTGCCGTTCGGGAAATAATAGGTGTCCGATTCCTTCCGAGCCGGGTGATCCGGTGGCGTGTTGAGCGCGTCGAAGCAATGCCATTCGGTTTCAACTTCGGGGCCCTCGGCGAGCGCGAAGCCCATGCGGCGCAAGGTATCGACGGCGCGGTCGAGAACTTGGGAAAGCGGATGCAGCGAGCCACGATGAAGCGGGCGGGCCGGAAGAGTGGGGTCGATCCCCTGGGCGGCCTGGGCGTCCTTGGCAGCCATGAGCGCCGAGCTTCGATCCTCCAGCGCGGCAGTAATGGCCGCGCGAACCTCATTCAACTTCTGCCCGAAAAGAGGGCGATCCGCTGGAGCGAGATCTTTCATCCGAGCGGCCGCAGCTGTCAACGATCCCTTCTTTCCGAGATACCGAACCCGGAACTCTTCCAGGGCAGTCTCGTCGGGGATCGACGTCGCTTCGGCCAGTGCGGAACGATGGATTTGATCGAGGTCCTCGAGCATGGCGGCTTACTTCCGCCCTGCTTTAGGCGGTGGCTGCGGCTGCGGCCTTGCTTTCGAGAGCCTTCTTGGCAGAGGCGAGGACCTTGGAGAAGCCCTCGGCATCGTTGATGGCCATATCGGAAAGAACCTTGCGATCCAGTTCGATCCCGCCCGCCTTGAGACCTTCGATGAAGCGGCTGTAAGTCAAACCCTCGCCCCGGCAAGCGGCGTTGATCCGTTGCACCCAGAGGTTGCGGAAGCTGCGCTTGCGGTTCTTGCGGTCGCGATAGTGATACTGCTTCGCCTTGCGGACGGCGTCCTTGGCGATGGTGATCAACTTGGAGCGTCCTCCACGGAAGCCTTTGGCTGCCTGAAGGATACGTTTGCGACGCTTGCGGCTCGCTGGAGAATTAGTGGCTCTTGGCATGTCTGTCTTGGTGAACGGGTCGTTGATTGCCCTCGATCCACCATCTCACCCGTTCCAAGGAACCAGCCGCGCGGCGGCCAGTTGAGACTATGTGATCGATCCCGCCGAAACGGGAAATCCGAAGGTTACCCCTCGATTGGTTGCAGGGATGTCGCTACGCGCCTCAATGAGAGAAGGGGAGGTTCGCCTTAATGCGGCTCACGTCCGCATCCGAAACCAAGGCCACTTTTCCAAGACGGCGTTTGCGCTTCCGGCTCTTGCTTTCGGCGAGGTGCCGCTTGCCTTGCTTACGGCGCGTCAATTTGCCGGTGCCGGTCACCTTGAAACGCTTCGCGACGGCCTTGCGAGTTTTTGCCTTGCCTCCTGTTCTAGCCATGGGGCGGAGAAAGTAGCTGGTACCAGCCGCCGTGCAACGCCTTTTTCATCTTCTGTGTGGAATTGTGCACAAATCGCGTTTTTGCACGATCTCTAACACGTTGCAAAAGTTGGTTGCATTCTTGCGAAGAATGAAGATCGGTTGTGACAAGTAATTAATGGTTGTTAAGGAAGTAATTCCTTCTACGCTTCTGGTTGCTGCACTCACTTAACTGTCGCTTGCCCTTGCCCGTCCTTGCCATGACTACGCACGTCCAGCTCAATTCGCAGATCGAGCAGCTCCGGCTCGTCAATCACTACCTGCGCACCGCCATCAATCAGGTGGAGGACGCCGTTGTGATCATCGGTTCCACTCCCTTGGAAGTTCCGGGTCCGCGGATCTACTTCGCCAATCAGGCTGCCCTGGACCTTACGGGCTTGGCGGAGCAAGAACTCGTCGGGGCGACCATCGGGAGTCTTTATGAGCCGGGCCGCGTTGGAGAGTTGATCGCCAAGCTGCCATTGGTGGCTGAGAAGCGGCGCACGTTCCAAACGGAGAAGCTCCTGCAGTTGAAGAACGGCAGCATTGCTTGCCGCTGGACCATCAGCAGTTTGGTGGATCTCGACGGCTCTCCACTTCATTTTGTCCTTACCTTCCGGCCCGTAAAGGACCAGGCGCAGTCGGGATCGACCACGGCATCGCAGCCAGACGGAGGCGTGGAAGCGTTCGTGGAGCGGAGCCGCTTGGAGGCGCTCGCCATGGCGACGGCTGGGGTGGCACACGACTTCAATAACGTGCTCACGACGATCCAAGCCAATCTCTCCCTCGCACGGCTAGCGACATCCGCGATGGACCGCGCCCGGAAGCCCATTGAGGAGGCCTCCTTCGCCGCAGAAAGCGCCAAGGCTCTCTCGAAGCAATTGCTGACGTTTGCCAAGGGCGGGGTTCCCACTCGCAAGCAGGTTGATCTAGGGCAGTTGGCCCGCCGGGCCGTCCGTCTGGCGCTTGTCGGTTCGAACGTAAAGTGTGACCTGAGTATCTCCAACGATCTTTGGGGCGCGGAGGTCGAGGAGACGCAGATCTTGCAAGTGCTTCACAATCTTTTGACAAACGCCCGGCAGGCGATGCCGAAGGGGGGAGTCGTTCGCGTTCTTTGCGAAAACGTCCTGGTTCACGAGGAGAGCGGCTTGAATCTGGAGTCGGGGCCATATGTGTCCATCGCAGTCCGAGACCGGGGGTGTGGGATCGCGGAAGAGAATCTGCCGCGGGTGTTCGAACCGTTCTTCACGACCAAATCCACGGGGACTGGAATGGGGCTGGCCACCTGTCTGTTGGTGACGAACCGGCATAAAGGGACCATCACGGTCACCTCCAAGCTGAACGTGGGAACCGAGTTCAAGGTTTACCTGCCCGCTTCCGGACTTCGTCCGCAATCTCAGGAAACCTTTGACCCTGGCGAAGTGGTGGCTGGCGATGGCACGGTGCTGGTGGTCGATGACCAAGACGGCGTCCGCCACGTGGCCGTGAGCATCCTTCAGGCTCTTGGTTACGATGTGGTGTCCGCGCTGAGCGGTGAGGAAGCGTTGCAGATGTATGCGATGCGGATGCATATGGGCAAGCCGATCTCGGCGGTCCTGATGGATATGACCTTGCCTGGGGGCATGAGCGGTGACGAAACGGTGCAGGAAATCCGGCGCTTGGATCCATCCGTCCGCCCAGTGGCGACCAGTGGCTACTTTGAAGATGGCGCCACGGAGCAATTGATGGGACGAGGCTACGTTGGGGTGCTGCCCAAGCCTTACACCGCCGAGAAGCTCTCCAAGGTGATGGCGGCGGCGCTCAGCTCGTGACCGCTCCCGCCGCCTGGACGGGATGGACGGATTCGGCACGGCTGTGCGATCTGCTTGCTCTTGTTGCATGGCTTTTTGGCGGTTGGCGGTTCTCTGAAACTTTGGGGTTTTTGTGCTCCCTAGTGATTTCGTGAGAGTTCCCGGGTTGACGGCGCCTTGGTCGGGACCTACGGATGCGGAGCATGCGTCTGAGCCAGACTTACGGATTTCCCAATCCATTGGGGACCACCCAACTGGTGGATGGGAGTTGGAACTTTGCTGTGTTCTCGCAACATGCGACCGCGGTGGATCTCTGTTTTTTCGATCCAGGAGACCCGGTCCATGAGCGAAGCCGGGTCCGATTGCAGCAGCGCACAGGCTCGGTCTGGCACGGGGCCATCTCTGGTGTGTCCGCTGGTCAGCATTATGGATTCCGGGTGCACGGTCCTTGGGTTCCAGAGCACGGGCATCGCTTCAATCCGAACAAACTCCTGATTGATCCCTACGCCTACGCGATCTCGGGGAAGCTGGGATATGACCGGCGGATGTCCGATCCAGGGAATCAGCTGAACCGGAGCAACAGCGCCGAGGCGGTTCCGAAATCGGTGTTGATCGATCGCTGGTTCGATTGGGAAGGCGTGGAGCGGCCGAATCGTTCTTGGTGCGACACCGTGATTTATGAAACGCACGTGGCGGGGTTGACCCGTCGTTTCCCGGAGTTGCCGGATCACCTGCGTGGCACCTATGGAGCGCTCGCGCATCCCTCCGTGATCCGTTATTTGACCAACCTGGGGATCACCGCGGTTCAATTGATGCCGGTGCATCAGCACATGGACGATGGCTTCCTGATTGACCGAGGATTGACCAACTACTGGGGCTATCAGACCATCGGCTTTTTTGCGCCCGAGGCCCGCTATGCGTCGGTCCCGACGACCCGGGGGGAGCACGTGAAGGAGTTCAAGGGCATGGTCAAGGCGCTGCATCGCGCGGGCATTGAGGTCATTTTGGACGTGGTCTACAACCACTCCGGAGAGGGCTCTCCCGAGGGGCCGACGGTTTGCTTCCGTGGTCTCGATAACTTTTCCTACTACCGGCATGAACGGGCCGACGCGACCCACTACCGCGATTTCACGGGGTGCGGGAACACCGTGGATGTGCGCCATCCCTTCGTCCTGAAGATGATTATGGACAGCCTCCGCTACTGGGTGGAGGAAATGCATGTGGATGGCTTCCGCTTTGATCTGGCGGCCACCTTGGGGCGAGAGAGTGATGGCTTCTTCCGGGAGAATCCCTTTTTCAAGGCAGTGCATCAAGATCCTGTGTTGAGCCGGGTTAAGCTCATCGCGGAACCATGGGACCTGGGACCGGGCGGGTACCAAGTGGGCAATTTCCCCGAGGGCTGGGCGGAATTGAACGGCAAATACCGCGATGTTTCCCGCCGGTTTTGGCTTGGGCACCATGGCATCATGTCGGAATTCGCTTCCCGGCTGAGTGGCAGCGAGGATTTGTTTGGCTGGAGCCGACGGGCGCCCTATTCCAGTATTAACTTCCTCACCTCGCATGACGGATTCACGCTTCATGACCTGGCCTCTTATGATCACAAGCACAACGAGGCCAACGGCGAGGGCAATCGTGATGGGGACTCGTTGAACCATTCGTGGAATCATGGAGTGGAGGGCCCCACGGATGATCCGGTGATTTTGGATCGGAGGGACAAGCATCGACGGAACCTCGTCGCAACCATGATGCTCTCGGTGGGCACACCGTTTCTTCTGATGGGGGACGAGCGGAGCCGGACTCAAGGGGGGAACAACAACGCCTACTGCCAAGACTCCCCGATCAGCTGGATGGAATGGGGGCCGATGACCGAGCGCCAGAGGGACTTCTATGACTTCGTCCGGAAGTTGATTGTGTTTCGCAAGGAGCACCCGGAATGGAAGCGGACCCGCTTCTTCAGCGGGACTATTCCACGCAACGGTAAGGCGCGGGACTTGGTTTGGTACGGTCTCGGGGGCGGTGAGCTGGGGCATTGGGATTGGGGAAAAGATGCGCCGGGGGCGCTGCAGATGCTGATCGAGGGGCGTTGGCTCTTGGTTTTCAATGCGGGCGCCGCTGCAACGGTCGTTCCGCCCGCTGGCAGCTGGGTGAGGGTAATCGATACCGCGCTGCCGACCGGGTTCACGGATAGCCCAGAGCCGGCCGGAGAGCGGTTGGATGTCGTGGAGCGGTCTTTGGTGCTCCTTCGGCTACGGGAGGGGTGATGGAGTGGTGGACCACTCGCCGCGGCAGCGGCAAATTTGCGTGGCGAAGGGTAACTTGGGTGGGGCTGCGGTAGCGGGCAGTGACGCTGACCGGTTACTCGTCTGCTCCGAGGAAGCTTCCTTCGGGTTGGGGGGATTTTGTGTGGAACTTGACTTCAATGCCGTTTTCGCCGTCGATGATTTGCCAACTTTCCGAGCCTCGTCGGAAGGCTCGTAGGGCTTCGCGGGCTTGGCGGAGGCGCCATTCTTCGAGGGGCGGCTGCCGTGACTTGAGCTCTCGTCCGTAGGCGTCGAGAGCCTCCGGGAGGGAGGTTCCGGCCGTCAGGGTTCGGCTGAATCCGAGGAACCGTTGGATCTCAATCCCTTGCCAGGCCAAGCGATCGCGCTCGGCGCCATAAGGCGGTATGTCGACTCCAGCCCCTTGGAAGACACGGATCATCCAAGGTTTGAGCACTGGCCCGGACCATGACGTTTGGTTGGTAGGTGCGGGAGTGGAGGGGGCTGGGGTAGTGGTATCGCTTGATTGTGTGTTCGCGTTCGGTTTCATGGACTGTTCTTAGAACAGTATTCATGAGAACGCAAATCGAAATGGCTGTTCTTTTGAATTTAGCGGGCTAGGGCACTTGACGGCCGAATCGCTTTTCGAGGTCGCTGTAGGAGAGCTGGATCAGCGTCGGCCTGCCGTGGGGGCAGCAGTATGGAAGTTCGCAGGCGAGAAGGTCGGTGAGCAAGCGTTGCAGTTCTGGATCGCGGAGGGTGTCGTTGGCCTTGACGGCGTGGCGGCAAACGGTGGTGGCGACAAGATCTTCACCGAGTCTGACGGAGGCGATTTGGCGGCTGGCCCGCTTGAGTTCCTCGACGACTTCGCTCATGTAGCCGGCTGGGTCGTCGTTACGGAAAAACGTGGGAAGGCTGTCGATTTTCAGGGTGTTGGCGCCGAAGGGTTCGGCTCCGATTCCAAGTTTTTGCAGCGCTTCGAGGTTTTGCTGAACCAGTTCGAACTCACGTGGGGCGAGTTCGACCGTGACCGGGACGAGCAATCGTTGGGAGGGGACTCCTTCAGCGGCCATGCGGTTGCGCATCTGCTCGAAGAGGATCCGTTCGTGAGCGGCGTGTTGGTCCATGAGGACCAGGCCCTCGACGGATTCCATGAGGACGTAGAGTTTTCCCAGGACTCCGATGATGCGGAAATCGTCCGCCGTGACCGTCTGGGCGGTATCGTTGGATGAGGCTGGAGGGGCGTCCGTGGCCGTTGGGGGCTCGGCGGGCGCCGGTGGTGGTTGGTGGATCGGCTCGTCGATGACCGTTGCGGGCGCCTCCGTGCGGTGGCGCGGCGTGGCGGGCGCAGGATTGGAGGTGCGTGAAGGCGGGGACTCGGGTGCCGTGGCCCAGTCGCGACGGAGGGAAATCTGTTCTCGTTCCGGGAGCAAGGCGGGCTGCCTCCATCGGGAGGGCTCGGCAACGTCCTCCCGGTTCGGGATGAGTGGGCGGACGGCCTGGCCGGGGACGGTGGCTTGGGCGCGGGTCAGCGTGCGACGGACAGCTTCCGTGACCGCGTGACGAACGGAGTTGCCATCGCGGAAGCGGACTTCCTTCTTGGCGGGGTGGACATTGACGTCCACGGAGAAGGGGCTCATCTCGAGGAACAGGAAGACCACGGGGAACTGCCCTTTCATGAGGGCGGTGTGGTAACCTTCCCGGAGAGCGTGGTTTAGAGGGGCGGCTTCGACTGGCCGTCCGTTGAGGAAGGTGAGTTGGAGAGAACGGTTGGAGCGCCCCATGCCGAAGCCTCCGATGTAGCCGGTGACGCGGATGCCGGCGTGTTCGTGGGCATCGATCTCAAGCAATCGAGTCGAGACCTCGACGCCCGCCAGTCCCTGGATTCGCTCCAGAAGATGGCTGTTGGCGGGGAGCATGAAGTGGGGCCGATCGTTGTGGATCAGGGTGAAGCCGACTTCGGGGTGGGCGATGGCTTGGAGCCGCACCTGTTGTTCCAGGTGGCTGAACTCGGTGGTTTCGGTGCGAAGGAACTTCCGCCGGGCGGGCACATTATAAAAGAGGGAACGGACTTCCACGGTGGTGCCGGGGGCTTCTCCGGCGTCCTTCACGGCGCTGAGTTTGCCGCCATCGACGATCACTTCGGTGCCCTGAAGGGCGTCTTTTTCCCGAGTCATCAGCCGGAACCGGGATACGCTGGCGATGCTGGGGACGGCTTCGCCGCGAAAGCCGAGGGTGCGGATGCCGTCGAGGTCCTCGGTGGTGCGAATTTTGGACGTGGCGTGCCGTTCGAGGCACATGAGGGCATCGTCACGGTTCATGCCCGATCCGTCATCGATGATCCGGATCAAGCTAATGCCGCCGCGGGCCGCGACGACCTCGATGTTGCGGGCTCCGGCGTCGAGGCTGTTTTCGACGAGTTCTTTGACGACGGATGCGGGGCGATCGACCACTTCGCCGGCGGCGACTTGGCTGGCGAGGGCGTCGGAGAGGATTCGGATTCGGCCCATGGCGAACGGAGATTGGCCGCAGGGTGCAGGTTGACCGGAACCCTTTCGACGGCTAGGATGGAACTGGCAATGATCACCGTCACCGAACAGGCCGTCAACCAACTTCGTGCCATGTTAGAGGAGAAAGGCCTGGCTCCTGTCGATCATGGGTTGCGTTTGGCCGTGGAGAAGGGCGGCTGCGCGGGGATGCAGTATACGATGCGGTTGGCGGCGCCGACTAGTGATGATGAGGTGGTGGAAGCTGGCGGGGTCCGTTTCATTGTGGATCACGCGAGCCGACGGTTTCTCGATGGGAGCGAAATCGATTACGAGGATTCCCTGAACGACGCGGGGTTCAAGATTCACAATCCGAACGCGGCCCGGAGTTGCGGATGTGGCACATCATTCGAGGTAGTTTCCTGAACGCTGAGAACTCCTCATGGAATTCCTCAGTAGCGACCGCACCACCTTTTCCCGGCAGGTCCGGCTTGCGAGCCCGCGCCATGGAGTGCAGAACGAGGCGGTTATTTGGGCGGCCATCATCACGATTTTGGCGGCGCTTTGTGCGTTCTCGTGGACCTTCTGCATGTATGTGTTTGGCCGCCCGGAGAAGGCCTTTAACTACAACCTGCTTATCGATCTCGAGAAGCTTCCTCCGCTCAAGGATTATCAACCGGGGAATGCGCCGCGCGGGAAGTTTCATACGCCTCGGGATCTTTACCAGCTTTACTACAACAACACGCCCCGGGCGTTGCGGGCGTTGAGTGCGGTCTTGCGCCGCCAATATGTTACGAATTTCAATGGGGTGGAGCGGGTCACCTATCTCCGGGGAAACTATTTGATCCAGCATATCCACCGTCTGGGACCGGGGGATGTGTTTCCTTCAGGGCTCGTGCTGCGAGGCCAATCGGAGGATTATCCGAATGTGTTGGTGGAATATGTATTGCCCACGCCGGTGGTGCCGGAGCCGCACTACGATCCGAAGTCGAAGGCGGTATTTGAAGTCGGGACATCTTCCATCTGCGCCGCCGTGATCAACGTCTCCCAGGTGGACGAGGATAAGCTGATTTTCACCGCCGTGCCGATTGTCTACGGCTCGCATGAGACGTCGTCGGGAACGGTCATGATGTTGGAGCCGCCGGAGCGTCTCAATCTCTACGGGATGTTGCCGATTACGGCCGGGGATGCTGATGTCCCAGAGAAAGAGTGACGTCTCGACCGCGTTCTTCTTGAGCTTACCCGCCGGATCGTTCACAATGCGACCGTTCACCTAGATAAGAATGAGCGAAGCGCCTTCCATGAATCCTGGTGTTGAGACATCGCCCGGGTTGGCCCCGGTGTTGGTGGCTCACGAGGAGGTCTCGACGATGCGCCTGATCCGCGATTCGTTACTGAGCTTCACCTTGTGCGAAGTGGACACCTGTTTCAGCGGGGAAGTCGCCTTTGAACGATGCCTTCAGCGTCGTTACAAGCTCATCGTTCTGAGCCTGCACCTCCCCGCGGTGCAGGGTGAATTGCTCTACGAGCTCTTGGCCAAGGTGCATCACTACGGACATGCAGGGGGGAGAACGCTTCCGCCGGTGATTTTCGTGGGAGAGGCTGGCGATCAGATCCGCGTCGAGGAGTTGCAGCGCGATGTGCGCGTCAAAGGCGTGCTCATTAAGCCGCTGCGGATCGATCGCATCATTGCGCGAGCGAAGCTGGTTCTGGCCGAGCGGCCGATGGGCTAAAGAATCGCTCCGGGCTGATAACTTTCGGCGCCTGGGTATTGACCCACGATTTGGCGGACCGCTTGTTGAAACGCGGCCACTTGTTCCCGCGCGGCGCCGGTTTTTTCGAGTCCTTGGAGGAGGCAGGCATCGAGTTGGTCCTTGCTCAGGCCGATCCGGGGATCGCTGGCGAGGCGTGAAAGCAAATCGGCATCCGCTCCGCTGCCGTCGCGCATGGTTTTCGCGGCGGCCACGGCATGCTCTTTGATGGCTTCGTGGGCGGTCTCCCGGCCGACTCCGCCACGCACCGCTTCCATGAGAAACGTAGTGGATAGCAGGAAGGGGAGGTAGCGATGATTCTCGCGGCTGATGGCGGCGGCGTGGGCTTCCATCTGCTGGAGGATCACGAGGAAGGTTTCGAGCAGCCCGTCCATGGCGAAGAAGGCGTCGGGCAACACGACCCGGCGCACCACGGAGCAGGAAACGTCGCCTTCGTTCCACTGATCGCCCGTCAGTCCGGAAGCCATGGTGAGATGACCTTTGAGGATGACGTGGAGGCCGTTGAGGCGCTCGCAGGAGCGGCTGTTCATCTTGTGCGGCATGGCGGAGGAGCCGACTTGGCCTGGAGCAAAGCCTTCACTGGCGGTTTCGTGGCCGGCCATCAGGCGCAATGTTTTCGCTAGGCTGGAAGGTGCGGCGGCCAACTCCGTGAGGACTGAAACCACCCGGAAGTCGAGGCTTCTCGGATAGACTTGGCCAACAGACCCCAGGGCGGCGGGAAAGCCGAGATGATGGAGGAGTCGCTCTTCGAGCCGGGCGACTTTGGAGGTGTCTCCGTCGACGAGAGACAACTGATCGAGTTGCGTGCCGACTGCCCCCTTGAGTCCACGGGCGGGGTAGGTGGCGATCACCTGCCGAAGCTGTTCCAGGCCGCCGAGCAATTCTTCGCCAAACATGGCGAGCCGCTTGCCGAAGGTCGTCAGTTGAGCGGGCACGTTGTGGGTGCGGGCGGTCAGGACGAGGTCCGCGTAATCTCCGGCCCGCTGGGAAAGCCGAGCGAGAGCGGCGGTGGTCTTGTTAGCGGTAAGGAGGAGCGCCTCCATGATTTGCAACTGCTCCACGTTCTCGGTGAGATCGCGGCTGGTCATTCCCTTGTGGACGTGTTGGTGACCGGCGAGTTCGCAGAACTCATCGATGCGGGCCTTCACATCGTGACGCGTTACTCGTTCCCTGGCCATGATCGAGTCGAGGTCCACCTGATCTTTCACTCGCTCGTAGGCGGCAATGGCGTCCTGAGGAACGGGGATTCCGACGTCCGCCTGGGCGCGCATCACGGCGATCCATAGTTCGCGTTCGCGGATCACCTTGCTTTCGGGCGACCAGATGCGGCGCATCGGTTCGGAGGCGTAGCGTTCGGCGAGGACGTTGGGGACTGCGGTTTGGGGCATGAGGATGCAATCTCTCCCGCAACTGTAGCAGGCTTGCAACCGGAGATCACGGGGCGAACCGGAGCCACATGACTGTTCAGTCATGACAGCTCCATTCCCACCGCTGGCAACTGAGCGTTTGTGCAGCGATGATCGCTCTCACCATGAAACATGAACCGCTGCTGCCGTTGCCCTATCTCCATCAACTCGCACTCTACTTCCAAACCCGGCACCGGGCTGTCTGGGACTCGTTCGACGCCGCCCAGAAGTCGGTGAGCCGGCGCGCCGACGTGGAGCTAAACCTCCTCAAATCCGCATTCAGGCTCTCGGAGCATGATCATCCGGCACTTTATGCATCGGTGGCGAAGGCGCGGGCGGTCCTTGGGGTGGAGCAACCGATTGTGCTGTATCAATCCCATCGAGGGCATCAGGACAACGCCGCGATGTTTTACACGGAAGAACAAGGCCACCTGAAATTCGAGGGGGAAATCCTCTCCGCGTTGCGGCCTGAAGAGATTGACGCGCTGATCGGGCACGAGGTGGGGCATTTCAAGCTGTGGTCCGCTGCCGATGGTGCATTTCTGACTTGCGCGAGGCTCCTGGAAGCCATGGTCGCGGAACGGGACGTTCATTCGAGTCTGATTGAAAGTCACCGGCTGTTTCATTTATATACGGAGATCTATTGCGACCGGGCGGGTGCTTTGGTGGCGGGACGCCCGGAGCCGATGGTTTCGGCCTTGGTGAAGCTTGGCGCAGGGGAGGTTGTTGTCTCCGCCGAAGACTATATTGCGCAGGCTGAAGAAATTTTTGAGAAGTCCGCGCAGGAGCGCAGCCGAGGGAATACCCATCCCGAGCATTTTATCCGGGCGCGGGCCGTGGCGCGTTGGTTCCTGGATGAGCGTGGCCAGGCCGCCGTGGATCAATTGATCACGGAGATGATTGAAGGCCGTAAGGGCTTGGGCGAGCTAGACGTGCTTGGGCGGGATCGGTTGACTGGCTGGACCCGGACTACGGTAAAGCGTTTGACGGCGGGGATGGCGGCCCCTGAGAGCAATGCCTGGAACCGGCACCGGGAACGCTTTGTTCCGGTGGAGACGGAGAGGACCGCCGAGGACAACGTGGATTTGGCGGAGATCTGTGCGGGCTTGGCCCGGGAATCGGAAACGGTGCGCGACTATTTTGCCTTTCTCTTGCTCGACTTTGCTGTGGTGGATCCGTCGGTGCGGGAAGCGATGAGGCGGTGCCGGGAGATGGCGATCACGTTGGGGTTGGGGGCTCGATTTGACGTGCTCGCCGAGCGCAACCTGGTGGCTTTGGCTGCCTGAGGTTCACGGTATTGAAGCGAAGCTTGTAAGTTGAATTCCCTCACCATGGAAAGCGCTCCGTCTTTTTCCTTTCATACCTTCCTGGCTGATTCGGCGAAGAACCGCCTGAACACTGAGGATATCGTGGCGGCGATCGTGCCGCTGATTGAACAGACCATCGAAGCGCACGAGCGGGGCTTGGTAGCCCCCTTGGCGGGGATTGGCGCCATCCGCGTTACGCATGGCCGGCTATGGTTTCGCGAAAGCGATGCTCATGAACCGGCTCGGAATCAGGTGCGACTCGACGTGATTCAACCGGCCCGTCAGCGTCCGGTTGAGATCATTGAGGTGCGATCGGGCAAAGAGAATCGTCTGATCTTGAGCCCGCAGGATGAGGTGCTCTTTCCTTCTTATGTGACGGACTATTTCAGTTGGGAGCATCTGGTCGGGCATCATGATCCGATCACGGATATCTTCTCCATCGGCATGATTTTGGCCAGTTTGGCGCTGCGGGAAGATTTCGTGGAACGCAAGTCGTTGACGCGCTTTGTAGAGAACCGGCACAACCTGTTCCATCTCTGCGCGGATCTGCACCCGGCGATTCAGAAGGTGATTCTCAAGACCACGGAAGCGGCGCGCAGCCGCAGGGTGCAGGATCTGGAGACGGTGCGGGATTATCTGCGTCATTTCCGGGCGGGCAAAGCGGCGGCCACGGGCCAATCCTCGACATTGTCCTTGGGTCGAGTGCCTGGAGACAAGCGAACTGCTATTTTGAAGAATTTGCGGGATCGCTTGTTTGATACATCCCGGCGGAACAAGCTAATTTACCACGAGCCGAACGCGCACTCCGTAAATCTGACGGAGACCTCCGTGCCCCGGATGCTGGCGTATCAGAACTTGGATCCGTTGCAGTTCTTTATGTGGCAGCCCGACTTGGAGCGCAGATTCCAGGAAGGCTCCCGCATCAAACTGAACCGCTATTTTACTGAAGACTCCGCGCCGGAAGCCGATGCTGCCTTGCAACGTGTCCGGCAGGCCGCCAACCGGGATGAGAAGGAGTTTGGATTCTCGAATCTCCGGCTCGTTCTGGCATTTCTACATTGGCACAACTTGCGGGAGTCCGCTTCCCGGGACGAAGTGATTCATTCACCAATGCTGTTGTTACCAGTGCGGCTGGAGGCGGAACGAGGCGTAAAAGATTCCTTTGAGCTGGAGCCAATTGGGACCGAGGCCGAGGTCAATCCGGCGTTGCGGCACTTTCTGAAGTTGCTCTATAACTTGGATTTGCCGGAGCGCATTGATTTGGCGATGACTTCGCCCCAAGAGTTCGGGGAAGCGCTGCGCCAAAGCATTGAGCAGACTGCGCATGAGGTCAGTTTGGAGATTGTGGATCGTACCCGGATTCGTCTCTGGCGGGATCGGGTGCGCTTTGCTCCGGTGAACGACGCTCGTCCGCATCGGTTGTGTGGCGAGCACGTGAGCACATTTTGCGATGTCGATTACTCGTATCGAAGCTCGCCGGTAGTTCCGCTTGGTGTCCGTTTGTTCGAAACTTTTATCCGGCCGGCGGCGTTGCCGGTCGATTATGCGCATTACGAGAAGGAGCGCTATGAAACCGTGGCGACGGCTTTGTGCAATCCGTACCGGTGGGAGTTTGATTTATGCTCAATGACGTTGGGGAACTTCGATTTCCAGAAGATGACCCTGGTCCATGACTATGATGAGTTGCTTCATCGACGTTCCGGGCATGAATGCTTTGATGCTCTCTTTTCCCCTGGAGCGATGCCGGCTGGGGAAGAGCCTCCCAAGTTGGGGCTTGAGGATCAGTATCTCATTGCAGCGGCGGATCCGACGCAGGTTTCGGCGATCGCTTGGGCGCGCACCGGGCGCAATATGATTATTCAGGGACCTCCGGGAACGGGCAAATCCCAGACGATCACGAACTTGATCGCGGACTATGTAGCCCGTGGCAAGCGAGTGCTCTTTGTCTGTGAAAAGCGGGCGGCTTTAGATGTGGTGTATTCCCGCTTGAGCCGGGCCCGGATGGGGGAGCAAGCGGTGCTGATTCATGATTCCCAAGGGGACCGTGGGACGTTCGTGCGGAACCTGAAGGATAGCTACGAGCAGTTGCAGCGGGGCGGAGTCAGCAGTGATGGGGATCTCCAAGCGCGGAGGTTGGTGGAGAACATGGTGCCGGTCTTGGGCGAGTTGGATCACTATGCCAAAGGGCTGCGCCGTCCTCTTAACGACGCACCGATTAACGTCCTCCAATTGCTCGAACGACTCATTGAGTTGAAGCGCCATGCCGTGGGGCTGGATGCTTCAGAGGAAGATATGCTGCCTGGCTACGGCGTTTGGCATGCTTACGGAGAGACCGTGCGCAGGGTGGGGGAGGCGCTTCACGATTTGGGGATGCGCCGGGCTTTGGGCGCGACTCCTCTGCGCGTGCTCAGTTCCGCTTGCTTGTCTGGGGAAATTCCCGTCGCGCAGATTCGGCAAGCGTTGTTGGCCCGGGCAGAAGCGGTTCGCGAGTTGGCGAACTTGGCGACTGACCTCGATGAAGTGTTCGGTGAGCTGCGCTTGAGTGAATTGCCGCCGCTGGTGGAATTCGCGTCCCAGGCTCATTATTTCGTGGTCCACGACCTCATGGGATTGGTGCGTGAGGATAGCTTTGAGTCCCGCCGGCTCCGGGAGTTGGCGGAGGAGATGAGTGAGTTGGCGGCCAAGATGGAGCGGACTCGGGAGGAGAACCGGCACTGGAGAGAGAAACTTCCGGCGACGGACGTTGTCCCAGCCTTGGAGACTTCTCGTTTCCTTGATCAATTGCATTGGCCGTTTCTGCATCGGCGCTACTGGCGGTTGCGTGCAGTGTTGCGGCAACGCTACAATTTCCGCGCGCACTCGGTGCCGCCTCGTTGGACCCGCTTGCTCGACTCTCTTGGGGATGAGTATGGGTTGAGCGATGAGATCGAGGCGTTGGAATCGCGGATTCGCCGTGAATTCCGGGTGCCGGAAAGTTCCGGGCTGATTGGCGGGGCCAACGTGCTTCGCGAGATGCAGCAGCGCCTCCCTGACTCGGTGCGGATGCGTGAACTGCTGCATATCTTGTCGAGCCGTCGCGACAGCCGGCCAATTGTGGCTGGGCTGCATCTGGCTGGCCAAAGCCTCAACCGGTTGCGTGGCTTGGAGCAGTTTCTGCCCGGTTATCGTGACTACACGGCGAGTGAGTTGCATGACATCTACAACGGGGCGCTGCAGTCACTTTCTTCGCTTCCAGAATTGGTGCCGAGCCTGCGCGAGTTGTCTTCCTTACCCGCTGAGTTTTATAGTGTCACGCGGGAACTGGACCTGGAGCCGGAAGCCTTTGAAGTGGCGATCGGACGCAAGACCTTGGTGGAACAGTTGCGTTCGGCCCGGGAGTTGAAGAGGCTAGATGGACCGACCTACCGGAGGCACTGTGAGCAGCTCACGCAAGGATATCATCGTTGGATCGAGAATAACGGACAACGCTTGGCTGCGCGGGCTCGTCAGTCGGCATGGAACACCCTGCAAGTGGCAACCCGCTCCGAAGATCAACTGGCGCCGGTGGAGCGATTGAGACGGCAGGAGGTGCAGGAGGGACGAATTCTTTTGGAGCATCAGTTCGGCTTGAAGCAGCGCTTCAAATCGATCCGGGAGATTGCGACAGGGAGCCGAGCCTTACTCTTTGATCTCAAGCCGGTGTGGCTGATGAGCCCGCTGAGTATCTCACAGACGCTCCCGCTGGAGCCGGATCTATTTGATGTGGTGATCTTTGATGAAGCGAGTCAGATCAAACTGGAAGATGCGGTTCCTTCGATCTTCCGCGGGAAGCAAGTGATTGTGGTTGGCGATGAGATGCAGTTGCCGCCGACGAACTTCTTCAGCTCGGGCACGATGGAGGAAGAGACGTTGGTGCTTTACCGGGAAAAAGAACGCGTGGAGGTGATCGACCTCTCCGCGGAAAGTCTCTTGAGCCATGCGGCGCGGCGGTTGCCGAGCACGCTTTTGGGGTGGCATTACCGGAGCCGTCACGAGGCGCTGATCAGCTTCTCCAATCATGCTTTCTATGGAGGGGAGCTTCTCACCATTCCGGACCGGCAAGCGGTGGAAGAGCTGCGGGAGCCGATCGTGCTTCGGGATTTGGCGGATACCAGCGCGGCGTTGGAGGCGGCCATGGAACGGAGCATCAGCGTGCATCACATTCACCAGGGCACTTATGATAAGCGCCGCAATGCCAAGGAGGCGACCTGCATCGCGGGCTTGGTGCGTGATCTCCTGCGGCGGCAGCGCGATTTCGGTCCCGGCCTGCGGCAAACTGTGGGAGTGGTGGCGTTTTCGGATGCGCAGCAGGAGGAGATCGAGCGCGCCTTGGAGCGGCTGGCCCGGGCGGATGGAGATTTCGATCGTCTCCTCGCGGCGGAGCGAGAGCGGATCGAGGGTGGTGAGTTCACGGGATTGTTCGTGAAGAACCTGGAGAACGTGCAGGGCGATGAGCGGGATATCATTATCCTCAGTGTCTGTTATGCACCTGGGCCGGACGGAAAGATGAAGATGAACTTCGGTCCCATCAACCAAGCCGGGGGCGAGAAGCGGCTGAACGTGATTCTGTCCCGTGCCCGCCAGCACATGATCGTAGTGAGCTCGATCTCGGCTTCGGACATTACGAATGATTGGAACGATGGTGCCCGCTGCCTGCGCAATTTCTTGGAGTATGCGAACGCGGTGTCGCGTGGCGATCGCGAGGCCGCGGACCGGGTCCTGCGCCGCTTGCAACCGGGCGGACGCGAAGAGGATGTCAAAACGCCAATCGCCATGGGATCGGCGACGGCCCGTTCGCTGGCGGCGGCCTTGCGGACTCGGGGCTACGAGGTCTCTACGGGAAACGGAGAATCTGGCTTCAAGATTGACGTTGCGGTGCGGCGCCCTGGATCACCGGATTACGAATTGGCGATCCTTCTCGACGGCCAAACGCGCTGCCCTGGGGCGGACGCGTTGGAGCGGGCGGTGCTGCGGCCGGGAATTCTCAAGTCCTTCGGTTGGAGCGTTTTCGACGTGCTGAGCAAGGACTGGTATGAGGAGCCTGAGAAGGTCCTGGGCCAAATCGAAGCGGCATTGGGACCAGCGGCACCGGCTAGGCTGACCAGCCGACCGCAGGCGATGATGACGTCTTGAGCAAGGACCAGCGGCGATTCGTATGACCGCCTGGGAAGTCATCGTCGTCGTTGTTTTCCAGGAACCAATCGATGAGTTCAGCCAGAAAACGGCCAATGCCGATCACACCAGCGAGGAGGAAAAAGCCGCAGAGGAAGTCGATCATGGGAGGGGAGGAGAGACCGCCCTCCCTATATTGGCGAATTCTCGGCATTGCAAGCGAAACCGCATTCAGGAAGCGGCGGGCTGCGGGTGTTGGCTATCGACTTAGCTGAAAAACAGCTTTTCCGCCGTTCCTCGGAGCATGCTCGCTTTGTCTTCCTCCGTGAGGAAGTCGAGGCGATCCCGGATGAGGCTGATGGAGTCAGCGTAGTTGTGTCCGTCTTCCACTTGGTAGGGACAATCGCTGGCCCACATGAGCCGGTCTGCCCCGTAGACGTCGCGGAGCTGGCGAATCAGAGGGGCCATGTCGAGGTAGGGGGCTTTCTTCGCGCCGAGTGCGTAGAAGGCTGACGTTTTGACATAGACATGCGGGAAGTCCGCCAGGCGGCACAGGCGATTCACGTCCTCGGAACTGGCCTCGCCTTTCATGCCGAGCCGGGCGAAGTGATCGATGACGACCCGGGTCTTCGGAAATTCGGTGCACATGTTGTGGATGGCGGGAAGGGCGTCTGGATCGGCGAGCAGGCAGATGGCGAGACCTTCGTCCGCTGCGCAACGCCACATCGCGCGCATGCCCTCAGCCCAGCTCTCAGCGTTCTTCCGGCTGGTGTAGACGCGGAAGCCGCGCACGCCCTGTTTCGCCAGGAATTTCATTGCGTTCGTCACATCGGACAGGGATTCATCGACAATAGCGACGCCTGCGAAGACTCCCGGATGGGCCGCCATGACGTCGAGCATGTAGCGATTGTCGAACTGATAGAAGCTCATCTGAATGAGGACGATCCGGTCCACGCTTTGCGGCTTGCAGTGGGCAAAAAGTTTCTCCGGAGTGAAGCTGGGCGGCGCCATGTTGCCCACGGTGAAACCGGCGGCCAGCGGGTAGGAGGTTGTGTCCGGTGTCCAGACGTGGACATGGGCATCGATGAATCCGCTGGGCGCGGACGCGGCGAACGACGGGGCGGTAAGCGACGCGCCCAGGGCGGTGGCGAGGAAATGGCGGCGGTTCGGGGACGAGGAGTGCATGGGGTCAGAGCCCCAGCAGAGCGAAAAGCGGCGGATTAGGCAAACGCCAAGATGACTCTGCGGTAAAACTCCACCGCCTGTTCCAGTTGGTCGATTTCCACATATTCCACCGCCGCGTGCGCCCGGTCGATGCTCCCCGGCCCGAAGACGATGCTGGGGACGCCAGCCCGGGAAAGTTTGCTGGCGTCGCAGCCGAACGGCACGCCGCAGGGTAGGGGATCGAGCCCCATGGCGCCCAGCACGGAGGTGGCGGTTTGGACCAGAGGGTCATGGATCGGAGTTTCCAAGGCTTCGTCAGTGAGCATTGGCGTTTCCATTTCGGCGACGAAGTCCGCGAGACGCATTTTGAGGCCATCGAGGATGCCTTGGTAGTGGGCGAGGACTGCGCGGACGGTTTCGCCAGGGAGGAGGCGGCGGTCGATTTCGATGACGCACTCGTCCGGGACGAAGTTTACCTGCACGCCGCCTTGGATGACGCCGATGTTGCACGTCGGGGGGCCGAGCAAAGGATGGGCATGGTTTGCCTGTCGGCTGGCGTCCTCCTCGAATGCGAGGATGAGATGCGCCATGTGGTGGATGGCGTTGATGCCGAGTTCAGGACGCGAGCTGTGGGCGGCGCGGCCTAGGACGCGGATGCGCCAACGCAGGACGCCCTTGGTGGCCACAACGCAGCGCAATTCGGTCGGTTCGGCGACGATGGCGGCGTGGGCTTGGAGATTTTCGCACAATCTAACGACGCCGCGGTAAGAGTATTCTTCGTCGGCGGCCGCGCAGAGGAGGACGTCGCAAGGAGGTGTGAGCCCTTCCTCCTTGAGCGAAGCCAGAACGTACATCATGGCCGCGAGGCCGGCCTTGGTATCGCAGGAGCCGCGGCCAAAGAGTTTGCCGTCCGCGATGCGGGGTTCGAAGGGCGGAATGGTCATGCCCTTGGTGGAGACGGTGTCGGTATGGGCTTCGAGGACGAGGCAGCGCTGGCGGTTAAGGCCGGGAAGGCAGGCTAAAATGTTGGGGCGCCCGGGGAAGACTTCTTGTTCGGTGACTTCGATGCCGCGTTGCTGAAAATAGCCGTGGACGAATGCCGCGATTTCCGCTTCGCCCGGGCCGCTATCGTAGGCGGAGTTGACGCTGTTGATCCGGACGAGCTGGGCGAGAAGCTCAAGAATGGGCGACATCGAATCAGGCCAACGAATCGATTCGATCGGGAAACCCGGGACACAAGGTTGAAGTGCCGAGCTCGTCGGGAGCGGAGCGAACGAAGAACCTCATGGAGCGGTCGAGACCACAGATCCAGACTTCTTCGGCGCCGGACTCGAAATAGAGGTGCTTTTTCCGGTCGATCTCGTCCCTAGTGTTGGAGGGGGAGAGGACTTCGACACAGATTTCGGGGGCGGCGGTGAAAACCTTTTGGCCCTTTTGGGCAGCACGGCGCTCCGCCGAGATCCAGGCGATATCGGTGAGTTTGACGCCGTCGCGGGTGGAGACCGGGCATTCCGTGATGATGTGGCCGGACCGGAGGTGCTGCCGGATGACAAAGGCGAGAGAAACCTGATTTTCGCCATGCTCCGGCGCGGGAGGATAGTTCATGATGACCTGTCCGAACGCGTCGGTTTCCAAGCGCCCGGCGATCGAGGATAATGTTGGATCGGCGCAGACCTCTTCCCAGCGCTGGATGTTAAATGCGGTCCGGTCCGTGATGAGCGGGAGTTCTGGAGCGGCGGTGGCCATGAATCCGGTTCAGCATAGTGGCGGACCGCTCTTGAGGCAAGGACGCCTCTCACCACTTGGGGACGAAGCGTCCGGTCCGCTGCAGATAGCCGACATATTCCTCACCGAAAACGCCGCCGAGGTGCTGTTCCTCATCTCCCGCCTTGATCGATGCGCAGATGAAGTGGAGAACGAGGATGATCAGGGAAATCGGGGTGGGTAAGAGGAGCACCGCGCCGAGGAGCATGACGATTTGGAAGGAATAAATCGGGTGCCGCATCCGGCCGTAGGGGCCGTTTTGCACGAGGTTGGAGGATCCGGTCTTATCGATCCCGATGCGCCAAGCGGCGCCCATGGCCGCATAACACCAGAGAGTGCCCGCGTACCCGAGGACCAAGAGGGCGATGCCGGGGATCAAGGTGGCCGGATGGCTGAGCTGAGGCAGGAGATTGAGCGGCGCGAAATCTGGGCCGGAAACGAGCAGCGGTTGGCCAATCCACCCGGCGATGACGATGAACCAGCCGAGCCAAAGGAGGCGTTCCTTGGCGTCTTTGGGCGCGAGGTTCGGGGTGCGTCCGATTTTCTTACGAACCCGCCGGGCTTGGAGAAAGACTCCGCCCCAATAAATGATTCCCGAGGCGCAGACCAGAGCTCGCCGCAAAATCAGTTCTCCACCTTCGATCAATTCCATTTATGCGCCTTCTTCGGGGGCCGTGAGCAATGTCAGGAACCGCTGGACGACTCCGTCCATCTTTTCCGGTGCGATGACATTGGGCTTGGAACTGATACCGAGGTTGAGCCGCCCCGCAATCCCCGTGACAGAAATCACAAACGGCATGGCCGGGCCGGCAGAAACGGCGCGGAGATAATCGATGACCTCTGTGGCGCCGCAGTCGCGGCATAAATCATCGACCTTGCGGTTGGTGATGCTGCCCCAGACGGGATAGGATTTCCGATAGAAGTTGCGCTGTTTTTCGATTGGGAGCCGGCTGAGCATGAAGCGCGAGGCCCGGAACGTGATCGCGGAGCCGAGTGAGAGCTTTTGGTCCTTGATTCGGCGGGTTTCGGCGCGGACGTCGCGGACCAAGTCGCCAAGGGTGATTCCTTTGGGCACCGGATGAGTGATGGAGAAAGTGCCGAGGCACAATCCAAAGCGATCTCGTTCGGAGGCCTGGAGGGTGCCGCGAAGATTGACGACGCAGGCTGCGGTCAACTCAGGACGATCAGTGGAAAAGCGGCTCCCGGTGAGTGGCGCGGCGGCGAGCAGAAGGGCTCCAAGGCACAAATCATTCAGAGTGACTTCGCAGTGCTTGGCTTTCGCGATCGCCATCGCAGTTTCGCTCGACGTCAACGTATGTGACTGGAAACGATTGTGGAAGTCGCTATCCGCGCAGACCGGCGGCCGATGGGAATGGCGCATCCGTTGGAACTGCCGGACGGCGCCTATGGAGCGTTGCAGCGTTTCCCAAGGATTGCCGAGAGGCGCTTTCAAGGGGCTGCCGGGCGTCAAGAACTGAGGTGCGCTGGGATGTGGCGTCCTCCCGGTGCAGGCGCCCGCGATTTCCAAAAGCAGGCGGCCGATCGATTCTGCGTCGGCGATAGCGTGGAAGTAGGCAAGGCCGAGCCAGGCGGTGTCAGCGGGACCTGGCGCACAAAAGAAGCGGAAGGGGACGAAGGTGTCCTCGAAGGGAAATGGCTCGTTGAGTTGCCGCTCGATTTCGGCATCAAGATCCGCTGCGGCGATAAGGCGAGGGGCACAGCCGGGGGAGGCGGCGGGGGAGTGCCAAGTCGCGTGATTGGCTTGGAAGCTCACCTGCTCGAGTCCGTAACGATGGAGCGTGCGCTCGATTTCTTTGCTGAAACGCTCCGCTGAGACCGGACTGGAGACCTGGAGGACGTGGACCGCGTTGTAAGGGTGAAGCCGGCTCCACTGGAGCATGGTGCGCTGAAACTCATTGACGCCTCCGCGGACGGCGTCGGCGCCGAAAGAAGATGCGGGAGCAACTGGGCTCGGGGGGCAATGAGAGTGCATCACCCCCCCACCATAGGCCGATCAGCGTCTTTTGCGAATCTCCGCTCGAACTGCTTGCAAGGCTAGGTTCTGCACCGAGCGGTTTTCCTCCACCGTGAAGTGATTGGCGCCGAATTCGGAGGCGTTCACTTGGTTGATTCGGCCCGTGAAGTCGTTCGCGGCGGTGTAGCGACCGCCCGTGGGGGTGCGGTAGTTGATGACGGACTTAGCGCCCTTGTGCAGCGTTTTGCTGGAGAGAGGATCGAGGCCGACGACGAGGGCCACGGGAATATTGTGCCTTCCCAGGTAGTTCGCGAAATCTGGAGCGGCATCGCCCCCGAAGGAGTGGCCAAGGACGACGATGGGATAAGAAACCGACTTGTTTTTTGAGCGACGAACGATGCCATCGGCGAGACCGCGCCAGCCGGCGAAGCTGGTGGCCTTGGCGTTGATGCCCTCTTTGCGCAATTGGGAGGCCATCTGGTTCATCCCGGTCGAGAAAATGTCGAAGCCTCCTCGCAAAAAATACACCTCCTCAGCGGAGGCGCTCCCGGCGAGGGCGAAGGCGGTGAGGACAAGGCGGAGGCAGATGGAAGGGTGGCGATAAGTTGTGTTCATAAGGTGTAAAATATTTCGAAATATATAATATCAATAATTTCCATTAGGGTCAATCGCGAAATGCGTGTGCGTCGTTCTTAAGTGTGAATTGCGCATGTGAAAGATTTCTTGATAATTTTACAGTCGAGGACATTTTGATCACATGACTTTTTTAAGATCTTGGTTTCCAATCTTCGTTCTACTGGGGCTTCTCAGCGGGTGCGCGGGGCACCGGACTCCGTTCCGTAACAGTGAACTCGTCACCCTCGAAGCCACGGGCTACTGCAAGTGCGGCCAGTGTTGTGGGTGGAAGCGCAATTTCTTCTTCCGGCCGGTGTATGCCTACGGGCCTCAAGAGGGCGAGCCGAAAAAGGTGGGGGTCACCTCCTGCGGGACAAAAGCTAAGCCGGGCACCATCGCGGCGGATACGGCGGTTTTCCCCTTTGGCACTCGCATCCGGGTGCCGGGATACGGCTGGGGCACGGTGGAAGACCGGGGCGGCGCCATCAAGGGGACCCGGCTCGATCTCTTTTTCAATTCCCACGAGGAGGCCCTGCAATGGGGGCGGCGTTCCGTGACGGTGGAAGTGATCCGGCCTTGAGTCGGGAGCGGTGTTCCGCTGCAATGGGCGCATGTCACTGCTCCGCGCTGCTTTTGGGATTGCCCTGATCGGATCGATCCAGGCGGAAGATTTCCGGCCGCTTTTCAACGGACGGGATCTGACCGGCTGGGTGGTGGTGAACACGGCTCCTTCCACGTGGCACTTTGACGCGGAGGGACTGCTGGTTTGTTCGGGAAAGCCGATTGGAGAGATCCGCACCGAGCGGATGTACCAGAATTTCATCCTGGAGCTCGAATGGCGGCACCTCGTGCCCAAGGGCAACGCGGGCGTTTTCGTCTGGGCGGACGACATCACGGCTCGGGGGCAGCCGTTTCACCGGGGGATCGAAGTGCAGATCCTTGAGGAGGCTTACGGAAATACCCGGAGCTACACGACCCACGGCGATATCTTTCCGATCCATGGCGCCACGATGACGCCAGTGAATGGCCGGGGCGGAAGCCGGGCATTTCCGGTGGAGAATCGCGCCAAGCCCAGCCCGGAGTGGAACCACTACCGGATTGAATGCCGGGACGGGAGCATTTCCCTGGCGGTAAACGGCAAGGTCGTGACGCGAGGCGAACACTGCAGCCCGAGCAAAGGATACATCTGTCTGGAATCCGAAGGTGGAGTGGTGAATTACCGCAATGTCCGGCTCCGCGAGCTGCCGGATACGCCGGTGGATGCGAAGGACGTGGCGATCGCGAATCGTGGTTTCCGGAGTCTCTACACGGGAGTCGACCTTTCCGGCTGGCGAACCGGTGACGGCTGGAAAGTGAACGATTGGATCCTCTCCTCGGCCGGGCTGAGCGAGGCGCGGAGCGAGGAAAACTTCGCCGGTGACCTTGGATTCATCATCGATTTCCGATTCGGGAAGGCGGCCAAGTTCGCGAGCGTGAGCTTGCGGGGGGCCAAGGTCGTGCTCGATCCATGTGCGCCGGTCATGGCGCCGGTGGCGAAGTGGAACCGGCTGGAAGGAAGAGTTTCGGGAGAAAAGCTGACGATCCGGGTCAATGGACAGGATGTCGATAGCGTGACCCGAGAAGCGGGTTTGGATTCGCCTTTGACGCTAGGCTCCGACGGTCCGGTGGATTGGGCGAATTTTTATGTCCGGTATCAGTAACCCTCCATCTTCCGGCGAACCGGCGTTGCAGTCGTCGATCAAGTAGCACGGTCAAGCTTCTGTTGCCACTCAGCGGGCTTAAAACCGGTGGCATGGATGCCGCGATCCAAATCAATCACAAAGGGGCGCTTTACCAGGTTTCCATTGGCGGCCAACAAAGCGAGGGCCTCCTCCGCGGGCATAGCGGCAAGCTTGTCCTTCAAACCAAGCGCCCGGTAATCTTGACCCGAGGTGTTGAACAGCTGTCGGACGTCTCCCCCGAAAGCTTCGAGCGTGGCGCGGAGTTCCGCGGGAGATGGCGGGCTTTCCCGGATGGGCAATTCGTCAAAAGCGATCGCCTGTTCGCGCAACCATTTCACGGCCTCGCGGCAAGTGGAGCAGTTTTTGTAGGTGTAAACTTTCATCGCGGAATTTCGCGCCATTCATCGTGCTTTTTCTCGATCTTGCGAGCACTTTTCAGGGGGGGCACGGCATCCGGGATGCCGCCAGCGTTTGTGCAAGCGTTAAGCCGTAGCTGCGAATCTGTGCCCGGCGGGGCCATGCATGCTATCTTGAAAATAGAGCAGCCTCGTTCCGGAAACGATGATCCGGAAACGAGGCTTACTATGTCAAAACGATGCGGATGGCATTACGGAACGATTTCGGCGATTCCAATCTCCGAGACGCCATCTTGGAAGAGACCGCCCAGAAGCTTCTGATCATCGAAGTAGACAGTCTCAATGGTAATGGAGTTGCCGGCAGGGGATGTCACCTGCCAGACGAGAACTCCTGTGCTTTGATTGAAGGTGCCAGTGCCCGTCGATATAGACCAGCTGATATTGTTGGTCGAGATAGTGGCGGAGTGCTGAACATCTGTGGGATTGCCCAGCAGATTCACCGTGGCCGTGGCCTTGCCAAGAAGAGATTGGAGCGGCGCTGGAGTGTAGAAGGATCCAATGGCCACGATGCTGATCGGGGCTGGCTGCCCGTCGATCGCCCACGTCAACGTGCCGTTGAAGTCGCTAATGCCAGCTTGTGGTGTCCAGGTCAGCGTGCCTTTCAGGGTATCACCGGTCTGTGGAGCTGATCCTGTAGCGTTGACGGTTAATTTCCGATTCACTACGCTGACGCTTTCGATGAACTGGGAGCCATCGCCCATATTCAAAGTCAACTGTCCCTTCAGCGTGTTGTCCAGGATTAGAGTTCCGTAGCCGTCGCCGATACCAGTAATCGAAGGAGGCAGCGGTAGCAAGATTGTATACTTGCCGGCACCGGTCTTGGCGGCGTCCGTGGGGAATAAGTCGGAGTTGTCTCCTAGCCCGTCGCCATCGCCGTCCTTGGACTCATTTGGGTTATTGGGAAATGCGTCTTGGACGTCCGGAATTCCGTCCCCATCGGAATCGAGAATAGCTGATGTCTTGGCAAGTGGTGACAACGTTTGGGACGGAACCGGAGTTTGGATGACGGACACATTGTCGATCAAGTTGGCTGCTCCCAGGCCCGAGGCTCCAGATATAGGGACGAGCACGAACTTCGTTTGGGTCTGGCCGACGGGGACGACATAGGTGCCTTCATACTTCACCCAAGACGTGTTGCCGGTGGTGAATGTCTTCACCCGAGTCAATGCGCCCGCGGCGGGGCCCAGATCGAGCGCTACGGTGTCGTTGCCGCCGCGACCTCGGTGATAGAACGACCAGGTGAGAGTGGCGCCCGGAGTGGTGGGCAGCGTCTGCTCTAGAGATCCACCGTCCATCTCGATGAGTTGGATGCCTTCTTGAGAGGGGAAACCGAGATAGCCGGACTTCCAAACCTCAATTTTGTTTGTGGACTTGCTCGTGAACCATCCCACGACCGCATTACCCTCGTCGAGTTTGAGGAATGTAGTGGGTTTAGGAGTGGTATTCTCAAAGCTGCCGTTGGTAATCAATTGCACGGGCGTAGCACCATTGAGTGGATCATTCGGAAACGGATCGGAGTTGTCGCCGATGCCATCGCCATCGCTGTCTATGGATTCAAATGGGTTGTTGGGGAAGGCGTCCAGGGCATCCGGTACTCCATCGCCGTCGGAATCGATCGGAGGCGGCGGATTGGTTGTTGATAAGTGTTTGCCGATGGTGATGGCGCTGATCTTCGCTTGGTCCACCACTGTGGTGAATTGAAGCGTCAAGCTGCCAGATGTGGTGGGCTTTGTGACGAATGTCTTAACATAGGCTTTGTTGATGCCGCCGGCCGCTTGGAAGATGTCAAAATCATCTAGGACGACTTTCCCATTGATGATTACGTCGAAGATGCGCTTGCCTGAGGTCGTCCAGTAGATCTCCGCAAAATGCATGTCGATGCGGTGGTAGGCCGCCGGATCCAGTCCGGTAAAGGTGTAGGTGAAGTTCTGATTACGCTCCGTTTGATAGATTCCGGCGGGAATCCCTGAGGCGGCGCCGGAAATGGGGGCCGTAGAAGAATACGTTCCTCCGCCTGTAAAGTTCGAATCGGCCAGAAAGTTGCCTATCGCAGGACCCGCTGCATTCACGGCGAGAATGGGCTGCAAGGAGCCAAGAGTTGTGTTATCCCCAACGCCGTCGCCATTGGCATCCGCCCACTCTGTCGGATCGGAGGGGAACGCATCGGAGTTGTCTCCGAAGGTATCACCGTCCGTGTCCTTCCACTCTAGTGGGTTGTTGGGAAACGCGTCCTGGCTGTCTGGAACTCCATCATTGTCGGAGTCGACGCCAGACACACTGCCTAAATGTTTCCCGATGACGATAGCGCTGACCTTGGCTTGATCGAGAACGGTAACAAAATCGAGGCTGACTTTGCCCCCTGCGTCTGGTTTTACGACGAAGGCTTTGACGTGTGCCGTATTGATCCCACCAGCTGCGGTGAAGATATCGAAGTCGTTGAGAACCACTTTGCCGTTCAAGTTCACGTCGAAAATGCGTTTGCCCGGTTCTGTCCAGAAGATCTCGGCGAAGTGCAGTTCCACTCGATGATAGTGAGCAGGGGACAATTTGCTGAAGGTGTAACTAAATGTCTGGTTGCGTTCCGTTTGGTAAACGGCGCTGGGCACGTTCGCGGAAACTCCTGTGATAGCTGCCGTGGTGCTGTAGCTGCCACCGCCGGTGAAATTGCTATCCGAGGTGAATCCTCCGATCGCCCCACCACCCGCGTTGACGGCCAGAAGTGGTTGAAGATTTCCAAGGACGGTGTTGTCGCCCACTCCGTCTCCGTTTGCATCCGCCCACTCGGCTGGATCGTCGGGGAAGGCATCGGTGGCGTCGGGGACTCCGTCGCCGTCGCTGTCGAGATTGGTGGGACCGCCGTTGCCGAGGTGTTTGCCGATGACGATTCCGCTTACCTTGGCTTCGTCGAGAACGGTGGTGAATTGCGCGGTGATTTTTCCGGTGCTGTCGGGTTTGGTGACCAAGCTCTTTACATAGGCTTTGTTGATGCCTCCCGCAGCCACGAACACGTCAAAGTCATTGAGGACGAGTTTGTCGTTCAGGGTGACATCGAAGAGTCGCTTGCCTGGCTGAGTCCAGAAAATCTCAGCGAAGTGGAGATCGATTCGATGGTAGGATGATGGATCCAGGCCAGTTATTGTGTAGGAGAAATTCTTGTTTCGCTCCGTCTTATACACAGCATCCGAAACGCCAGAGGGCATCCCAGAAATTGGCGCAGTCGTGCCGTAGGTCCCTCCGCCGGTAAAATAAGCGTCACCGCCAAAGCTGCCGGTAGCAACCCCACCGGAGTTCAGCGACACGATCGTCTGTACGGCTCCCAGAACGGTGTTGTCGCCCACTCCGTCTCCGTTGGCATCTGCCCACTCAGTGGGGTCGGAGGGGAAAGCGTCACCGTTATTGCCTACACCATCTCCGTCCGTGTCCGCCCATTCGAGCGGGTTGTTCGGAAATGCGTCCTGAGCGTCTGGCACGCCGTCTCCATCAGAGTCGGTGATGCCGGTGTTCATCCCGTTGATCCAGGTGGTGAGGAGTGACACGTAGGCTGGGTGAGGGATCGTGGTGCCGAGCGGTGGCATCTGGATGGATGGGTTGCGGCTGGCATCTCGAACCGCGAAGATGGAGTTGGCGGCGTCTCCTGGCTTGATGAGCTTGGGATTTGTCAGCCCGAGAGTGTCGGCGCTCGGGTTGGCATTGATCAAACCGGCCAATTCCAGCGGAGTAGTCAGTCGTGCATCAAACACGGCGCGTCCAGCCGTCCCGCCTGGGCGGTGGCAGTTGGAGCAATTCATGTCGATGAAGGAGCGAGCGCGGGACTCGACGGACGCCGAGGTGTCGCTGAGGCTCTTGGCTGTAATGTAGGTGGGCAATAGGGAAGTATTGAGCGATTCGTGGAATATCGCTTTCGAGTTCAGGTAAGTGATCTGGTTCTGTGTTCCCTGAGTGGCGTAAGGATATGCCCAATTGAGGGAAAGGGTTTTCGCTCCCAGGACGCGGCCAGCAGCTTGTTGGTGACAGTCCATACAGGCGCTTTGACTTGGGAATTGCCAAACCTGGTTGGTGACGGTCCCACTGCTTTGGGTCACCGGTATGGTTGCAGTGGATGCGTTATTCTGCAGAAATGCTTCGGTGCCCTCGACATTCCACTTGTAGGAGAAGGCAAAGTAGCCGTCCGCTCCATGCACTAGGAATCGGGTTTCGAGGCGGACGACACTGGTCGGATTGCTGGCGCTGACCGGGAGTTCGAAGTGTTTCACGAAAACCGATCCCGCGGGGAAAGACCATTCGCCGTTAGCGGAAAAGACGATCTTTTCGGCGGCGGTGTTGTGGGTTCCGTCGTTCGGAATGGCCATCCAGCGATGTTTTGCGGAATTGTCGCTCCAGAGTGGGGAGGCCGGCTCGTAGGGGATTAAGCCGGGCGCAGGGGTAAGAGTTGCCAAGTTGGTGAAGGCGCCGGTTTGAGATAGGAGGGCAGGTGGCTGTGGGTTCGGAACGCCGACGCTGACTGTTTTGTAAATGACGCCAAGGTTGTAGTTGACTATGTAGAGATTTTGCTTGTCAGGGCTCGACTTGATCGCGGAGATGCCGCCGTCGATGTCCATAATAATGGAGTCTTGGGCACCCGGTGTCTTGTAAGCTTTGGCCCAGACTCGGCCTGAGGTGAAATCACAATAGACCAACTTGCCTTTCAACGATGGAAATTGATCGCCTTGATACACATCGCCATCACCCATCGCGTTTCCGTTTCCGTTGGTGTGGTTGTATGAGGCGACGTCCTCCGTGAAGACGCCCATCGGAGTGTTGATCAGGGTGGGGCTGTTGTGGACCACGGGGACGGGAGCCGCAATGCCGGTTTCAAAAGTTTTGGAGATGGGGCCCTCCCAGTAGGGCCAGCCATAGTCTCCTTTCGGCTTGAGGAGGTTCACTTCCTCCCACTTGTCACCCATGTTGGAGCCCGCATCGAAGAAGAGGATGTCACCGGTGACGGAGTCCTTGGTAATGTTCCACGGGTTGCGAACTCCCTTGCCGTAGTGCTCCTTGAGAGCGGTGGCGATGTTGTTGTAGGGATTGTCGTCTGGTATGTGATAGCCAATGCCGGAAAAGTTTCCTGCACCAGCGTAGCGGCCGCTGTTTAGACTCTTGGTCGTCTGAATCCCGTTCACCAAGCCTCCTTGAAGGGTCCGTGTGGGCTTCAGATTGGTTGGTTTCATATCGACATCAATTCGGATGATGGAGCTTTGGAACATGGTGTCCAACGTCATGCAGTTGGCATACTCCTCGTCGGTCCACTCAAGGTCTCCATACATGAGGACCAAGTAACCCTGGTTGTCGAAGATCATGGCGCCGCCTGTATGGTCGAAAATGACGACGTCCTTGGTTTGGATCATGACCAACTCCGTCGAGTTGTCGATCTTTCCGGTGGCCGGGTTTCGAGTAAACCGGGAGAGCCGATTGTACATCACCGCATTTTGAATTGTCTGGTAGTAGACATAGACAAAGTCTTTGTTCGGTGAGCCGGGGACATTGAACTGCGGGTGGAAGCAGAAAGCGCTCAACCCTCCGTTGTGATTAAGGGAAACCCGGTCGCCAATGTCCATGAAGGTTTCGGCGTTGGTGACGCTTGAGTTTTCATCGAAAACTTTCATTTGTCCCCCCCGGAGCCGGGCAATCAATTTTTGAGGCGCAGTGTTTGGTACCGCATAGAGACTCATAATGTTGGGGAGCTGTCCAGCGAGCCCTGGGAAGGCGTTGACCACATCGAAGCCGCCCGAGGCAGAAGTCTGTGTGGGGTTTAGGGAGGGTAACTTCCCGTTCAAATAGGGCCCGACGGCTCCGGCGGCACCCATGCCGGACTGGATTTCGGATGTTGCGGTGTAGGCCCCAGTGAACAAGGCTTTGGCTTCGATTGCGCTGATTTTCGCGTTATCAATCTCCGGGTTGAAATCAAACAGCAGCTGACCGCTGGCGTTGGCGTAGGCGAGAAAGGTCTCGACGATCGCCTTATTCTTGCCGCCGGCTTTAGCTACGATGTCGTAACCGGAAAGAATAGACTTACCGTTGAGATCCACGCTGAAGAGCCGTTTTCCAGGTGTATCCCAGTAAGTTTCGGCAAAATGGAGTCGGACTTCGCACGGGGCATCGGGCGGGAAGCCATCCAGGGTGTAGGTGAAATCTCCAGCCCGCTCGGTCTGGTAGATGCTCATGGGATACGAGCCGTTTCCCGAGATCGTGGCGGTGGTAACGTAGGTGGGGGAGCCACCTACGAACTTTTGATCGGCCGAGAACGGACTGACTGCCGTGCCGCCGGAGTTGATCTTGTAAGTTTGGCCAAGCAGGGGGCTTGGTGCCAGCAAGATCGACAGACCCAAGAGAACGCGGGAGATGCGGTGGCGCATGGGAAGAACTGGGTAGGTGGTGTGGTTTGATTGATTTTTACGAAGTCTCAGTAACAGGACCGGCCTGAATGTAGATTCGTAAAATTTCGAATCAAAAATGCAATCACTCTCAATACTTGCAAGATTTTGGCTGTAAAGATTTTTTCTAGAAAATAGGCTTTTTTTCTTCTGTTATTGTGGATGACCGAAGCTGGAGGGGCGTAAATCGATCAGTGGGAGCGTACGGATTTGCCTGTGGGGGGGCTGTTCGCGTCGTGCCCCTGTCGCCGCCGTCAGCGCTCAGTTGAGGAAGCGTCTGCTTCCCACAGATCGTTGTTGATGGTCAGGGCTGTCACCCTGCCCTTCGCGGCAGCGGCCACGACCAATTGGACTTCCTGGTTTGCATTGCCGGCGGCGTAGAGCCCTGCTACGCTGGTCCGTCCTGCTTCGTCACGGCATACCCAGCCTTCAGCTTCGTCGATCAGGCAACCCGGTTGAACGGCCAATGACGAGGGTTGGTGTTGCGATGGGTAGAAGAAGAACGCTCGGCGGGGCAGGAAGTTACGATTGCGGAATCGGATGCACACCAGATTTCCTCCGAAGTCTTCCAGCCGCCCGAGCGTTCCATGAGTCACTTCCCACGGGCTCGCACTCGGTGAACGTAGCCGATGATGAGGGCGCAAAGAAGGGCGAGCACGTCTGTAGGACGGAGTCGGAGGGGAATTCTTCAGCGGGGAAGGCCTGGCGTCGATTTCGCGAATTCGGACGCATCGAGTTGATAGCCGAAGCGCTTCGTGCCACTCTCGCGTGCGCCCCAAATGAGATCCCGGATTTCGCACACTCAGCTTCTGACCATTTTCTGCGCCTTGGGCTTCATTGGGAGCTCCCAAGCCGAGGAACCGCATCAGGTAACGATTGGGATGTATGTGAACGACATCCAAACCGTGGATCTCACCACGTATTCGTATGCGGTTGACCTGTATCTCTGGTTTCGCTGGAAAGATCCAGAGCTCGATCCGGTCTCACAGTTCGAGTTTATGAATACCTTTGATCCAGAGGCGCACGTGCGCACCGTGCTTTACGATAAGCCTGTGCCGCAACCAGACGGGACGCTGTATCAAATCGTGCGGCATCAGGGCTTGTTCAGCGCCAAGTTCCCATTGCAAGATTACCCCTTCGATAAGCAACTGCTCACCGTTACCGTTGAGGATACCACGATGACAGCGACCCAGCTAATCTTTGTTCCGGACAAGGAGCCAGTTACAGTTAACGGCGAGATTCGGCTGCCTGGCTACAAGCTGGACAGAGCCACTGTGTTGATCCGTAACAAGCCGTACCCCACCGCGTTTGGCGACTTAGCGGATCCGGAGATCGAGCCCTACTCACGAGTCGAGTTTCGCATTCCCATCTCCCGTCCACCGATCTCGGGGCTTCTGAAGACTTTTATTCCGGTGATTCTGATTATCCTGTCAGCGGCGTTCGCCTTGTTGCTTGATCCCGGCCATGTCGAGGCGCGGATCGGTCTGGCAATTACGGCTTTACTGACTTTGGTGGCCATGCAATTTACCATGCTGTCCGGCTTGCCCGAGGTAGCCTATTTGACCTTGCTCGACCAAGTTTATTTGGCATCGTACCTCTACATCCTCGTGGTCATCGGGATTGTTGTGCAAGGCACTCGATCGGATCAAATGGGGGAGTTGCGAGGGGATGTTGTCGCCATTCCTTCCAGTGGCCACGGCATATGTGGCCTGGTGACCGGGGGCTACTTAGTCTTGGTAGCTGTGATCGTGATGCTCAATGTGCTGATTTGAGCGTCGAGGGATCGGGAACAGAGCGACGCTGAGACTTGAACTGAAAGGCCGCTTAGAGGGCCCCTGTGCGGGAGATGCCGATTGAGTTGGAGATGGTCTCGTCGTCTTCCCGGAGGGGCTCGAACCATGCGGCAAGTGGTTCAAAAGGCGCTCACGGAACCAAGGCCACCCAGTAGCATATGGCCTCGGTGTCGTTGCGGATGAGCAGGTAATTTCCGGCGATCGTGGGAATATTCCAGGTTACGCCCTTGAGAGCCTCGATCCGGGCGATTTCTCGAAATTCGGCGGAGTTGGCCGCGACGAGGGCCAGAGAGCCTTGTTCGGCTTGAACCAAGAGCAGGTCTCCGACTATTAAATTTTGGCCGAATCCGTAGTCACCACCTTTCCAGAGACGCTTGCCGGTGGTCAGGTCGATGCAGGCGAGAGCGCCCTCGTCGAAACCGTAGGCGTGGCCATCTTTGATCACCGCGGTGCTGAATTTCGTCTTCATCCGGGTGGTCTTCCAAACCGGTACGGGGGCGCCGCTGGAGAGATCCAGGAGGTGGCTGCCGACGCCGTAACTGGCGGTGAGCAGGATGCGGTTTTCTCCCACTAATTGCGGTTGGGCCACTTTCGGGAAGGTGCCGGGCCAGTCCCACTCCCAAAGCGTTTTCCCGGTGGCCGGTTCATGCCCGGTAAGACCGAATTGACCGAGATAGACCAGCACTTCCTGGCCGCTGAGCGGAAGGACGACCGGGGTCGAATAGCTGGCGGCGCCGTTTTCGGATTTCCAAACTTGTTTGCCAGTGGCGGCGTCGTAGGCGATGAGAAGGGGAGTGGTCTCCGTCATTCCGCCAGTGGTGATGACGAGATTGTTCCAAAGGAAAGGGCTGTTGCTTTTGCCCCACTCCAGGTTCGCGGCTTCAAGCTCGGCGAGTGATTCGTGGGTCCACACGAGATTGCCGGTCTCCAAGTCGAGGCAGTTTAATCGGCCGAGTACGCCTTGGGTGTAAACCCGTCCGTCGTGAATCGTAGGTGTGGACCGGGGGCCTCGGCCACCCATCGCCGGCGCGAATTCGCCGAGCGGATCCTTGTGCGTCCAGATGAGGTCGCCGCTGACCACATCCCGACAGGTAATCCATTCCTCCTGGCCGCGTTGTTCCAACGTGATGGCGTTGCGACCCGTCACGGCGAAGCTGGCCCAACCGACGCCGACCGGTTGACGCCAGAGTTCCCGGGGCCGCGAACCCTTCCAATCGGGGTTCAGCTGCAAGCCACGGACGACGCCATCGCCGTTGGCGCCGAGATAGCGGGGCCAATCCTGGAGCACGCCTTCCACTTCGCCGCGCCGCTGCAGCGTGATGGTGGCGGGCAGGGGCAATGTCGCGGCGGTGGCTTCCTTGCGAGGTGCCCAACGCCAGGTCGGTTTGACGAGGGAGGTGCCGCCCCAGGTATCGTCCCAGCGGAACAAAAACCCGAGCAGGAGGCCCACCCCAAAGAGGCCCGCCAGCCCGCCGAGCAAGTAACGGCGCCTGGTTTCACCTGGCAAATCGAGGGTGACCACATACCAGATCGCCACCAGGATGGCGGCTAGAATCGGCAGAAAGGTGTAGGCGTAAAACCGGATGAAGGTCTCTTCCAGGTGCGCCCAAATGATGAGGCCGGCCGCTGCGGCAATGATTGCGGCGGGGATCCACCAAGTGTTTTGGCGCGGCGCGCGAGCTTGCATGTCTCACCCTTCGACGATGCTCAACAGTAGAGCAACGACGAGAAGGTGCGGTGATGCTTTTCCACGGAGGGGTGCCGGGGACCGAGCACGCGGAAAACCGCCTTGATCGCTTCCGCGGCGGAGCCGTTGGCGAACTTGGGATCGTCCCGCATCAGGCCGAGCCAGCGTTCGAGAGCGGCATCCCAATCGAGCTTGCTGGCGGCTTCCATCCCCGCGACGTAGGCATCGCGCGAGGTGCTTTCGGGAATGGTACCTGCGGATTGGATCGCCACCGCGAGGAGCTGAAGGCCTTCGGCCGCGGCGGACCACTTCGAGCCGGAAGCAATGCGGTCGGTGCATTCTTTGACGCGGGCGGGGTCAATCGACAACCATGCCTGGGCCAACAGAAGCCAGACCTCGTCGTCTTTCTCCTCAAGAGGTTCGAGAGCTTTCCGCGCGGCTTCGGGGTTCCGGGCCGCGAGGGCTTCCCGGGCGGCTTTCAAGGCGGCATTTTCAGGCGAAACCAAATGCGGGGCGAGGAACTCCTTCACCTGAGAGGCCGAGCGCGCTCCCAGGAATTGGGCGACCGGCGCACCATCCCTGAAGAGCATGACCATCGGCACCGAGCGCACCCGGAATTTCGCCGCGAGGTCATCGTGCTCATCGATGTTGATTTTGGCGAGGGCCCACTTGCCGTCGGCTTCATCGGCCAAGGCTTCGAGCACCGGGGCGAACTGCACGCAGGGGCCGCACCACGGTGCCCAGAAATCGACGAGCACCGGGATGTCCCGGCTCCGCCGCACCACTTGGGAATCGAAATCAGAGATGTCGTAGGCCATCCGCCGTGATACGAACGATCAGCGCATGCGGGCGAACCGCTTGGCGAGGATTTCTTGGGACGACGCGTTCCCCACCTTGGCCTGGGCATCGGCGATGAGCGCCTGCTCGTTGGCGTTTTTGGTGGTGCGCTCGACCTCGTAAAAAACGCCGAACTTGCCCGGCCAGGGCTCTTCCGCCAGTTTGATCGCCTTGGAAAGGTCCGTGGTGTCGTGCGCCTTCCAATCGTCCGGGCTATCGTCCCACTGCTTCTCCGGGATAAGAGGGAACTCGCCACCTTTCCGCGGGTTGGCGGCATCGAACGAGCCCTTAAAGAAGACGACGCATTCGGAGAGCACTTCCACGACGCTAAAGCCGGGGTGCTTGATGGCGCGCTCGAACATTTCGCTCATGTGATTCACCTGAGCGGCATGGGTCCGGGCCACGAAGGTCGCGCCACTGGCCACCAGCTTGCGCATTGGGTTGACCGGCTCATCCTGGGCGCCCCAAGGATCGGTTTTCGACTTAAAGCCGACCGGCGAAGTCGGGGACGTCTGCTTCTTGGTCAGGCCATAGACGAAGTTGTCCATGATGACGTAGGTCAGATTCAGGTTCTTCCGGGCGGCGTGCTCCAGGTGGTTTCCACCGATCGAGAACCCATCGCCGTCGCCGCCGAACACGAACACATTCAGGTCCGGGCGCGACAAGCTCACTCCCGTGGCCAACGGAATGGCCCGGCCGTGGATGTAGTGGACGCCGTGGCCGTTCACGAAATACGGGAAGCGAGAGGAACAGCCAATCCCCGCGATCGTGCAGATCTGCTCGTGCGGGATGCCGAGGTTTTGCACGACCTTGAAGAACGAGGCGAGCACGGCGAAGTCGCCGCAACCGGGGCACCAAGTCGGGTGATCTGCGGAAAGCGCCTTTTTGTCGAGCTTGGGCGCGGGTTCGATCGCTTCGGGGCGCTTGATGGTGATGGAAGACATATCAGGGGTCTAGGGAAAGGGGTGGTTTCGATTAGGCAGTTACCGCGATGAAGTCGTCGATCCCGGCGATGATCTCCCGGATCTTGAAGGTGAGGCCATCGGTCTTGCAGATGCTGCGGATCTTCGGGTTGCAGAAACGGGAGCGAAGCAACGTGGCCAATTGTCCTTGGCCGTAGACGCCCTCGTCGTTCATTTCGACCACGAAGATATGGTCGTAGCGGTCGAAGACCTTTTCCAAGCCTGGAGCCATCGGATGCAGGTGACGAAGGTGGATCGCCGCCAGCTTGAGGCCTTGTTCGCGAAGCTGGGTTACGGCTTCCCGGATCGGGCCATAGGTGGAGCCCCAGCCGACCAGGAGAATCTCGCCATTGGCATCGCCGTAGACTTCGGGCGTCTTCAACTCGGCTTCGAGGCGGCGGAGCTTGTTGCGACGGCGCGCCGTCATCTTCATGTGCAAGTCCGGGTTGGACGTGGGGTGACCCATTTCATCGTGTTCCAGACCAGTCACGACCGGGTAGGTTCCGCCGGTCATGCGGGTGCCTGGAGGCGCGTGCCGGGTTTCCGCGTTGAGCGGGTAAGGCTTGTATTCCGCCGGAGCCGGGTTCAGATCGAGCACCGGTTCCACCATCACCTTCGCGAGGTCGGGCTCGGTGAAGGCCTCAATCCGGCTGGAAAGTGCTTGGTCGCTGAGAATGATCACCGGGACGCTGTATTTGCGAGCGATCCGGGCGGCTTCGATGGCGATGTAGAAGCAATCCTCCACGTCTTTGGGCGCCAAAACGACGCGCGGGCAATCGCCGTGGCTGCCGTAGATCGCCTGCATGAGGTCGCTCTGTTCCACGCTGGTCGGCAGACCGGTCGATGGTCCGCCGCGTTGCACGTTGATGACGATGAGCGGAATTTCCGCCATCGTCGCCCAGCTGAGCGCCTCCATTTTCAAGGAAAGGCCGGGGCCAGCGCTGCCGGTGACCGCGAGATGGCCCGCGTAAGAGAAACCGAGCGCGGTGGAAATCGCGGCCAACTCGTCTTCAGATTGGATAAACATCCCACCGTATTGCGGAAGCTCCACGCGGAGTTGCTCCATGATCGGCGACCACGGGGTGATCGGATAACCGGCTCCGTGACGGACACCCCCAGCGATCAGACCGAGCGCCATGGCGGTGTTGCCATCAGTCGCCACCCGGGTTTTCCCGGAGGCCGTGGCGGGCTTCAGCTGGAAGGCGAGGTCGAGAATATCGCCGAGCGGGTAAGCGTAACCGGCGTCGAAGGCCAGAAGCGCGTTGCGCAGGATCGACTCATCCTTGCTGCCGAATTGGCGGGAAATGATCTCCACAAGGCGCTCGCGGTCGAGGTCGAACACGCTGCAAAGCAGACCGAGGGCGAACATGTTCTTGCCCCGGTCCTTCGCGGTGCCGCCGACAGCTTCGACGGTGGCCGAGGTCAATGGCACAGGGACGTAAACGAAGCGCTTGTCCGATGTGTCGGGCTTGACCTCGTCGGAATCGTAGAGACAAATGCCGCCTTCGCGCAGGAAGCCGATGTGGCTCTTGTAGCTGTGCTCGTAAAAGGCGACGAGGAAATCGGCCTGATCGCCGGGGCTGAGGATTTCTCCGGAACCGATGCGGACCTGGAAAATCGACGGGCCGCCGGAGATCGTCGAGGGGATCGTCATGTAGGTAATGACGTCCTGATCGGTCCGTCCGGCCAAGCGGGCGAGGAGGCCGCCGATGGTTTGGATACCGTCTTGCGAATTCCCGGCGATCCGGATCACGGCATCATCGACCGTTTTGGAACGAACGCTGTGGCGGCCGGAGACACGAGGTTCGGATGGGCTAGAAGGTGCGGCGGTAGACATCAGTGGGGTTGTCGATTCTTTCTCAAAAAGTCGCTTGCACTTGCAGGGGGGGCTGCGGCGACCGGTGATTGTTTCCCCGATATTGTCAGGCTTGGCAAGGTTTTCGTGCAGGGGCAGGCGGAATTCGGCCTTTGGATCGGCGGTTGCAATTCGGCGCTCTGGGGCGAACCTCCACGCCCTTCCGGATTCCAATGTTTCAGGTTCTTGCCCAAGATCCCACCTCGCAGGCCCGGCGCGGCCGACTGGTCACCGCTCACGGAGTGGTGGAGACACCCATCTTTATGCCTGTGGGCACCCGTGGCTCCGTGAAGGCCGTCAGTTCCGCGGAACTGCGCACCCTCGAAGCCCAAATCATTCTTGGCAATACCTATCACCTTTGGTTGCGGCCGGGCATGGAGACCATCCGGCGGTTCGGCGGACTCCATCACTTCATGAATTGGGATGGACCCATTCTCACCGACTCCGGCGGGTTTCAGGTGTTCTCGCTCTCCGGCTTACGCAAGATCGAGGAGAACGGCGTCCGTTTCCAGAGTCATTTGGATGGAACTTCCATGTTCCTCAGCCCGGAGGTCTCCATGGAGATCCAAGCCACCTTGGGAAGCGATATCGTCATGGCGTTCGATGAGTGTCCGCCCTATCCCTGCGACCGGGATTACGCCGTCAAGAGTTTGGCGCTCACGTTGCGTTGGGAGGAACGCAGCCGCCGTTGGTTCGCCGATCATGCCGATACCTCTCGCCAAAAGCTCTTCGCGATCATCCAAGGCGCCACCTACGCCGATCTGCGGGAAGAGAGCGCCAAGCGGCTCGTGGAACTTGATTTTGATGGCTACGCGATCGGCGGGGTGAGCGTCGGCGAGCCCGAACACGAGATGATGCGGGCGGTGGAAAACTCCGTTCCCTTTCTGCCGGCGGACAAACCGCGATACGCGATGGGACTGGGACAGCCAGATCAACTTCTGGAGATGATCGCTCGAGGGGTGGACATGTTCGACTGCGTGTTGCCGACGCGGGTGGCGCGGCACGGGACGGCCTACACCGAGGATGGAACGCTGAACTTCAATAACCAGCGCTTCGCCCATGACGACGGGCCCATTTCAGAGAACACCCATCCACTTTGCGCTGGATACAGCCGGGGATACATCCGCCATTTGGTGACTCAGGGCGAAATCCTTGGCCTCCGCCTGTTGACACTTCACAATCTACACTTCTATCTGAGCTTGATGGAGCGAACAAGGCGTGCTATCGACACGGCCTCGTTTGCCGGATTCCGGGATTCCTTCGTGTCCCGCTTCCGGGCTGGGCAACGCACAACCAGTCCGTGAGCGATGCGGACTGCCCCCCGAAGCCTGACGCGTGACCTATCCATTTTCCCATTTACCCCTGACTGATTCTATGACCACGATCGTTACCTTCCTCGCCCAGCAACCTTCCGCCCCGCCCGCTAGCCCGATGGGGTCGATGATGGTGCCGATGGTCCTCATGATGGTCATGATGTATTTCCTCATGATCCGCCCACAGCAGAAGCGGCAGAAGGAGTTGGAGAAACAGATCGAAGCGATGAAGGTTGGCGATTTGGTGGTCACCACCGGCGGGATGCATGGAATGGTGGCCAACAAGGCGGACAAGGTCGTCACCTTGAAAGTGGCCGACAACGTGCGCGTCAAGTTCGACACGAATGCCATCGCCCGGGTTTATCCCAAGGGAGCTGCCGACGCTCCGGTGATTGAAGGCTGAACCCCACCGCTCCGAATCCGCACCGACAGACCCCATGGAACCGACCAAAGCTCAGGACGCCGCGACCCCAGCTCCCGTGACTCCGGCGAACACGGCGGAAGTGGCCGCCAAAGCCGCACAAACCGCCGCCGAGAATGCCGCCAAACCAGCCGAGGCTGTGACCAAGGCCGTGGAAAGCGCCTCCGCCTCCGCAGCTGCCGCGACGCCAACTCCAGCGCCCACCAACGCGGAGACTCCGGTGCCCGCTCCGGCGGCTCCGGTGCCAGCAACGGAATCGAAGCCCGTGGATCCGGCGGTCGCGACCTCTCCGGCGGTCAGCATTGAAAGTGTCGGCAAACCCAGCGACATTCCGGCTGATCCGCAGAAGGTTACTCCAGCGGACCCGGTCACCATTTTCTGGATCACGCTAGGGCTGTTTGGCCTGTTCGTTGCCTATTTCGTCACGGAGAAAGCATCGCCGCGCCGGATTTTGGCCACCCTTTTGACCATCGGGGTCACTGCTTTCTGTGCCTATTTCTACACGTCCCTTGGCATGCCGAAGGGGATCGACCTGCAAGGCGGGACCCAGTTCCTCCTCGAAATCCAGGCGGACAAAGACAAGGTCATCAACGTCGCCGACCAGGAAGAAGTCATCAAAACCCTCCAGCGCCGTCTCGACGCGGGTGGCACCACGGACATGGCGCTCTCCCGCCAGGGAGAAAACCGCATTTTGGTGGAAATGCCCGGGATCACCGAGACGGAAAAGAATGCGATCCGGCAGACGCTGGAGACGACGGCCAAGCTGGAATTCCGGCTGGTTCACCCGCAGAGCGGTCCTGAGCTGGTAAGCAAGGTGCGCGAGGGAGACATGTTCCTTCCCACCCATGACCTTCTGGAGCCTTATGACGCAACCACCGGCAGCGCCGAAGTGGTCGAGGGCACCAAGGCTCTGGATGGCACGGCGGTGAGTTCCGCCGGCGTGGGCTACGATCAAGGCGGGTATTATATTAGCGTCACGCTCGATTCCTCCGGGGGCGACAAGATGTTTAAACTCACCGGGCTGCATCGCGGCGAGCGATTGGCCATCATCGTCGACAACAAGGTGGTCTCGGCTCCGGTGATCCAAAGCCAGTTCGGCGCGAACTTCCAAATCACGGGCCAGTTCAAGCGCGAGGAGGCCGAGCGGCTCGGCACCTTCCTGAAGAACCCGCTGCAGAATCCGATCCGCATTATCAACGAGTCGAGCATCAGCTCCTCCATGGGCGCGGACACGATCCGGCAAGGCATCTGGTCGGGCGTGGCCGGTTTGGCCCTGATCATGGTGCTTGCGGTGATTTGCTACAACACGGCGGGCTTCATCGCGGTGATCGCCCTGGCGCTCAACGTCGTCATCATTTGCGGCATCATGTCGATGTTCCAGTTCGTCCTCACGATGCCGGGGATCGCCGGGATTATCTTGACGATCGGGATGGCGATCGACGCCAACGTCTTGATCTACGAGCGCTTCCGGGAGGAGAAGCTGGCCGGTAAGTCCTTCGCCGCCGCTCTCGATGCGGCCTACAACAAGGCGTTCTCGGCGATTTTCGACTCCAACATCACCACGCTGATCGCAGCCGCGATGCTGATCGCCTTCTCCAGCGGAACGATGAAGGGCTTCGCGACCACCTTGATCATCGGTCTGACGAGCTCGCTCTTCACCGCGCTGCTGGTGACCCGGACCTGCTTTGGCTGGCTGGCGGCTTGGGGATGGCTGAAGAACATGAACTTCCCCACGATTTTGAAGCCGACGAACTTCGATTTCTTGGGCAAGGCCCGGCTCGGCGCCACTGTGTCGTTGGCCTTCATCGTTCTCACCTGCGGGCTGATTTACGCGAAAAAGGACGCGATTCTCGGGGTGGATCTCCGGGGTGGCGACAGCGTCACCGTTCTCTCTGAAGAAGGTTTGACCGTCGCGTCGATCGAGGATGCGCTGAAAACCGCTGGGCTTTCTTCGACACCGATCGTGAAAGAGCAGCAGAACGTCGGGACGGATTCGAGCTTCTTCACGATTCGCACCGCCACGGGTGAAGGCGCCAAGGCCCTCGACCACGTTCGTCAGGTGACCAAGTTGCCGCTTGCGGACATTGAGCTCAGTTCCGTCGGACCGCAGGTGGGTCAGGAGATGCTGACCTCCTCCGCGTGGGCTCTGTTCCTCGGAATCGCCGCCATCTTTGTGTATGTTACGATCCGTTTCAACTCGATGGCGTTCGCTTTGGGGGCGGTGCTGGCGGTTGTTCATGACATGATCGTGACGGTAGGAGCGATGATTCTGCTCGGGGAAGACATGACCCTGATCATGGTGGGCGCGCTTTTGACGATCGCGGGTTACTCGATCAACGACACCATCGTTATCTTCGACCGGGTGCGGGAAGGGCTCCTGACGCACCGTGGGACGTTGAAGGACGTGATGAACGTTTCCCTGAACCAAACCCTGAGCCGGACGATCCTCACTAGCGGGTTGACGATGCTTGCGGTGCTGACGCAGTTGATCTTTGGCGGACCTTCATTGCACAGTTTTGCGCTGGCGTTGACGGCGGGGATGATCACCGGGACCTACTCGACGCTGTTCATCGCCGCGCCGGTGGTGCTGTGGTGGGTTCGCAAACGCAAGATCAACCTTCGCAAAGAGATCCTCGACGCCGAGGCGACCAAGATCGCTGGCCCGGCTTCCGCGGGTGCATGAAGTCTGTTGCTTGACAAGTCTCTCCGTCCGTTTAGTTTGCCAACCCGTTTCTCGTTCAAGTCACTTATCCCACACTCGAATGCCCGAAGTTTTTGTTAAAAAAGGTGAATCTGTTGATCGCGCCCTGAAGCGTCTCAAGAACAAGCTGGAGACCGAGGGAATTATGGAAGAGGTTCGCCGTCTTCGTGCTTTCGAAACTCCCAATGCCCGTCTCAAGCGCAAAGCTCGCGCCAACGCGAAGCGCGCCCGCTTCAAAATGCGCTTTTCCCTGAACGAGAAGCCGGCTCCGGTCGAAGAAATCGGTTGATTCGGTCTTCTCGGTCCGGGATCGGGCCCGGCCGATACGGTTTGTGGAACTTGAGGAGAGAGCTTCTGGATAGTTCGTCCGAAGCTCTTGCCCCTGAAAAAGCTAGGCCCCGCCATCTTTCGATGACGGGGCCATGAGCTTACCGCCGCACAACCACTCGCCCGTGCGACGGCGCTAGTTTACCCAGTTACACCACAGACAGGTATCGCGCGCCAACGCGATACCGGATTCGCCAAAATTCACGGACTGGGTTTTTCATCTTTTTTGATCCGGGGCATTTGCGTTCGCTTGCACCCTTCTCTCTATCAGACGGCGAATCGTAGCCAGTCACTCAAAAGAACGCAATTCTGTTTTAAAAACTTCCCTTAGTTTTTTTCAAGGGCGGGTTTTGGGAACCACTTGATAATGTGAAAGTCCGGAGTGGCTTCGGGGAACACGACGCTGGCAAAGTAGCGGCGCGGGGCCTCGCCGAGAATCATAGTGACGTTGATTCGGAGGGCATGTAGATCGGAGGTTGGGGGGAGAGGAAGCAGAATCCCGGCGCTCCAGCCTGGGGCTGAAGCTTGGTGGCACCAGGTTTCCACCCAATCTGGAGGGGCAAAACCCGGGACTCGAACCCGTTGATCGGCAAAGGCATGTGCCCACCATGCTCCGTGCGGGCTGAGGTTCCATTCCGAGTAGCGCGTCGATCCCTCTTCGGCCAAAAACACCTCGGCGACGTCCCGCGTCCAGAGTTCTTCGAGGAACGCCCCGGCGGTCTCGCCCGGGGCTGGTGGGCTCGGCGGTGTCGCCGCCCGGGCCTCGAACCGGAGCCATCGGCCGTCCGTGGCGAGCCGGAAGGCGGCGCCGATAGAGGACGGGATTTCGGCGCCATGCCAGTCGTGAGGAAAGGATTGCCAAGGCAAGCCGTGAATCGAAGAATCCTTGAGTTCCGTAACCAGGTGAAGGATGGGCGGAAAAATCGTGCAAGGTGGGTCCTGCATGACGTCAGTCTTCTCGCGGTTTCCCCTCAGGCCAAGCCGTTTGTCTCTATGCACAAGCCACTCCATTTTTTGCTTCCAGGCGGAACCGGTCAGGCGGGGATGTTGTTGTCCAGTGCGCTGCGGAGAGAGGGGCATCGGGTCACCATCCTCTCGCGCCAGCCCAAAAATCCGGAGGAGATCCCTTGGGACGGGATCCATCCCGGACCATGGACGGAACTTTTGGAAGAGGCGGACGTGGTCATCAATCTGGCCGGACGCAGCGTGAATTGCCGCTATCATCCGGCCCAGCGCCGGGAGATTCTCGAATCCCGTGTCCTGTCCACCCGGGTGCTTGGCGAGGCCATCGCCGCCGCGCGCCGACCTCCGGCCCTCTGGTTGCAGTCGAGCACGGCGACGATTTATGCGCACACTCTCGGCCCGGCTCATGGCGAAGACGGGATGCTCGGAGGAGAGGAGCCCGGCGTCCCCGAGACGTGGAAGTTCAGCGTGGAAGTGGCCAAAGCCTGGGAGGCGGCGGCGGTGGAACGCCAACGGCCCGACACGAGGCTGGTGCTGATGCGCACCTCCTTCATTCTGAGCCCTCACCGCGGCGGCGCTCTTGATGTGCTGCTCGGCTTGGCACGCAAAGGATTGGGCGGAACCCAAGGGAGCGGCCGCCAATTCGTTTCCTGGATTCATGAGACCGACTTCGTTCGTGCCATCCAGTGGATCGTCAGCAAATCGGAAATCTCCGGGCCGGTGAATTTGGCATCGCCCTACCCGTTGCCGAACCGTGAATTCATGAAGGACATCAGGAAGGCGGCCCGCCACCCGTTCGGAGTCCCCGCACCCCGGTGGATGTTGGAGCTCGGCGCGTTCGCGATGGGCACGGAAACGGAGCTGATCCTCAAAAGCCGCCGCGTGGTTCCATCCAAACTGCTGAAATCCGGATTCCTTTTCCGTTACCCGCATCTCCCGCAAGCGTTGGCGGAGTTGGCGAGCAGGACTAAATGCTAAACGTCTCCACTTCCGCCAACGCCCGTTTGTTGAGGCGGTCGCAGACGAGGTTGCAGAGGTCGATTACGAGCGGATCGGAGATGGAGTAGAAGGCGCTGGTGCCTCGTTGTTCGCGGGCGAGGAAGCCGGCGTCGCGGAGGATGCCGAGCTGTTTGGAGACGTTGGCCTGAGAGAGGCCGATGCCATCGACGATCTCGTTGACGGTTTTGGGACCGCTTTTGAGCTCCTGGAGAATCGCGAGCCGGGTGGGCTCGGACAGGGCGCGGAAACTGGCGGCGATTTTTTCAAAAGCGGCACGGCTCTGTTTGGCCTTTTCCATTTCGGATTCAAGTATGCTCATCAAGCGATAAATACGCAACTGTTCGCTGCAAATGCCTTCATGGAACATAAAATCGTTGACGTATCGCTGTATGGCGATATAAGAACTCTACGCTCATGAAAACCATTGCCCCTCGCGACCTCGACCAGCTCCGCCAATCCGGAAAATCCCTCCGCATGATCGATGTCCGGACGCCGGTAGAGCATTCGCAAGTCCACATCCCAGGAGTCGAACTGATGCCGTTGGATCAATTGAACCCTGGCAAGCTCCGGGCCGCCGGATGTGCGGACGATACCCCGCTTTACCTAGTTTGCCGCAGCGGTGGCCGAGCGACGGAGGCCGCGAAGAAGCTGGAGCACAGTGGGTTCTGCGAGTGCCATGTCGTCGAAGGCGGCACCTTGGCGTGGGCCGAAGCCGGGCTGCCGGTGAATCGCGGCTCCAGCAAGGTCATTTCGTTGGAGCGCCAAGTCCGGATTGCCGCCGGTTCGCTCGCCCTGGGCGGAGTGTTGTTGGCGCATTTCGTGAATCCGGGATTCATCTGGCTCTCCGGGTTCATTGGAGCGGGGCTGATTTTTGCCGGAATCACGGACTGGTGTGGCATGGGTTTGCTGTTGGCCCGCATGCCTTGGAATCGAGCCTGAACCCACGAAACGGATATGTTGTTACGTCAAATTTTCGATCCTGCGCTCGCGCAATACGCTTACGTCATCGGTTGCCAACGATCGGGGGAGGCCATCGTCATCGACCCGGAACGGGACATCGATCGCTACCGGGAGCTCGCCGCCCAAGAAGGTCTGCGGATCACCGCCGTGGCGGAAACCCACATCCATGCAGATTTCGTAAGCGGCGCCCGGGAGTTCGCGTCGGCGGATCCGTCGATCAAATTGTATCTCTCGGCGGAAGGCGGGCCGAATTGGCAAAGTGAGTGGGCCGCTAGCTTGCCCGGGCTGCGGCTGGTGCGGGATGGCGATGTCTTCACGGTCGGAAACATTCGATTCGAGGTGATCCACACCCCGGGCCACACGCCGGAGCACATCGTCTTTCTCGTGACGGACGTGGGCGGTGGCGCGGACGAGCCGATGGCGCTGCTCAGCGGTGACTTTCTCTTCGTGGGCGACGTGGGACGGCCGGATCTCCTGGAGCAGGCGGCCGGACTTTCCGGCACGCAGGAGCAGGGCGCCCGTCAGCTCTATCACAGTTTGCGGAAGCTGGCCGAAATTCCCGCGTTCGTGCAAATCCTCCCGGCGCACGGGGCGGGAAGCGCTTGCGGCAAGGCGTTGGGCGCGGTGCCGATCTCCACGTTCGGCTACGAAACGCGTTTCAATCCCGCGTTGAAGTTGGCCTTGGAATCCGGGGAACCGGAATTCGTCGATTTCATCCTCAGCGGCCAGCCCGAGCCACCGGACTACTTCGCGGACATGAAGCGGGTCAACAAGATCGGCCCGGCGGTGCTGCACACGGTGCCGCAACCGCCGCGGATGATGATCGATGAGGTCACGGCCCGGCTTGATGAACCGAAGTTTGTGGTCGTCGATACCCGGGACCGGGTCGCCTTCTTGCAAGGCCACTTGCGACGCTCATTGTTTGCTCCCGCCGCCAAATTCTCGGACTTCGCCGGAAGCTACCTTGATCCGGAGAATGAGATCGTCCTCGTCGTATCGGAATCGAGCGATGCAGACGACTTCGTGCGGCAGTTGGTGCGGATTGGGTTCGACCACATCGCTGGAGTGATCTTGGCGAGTGATTTGGCGTCGTCGAGCCAGTTGGTTGCTTCCCGGGCGGTGACGTTCGCGGAGGTGCCCCAGCTTGTGAGCAATCACCAGGTGCGTCCGCTCGACGTGCGCAAAGCGACGGAGTTCGCGGCGGGCCATCTGCGCGGCGCCTTGAATGTGGCGCATACCCGTTTGCGGCCGAGGCTGGCGGAGATTCCGGGTGACGGCACCTTGCTGGTCTCTTGCCAAAGCGGAATGCGGGCGACGGGGGCGTGTGCGTTTCTGGAACGGGAAGGACGCGAGGTCATTTGCGTGGCCGATACCTTCGGTCATGCGCCACGTGAGCTGCTCGCCTGAGAGTTCTCCATGGAAACCTGCATGCTGGAATGGCCGGGCTTGCTTTCCGGGCTGGTCGTTGGGCTGTCGCTTGGATTGACTGGGGGCGGCGGCTCGATCTTCGCGGTGCCGCTCTTGATCTATGCGCTCGGAGTGGAGCCTCGGACGGCCATCGGCTTGAGCCTAGCCGCCGTCGGAGTGACGGCGGGGTTTGGGGCGGTGTTGCGCGCCAAATCAGGGGAGATTGAGTGGCTGCCCGGTTTGGTATTTGCGGTGGGCGGGATGGCGTTTGCTCCGCTGGGAATCCGCATCGGGCATCACCTGGCTCCGGCGTTGTTGCTCTCCGTGTTTGCCTTGCTCATGACCTACGTGGGTTGGCGGATGTGGCGGGGCAAGGCGGATGGCGATCCGGCCACCGGGCCGTGCGTGGTGCGGAACGGCGGGCGGCTCAGCGGGCAATGCTACGTCCGGCTCATCTTGGCTGGAGCGGTGGCCGGACTGCTTTCGGGGTTGTTCGGGATCGGCGGCGGCTTTGTGATTGTGCCCGCCCTCATCTATGTCACCGGGACCAGCATCCATCGGGCCGTGGCGACCTCGCTGTTGGCGATTTTTCTGATCTCCGCTTCCGGCGTGACGGCGCACTTGATCCAGGGGCAGCAATTTCCGATGCCATTGTCCGCCCTTTTCGTTGCGGGAGGATTCCTCGGGATGTTACTGGGCGGGGCGATGGGCAAACGTCTGAGCGGTCCCGCGCTGCGCAAAGTCTTTGCCGTGGCGATGTGGGGTATCGGCCTCTACATGCTGGTGCGCCGGTGATGAAAACGTCGCATTTCGTCCGCCTTTTGTCGTCGTCATCTCTGATTCCGGTGCTCTGCTTTTTCCCGTGAACTCCCTTTCGACCGATGTCTTGGTGTGTGGCGGCGGGTGCGCTGGGCTGGCGGCAGCTCTCTCCTCCTCGCGGAACGGGGCGAAGACGCTGCTGATTGAGCGGGCGGGATTCTCCGGTGGCATCGTCACCACCGTGGGGCTTCCGTATTTCGATGGCCTCATCGATAAACCAACGGGGCGCTTTGTCGTGAAGGGCATCGCTTTGGAGCTGCTCCACCGCCTCGGCATCGCCAAGCCCGGCGCAAAGTCGATCGATGATTTGCCGCCGGAGTTGGTGACGAAATACTGGGGCAGCATGTGGATCCCCAGTGTCGAGCACTTCAAGATTCTCGCGGATGAGCTGATCCTTGCGCAGCGAGATCATTTGCGAGTGCTCTACCACAGTGTCGCCTGTGGCGTGGAGGTTCAGGACGGGCGGGTCGCTGCCGTGATGATCGCGAACAAAGATGGGCTCACCCGGGTGGAGGCGCGGCAGGTCATCGATTGCACGGGGGATGGCGATATCGCCCACTGGGCTGGGTGTCCCACGGTCTCGACTACGCCCTTGATGCCGCTTACGATGCATTTCCGGATCGGTAACGTGGTGCCGGTGAAGGAGACCAAGGAAGTGGCCAAGAAGGTGCTCATCGCGGCGCACCAAGAAGGCCGCTTGGCGAACTTCTACGGGCCCGGCCTGATTTTCGCCTTCGCCAAGGACGAGTGCTACGTCCACGCCACCCGCGTGCCCGCGGATGCGACGAATGCCGCCGATTTCACCCGCGCGGAAATCCAAGGGCGCCAGGATGCGTGGACCATTTTCAACGAGTGGAAAGCCAAGGTCCCGGGCTTCGAGAATAGCTATTACATCATGAGCGGGCCCTACATTGGGGTGCGCGATACCCGCCGCATTGTTGGGCTCCACGTGCTCACGCTCCAAGACCTGCAACAAACCACCCGGCACGATGATGCCGTGGCCACCGGGTGCTGGTTTCTCGATGTTCATCCGCCGGAAGTCTCCGTGGACAAGCCGTTCACTGGCTCCGGCTATCAACCCAAACCCTACGACATCTCCTACCGCACGCTGATTCCGCAGACGGTGAGCAATCTCCTCGTCGCTGGCCGTTGCCATAGCGCGAGCAGCGAGGCGAGCGCTTCAAGCCGCGTGACCGTCACGGCGATGGCACTCGGCGAAGCCGCCGGTTGTGCCGCGGCCCTGGCAATCCGGTCCAAGGACGAAGTCGCCACCCTCGATGGCGTGAAGGTGCGCGAGGCCTTGTCCAAGCAGAACGCCGGTCCGTTCACCGATGCCTGACATCAGTATGAACCACGAACCATCCCTTGCGCCTCGGGCCGTCACTCGACGGGAACTGCTCCTTCGGGCGTGCGCTTGCCCGGTAGTCGCCGCGGGCTTCGTTTCACCCATCCGGGCGGAACCCGCGGAGCCAATCCAAGTCCAGATTAAGGAGCCGGAGTTCGTTCCCGAGAACGATTATCCGTTCTTCGGCTTCGAGCCTCAGACATCCTGATGCGCCGGGAACCGAGATGAACCGGTGATTTCCGTTCCAACCGGATCGGCGATACTGAAGCCCGATGGGCTTCCGAATCCAAGCCCTGGGTTCCGGGGAACCCTGGGACACCATCTTGATCTGCCGGCGCGGGTCAGGATGTCTGAGACTTTCGCCGGGAAAATCGCGTAATCGTGTTCCACCCGCCGGTTTGGCCTCCCGCCCTGGCGGGAGTGTGTTCTCCTCGTCCGGTGCGGCTTCCCGCGGCGGCGGGAACGTGTTCCCCTCGTCCGGCGCGGCACCCCGCAGCGGCGGGAGTGTGCTCTCCTGGTCCGTTGCCGCTCCCGCGCGGGTGGGAACATGCTTCCCTCGTCCGGTGCACGTTCCCGCGCTCGCGGGAAAGCGTCTCCCCCGTGGGGCGCAGGTTCCCGCCAGCGCGGGAAGTGTTTTCCCCGAGGTAGACGCGCTCCCGCCCGCGGAATCGTCCACCGGACGCCGGAAGGACAGCTCTCCGTGTCTGGCCACCAGATTCTTTGTGCCTTCGCGGCTTTGTGCGAGCCCAAACCATTCCCGGATTTCGCCTCAGACATCCTGAGGCGCCGGGAAACGAGATGAACCGGTGATTCCGTTCAAGCCGGATCGGCACTGATGAAGCCCGATGGGCTTCCGGATCCAAGCCCAGGGTTGCGGGGAACCCTGGGACACCATCCGCAGCCCCGGTTCCAACCCCGAAGGCGGTTGCGGACTCGCGCACCGTGCACCTCCGCAACCACCTTCGGGGTTGGAAGATTTTCTTGTCCGGTAACCCCAGGGTTTTGCAAACCCAGGGCTGGAATGGGCAAGCCTTCCAGGCTTGAGCCAGCTTGGCTCATTCCGTTTCCTCACCACCACTTGATCCGGCGTCTAAAGGAGACGCCGTTTGGTGCTTTTCCTGTCAGGTTGCGCGGCTTCTGGCGTCCGAGGTTTGACCCCGGATCCACCTTTTTCCATGAAGCACCTCCTCATCCTCGCCAGCTTGGCCACGCCGATCCTTCCGCAGCTCAAGGCCGATGACTGGCCGCATTGGCTGGGGCCGGAGCGGGACGGGATTTGGCGGGAGATTGGGATCGCGGAGACCTTTCCGGAGGGAGGCCCCAAGGTGTCGTGGCGAGCCCCCGTGGCGCATGGCTACAGCAGTCCGGCGGTGGCGGATGGCTTGGTTTTCGTGACCGATTATGAGATCACCTCCGGGGAGATTGTAAACAACCCGGGCGGCCGCATCCCTTTGCAAGGCCGGGAGCGGGTGCATGCCTTGGATCTTGCCACTGGTGCCGTCGTTTGGACGCATGCCACGGAACGGGCCTACAATCTCTCTTACCCCGGTGGACCGCGCGCTATGCCAGCGATCAGCGAGGGCAAGGTCTACGTCATCGGCGCGGAAGGGGATTTGCTCTGCCTCGACGCCAAGAGCGGTTCGCTGCTCTGGAGCAAAGACCTGCAAAAGGAATACAAAACGGTCAGCCCGTTCTGGGGCTTCTCCGCCCATCCGCTGGTGATCGGCGATACCCTTTACTGCGTCGTGGGAGGGGAGGGCAGCGTGGCGGTGGCGTTCGACAAACTCACGGGCACGGAGAAGTGGCGGGCGCTTTCCGCCGCGGAGCCGGGCTATTGTCCGCCTACGATGATCCGCCACGCCGGAGTCGACCAGCTCCTCATCTGGCACCCGGAATCCCTCAATTCGCTCAACCCGAAGGACGGCTCCGTCCACTGGTCTCTCCCGCTGAAGCCGCAGTATGGCATGTCCATCATGGCGCCCCGGAAGGAGGGCAAGATTCTCTTCGCCAGCGGGATCGGCCGGGTCGGGGCAGCGATTGAGCTGGACGACGCGGCTCCGGCGGCCAAGTTTCATTGGAAAGCCAAGCCGAAAGAAGCAGTCTTCTGCGCCAACAGCTCTCCGGTCATTGTGAACGGGGTGATCTACGGGTGCGACATCGATTCCAGCACCTTAACCGCGGCGCGGCTGGCGGATGGAGAACGCCTTTGGCAAACCCAAGACCCGGTCTTCGGCAAAGGCGCGAACGTTGGCGATGCCCGGCACGGCACGGTGTTTTTGACCCGGCACGAAGCGTCTGGGAAGTTCTTCCTCTTCTCCGAGACGGGCGACTTTATTCTGGCCAGCCTCAGCCCCGAGGGATACCAGGAAATCGCCCGGGCTCACTTAATCGAGCCGACCAATGAAGCGTTCGGCAGGCCCGTAGTCTGGGCCGCGCCCGCGTTTGCCGGGAAGTCGGTTCTGCTGCGCAATGACAAGGAGATTGTGCGGGTGAACCTGGCCCAGTGACGTGCCGCACTGCGGACGGACGGACGGCCTCGGTTTCCTACGCGCTTGCGCCTTGCTCGTCCTCTTCGTCCGGCGGGAAAAAATAGAAGATCAGGGATGCGCCGCAGTCCAAGGCCTCGTCCATGGTCTCGTAAATCTCCTCAAGCTCATCCTCGTCGAAGTCTTCCGTGGAGTAGGCATCGCGGCCCGCCAGTTCCCAATCTTCAATGCGGACGGGCGTCCAGTGCTCTTCCTGTATGAGTTCGATGGCCCGGATCTCGGCCGTGCGGAGATCGTCCGCGTCGATCCAGCAGTTGATGACCGCTCCGGAAAATTCCGCCGCATCCTCGGCCTCCGGCATCGGCGTGGCCTCGATTTGGATCCGAAAGAGTTCTCCCTCCTTGGTGCGAACGACGGGAGGAATGGTATCGGCGAATAAGTTGGTGGGTTCCATGTTGTCTCTGGGCCCTCTACGGCCGGGGATCAGTCCCATATCGTCCCGCGTTTTCTTCGACCGGCAAGTGCGGTTTCGAACGATCCGGGCGATCTTCGGCGAACCACTGGTTGTGTTCAAAGCCAAATGTCTCCGGCGCCGTGTTCGGTCCCACATTGACCTCGACCTGAACCTGCGCCCGGTGGAAGACAATGCGGTTGTCCGAGATTCGCACGTTGCGGCAGGGGGCGAAACCGTCGGCCTTGGTTTCCTGGAGAATGCGGAAGATCCATTTCTCGGGAAAAAGGATCGTGTTGCTGGTAAACTCACCGCCGTCCACGCCGACGAAGGCCGCGGCGCACAGTCCGCCTTCGATCACGCAGTCGCGGACGGTCAAGTTCCGGCCTTCCCATTTTGCATCGGGAGGGCGGAAGTAATCCAGACCTGTGGAGCCGCCGATGTTCAACGGACGTTGGCCAGCGTTTTGGAACCGGCAGCCTTCCACCACGATGTCGCTGGTGCCGCCTTTGAGTTGAATCCCGGCGCTCGCGCTGAAACCCGGTTTGCCGATGAGTTGGCACCCGGTGATGCGGGATTGATGACAGCCCACGAAGTCGATGCCTTGTCCGCCCCAACCGCTGATCTTGCAGTCCCGGATCGTGAGATTCTCCAAGCCGCTGCATTTGATTCCGTCGTGATTTCCGGTTGGGCCAATGTCGAGAACCTGAAGGTTTTCCAGCGTGATCCCTTTGACGGGCTGGGTGCGCTCGCCGCCGTCGTCCAGGTTGAGTCCGTTGCGCTTCTGCCCGCGGATGACAAGGTGGCGAAGAGTCAGGCCGTCGCAGCGGGAGAACTGCAAGCCGGTCTCACCGCCCACAATCCGCGGCGGCGTGGCGGAATCCAGGGCTTCCACCGTCAGTTGCCCGATTTCACGGATGTGGTGTCCGCCAGGGTAGTCGCCAGGGGCGATCTGGACACGGTCGCCTGTGGCCACGCTCGCGAGTGTCTCGCGGAGCTCGGTGGGGGAGCGGACGATCCACTCTTTGGCATTGGCGGGAGGCCCGATCAAAAGGGGCAGCAAGGCCGCGATGGAGCTTCGGAGAACATTCATGCGCTTTGCTTCGCCACGGTGCCGAGGCAAGCTAGCTTTCACACGATTTCGAGCTTCACGATCGACTCCGGTACAGCAGTGGCGACACGCCGATGCGCTTTTTGAAATGCTGCGCGAAGCGGCTCTGGTCGAGGAATCCGCATTGGCTGGCGATTTCCGCGGAACTGCATCTGGTCTGTTCCAATAACTTGGCGGCGGCCAGGACCCGGGTGCGGATGAGAAATTCCTGAGGGGTGATGCCGAAGGCGTCTTGGAAGCGGCGTTGCAGTTGGCGCAAGGACTGTCCGCAGGCGGTCGCCACATCCGCGATGCGCAAGGGCTTGGCGAAGTCGCTGCGAATGATGGCCACTGCTTTGGCTACCGTTTGAAAAGTGGGCAAGCGACGCTCGGTTTCGTCCGGTCGCCGGAGTAGACCCATTACGCCTTGAATCTCCCCGGCGCGATCACGCAACGGGAGCTTGGTCACCAAAAACCAGTCAGGCAGTCCTTGCCGATCCCACCAGAGCTCGATCCGGTCGAGCATCGGGGATTGTCCGGAAAGAATCAGCCGGTCGTCATCGACGTAAGTTTGGGCCATGCTGCCGGGATTGAGATCGAAATCGGTCCTGCCCAGGATCTCCGATTCGTCGCTCATTGAGTAGCGCTCAAGCAGGCTGCGGCTGGCGAACATGACGTGACCCTGGCGATTCTTGGCGAAGAAATGGACGCCTGGAATGCAGTCGAATAATCGGGCAAACCCAGTGACGTGATCCAGCGATGCGAGCCATTCGGAGCGGAATGCTGCCCACTCGCGAACGGCTTGTGGGGAACGCTGGGAACGTTCGAGCGGTTTTAGCGGAGTCGCATTTCGCACGAGACAATCGTGGACGCTGCGCGCGATTTCTCAAGCCCAAGGGGCGTAATCTCAGCTCATCACCAAGATTACGTCCGCCTGTTCTTCCGCGGAGAGCTGCAGGGGACACGATGGAGGCACTTCGAGCTGGTCGCCTTCCTGGAGGCGCCGGAGGCAGGTTCCAACGTGGGCGCAAACACTGCCGTAGGTGACGATCAGCCTGAGGTCGACGGGGAGACAGGCATCGAATCTTGCTGCATTCCCGGACAGGCCAACGAGATGCGCCTCGACGCAGTGATTGCGGAAGAGGCAACGGTGAGGGCAAGAGCCGAAGCGGAGGTGCTCAGCGTTCATCGCGATGTCGAGGTTGGGCTGCTTCTCAAAAGCTGAGAACCGAGCTGAGTCTGCAAAGACATGTGGGCCGCCAAAGCCATCTTCTCCTTCAACGTGCGGGCCTGTCGGCTGAGTTGCCGCAGCTGTTCAAGCCTCGCGGTCACCGCAGGGTTCAATCGCGGAGCCGGGGTGAGGCGGGCATCGACATTTGAGTAATTCATGGTGTGGAACAAGGAGCCTTGAATCGGAAGCTTGGCAAGCCGTTTTCGAGACTGAGTCTCATTATCATTTTGTCCGAGGCGTTCGATTGGTCAAGCCGCGTTAGGCCAACCAGGCATTCACCACTTTTCCCGCCACGTCCGTGAGGCGGAAATCGCGTCCCTGAAACCGGTGGGTCAGACGAAGGTGATCCAGGCCGAAGAGGTGGAGCATGGTGGCATGAAAGTCATTGATGTGGACCGGGTCTCTGGTGATGCTCCAGCCGATCTCGTCCGTTTCGCCATAGGTCAGTCCGCCCTTCAATCCACCGCCAGCCATGAGGATGGTAAACGCCGAGGGATGGTGATCCCGGCCAGTGACGTTCTTGCTGCCGCCCCGGTTTTCTCCCAATGGCGTGCGGCCGAATTCCCCAGCGACGACGACGAGGGTTTTTTCAAGGAGGCCGCGCTCCTTGAGATCTTTGATCAAGGCGGCAATCGGCTGGTCGGCCATACCGGCGTTGAAGCGGAGTTCGTTGTCGAGATTGGAGTGGTGGTCCCACGACGCATGGATCACGTTCACGAAGCGGACGCCGCGTTCCACGAGGCGGCGGGCAAGGAGGCAGTTGCGAGCGTAATTCCGGTATTGGCCAGGACCTCCGGCGCGGTCGGCTTTGACTTTCATGTCCTCGCGATCGACGCCATACGCCGCCAACGTGGCGGGTGATTCATCGGAGAGATCGATCAATTCCGGCGCGGTGGACTGCATCCGAAATGCCAGTTCGTAGGCAGCGATGCGGGAAGCGATCTCTGGATCTTGGGCGGCGGCGAAGCGTTCGTGATTGAGGCGGGCGAGGGCGTCGAGCCCTTTGCGCTGCAATTCCGCGGGAAGTCCGTCTGGGTTACGGAGGTTGAGGACGGGATCACCTTCGTTGCGGAAGGGGACGCCGGCGAAGACGCTGGGAAGGAAACCGGATTGCCACATGGAGGCGCCCGCGCTGCCTCCGCGTCCGGCGCTGAGGACTACGTAGCCGGGGAGATTGCGCGATGCGCTGCCCAATCCGTAGGTGAGCCAGGAGCCCATGGTGGGGAGGCCAAAGGTGGACCGGCCGCAGGCGAGAACGAGTTGAGCCGGGTGATGGTTGAACTGATCCGTGTGCATGGAGCGCACCTGGACCAAATCATCGGCACAAGAGGCTAGGTGGGGGAGGAGATCGCTGAATTCCATTCCGCTCTGGCCATGCCTCGCGAATTGGCGCGGGGAACCCATAAGCACAGCGGATTCCTTTTTGATGAAGGCGAAGCGGACGTTCTTGGTAAGGGATTCCGGAAGCGGTTGGCCGTTGAGTTCGTTGAGCTTGGGTTTCGGATCGTAGAGATCGAGTTGGCTCGGCGCGCCCTCCATGAAGATGAAGATGCAATTCTCCGCCCGGGCCGGGAAGTGCGGCTGGCGCGGCATCAGGGGATCGGCGGATTCGGAGGCGAGGACACGATCTTCGGTGAGCATGGACCCCAAGGCGAGGGCGCCCAGGCCATTGGCGGTGGTGGTGAAAAATTCGCGGCGGGCGAGGAAGGCGGCGTGTTCGAGGGGATTCATGATGAGCTTATTCCCGGGTGATGAACTCGTCTGTGTTGAGCAGAATGCGCGTGGTGGCGCTCCAAGCGGCGGTCTCGATGGTTCCAGCGAGTTGCGTGGCTTCCGCTTCATGGGCGGCGTAGTAGGCTCGGGACTGTTCGAGGAGCTCCTCGAGCACGGAGACTTCATCGGGCCGGGGGGCCCGGATGAGGCAAAGGCGGAAGGCTTGTTCCAAGCGAGCCGCATCGGTGTTTGCCGCCGGGGAAGCGAGCAACCGTTTGGCGAGAGCGGTGGCGGCTTCGGAGAAGGTGGCTGCGTTCAGCGTGGTGAGAGCTTGCAGCGGCGTATTGGACACGTTACGGCGCACACTGGCGACGTTCGCGTCCGGGCAATCGAAGGTCATCAAGTCGGGGTATGGAGCAGTCCGCTTGAAGAAGGTGTACATCCCGCGCCGGTAGCGGTCTTCCCCCTTGCTCTCGTTCCATCGGAAATTGTTCGCGTAACTCACGGCGGCGACTTCGGGCGGCATCGGTGGGAAGACGCTGGGCCCGCCGATCTTGCGCGAGAGGAGGCCAGCGGCGGCGAGGTGCAGGTCCCGGACGACTTCGCCCTCGGCGCGGAGGCGGTTTTGGCGGGCGAGCAGGACGTTGCGGGGATCCGTCTGTTGGAGATCGGGCCGGAGGTTCGATTGTTGCCGGTAGGTGGCGGAAGTGAGGATGACGCGGATGAGGTGCTTGCGGCTCCAACCGTGGGCTACGAGTTCCGTGGCGAGCCAGTCCAGCAATTCCGGATGGCTTGGCCGTTCCCCGCGCACCCCAAAATCCGCCGGAGTGCGGACGATCCCCTCTCCGAAAAGGTGCATCCAAATCTGGTTGGCGATGACGCGGGCGGGGAGCGGATTCTCTGGGGAAATGAGCCAGTGGGCCAAGTCGAGGCGGTCCGGCTGGTGGGCGGTTTCGGGACGAGGCTCAAGCGGCGGGAGAATGGCGGGTGTCCCGGGGGCCACCGGTTCGGCGGGGGAGAGAAATTCGCCGCGATGGAGGAGACGAGTTTCGCGCGGATGCGGGCGTTCGGCGAGGACGCGGACATCCATGAATGGTGGTTTCGGGCCGCTGGCTTCGAGGGCAGCGAGCTCCGCAGCCAGAGAGGAGGCGGCAGGATCAAATTGCGCCAGCCAGTTGGTGATCGTATCGCGACCTTCGTTGGTCCATTTCTCGGAGCCGATGGCAACTAGGCGCTTGACCTCGGCGGGGAGGGTGCTTTCGACCGATTCTCCGGTCAAGGCGAGAATCCGGAACCGCCCGATGGCGTGCAGACCTCCGGGGTAGGTTTGGATAAGAGAAACGGTGAGTTCGGGGGCCTTGGTGCTATCGATGGGCCGGGTGAAGAAGAAGGTGGCGTGGTGTGCTTTGCCGATCTGTCCTCCTACGCCCCAACCGGTGGCGGGTTGGCCATCGATCGCGTCGGCGACGTTCCAGTTGGCTTGGCTGTAATCGGCTTTCGCCGAGTGGATTTTGAGGAGGGGGCCGCCGGTTCGGGAACGGGCTTCGAGTTCGCTGAGGACGAAGTTCCCGCTTTGGCTGCGACCGGGGCCTTGAGCGGGGAGCGAGGGATCTGGAAGGACTTCGAGACGCAAACCGCTGATAAGTCCCGGAGGTAGCTTGGCCGTGAGCGTGTAGATGTCCTGAGGCGTTTGAGCGCCGGAGACGAGCCAGGAGCCGTCGGTTTGTTTGGTGAAGGTAGCGCTGCCGCGAGATGTGAGTGACGTCGACTCCAGGGGAATCGCTTGGGCTTGGCGCCCTTCCAAGGCCGCGAGGCGGGCGGCGGTTTGTTTCTCCCAAGAGGAGAACTGGCCGGAGAGGGCGGCCCGCGCCGAGGCGAGCCTTTTTTCCAAGGCGCGCAGTTTTCCGACGTACGCGGCGTTTTCGTGTTCGAACTTGGCGAGTGCTTCGGCGGAGGTGCCGACCCGGGCGTTGGTTTCGTCCGCGTTGTTGAAGAAGGCGAAGAGGCCGTAATACTCGCGCTGGGAAAGCTGGTCGTACTTGTGCGAGTGGCAACGGGCGCAACCGACGGTGTGGGCCAGCCAGACGGTCCCGGTGGTTTCGGTACGGTCGAAGACGGCTTCGACACGGTATTGCTCTTGATCGACGCCTCCCTCTTTGTTTGTCAGGGTTTGGCGATGGAAAGCCGTGGCCAGGATTTGCTCTGGCGCTGCATCGGGAAGGAGGTCGCCGGCAAGCTGTTCGATGGTGAAACGGTCGATGGGGAGGTCGGAGTTGATGGCCTGGATGACCCAATCCCGGTAGCGCCAGGCATCGGGTCGTGGGCTGTCTTTTTCGTAGCCATCGCTGTCCGCGTAACGTGCTTGGTCGAGCCAGTGCCGTCCCCAGCGTTCCCCGAAATGCGGGGAGGCGAGGGCGCGTTCGATGAGCCGGGTGTGGGCATCTGGATCGGCATCGCGGACGAAAGCATCGACCTCCTCGAGTGAGGGCAGGAGGCCGAGGAGATCCGCGTAGACGCGTTTGATCAGCGTGGTCCGGTCCGCCTCTGGAGAGGGAGCGAGGTTCATCCGCCGAAGCTTGGCGCCAACCATCCGATCGATCGGGTGTGGTTCGGGACCGTCGGGAGGAGAAGGCCGGGAGATCGGGCGATACGCCCAGTGCGGTTTCCACGGGGCGCCCTGTTCGACCCACCGGCGCAGGAGCTCGGTTTCTTCAGCGGAAGGGCGCTTCGCTTTTGATTGAGGAGGCATGACCTCGTCTGGATCGGTGGCGGTGAGGCGAGAGAGCAGCGCGCTGGACATGGGCTGGCCGGGCACGACGGCGTGGGCGCCGCTCTTCAGCGATTTGAGAAAGCCGTCACGAGTGGCGAGATTGAGTCCGCCCTTGGCTTGGTCCGGGCCGTGACATTCGAGGCAATACTCGGCGAAGATCGGCTGAATTTCCTGTTGGAAGTCGATCGCGGCGGTCGCGAAGCCGAGGAGGGCAAAGGTAACGGCGAAGAAAGCACGCATGACGCTTCCAGATCACCGACCGCCGACGGTTGAACTTGCGAGGAAAAGCGGGCACAAAAAAGCCCGGAGGTGAATTGCCTCCAGGCTGAAAAAAACGTGCGTGAACGCAGGGACTCAGGCGCCCTTGACGGTCTGGATCTTGTTGTGCTCGCTGACGACCACAACGTCCTTACCTTCCAAAGCGGTGATTTCAACTGGCTTGCCGTCCTTGTCGGTCACGGTGCTGGTCGGAGTGAGGGTCAAGGTGGCTTCCTTGTCGCCTTCCTTCACCACGATGGTTTTGGCGGTGGCGTCGTATTTGCTCAGGCTGCCCTTGTTTTCAACGGTTTTGCCGCAACCAGCGTGAGCGGCGCCGGCGATGGCGAGAGAAGCGAGGATCGCGAGGATTTTTTTCATGGGATCTTGGATCGGTTGTCGTTTTTAAAGAGGAAGGGGAAGGCTTGACTGCCTATCTCCTGGTTTGCGTGCGCAGACTAGCCCGCTTCCATGGGGATGCGCAAGCCTGTTTTTTTGTGCAAAAAGGGTGATGCCGGGCCCAGGCTTGGCGTATAAGCGGGATCGAACCCCCAACCGACCTGATTCCGTGTCACTACGAACCTATCGTTGCTTTTTTCTTCGCGCGGCCTTGGCGCTTTTGTGGCTGTTCTGTGGAGCCGGATTCGTTTGGGCGCATCCGGTGCCCGATGTCCCGTTGCTGGCGTTCTTTGAGGCGGATGGGACTTGTTTGATCCGGGCAGAAGTGGATCCCCGATGTTTCGCGGCGGATCCGGAGAAAGAGCCATTTTTGCAGCATTGGGTGCTGCAGCGGATGACGGAGGCGGAAAGGGAGGAGTTGAAGGCCAAGGCGCGGGACCGCATGGCACGGTTTGTCGAGTTGCGTTTTGAACCGCTCGGCAAAGTGCAACCGGAGTTCACCTTCCGCTTCACCGGGCACGGTGATACGCAGCTGGCGGGAAACGATGATCCGGTCATGGTCACTGGGGAATGGCGGACCAAGGTCCCGGCCGGAATCGAAGGATACCGGGTCACGGCGCTGCCGGGGGGCGGCTTGAGCGTGGTGGTCGTCAACCATTTGCGAGGCAAGCCGGTGGAACGGGTCCACGTCCTCTTTCCCGGTGAGACCAGTTATCTCCTGGATTTGACCGGACTGACTGCCTCGTTGCCAGCGGAGCCGCAGCCGGGAGCCGTCGGAGCGGTGGGAGGCTCGGGCGCGACCTTTCTCAACCTGTTGCGCCAGGGATTTCTCCATGTGGTCCCACAAGGCGTCGATCACGTGTTGTTTGTGCTCGGGGTCTTTCTGCTGAGCCGCCGTTGGAAGCCGCTCCTTTGGCAGGTCAGCACGTTCACCGTGGCGCACACCCTGACGCTCGGCTTGGCGACGCTCGGGATCGTGCAGGTGCCGTCGGCAATCGTTGAACCGGTGATCGCCGGAAGCATCGCGGTGGTGGCATTGGAGAACATCTTTCAGCCGAACTACAGTCGTTGGCGGCTCTTGGTCGTCTGCAGCTTCGGATTGATCCACGGACTGGGATTTGCTGGAGCGTTGGGGAATCTCGGATTGACGCAGGCATCGCTGGTGGCCGGGTTGCTCGGTTTTAACATCGGGGTTGAATTCGGTCAGCTCGCAGTGATTACCGCTGCGTTTCTCGCCACGACTTGGATTCGTGACGATGTGGTTTACCGGAGATTCGTGGTCATCCCCGGCTCGATCGCGATAGCGGTGTTGGGACTTTGGTGGATGATCGACCGGGCGTTTCTGAGTTGATCTCAATATGGAAATTGCGAAAAAGATTGAATTTAAGATGAGCGGAGATGCTTCCTGCTCATGCTGATTTGCATATCCTGAGGCTGGGAAGCCGTACGATCGGATACGGGCTGACTCTAGCAAGGCAAGAATCACCTTGACCCGGGGTGATCCCTGTTCTTCAAGTTGAGCGTGGCCTCAGGATTGAATCTCAGAGAACAGCTGAAAAAAATTCTTCCCGGCATTCTTCCCAAGAATCCGGCGGATGCGATCAAAGGAACGGAGTTGATCCAGTTGGTGAAGTACAGCCTTCACTCGAATTATTCCGATGCGACCCTGCGATATCATTTCTCCATCATGTCGTGCGATCCTTCATCGCCGATTGCCAAGGTGGAGCAAGGGCAAGGCTACTACCTGCGGAGTACGACGATCCATTCCTTGGAGAGCGCGCGGAATTTCTTCAACTATCAAGGTCCGGGCTCGCTCTTTGGCGATCCGTATGGCGGCGATGAGGTGGATGTCGTTCTCACGCGGGCGAACAAGTTCCGGGTGATCGTGGGCCGTTCCTCGCTGCTGGCGCACAAGTTCCCCTTTTCCTTCGAACGGTCCTTCTCCCACGGTGCTCCGCTGGAAAATCAGTGGCGCTATCCCGACATCGCGAGCGTCGAGTGGTTGGTCGGGGAGGCCTACGATGATGGCATGCACCTCGACTCGAGAAGCATTGAGATCCGCCGCCGGATGGGGGGCTCCGCCTTCCGGATTTCCGCGATTACCTTGAAGCTAGAAACCCACTACGGGGTCATCCGCGAGCACCTCTTTAAGGCTTTGAGTTCCGCGCTCTGGGCCAATTGTGCGGAGTTGGTGATTGCCTCCGAAATGGCCGATGAACAGCTTGTCACCGAGGTCCGAAAGCTCTCCGACATCTTCGGGATCGGTGTCACCACCCTTGGGCTCTCCTCTCACAAGCTCGACGATCTCCCGGAGGCCGCGGCCATTGAGAATATGTCCGCTCGCGAGTTTGAATCCCTCCAATCCATCTTTTCGATCCGGCGTATCAGCTTGCCTCGGGATCGAGGTCAGCTGGACTGGGACTTGGTGAATCGATACCGCTCTGACAACGAGGAGTTCGCCGAGCTTTACCAGTGGATCTCCCGCTGTCTCATCGACGAAGGGGCTTACACGGTGGATGATTTTCGAGCCCTGAGCACCGAGGATCCGCCACAACTCCATGCCGTGGGTAGCTGAGCCTAAAAAGGGACCATGAGGAACCACGGAATAGGAATACACGGAACCGCGGCGGGAGAGAGCTTTCAGTAAAGCCGATCACCCTGTGGGTAGAACGATAAGCTAATCTCGTGCTCGGGATCGGGATCGGGATCGTTTCTTGGCGATAGCGCGCGCTATTGGGATTAACGGTGTTTCGATTACGAGCACGAGCACGAGCACGAGCACGAGCACGAGCACGAGCACGAGCACGAGCACGAGCACGAGCACCGCTTCGCTGAGCACGAGGGAAGAAACGAAGAGCCGATGGAAGAAACGAAGTTTGTTTTCAATCTCGTGCTCGTAATCGTAATCGAGTCTGAATCGGTTCATCAAAACTCCCACTCTACCAAGCTTGGTCCCCTCGCTCCCGCCCCGTAAACTGGATCGAGTTAGTCGGGAGGCTAAGTGGTTCCGGTCTGGCCATTCCCCACAAGTTTTTCGGTTCTTGCTCATCAAGGCCCAACGGGCCGGGACAAGATTGCCCAGGCCGGAGGGCGCCTCAGGCGACCGCAGGCCTGGGAAACGGAAGCCCCTTGGCCACCGCGCTGTAAGTGCGGGACATCCGTTGGTCTCGCCCCTTCAGGGCTTGGGCCACACTGGGTTGGAACCCAGGGCGTCGCTCGTTCCTCGCTTTGCCCTGGGCTGTCCTGTCCTGGCCCGTTGGGCCTATCGGAATCGCTTCCAACTTGTGGGGAAAAGCCAGGTCCCGGTTGAGCTCGGGTCGCGCTTTCGGCTTGCCAATCCTGGCTTCGCCGCCTATGCTCCCCACCAGCACGTTTCGCGGGCGTGGTTTAGTGGTAAAACGTGAGCTTCCCAAGCTTGAGTCGAGGGTTCGATTCCCTCCGCCCGTATGTTGCTTGGAAACGCCCCAACATGAGGGTGTTACGAGTTTCGCTTCTCCGGAAATGCCGGGAGTGGGAAAAAAGTGGGCAAACGTTCACCGATCGCTAACGACGTGTTTTGTCGTTTATTCGCCTTGGAGTGGTCTGGTTTATCGAATCCAAAGGCGTTCGATGCGTGATGAAATCGGACTCCAAACCCGAGGAGGCAAGGAGGGGCTGAAGCCGAGGAAATCAAACCTCCCGCGCTTCAGCAAAACACGGGACGAATCTTTCAGCCAAAAAACGGAGATGGATTCCCTCGCGCAGAGCCGCAGAGCGCGCAGAGAATCAGAGTGGACAATGGATTTGGTTGAGATCCTGTTGTCACCCTCTAAGTGACCAAGAGGGTACAGGCGTTCCGCCAGTCAAAAACCCCAGTCCTCTGCGAGCTCTGCGCCTTTGCGCGAGGCTAAGGCATTCCTGTTTGTAGGTTCAGCAGCCGCAACAAGGACCTGCGCGGGGGACGGAATCGAAGAACGGCGAAAGCGCGGAATTCGCCACCTGGGGGATGGCGCTTCCGTTCTACCTGCAACATCTCTGGACCCGCATTCTCGTTGTGCCGTTGTCCTGGAAAAACGAACCGATTCAAACTCGATTACGAGCACGAGCACGATGTCGAATCTTGGTTTCTTCCCTCGTGCTCAGCGAAGCGGTGCTCGTGCTCGTAATCGAAACACCGTTGAACCTCGCAAAGGATTAGGGTTTCCTGAGTGCAGGAAGGGCTGTCTACGGACGGACACGTGATGAGGAATGCCCTCAAGTTCACCAAACCTGGTATCTTCTCTGATTCTATTCTCCGCGCCTCCGCATGCGACGATTCCAATTGTCCCTGCGGACACGCCGCCGTTCTCCAAAAAAGCACGATCCATTGCCAATCGAACTCCATCGTTGCAGCAAATAGCTGCTCCGCCCGAGCAATTTCGGCCAACGTTGCAGCCAATTGCTCCACCGTTCTCCAGCGGAACGCGAAGGTTGCAGCGTTTCCCGGGACCTTGGCAGCAAAATGCTCCGGGACCGCCCAAGATCGCTGCGGCTCCGGAGCCAATTTGGAGGACGATGGAGTTCGATTGGGAGACGCCCGGGTTCCCGCTGCGGTCGCCGGCTCAGGAAGCTGCATCCTTGCCGTCCTCTTCTTGTTGGGAGCGGCGGCCGAAGCGTTCGGCGAGGAGATCGGTCAATTCGTCCAGGCCTTCGGCTTTGCCGTTGCGCTTGGCGGCGGCGTAGACGTCGAGGGCGGCCACATAGGCGTCGCTCCCGGCCAAGGTGCGGGTGTCGGCCACCAGCGTGCGCAGGCGGCTCAGTTCGCTGTCGATCCGGTCGAGCTTTTGGAAGAGATCGGCGTCCCGGCGGAACTCCTCCACATTGAACTTGCGCGGAAGGAAGCTGTCGTCAGAAAGGGCCAAGCTCAGGGCGCGCTCGGTAAAGGTCCGGGACTTGCTGCCCAGTTTGGGCGCGGAACGACGCGCCGCGGCCGTCAGTCCCTTCAGAAACGGGAGCTTCTGGCGGATTGCGGCGAGTTCTTCGAGGACGGCTTTGAGTTGCTCATCTGGTAACGTGGCGGTAATGTTGTTTTGCATACGTGAGGATACACCGGACTCGCCGGATGGAGATGCGAAATGTGTTAAGATATCGTCACCCTTCGGGAGTTGTTTTTTCCTGACAATGCTACCTTTATTGCGGGTTCGGCGATACCTCCGGAGGCCTCTTCAATGGCAATTTTGAAGGCTCCCGCAGCCATCTTCCGCTCAAAACCGAGCGTGCTGTCTGACCACGGGCTCGGCGGCGAAAATCGGATATCGTGCAACAGTCCGCCAAGAATTCTGATCACCGCAGAAAAGGGTCATCCCCATACGAGCCCAAGGCTCTGCAGGGAGGGGGGGCGCCGAACGCCACCAAGCCATCGCGTCACCGGGTCCACGCGACGGTGACGCGATGGCCTGAAAGGCCAAAACAAGATAGCTCAGTCCGAAGGGCGCCAACAGCGGGCCGCCGGGCTGGGATCGTCCGGCGAATGCATCCGCCCTGATGGGGAGGGACAAAGCCTGGATGCTGTGTTCCCCGCACCGGTCAAGTTTGCCGAGTTCGAACTTGCGCTCTGCAAGAGCCTCGCCATCACTAAGCCCGTCCCAAATGCAACGTCAAATCCTGCCTCAGCTTCGAGCTCGTTGGGAGCGGGAGGATTTCGATCTATTTCTCTCGCACAATTCCCGGGATAAGCCGGACGTCATCAAGATTGACCAGTACCTGCAACAACGGGGCATTTTGGGGTGGCTTGATTCCACCGAGTTGCGACATGGGACATCGTGGATCAAAGGACTGGGCCGGGGACTCCGGGAGAGTCCAGCCCTTGTTGCCGTGCTCGGCGCCGAAATGGGGCAGTGGCAAGAGCAGGAAATTGAGGCCTACCTTCCTCACGCGGTGAAGGCAAACAAACCACTGGTGCCGATCCGGTTACCCGGCTTTTCCGAAGATCGTTTTGACACGGATGATTCCCTGCAATTTCTCCGTGGACGACACGGCCCGATTCTGGAGAGGATGGATGATTTGTCTCCATTGGACAGTCTAGTTGATCATTGCTGCCGAGATCATCGGCAGTTGTCGCCCGGAGAGCCGGGAGAGGATAGCATCAGCGGGTTGCTGCACATCTTGGCCCGAGCACAACTTCCAGGCGTTGTCATTCGGCGGCTTGCACGGACCGCATCGGGTGCCAACCACTGGTTTCCGCCGACTTCGGGACTTCTTGGAACACTTTTGGATCTGAGGACATTGCCAGACGCCAACGGTAATCCGCCATTGCTGTTGTTTGTCGCTCTGGCACTTTCATATCTAGGCGATAACGATTTACGGAATGATGCTGGCCGTTGGCTACAATCGGAAGTGATTCGAGTGGGTTTGGATCCAAGCCGGGTGCACGAGAAAGCATCGGAGTTGGAGCGAATTCGATCCACACTGGAAACAGAGAGCCAGCCGAGATTGCAAATCCAGGTGGACGCTCGCCTGGATGAGGAAAACGGGACTGGCGAAATGACGGGCTACATCATCCGTAGCCATCTTCGGTTTGGAGCAAGCGCCGGGGACATACCGGAAGAGTTGGCTAGAGGTGAGGTGGCCGATGAGACTGGTGTTTACTCAATCTTTGTAGATTTGCTCAAGGATGTGTTTCAGCTTATGCGGACAAATCGCCTTGACGCTCCACGTTTTCCTTTAGTCCAATTGTTTGTTCCGGTGGAGCTGCTCGACGAGGCGTTTGAGTGGTGTCATTACAATTCCAGAGACTATGTTGCCGGCGTTTGGCCATTGGTCGTCGCATCGCTTGATCGGCACAAGGATTATGGGGAGTCTGCATGGTCTGCGGAACAAAGATTCCGTGAAATCTTGGTAGCCAAGAGCGGCGTTTCGATCGATTGCGTCGAGGAACTTCCAGCAGACGCCGCTGAGTTTGGCCGATTTCTGCGTAAAAGAAATGCGCACGCCCTGCGCACATCTGGGTGGCAGTTGCAGCAATCGAGTGAAGAGCTGCGAATTTCATTTTTCGAGGAATTGGCACGTTCTCACCTGCCCGTCATCATCTGGCTCCGGGAGTCCGGGCTGACTGATCAGCCCGTGCTCCGAGCTGAACTCGGCGACGACGTTCTGAAGTGGCCCGACATCGTCCAGTCCTTTCGGATTGGCCGTTGTAGCGAACACCGGCCCGGAATCGCACCTTCGGAACTGATGTGGCGGCAAGCGGTTTTGTTTTGGGATGATCACAAACGTCCCTTTCTCCCCACGCCCTTTACTGGATTTTGCTTCGCTTAAGTCACTCAACTTATGGACCCGTCTCCCACCTCGGCAGTCGACCGCCGCGTTTTCCGAGCCCTCCCACCGGATCAACTTCCGGAGCCGGGCGTCGGCGCGGCGAACCTTGAGCATTTGGCTCCTCCTCCGCCATGGAGGCAATATTTGGAAACCCAGGATCAAATCCGGGGAGAAGGGTTCGTGGCTCCACCTGGGCTGGACGTGCTGATCAACACCGCGTTGATTTTGCGACGTCCCATTCTTGTCGAGGGGCACCCGGGTTCTGGAAAGACCTCTCTCGCGTATGCCGTCGCCCGGGAACTCAATCTGCCCGGGCCATACCGATGGTCCGTTACCTCCCGCTCCACGCTCCAAGACGCGCTTTATCAGTATGATGCGATCGGACGGCTTCACACCGCCAATCTGCCAGCAAAGCCGGGGGGAGGGGAAAGAGAGGACTGCGTCGAGGATTACCTTCGCCTCGGCCCCCTCGGGATGGCTTTTGTTCGTTCAACGAAAGCTTCTGCGGAACAGCCAGCTCGACCGGCGGTGCTTTTGATCGATGAGATCGACAAGAGTGATATCGATCTTCCGAACGATCTGCTGCACGTTTTTGAGGAAGGTTGGTTCGAAATTCCGGAACTGCTGCGAGATCGTCGCAATGAGCACCTCGTGCTCCCACACCGCACCCGTCTCACGGCGGGAACCGAGGAACGCGTTTTGGTCAAAGGCGGCGTGGTGAAGTGCGAGGAGTTTCCGTTCGTGGTGATGACCAGTAATAGCGAGCGGGAGTTTCCACCTGCATTCTTGCGGCGCTGCCTGCGTGTTGAGATGAAGACACCGGCGAACGTCGATGACTATCTCGCGATCGTTCGCAACAGGTTCCGTGACTCGAACCTCAACGCCGTTGAGCCCAAAGTTCGGAAACTGATCGAGTCCTATCTGACGGAAATCTCCGAGAAAAAGCTTCTGCTCGCGACGGATCAGCTCCTCAACGGGATTCACCTCCTCCTTGAGCACGGAGATGTCAGCGAAGAGGTAAAGCGGCTGATTTTTCAGTCATTGCGCTGATCGGTGGGAGCAACCGTCACGACTGCTGATGTCTTTAGATACGAAGTCAGGTCACTCCTCCGCGTTCCTCCGGAGCTGTGGAGTGGGTGGTGCGGACGCCCGTCCGGCACGGGACGTGGCGGACGTCCTTTACCTTGCCGCTTATGTAGACCGGTTGCTCGCGTCAGCAGAGAAGCAACCCCAGCCCCAGGAACCCCAGCCCAGCGCCCCCAGCGACTCGCAAGCGAAAAGACCGGAGCCACCAACTGAGTCGGATTCTTCGGTGTCTGCATCAGAAGATCAGGCGGCATCACCGAACGTAGATGTTTCCGCTCCGGCTCCCGGGAGCGAGCAGGCGGAGCAATCGTTGCGGCATCGGGATCTCGCCTTCTCGGCATCCGCAACGGCGCCGCTTCAGGTTCCTGAACCCATTGCCGTTCCGGACACACGGGAACTAGCCAAAGCTTTACGCCCGCTCAACCGGCGGGTCCGGAAAGGCCTGGCAACAGAACTGGACCCAGACGCCTCCGCGGAAGCGACGGCACGAAATGCCGGACGCCTCATCATCGTGAAACGTCCGGCAGAGCGGCGGTGGATTAGTCTGCACGTGGTGTTCGATTCCGGCCGGTCGATGGATTTTTGGAAAGCCGCTCACCGGACCCTGATTCGGATGTTTGCGCGGCAGGGCGCTTTTCATCGGCTCCGCTTTTGGACGATGTCCCCGCACGGGGCTGAGGTGTATCCCCTGGCAGACGGGAACGGAAGCCGATCATCAGGTCACTTGGTGCCGCTTACCGAAGACGAAATCATTCTCGTCGTTTCAGATACGCTCGGTCCTCACTGGCGGGATGGCACCGCACTGATCAGGTTGCGGGAATGGGGGCTGTCCCATCCTTGTGCTCTATTGCACCTGTTCCCTTCCACGATGTGGAAACGGACTGCCCTAGCTGACGCGGTCCTCTGCGAGCTATCCTCCGTTGAGCCACTTGAACCGAACCGAACGCTTCGGGTGACGCGACGAGGAAGAGCATTGCTGAGCGAAGAACCGGGTATCCCCGTCTTTAATCTGAGGTCTCTGCATGTCCGCTCCTGGGCGCGGCTGCTCGCCGGCATTGGCAAAAGCAAGATCGCAGGGATTTTGCCGGGCCGTGGCGCAAAAGAGCCCGAATCTGCCGCAGGATCCACGCCCGATCAACTGTTGACCGCGTTCATGCAGTCGTCCAGCCCGGAGGCCGGTGCGCTTCTTCGGTCCTTGGCTGCCGCACCGCTATCACCGCCAGTCATGCGTCTGATCCAGGCTGCGTGGCTTCCGGACTCCCGCCATTGGCACCTTGCCGAGGTCGTTTTTGGTGGACTGCTTCGCCTCGTGGAACTGCCGGATGCAGTGACTCGGAGCCGCTCGGAAGGCATGTATTTCGACTTCGTGCTGGGTGTGCGTGAGCGAATTCTCGACGCCATGCCCCGTCAGCATTTCCTCGATGTGAGGAAGAAAGCCTCGGAGTATTTGGTGAAGCTTGGCTTTGGTGATGATGAATTTGAACTCCTTCTGGAGCAGCCCGAAAGCATCCCTCAAAGCGGTGGGCGTGGCTGCGCACTTCCGGTGGCTTCGTTGGACGCAGCTCTGTTTGAGCGCTTGGGTGAACGTTATCAAGGAGTGGCGAGCCGTTTGCGTCGCCTCGCCGGATTGGAGCGCGATGGTGTCGGGGACGCAGTATCAGATGAAGTTTCCCCCGCCTCCGGCAGGAGGGAGCCATTCGTAAACTCCATCGGCATGACCATGCTCGGCATCCCCTCGGGCACGTTCACCATGGGCAGTCCGGCGGATGAATCAGGGCGGGATAATGATGACTTCCCCCAGCATGAAGTCACTTTGTCCCATCCCTTCTGGATCACCCAAACCCCCGTCACCCAGAAGCAGTGGAAGGATGTGATGGGGACGACCGTCGCGCAGCAGGAGGCCAAGGGAGATGCGTACGGAGAAGTGACCGGCACTGGGGAAGATCACCCGGTCTATTTCGTAAACTGGGAGGAAGCCCTCCGGTTTTGCGACCGCCTCACGGAAAGGGAGAATCGCCGCGCCGAGGGCTTGGCTTACTCCTTGCCGACCGAAGCCCAATGGGAATATACCTGCCGGGCCGGGACAAACGGTTCCCAAAACGTTCCCGGCATCGAGTTCACCGAACTGGGTTGGTTTCGCGACAACAGCGAGCAGACGACCCATCCCGTCGGCACGAAAACGCCCAATGCCTGGGGCCTTCACGATTGCCACGGCAATGTTTGGGAATGGTGCGCGGATTGGTTCGAGCGGAGCACGAGCACCGTTCCGATCACGGAACCGCAGGGACCACCAAATGGTGAGTACCGTGTGGTGCGCGGCGGGGGCTGGGACCACGATGCTCAGGGCTGCCGCTCAGCGTTCCGCGTCTATGACGTTCCTGGTGGGCGGTTCGACTACATTGGTTTCCGCCCAGTCCTATCCCTTGTACGGCAAAGAGAAGCGCAGGGCGCGCTCCCTCCCGAGCCGGAGGTCCAGGAGGAAGCCGCCCGGAGCGTCCGGCCGCATTTTGTCCCCATCAAGGCGGGAACTTTCCTCATGGGCAGCCCGGGGACCGAGGACGGGCGACTCGACCGGGAGGATCCCCACCAAGTTACCCTGACCCGGGATTTCGAGATCGCGGACGCGCCGGTGACGCAAGCCCAGTATGAGGCGGTCATGGGGACCAACCCGAGCCGCTTCAAGGAATCCGGTCCCGATGCTCCCGTAGAACAGGTGAGCTGGCACGACGCCGTTGCCTTCTGCGACAAGCTCACCGCAGAGGATCCCAACTGGATCTATCGCCTCCCCACGGAAGCGGAATGGGAATACGCCTGCCGCGCTGGAACCACCGGTTCCTACAACGTGGGCAACGCCGACCCTGCCGCCCTGGGATGGTTCAGAGCGAATTCTAGGGGCAAGACGCATCCGGTCCGGGAAAAGGCAGCCAACCCTTGGGGACTCTACGACTGCCACGGAAATGTTTGGGAATGGTGCCAGGATTGGTTCGCCGAAAATCTGGGCGCCAAGGCGCTGCGGGACCCGCAGGGTCCAGACTATGGTGTCCTCCGCGTGCTGCGCGGCAGTTCCTGGTACAACGACAACGCCATGAATCGCCGCGGGTTCGATCCCGGCTCCCGAAGCGACGGCTTTGGTTTTCGCCCTGTCCGATTGAAAAGAATAGCGGAGGGCAACGCGCCTGAGCCCGTGCCGACGCAGGAGGCAAAGGTTAAGGCCGGAGCCCGGAGCGCCGAATGGACGGCCCGCGACTTTGAAGTCCCCGTCGCCCCAGGCATGAAAATGCTCTGCATCGGTGCCGGAAACTTCCTCATGGGCGAGGGAACTGAAGCCCACCCGGTCACCCTCACCGAAGATTTCTTCATCGCGGAAACCCCGGTCACCCAGGCGCAATACGATGCGGTGATGGGGAAGAATCCGAGCCGGTTCAAGGAGGTTGGCCCCGATGCGCCCGTGGAGCAGTTGACCTGGGACGATGCGGTGGCCTTCTGCCAAAGGCTTTCTGCGGCGGATCCGGTGTGGATGTATCGACTTCCCACTGAGGCGGAATGGGAGTATGCCTGCCGGGCGGGTACGACCGGGGACTTCAACCTGGACGGAGCCGATCTTGCTGACTTGGGATGGTTTAAAGCGAATTCTGGGCAAACGACGCATCCGGTGCGCCAAAAACTACCCAACGCTTTCGGTCTCTACGACTGCCACGGCAATGTCCGGGAATGGTGTGCGGACTGGTACCTGGAAACTCTCGGTACAGAGAGCGCCACCGATCCCCAGGGCCCTGCCGATGGGGTCGATCGGGTGGCGCGGGGCGGTGGATGGAACTACCACGAAGGAGCCTGCCGCTCCGCGTCTCGACGCGAGGGGACTCCAGATTTGCGCGACGACCAGATTGGTTTCCGCCCCGTCCGCGTGAAGCGAGCAGTCGATATTGACACAGGTGTTGCGCCCAAAGGACGGAGCCCCGATTTGCTCGCCCGCGACTTTGTAGTCGCCGCCGCCCCAGGCATGAAAATGCTCTGCCTGGGTGCCGGAAACTTCCTCATGGGCGAGGGGAGTGAAGCTCACCCGGTCACCCTCACCGAAGATTTCTTCATCGCCGAAACCCCGGTCACTCAGGCGCACTACGAGGCGGTCATGGGGACCAACCCGAGCTATTTTAAAGAAGCGAGGGCCGATGCGCCGGTGGAGACGGTGAGCTGGGACGATGCGGTGGCCTTTTGCGCCAAGCTCAATCAGATCGCCGAGCCGGAGCACGGCTGGGAATGGGCCCTCCCCTCCGAGGCGCAGTGGGAATACGCCTGCCGTGCGGGGACGACCACGGCTTATTCCTGGGGCGACGAGTTCGTGGAGGGGAAAGCTAACGTCGAGAATGACGAGGGAACGAGCGAAGACAAGGAGGTCGCTTACTTTCGTTCACGGGGATTGCCGGTGAAATCCACGATGCCAGTGCGAACCTTCGATCCGAATCCCTGGGGCCTTTACGATTGCCACGGCAACGTTTGGGAATGGTGTGCGGACTGGCATGGCGAGTACCCCAAGGAAGCCGTCGTGGATCCGCAAGGTCCAGAAAGTGGTGGCTACCGCGTGCAGCGCGGCGGTTCCTGGCGCGACTCCGCCCTGATCTGCCGCTCCGCGTACCGCAGCAGGCCCGTCCCTGGCATCCGCTTCCACGACTTCGGTTTTCGCCCAGTCCTAACCCGGAAGAAACAAGCGGAGGGCACCGAGCCTGAGCCCGTGCCGACGCAGGAGGCCGAGGTGAAGGCCGGAGCCCGGAGCCGCCCGGAGGACTACGTCGCGGCGGACTTCGTGAATGGACTGGAAATGGGGATGGTCTGTGTGCCACCGGGTATGTTCACGATGGGCAGTCCAGTGGGCGAGAGAGGCCGGGAATCGGAATCCTGGATGGCGAAGGAAACCCAGCACCAGGTCACCCTGACCGAGCCGTTCTGGATCGCGAAAACTCCGGTGACCCAAGACGCTTGGCAGACGCTCATGGGCTCCACCGTGGCGGAGCAGAAGGCCAAGGGCAACGCCTTCGGCGAGGTCACCGGCACCGGCGACGACCATCCCGCCTATTTCGTGAACTGGGAGGACGCGCTGGCCGCCTGCGACCGGCTCTCCATCCGGGAACGGGACGCCGGGCGGTTGCCGGACGGGTATCTCTACACCCTGCCGACCGAAGCACAGTGGGAATACGCCTGCCGCGCTGGGACCGAAGGACCCTTCAACGTGGACGGCACGAGCCACCAAGATTTGGGGTGGTATCGGGACAACAGCGAAGGCTCGACACATTCCGTCGCTGAGCGAGCGCCAAACGCCTGGGGCCTTTACGACTGCCATGGTAATGTCTGGGAATGGTGCTCGGACCTTTTACAGGAGGATCTCGGTGCAAAATCCGCCACAGACCCTCAGGGGCCGACCAGTGGTTATGAACGCGTGCTGCGCGGCGGTTCCTGGTCCAACTATGCCCTGCGCTGCCGCTCCGCGTACCGCCTCGGGGGGATTCCTAGCTTCCGCAAAGGTGACATTGGTTTCCGCCCAGTCCTCTGCCCCCGGAAGCAAAGAACGGATCTGTCCGTGCTGCCGACGGAGCTGGAGGCCGTGGCGCAGCCCGAGCCGCAAGCCCCGACGGCGGCCGGACAGATTCGACAGGTGTTTGTACCGATCCGGCCCGGGAAGTTTCTCATGGGCAGTCCGAGGAATGAGAAGGATCGTGAACCCGGCGATGCGAAGGAAACCCAGCACGAGGTGACTTTGACGCACGCTTTCGAAATCGCCGACGCGCCGGTCACTCAGGCCCAGTACGAAGCGGTGGTGGGAACGAATCCGAGCCGGTTCAAGGAATCCGGGTCCGATGCGCCGGTCGATCAGGTGAGCTGGGAGGACGCGATGGAGTGGTGCCGCAAGATGTCCGAGACTGATCCGCACTTCGAGTATCGCCTCCCCTCCGAAGCGGAGTGGGAGTATGTCTGCCGCGCCGGTACGACTACAGCTTTTCATTTCGGGAACACTCTCAACGGCAACGAGGCGAACTGTGATGGAAATTTCCCCTACGGAATTGGGGAAAGCGGACCGTTTTTGAGACGAACGTCGCCAGTGAGAAGGTATGCTCCGAATGCTTGGGGCGTTTACGATTGCCACGGCAATGTTCTGGAGTGGTGCCAGGACTGGTATCAACAGAATCTGGGTGCCCAGCCGGTTATGGACCCGCAAGGACCCGCGAATAGTTTCGCTCGTGTGGTTCGCGGCGGGTCCTGGCGGCACAGTGCCAAGCTCTGCCGATCTGCGGAACGTGATGGATACGGTCCGGAATCCCGCGACGATAGCATTGGGTTCCGTCCGGTCAGAATGAAAAAAACGGAGGGTAGCGACCTGGATGACGTGGCGCCCACCAAGCCCCAAGACTCGACCTCTGCTGGACTTCGTAGTCCCGACTTTATCCCTTTGCAGGACGAGAATCTGTTACGGAGCCAGCGAACGGGACGTGATCGGGTGGACGCGGTGCTTAGGGCTGCGGCAAAGCCCGACGAGCCATCTTTGTCCACAGACGGACCTCGCCGTAGTTTGAGCTTTGTCTCGGTCCCACCTGGTAAGTTTCTCATGGGAAGTCCGCGAAGTGAGCGAGGACATTCTGATGATGAAGCTCAGTATGAAGTGACCTTTTACCTGGGATTTGAGATCTGCGTCACTCAGATTACACAGGCTCAGTATGAGTCCGTCACTGGCACTAACCCGAGCCATTTCAAGAAGTCGGGCTCCGATGCTCCAGTGGAAATGGTGAGCTGGCACGATGCAAACGAGTGGTGCCGCCGGATGTCGGCCATCGACGTGGACTACTTCTATCGTCTCCCGACCGAGGCAGAGTGGGAATACGCTTGCCGTGCCGGTGCCAAGGGAGCTTTCAACGTCGACAGTGCAACGCTGGATGAACTCGCCTACTACTCGGAGAACTCGGGAGGGAGAACGCATCCCGTCGGTGAGAAGCGCTCCAATGCCTGGGGTTTGCATGATTGCCACGGGAACGTCTGGGAATGGTGTGCGGACTGGTATGGGAATCGTCTGAGAACCCCGGCGAACCTAAGTCCGGAATTGCCGTCCCATGGTGAGGACCGTGTGCTGCGCGGCGGGGCGTGGGACGGTGTCGCCCAGAACTGCCGCTCAGCGAACCGGTTCAGAAACATTCCTATCATCCGCGCTTCAAACATCGGTTTCCGGCCCGTCCGAACCAAGAAACACCTGATCACCGAGCCAGCCGCCGTGGCGCAGCCCGAGCCGCAAGCCGGAGCCCGGAGCCCTCGTCGCGGCTGGTTTGGCGGGATGTCTGGAGGCAAACGATAGAGTGGAACCCCAGTGGGACAACGCGCACGATTCGCTGGTTGTCTCGCGCTTGCATCGCTTTGGTGGGGTCGGCGGAGGAACCCAGGGCGTTGCCCTGGGCTTTCCTGTCCCGGCCCTTTGGGCCTGACGGAGGCGTCGGTCCTGTGTCCTGAACGACTTCGACGTACGGAGAGTGGCCGGGGCCTGGAGCGGGAGTTGCTTGCCCCGGTGGCTTGGTGGAAGCCAACCTTGATCCTCCTTCCTTCGGACTGCTGAGACTCGTCTCAGCCTTCAGAACCGAAGCTCGCTGAGGTTCCCGGTGGCGCAGGGAAAGAGCGTGAGAAGCGAAGAGCGTGAGAAAGCAGCAGCGCCTGATCGGCTTGGTGAGAAGGCGGCTTAGCCTTGCCGCAGCGCTGCCATGAACTCATCCAGTGAAGCGCAGAGAGCTGCAGTGCGTTGCAGGGAAGCGAGGCGATCTGCCCCTGAGGCGCGCCCCAATTCCTCGATTGCATTGCCAGGGAGAACTCCAAAACGGGCTTCGAGAACCACTTGAATCGCTCCGCGTTGACCCTTCTGAATGCCTTTCTCGATGCCTTTCTCGATGAGTTCCCGACCGGCACAGGTTTCTTCAACGGGAGGGAGATCTTGGATCATGGCGTGAATATCCTGGGAGTTGCGCTTTTTGAAGCGTTGCATCAAGAGTTGCACGAAAATGGTCGTGAAGCAATCCTGGTCCTCTTCGTCGAGTTCCGGACTGGCACGCAGTGCGGCGTAGTCCTGGGCGGCTTTGGTTTCCACTTCGGTATCCTGGTCCTCCACCATTGGTCGCAACAAGGAAACGAGGGGACAGACGGGAACATCGCGTTCCAACGCCACCAGCCGCTCGTTGAGGAAGATGCGCCGGATGTGCGGAAACGCTTCCGGGCCAGCGACTTCAACCGATCGATCCGAGAAGACAACCACGGCGGTCACCTCTCGGGGCACGTAGTCCCGGCGTCGGCAGTCGCGCGTGGGATTGAGGCGGCGCCATTCCAGCAGCCGGGCCAAGTCGGTGCGGATCAGGACGGAGTGATCAAAGTAAAACTGGAATTCCCAGATCTGGCAAGGCTGCGCGGAATCCTCCGGAACGACCACCAGATCACACTCCGTTTTGGGCTTGAAGACCTTTGGGCCAGCCTCCGCCACCGGCGGCATGGGGCTTTGCGACAACAACCCCAGCCAATCGGGACGCTGGGTGAAGATCTGAGAGAAGGTGCGATCCGTTTCCACGAGTGGGTTTCCCTCGCGCGAAAACGGATTGGCGGCAAGGGCACCGTTTGGCCAGGATAGCGCGTTTCGATGCGTTTCCGATGGGCCGCCGACGGGTCTGAATGAAAAAGCGGAGGGCACCGCGCTGGCGGCCGTGGCGCAGCCCGAGCCGGTCTCCAGAGCCCGCGTCGCGGCTGGTTTGGCGGGCTGTTTGGAGGCGGTCGGTGAGAGCGTGAGAAGCAGAGAGCGTGAGAAAGGAGCAGGGCCTGATCTTTTCTCTAACTTTCTCACTTTCCACGTTGCAACGGTCCTCTGACGATAGAAAATGATCCGAGTCATGAGGACGGTCGTTGCGATTCCAAAGGATGGACGCTTCCATTCCGAAGCACTTTCTGACGCTTCTTTGTCGGAAAAACACTTGGTCATCCAGGAGGAGAAAGAGCATCCCGCGCATGGTCCGGTGCTGGGAAAGATCGGAATAGAACCTGCCCCGCGCCCTGGAGGAGGCAATGGGAACCCAGCGTTGGTAAAATCCGCTGTCGCTCCCTCGTTTGTCCGCCTGCCTTACTTAGGTGCCTATATCATCCGCGCCAAGACCAACCAGCAGGTCAGGGAAGTGGAGGAGGCTTTCGGTGAAGAATATGCATTTGCCGAAGATGTCGATGTTCCCCTCATTCACGCCTCCGGAGGCGGGCCGCGGGGACCCAGGTCGCATCCGGATCGAGCGTGGCCGGACGATTCTGGAGTCCACCTTGCGCATCAGCAGGGAATTCGTGGCAATGGGGTCAAGGTCGCGGTGCTGGACACCGGCTGCGACAACGATCATGTGCAATTCGACCACCAGGACGTGGCTTTCCGCTACGTTTCTCCGGCGTCGCCGGTTTCCCTCCGCGCGGTTCGCGGCTTTGATCCGGGAGGACATGGAACCCATGTCTGCGGCATCGTCGCGGGCAAGAACACTGGGGTCGCTCCGGACGCTTCTCTCTTGGTGGCGTCGGTGATCGAGAGTGAACGGAACGAAACCTCGATTCGCCGCATCCTGACCGCCCTGGACTGGGTTCTGTCCAGTGTGTTTGCGGATGACCACAATGGCACCGCCAGCGAACCGGTCATCCTCAACTTCTCGTTCGGGTTCAGTGCCAATTCGTTGTCGAACGCGTCGGTCGCGGCGTTGCTTGATACCTTGCGGGCCTCAATGCGCATCTTGCTCCACGACTTCGATGTGCTGCCGATCGTTGCGGTGGGGAATGAGGGGCAAGGCATTGCGAGGTATCCGGCGATTTACCCCGAATGCCTTTCCGTAGGGGCCGTGAATTTTCAGAACGAGGTAGCCGACTTTAGTGGGAGCGGTAACTTTCAGGTTGATGGCCAAACAAGGATGGTTCCTGAAGTTTCCGGCTACGGGCACGAAGTTTATTCCGCCTTGGAACGGAATCAGCAGAACCGCAGCGTCTACGCCAAAAAAAGCGGTACCAGCATGGCGACCCCATATGTTTCCGGAATTGCCGCCCTCTACGCCTCCCAAGAAGACGGCAGTTTGCGTGGTTTGGCGCTGCGGGATCGATTGCTGAAAACGGCTCTTCCACTTCCGACGCAACCTACCGGGCGCGTCGGCAAAGGCTTGGCAAGATTTGTGCCGTGAACTATGCTGAAGTTTCGTATGGCAAAGACGGAGAGAGAAACGAGCTTCCACCGCTATGTGGTCCGGTTCGAGGAACCCTCGCGCGGCCGGCTCTGGGACTCCTATTCTCCGACGCGTCGGCTCCAAGAACGCCTCCGGTGGAACGAAGACCGGATTGAGGGCATGGAGTCCTGGTTGCGCGAAAAAGGGCTTTGGGACGACGTGCAGTCGGTGGCCCGGCCCTCGGCTTTCGACGTTGCCTTCTTGATCGCCACATCCACCGTTGCGGAACAACTTGCGGAGTTACCTGGGGTGGTGAGTGTGATCGAAGACCTTCCTTTCGAGGCCAACGATGAGCTGCCCGAATGAAAGGAATGCCAGGAATCTCTCCTCCCTCCTTCGGACTGCGCGCGACTCGTCGCCGCCTTTTCTGCGAAAGCTTGCGGAGGTGCCCGAGCGCAGGGGAAGAGCGTGAGAAGCGGAGAGCGGGAGAAAGGAGCAGGGCCTGATCGCCCTTGGGCCGGGCGAAAAACGGGCGTTTGACCACGAATGGGGGCGATCGCGCGGATCAGGTCGAACACTGAGAACGGACTCAGTTGCCGGCCTTGAGCTCATCGGACTTGAGCGAGAGATTCGGAGCGGCTAGGATGCGCTCATGACCGTTGATGCCATCCAGGCCGAATTGGCTGGTTTGAATGGGAAGGACCGGCGCAGAATCCTTCACTTTCTGTTGTCGCTGGAAGATGAGTCTCCGGCAGGTCCCAGCGTGGACTTGGACCAGATTCGTCTCGTCGAAAGCATCCGCGATTTCCAGGAAGGCCGAACCGTCACTGCGGAAGAGGTTCACCGAGAACTTTGGAGCCGAATCCCGGCTGAATGACCTTCGAGATCGTCTACACCGATCGAGCTCGCTGTCATCTTCAAGAGGCAGTCGACTGGATCGCGGAACGTTCTCCCCAGGCTGCGAAGAATTGGATCGCCCAGTTGACGGAGGCGGTCGATAGCTTGCGGCAGAATCCCGAGCGATTTGGATTCGCCCCGGAGAATGCAACGCACCAGATCGAAATTCACCAAATGCACTTCGGGAAAAGGCGCGGCCAGTACCGAATTCTGTTCACGATTGATCACCAGCGGGTCGCGATCCTTGACGTCAGGCACTCGATGCGGACCTGGCTTGAGCCAGGAGAACTGGACGAATGACTCTTGGTGTCGGCAACTTTTCCGGTCAAGAAGGCAGCGCGGCGGCAGGATGCTTGGATTCCAGGGGGAAGATGGTGCGAAGCGGAGCGTGGGAGACAGGAGCAGGGCCTGATCGGCGTGGATCTGACCAGGCAATTGCCCTTGGCGTCTCCGCACCGCCGTGGCAAATTGAAGCGATGGCCGCAGCCGATACCTTCGCTTATCTCGATGCCCGGGTCGAGCGTCCGGGCGAAGAGGTTTTGGCTGACCGATTCCGATTGATGGCCGCCAAGATCGAGGAGAATCCGCTGCTCTTGGCGATTCCTCTGGAGAACGTGGAGCGGTGGCTCGCTCAGGGGCATTCCGCGGCGGAACGGTTGACGGAGTGGCGTGGCTTGCTGATCGAGGCGACCGTTTCGGAGGCCGGACTCGCGAAGCTTTTGGAATTGCTCCGGGACCAGTCCGCCGAAGCCGTGTTCTTCAAGGAATTCGCTCCGATGCCGGGGATCTTGACTCGGGAAGAACTCGACAGGCACTCTTGGACCTCGGCGCATTAGAGCGATTGATCGAATCGGGGCGCATCGAACGTTCTATCCTGGCCACCCGGTTGGCCACCATGGGTTATGAGCCGGCGCTGATGGCTGAATGCGGACGGGTGATGGAGGAGATCCTTGGCCAGGTGGATGTCTGAAAACAGCATCATCGGCTTCCGCCCAGTCCGAATGAAAAAAGCGGAACGAACCGAACCGGGGGCCGTGGCGCAGCCCGAGCCGGACCAAACTCTCACGAGTTCGGCTACTGCCCAGAGCCCGCGTCGCGGCTTGTTTGGCGGGTTGTTTGGAGGCAAACGGTAGGAATGCCTTCCTTCGGACTGCTGAGACTCGTCTCAGCTTTCAGAACCGAAGCTTGCTGAGGTTCGCCTGGCGCAGGTGGAAGAGCGTGAGAAGCGGAGAGCGGGAGAAAGGAGCAGAGCCTGATCGGCCTGGTGTAAAGGCGGCTCACTCTTGCTGCAGCGCCGCCATGAACTCGTCCAGCGAAGCGCAGAGCGCCGCAGTGCGTTGCAGGGAAGCGAGACGATCCGGTCCAGACGCGCGCCCCAATTCTTCGGCCACGCCGTTGGGGAGAGTTCCAAACCGAGCTTCGAGAAAGCCTTGGATCGCGCCGCGCTGGCCTCGCTCTATGCCCTTCTCTATGCCTCGCTCAATTCCTTTCTCAATGAGTTCCCGACCGGCGCAAGTTTCTTCAACGGGTGGGAGATCTTGGATCATGGCGTGAATGTCCTGGGAGTTGCGCCGCATGAAGCGTTGCACGAAGAGGGTCGTGAAGCAACCCTGGTCCTCTTCGTCGAGTTCCGGACTGGAGCGGAGTGCAGCATAGTCCTGGGCGGCTCTGGATTCTACTTCGGTATCGCGGTCCTCCACCATGGGACGCAACAAGGAAACCAGGGGACAACCTGGAAGATCCCGTTCCAACGCCGCGAGCCGCTCGTTGAGGAAGATGCGCTGGATGTGCGGAAACGCTTCCGGGCCCGCGGCCTCCAAGGAACGATCCGAGAAGACCACCACAGCGGTCACTTCCCGGGGCACGTAGTCCCGGCGTCGGCAATCGCGTGTGGGATTGAGGCGGCGCCATTCCAGCAGTCGGGCCAAGTCGGTGCGGATCAGGACGGAGTGATCAAAGTAAAACTGGAATTCCCAGATCTGGCAAGGCTGCGCGGAATCCTCCGGAACGATCACCAGATCACACTCCGTCTTGTCCCAGCCCGTTGGGCCTGAGCGCAAGGAAGGCTTGGCGGGCGGAGGCGAATCAAAGATGTTGATCCTCGATACGGATCAGCTGTCCGAACGAAACCGGGGGAGCCCGGCGGGACTCCGGTTGGCGGTCCGCCTTGGAGAGTGCAATTCACGAGCTGCGCTCACCGTTGTCGGATCCGAGCGCGGAACATCAATGTTGGCACGATGGACCTGCGGATCGCTTTCATCTTTGCAGGTGTTCTCAGGACGGGCTCTTGCTAAAGGTCGAAGCTTTGATCACCCAAGCGGGTAAGGTGGAGAAAGCATTGAGCATTTCCACATATTTAATATTCCTATACAAACAGCGGAACCGGTGTATCAATTTGGTCCCGCATGATCGAGCTCGAAGACCAAATCACTGCCATTGCCAAGTCGGTGGGGTGCGGGCAATTGGAACGCCTTCGCGAGGTCGTGCATCGATCCCGGACGACCGGAGAGTCTTGGCTGAAGGAGGTTTTGGATGCCGGGCTGGTGGAGGAAGAGGCGTTTTTGCGAGGCATTGCGGAAGCCATGGGGATGCCGTGGTGGGATGCGGAGATCCTTCCGGAAGAGGTGGAGCATCTCCGCAAGCCGTTTCCTGCGGAATTGGCGAGCCGCTTTGAGTTGCTGCCGGTGGCGGTGGAGGATCGGGAATTGGTGCTCGCGACGTGGGATCCCTTTGACGTGACGCGACCGTCGGTGATTTCCCGCATGGTGAACCAGCCTGTGGGGTGGCGGATGGCCACGAGGACCCGGATTTTGGAAGGGCTCCGGCAGATTTACGGAGTTGGCGCCGATACTCTCGACGAGATTATCCGCAAGCGCGATCCCCGGGCGGAGGAGGCTCTGTTGATCGAGGAGTTTACCTCGCTAGATAAGGTTAGCGAAGAAGAGGCTTCCGTTCTCAAGTTCGTCAACCATATCTTGCGTAGTGCGCTGGAGCAGCGCGCGACGGATATTCATTTGGAGCCGATGGAGGATCGCTTCCGGATTCGATTCCGAGTGGATGGCATGCTGACGGAGGTGTCCGCGCCGGCGAACATCAAGGCGATCCAGGCATCGGTCATTTCCCGGTTGAAGATCATGGCGCGCCTCGACATCGCGGAGAAGCGGCTTCCTCAGGACGGACGCATGAATTTGCGATTGGGAGGAAAGAAGATCGATGTCCGGGTGGCGACGATCCCGTCGGTGGAGGGGGAAACGGTGAGTTTGCGCCTTTTGGGGCAGGAAAGCTTTTCCTTGGCGAAGCTCGGGTTGAATGCATCGTTGCACCGTGTGGTGAACGAGCTTTTGGAGTTGCCGAATGGGATTATCCTCATCACGGGGCCGACGGGTTCCGGGAAATCGACCTCGCTCTACTGTTTTTTGTCAGAAATCAACACGACCGACCGCCGGATCGTAACGATCGAGGATCCCGTGGAGAATAAGCTCCCCGGGGTGGTGCAGATCGCGGTCAAACCGGATATCGACCTTACGTTCGCCAAGGGGTTGCGCAGCATTTTGCGGGGAGATCCGGACGTGGTGATGGTGGGGGAGATGCGGGATGCGGAGACGGCGGAGATCGCGATTCGGGCAGCCCTGACCGGCCATTTGGTGTTTAGCACGCTGCATACTAACGATGCGGTGAGCGGCATTACCCGATTGGTGGACATGGGGATTGAGCCGTTCCTGGTATCCTCCGCGGTGCGTGCCTTCCTGGCGCAGCGATTGGTGCGCAAGCTCTGCATGGAGTGCCGGAAGCCGAGGGAGCTGGACATCGAAGATCGTCGTAAGCTGGGGCTGCCGGCGAATGCCAAGGAGATAATCTACCGGGCTGACGGATGTCCGAAGTGCCGGAACACGGGGTATCACGGGCGGATTGCTTTGTTCGAGATCGTGCGGGTGACGCCAAGCTTGGAAGAGCTGATCAATCACTCGGCACACCGGTCGCAGTTGTTGGCTCAAGCCGAGACCGATGGGTTTGTGCGGATGAGGCAAGACGGCTGGCAGAAAGTGCGTCAGGGGTTGACGACCATTGAGGAAGTGTTGAGCGTAACCCCAGCAAATTAATCAAGCAGAGAGATGGCGACGTTTCGATACAGTGCCTACGCGCCGGACGGGCAGCTTGCCACTGGGGTGTTGGAAGCTGCCGATCGAGGGGAGGCGGTGCGTCAACTGGGGGCTCGCCACCTCCAGCCGGTAAGCGTGGCGGTGGTGGAGGGCGGCGCAAAGCGGGGCTCGACGGCAAAACGGGAGGAAACGGCAGGCTCGCAGCCGTTGAAGCTGCGGCCTCCTCAGGTGACGTTGTTTGTGGAAGAGCTGGCCCATCTGCTGGCTGGGGGAATCCAGTTAGAGCCTGCTTTGGGAATCATGGAGCGTCGCCGCGAGCTTTCTGGGCTCAAGGAGCTTGCTGGTCGTGTGCGGGCGCGTCTGCGTGATGGGGAAAGTTTCGCGGCCGCCGTGCAGGCGACCTCGCCATCGTTCGGAGAGATGTTTTGTAACTTGGCGGTCGCGGGGGAGATGAGTGGATCCTTGGGGGCTGTGTTGAAGCGGCAAGCGGCCTACTTAAAGTCGATCGAAGAACTAAAAGGACGGGTGCTCTCCGCGTTGATTTATCCGGCCTTCCTTCTGTTTTCGGCGGTCGCCGTGGCCGTGCTCTTTATTGTATTCCTCATCCCCAAGTTGATGGAGCTGCTCGACTCCACGGGCGGAAGTCTGCCGCTTGGGGCGAGGATGATTCTGGAGATCAGCGATTTCGCCAAGGCGACCTGGTGGGCCTGGCTGGTGGCCGGATGCATGGCCGTGGTGATGGTGCGCTGGTGGGCTTCCCAAGAGAAGAATCGCCCCGCCTGGGATCACTTTCTCCTCAGCATTCCGCTGTTTGGCCGGTTGATCCGCGAACGATTTTATGTGCAGTTCCTAGAAACGCTTTGCAACCTAGTGTGCAACGGACTGCCGCTCAATCGAGCCTTGGCGCTCACTCGGGAAGCAACTCCGGACCGCTATTTGCGAGGTCATCTCGACTCTACCTTGGCGGCCGTGGCCGATGGTGTTCCGCTTTCGTCCGCCTTGGAGCGAACGGGGGAGTTTCCCTCTCTCCTCATCGACATGATTGCGGTGGGAGAGGAGACGGGCGACTTGGGCGGCGCTTTGGCGCGGACCGCGGAGCGTTACGACGGAGAGCTGAAAAAGAGAGCGGAGCGCCTCAGTGCCTTGATTCAGCCGGTCGTGGTTGTCCTGATGGCTTCTTTGGTGGGAGCCATGGCTTATTTAATGATTACCGCCATATTCCAAACCATTTCCGGGTTGAACGGCTAATCTCATCGATCCATCGCAGCATTCATGAAAGCAATCGCATCATTCAAGTCTTCCCGAGCCGGCTTCTCCCTTATCGAGATGGTGTTGGTGCTGGGAATCATCGCGCTACTGGTGGGTAGCGGCATCGTTTATCTGGTGGGCGTGCTCGGTGTCGGCAAAGAGACCCGGGTTAAGGCAGATATCAACACGATTTCTGCTGCCTTGCGCACCTATGAATCCCAAAATCTCTCCCTGCCGACCACGCCCCAAGGTCTGCGCGCGCTCGTGGAGATTCCGAAAATCAAGCCGATCCCGAAAAGTTGGCGTCCCATGCTGAAGAAGACGCTGCTCGACCCCTGGGGAAACGAGTATCAGTACGTGAATCCCGGGAAGAAAGATGTTGGCGGATTCGACCTGTTTTCAAAGGGGCCAGATGGCAAGGCAGGCACTGAGGACGATATCGGGAATTGGAGTCTTTGAGGATGTCATCGTCCAGGCTCATCGGCCCCAGTCGCGCCTTTACGCTACTGGAAGTCACCATCGCAATTCTGATTGCCATGTTGATCATGGGCGTAGGGGTGATGAGTCTGAAAGGGGTGGATCGCGAGGCCAAGATCCGGCGAGTGGCCAATCAGTTGGAATTAAACGCAAGAACGGCCATGCGAGAATCGCTTTTGCGCAAACGGGCACTTTGCATCCGATTTGCTCCCGACGGTTTCGCCGGTGCGAGTTCGACCGGGGCGCTCTCCTGGAAGCGTCTGCCAAAGGGAGGGGGGCTTGAGATCCGGCGCTGGGGGGAATCCAGTTGGCGGAAGCCACAGCGCGGAGAATGTTGGTGGTTTCGTCCGGGGCAGCCGTGTGAGCCTCTGGCCGTGCGCATCACCCTGAATGAGGGGCGTTACGAGATGACATTCGATCCATTGACGGCCTCCGTCGTGGAGGAGGGAATCGCGGTGAATCCCTGAAGCGAATCGGAATGAAGGTGGGGACGCATTCGCTTTTGAGGGGGTTTGTTCTGCTGGAAGTGCTTTTGGCACTGGCTCTTTTTACGGCCGTGGCCACCGCCATGACGGTAGCTTTGAACCAACTCGCGGCGAGCACGACGTCGGCAAGAAGGGAATCGCTGCTTTTGCGTCGCTTGCAATCCGAACTCGCCGAGGTGGCTCACGCGCCGCAGCTGGATGTAGGGCACCGGGAATCACCCCGGGATGAATTGGGGATCTCGGTCTTCTCGGAGATTAAGCGAGTTGAGTTAAAGACCGAAGACGATCGGTCACTCGCTGGGCTTTACGAAGTGCGCGTCCGCGCCGCGATGGGCACGGGGCGGGAGGAACTAAGCCGGGAAATGGAAACTTGGATCCTCCGGTTGGAGGAAGTCCAATCCGCGCAGCCAGCAACGCCCCCGACCAATGGTGCTCGTGGGCCTCGCACTCCGGCTAGTCCGCAGCCTTCCGTATGAGAACCCGGACTCGCAGCGTTGCTCCTTCCGTAGGATTCACCTTGATTGAGGTGGTCTGCGCTCTGGCGATCTTAATTTTCCTGTTCGCGGGGATTTACGGGATTGCGAACGGGGCGCTTACCTTGAGCCGCGCATCCAATGAGGGACGCACCCAAGAGCTCAGGCTCAACAATTTCGATGGGATGCTCCGCTCTGCGTTTGAGGATCTGCCGCCTTCGACCCAATTCGAGTTAGCAAGTGGGGAGCAAGGCATCCAGTTGACGTTGATTAGCGAAGTAGGGAGGAGTCCATTCACCTGGAACCAGCAAGCCGCCATGGCAGATCGTGTGGTTCTGCGTATCGAAGCGGATTCTGCCGCGAAGGGGCAACAGCGGTTTGTTGTCGAGCACTGGGGGACTTCGGCAGCGGGCCGTGTTGAGTCAATTGGTGAGCTCCAATTGCTCTCCGGCCTGAAAGGCGCTCGATGGAGGCTATTTGACGCTCAGGAGAATCGATGGGAAGAATCATGGGCCATGCAAAAGGGACGGCCTCTCTACGCTGAGCTGAGCTTTGAGGGGAGGGCGAGTGCTGACAGGCAGCGGCTCGTATTCTGGATTCCCTCCTACATGAATCAGAGGGCCACGGGAGGGGCTCGCAATCCTGCAGCGCCATGACGAACCCGATTCTTCTTTCGCCGCCGTGCCGCTCGCGTGGCTCTGCTCTGGTGCTTACTTTTTGGCTAATCGCTATCATGGGGCTGGTGGTGGTCGGTGCCTTGCAATTCGCCTTGGTTGACAGCCGGGCTGTCACTGCTCAGCGTGGTTTGGCGCAAGCGCGCCGGATGGCGGAGCGGGCCCTCGCGGTTGGCGCGCATCCAGAGATTCAGCGATGGGATTCCGCGCTGCGGCAGGAGGGGGAACTGGAATCATATCGGGCGTTGATCACGGCGGATGAGGGGCGCATGAATCCGAACACGCTGATCGAGGGCAAGCAGAGCATTGTTTTAAACCGCTTGTTTCTTTTGTGGGGAATGAAACCCGCTGAGGCGATCGCCTTGACCGGTGCCATGACGGATTGGGTAGATACGGACGATCTCGTGGCGCTGAACGGCGCGGAGGCGAAGGCTTATGCCACTGCCGGACGGGCCGGGTTGCCGCTCAATCGGCCCTTCCAATCTTTCGAGGAAATGCGGTTGGTGATCGGGATGGATCAGCTCGAATCGCTTCGGCCTGACTGGAGGGACTTTTTCACGTTTTGGTCGGAAGGGAAGATCAACTTGAATGAAGCCGCCCCCGAGGTCATGGCGGCGGCTACCGGTGTGCAGCTGAAGGCGGCTCGCCGTGTGTTCCAAAGTTTGGCGGGACGCGACGGGCAGCGTTACACGAAGGACGATATACGTTTTGCGACCGTGGCCGAGGCATTGCAACGTCTCGGCATCTATACGCCAGCACCGCCCCACCTTGGCATTGACGGAAACACCCGCAGAGTGGAAGCGATCGGCACCTCAGGGAGCTTTCAGTGCAAGCTGGTCATGGTTTTGCGTGGGACGGAAGCCGTTTACCGGCAGGAGCATCCCATGAGTAATGAATCCAACGTCGATAGAAAGTGAAAACGACCCCCAAGAGCGCTGCCATTCAAATTCTGTTTCCGGGGGCCGAACAATGGGAACTCTGGAATATGGCGTCGCCAAATGGCGAGTTTGTCGAGGAGGGCAACGGTGCTCCACTGTCGGCCACTCCCGCATTTGCCGGACCGGCGGCACGACGAGTGCTGGCGCTTCCCGTGGCTTCGACTTACGCGATTCCACTTTGGGTTTTCGGAAGGAATGCAGAGGAGTTGCGAGGCGCAGCGGAATTACACTTGGAAAAGGATGGCCTAAGCCGGCCTGAAGAGCCAGCCGGATTCGACTTTGAGCGCATCGTGGAACAGGAAAGCAGGGTGTTGATCCGCGTCGATGCCTTGGCCAAGACCTCGTTGCGGCTGGCCGAGGACTCCCTGGCTCCGGACGCCATCTGTCTGGCGCCCCGGCTGTTGAGGATTCCGGATGATCAGATTGTGATTTGGAGGGAACTGGGGAGGTTCGTAACCGCCATGGCGAATGAAGGCAGGCTAGTCTATCACAACGTCCTTGCCTCCTCCACTCTTGACGGACGCGCTGCCGAGGAGGTGGTGCGCTGGGCCAAGCAGTTCCACTTTCAGGGAATGGTCAAGTCCTGTGCCGGCATTACCGTTTGGGCCAATGATGTGGATGTCACGTTGCTCCGGGAGAAAAGCGGTCTGCCGGTCAAGCAGGAGCCGCGCCCGGCGCCTCGGTTCACTCCCGCCTCAGTCAGTGCCGTTTTGCCTCAATTTGTGGCGGAACTCCAGAAACTGGAGCTTCGCAAGCGGCGCACCCGGCAGATGCTTGCCGCTGGCGCGGTGGTCGCGGGAGGGGCTGTGCTGGTGTTTCTCGCGGCCACCGCGCTGACGCTTCATCACCAAAATGCGTTGCGAGAGCGCATTGCAGCTCTATCGCCAGCGGCATCAGAGATTGAGCAAATTCAACAGCGCTGGAAGGAGGTTGCCTCCGCAGTGGATCCTGGCCGGTCGCCGCTTGAAATGATGCTCCTGATCCGCCAACTCCCGAGCGCCGGGGAGGTCAGCCTCACTCGGTTCGAGAGGTCCGCTGAGCGTCTCGCCCTCAAGGGTACCGCGGCTTCGCCATCGGAAGCTCTCAAGTTTCTCGGTGCCATTTCCAAGAGTGAATCGCTTTCCGATTACCAGTGGACCTACGCGCAACCCCTGATCGGGCAGGACGGAACCGCTACCTTTGAGATCGAGGGAACTTTAACGTCTGTGAACCCATGAAGTTGACTCAGCGAGAATCCATGCTTCTGACGGCCTTTGCCGCCCTGTTTGTTCTGCTCGCCGGGGGCGGGTTGATCTGGGCCGGTATGAACTCCCTAGGTGGGTTGCTGCGTGAAAATGCAGGACTAGAACAACGGCTCAGGATGCTTCAGAGCGCCGTGGATGATCGCGCGACCTGGGAGGCTCGCAATTCCTGGCTCGACCAGCACACCGACACATTCCGCAGTAGGGAGGACGCGGCGGCAGCGCTGCTGAGTCACATTGACACGCAGGCCCGCGCCGCCGGGATGGAGCTGATCGGCCGGGAAATTCTCGGCGGTGGCGGTGATGGACCCGATGCGACCTTCGATGGCGAAGATCAGGTCTATTTTCAGACGGCGTCGATTCGAATCCGGGTTCGAGGGGAGCAAGAGAAAGTCCTTCCTTGGCTTCACAGCTTGCAGCAACCGGAGCGGCTCATCGGGGTTACGGGGGAGGTGATCGATGCGGGAGAGGAGTTTACAGCGGAGATCGACGTCACCAAAAGCTACTTCGAAGGGGAGGAGTAAAGGGGAAAAGGAGATGTCTCATCGTGTGGTGGAGGCTGAACCGATGACGGAGGACGAAGTACGTGTCAGGATTATGCATGTTTAAGTGGACTAAACAATTTTGAACTGCATAATGTGGGCGAACCTTAACGTTGCCGCCACATTGAGCACACAGTCCATCATTCAAGCTATTCGGGGCATTTGCCTCGTTGCCATCTTAGGATTTGCCTGGCCGGCGAGCTCCCAAGTCTCACCGGCAGGAACCGATACCGTGCGAATTGAGTTCCCGAATTCACCGGTCGCGGCCATCTTGCCCTACTACGAGAAGCTGACGGGAAAACGGATCATTCGTGACGCAAAGCTCGAAGGGGCGGAACTCTCGGTCACCTCGCCTGAGCCGCTGACCCAGATGGAAGCCGTCAGTTTCATTGAGAGTGCGTTGCTTCTCAACGGGTATGCATTGATTCCGGTCGATGACAAGACTCTCAAAGTCGTGAACTACGAAGCGGGCAAGAGTCCACGGAGTCAGGGATTGCCGGTAGTGGTAGCCCCTGAGGATCTCCCTGAGGGCGAGGCTGTCGTGAATTATGTGATGACCTTGGATCATATTGCTCCCGAGGAAGCGGCCAGAGCTTTCACGCAAGTGGTGGCTCTCAATCCTTACGGAGCGATTACGCCGTTGAATGCGGCGTCCGCTGTGATTGTGACGGAGAATACATCGGTGGTCCGATCGTTGATTGACTTGAAGCAGCATCTGGATGTTCCCTCAAACCAGGTTGCGAATGAGTTTATGGATTTGGAACGCGCGGACGCGGAGAAGATTGCGGAAATTCTCACGGAGATTTACACCTCAAGCGACGGGGCGGTGCCTGCTGTTTCCGCTGCCCCTCCTGGGACGGAGGGGGGCATGGGTGCACCGGGCGCGAATGGAAAAGCATCGGTGAAGGTCGTTGCCTACCGGCGCACAAATAGCTTGCTCGTCATTGGCAGGCCAGTCGATCTCGCCTACATCCGTGGCCTGGTCGAATCCTTTGATAAGCCGAGCGATGCCTCCAATTTTTTGCGCAGGAAGCTTCAGTATGTCTCAATTATTGACTATTTGCCTGCATTTTACAATGCGATTGCCCGCAATACGGATGTCGAGAAACGGGATGACTTGCTCAAAGCTGAGGAGTTGGGGGATCGTGGTGGCCAAGTAGAGATTCTGGATGGCGGGGGCGGTGGAGGTGCTTCCAGCGGATCTAGTGGCGGGTTTGGCGGTGGTATTTATCCAGATCGCCTGTCAGAGCCGGAACCCTTTACGGCACCTCAATCTTTTGTCGTGGGGAATACCCTTATGATCGCCGATCCTCAGGCCAATAGCCTCATCGTTTCAGGATCTCCAGAGCACGTCGAAATCATTGAAAGACTCATCAATGAAGTCGATGTCCAGCCGAAGCAAGTTTACCTCTCTACGATCATTGGCCAGATGACGTTGGGCGATGAGTTGCAGTATAGCTTGAACGCCTTCAAGCGGTTCGATAGTTTTACCCCGTCGAGCGATGATGGTAATAACATCTTCGGTGCGGGCAGTCTGGATACGCGGGGGGGATCGGTTATTGGTGGGCTGAACCCCTACCGTGGACTGGGAACCGCTACAGGCAGGGGGCTCTCTTTGCTGGGATCAATTATCGAAGGAGACAATGCACCGATCGATGTGATTCTTCGGGTCTTGACTCGGGATCAGAACTTCCGGCTCCTCTCGCGTCCGAGTGTTTACGCACAGAATAATTCGAAAGCGGTGATTCTGAGCGGCCAACGGATCGCGGTCCCAACATCGACTTTGACCTCCGTCGGCGGTGGGTTCGCTGGCAGTGAGTTTCCCGGTTCCATTTCTTCTAATATCGAATATCTCGACGTTGTCCTAAAGCTGGAGGTTGTGCCCCTGATCAACTCAGAGAACGAGGTGACGTTGCGCATCGCTCAAGTCAATGACACCGTCGTGGGGCAACAGATCATCTCGGGCAATACCGTGCCGACATTGAATACCCAGGAATTGGTCACCACAATCACGGTTCCGAATGCGCAGACGATCGTGCTCGGCGGATTGATTACCGAGAGAATCGATGATGATCGCACGGGGGTGCCTGTGATCAGAAGGATTCCGGTGCTCAAGAGCGTCGTCGGAAGCACCGAGAAAGTCTATCGCAGGGAGGAACTGCTCATCTTTATCCAGCCGTTTATCATTGACGGGAAGAGATTGCCCTCAACGCCGAACGAGGTCGAGGTGGGCCGGACGGATTCCACGCTTGATACCATGGAATTCGGGGATCCTCGGTTTGATCAACAGCTCACTCCGGTATCGGGTTTGAATGCGATGCCTCCCGATCTCCGGGCAGAGCCGGTGCGGGGCAGTCAGAAGGTCATTTCGATCTCGGAACCGGAGAAGGTTCCGTCCGCCAAATCAGCTCCCGCCGTCAAGGCGACGAGCAAAGGATTTGGCAATCGCTCCATGGGCAAGTGAGCCGGGGCGGTGGCGTGGGGGGCAAGAAACGGATTGCCTCCTGCGTCGTCATCAATCAAGATCTACCCGTCGTTTCGAGTTGGTCTTGCTCATGATGTTCCGAGTTTCTCTATTCATCTCGTTATTACTGCTTGCGGGGGTGGGGATGACACAGGTGGCGGAGCCGGATCCGCTGGAAGCAGCCTACAATTCCGCAATGCGGGCCTTTGGCGAAGGCAAATGGAACGAGGCTGCTGCCGGGCTGGACACGGTGATCAGCGCGGTCACCGATCCCGCTGGTACGACCAAGCTGGCTCCACTGGTTTACACCCAAGGTGCGGCCTACTTCAACGCTGGGAACTATGGCAAGGCAATCGATTCTTTCAAGGTTTACCTAAGTCGCTATCCTCAAGCGGAAAGGGCTTCCGAGGTCCGGCTCGCCGCTGCCCGTGCGATGCTCTTGAACAAGGATCAGGAAGGCGCTGCCAAGCTGTTCGCTCAACTTGAGGCGGTCCCGTCGCTGCGGGACGAAGCCATTTTGGCGCAGGCCGAGTGTTTTCGCATTCTTGGACTACCCGACCGCCGGGCGACGGCCTTGGAAAAGCTGATCTCTTCGCAGGTCCGGTCTCGGGCCCAGGCAAGTGGCGGGCTGATGTTGGCCGAACTCTATTTGGGGAGGAAGGAGCCATCTAAGGCCCTTGCCGTATTGGAGGGGGTTGCGGCAAGGATCAATCTGGTGGAGAACGTCATTACTCTGAACGGCTTGATGGTGCAACTCGGTGACGAGTTTGCCCGAAAGAAGAACTATTCAGATGCGTTGAGCGCCTACCGCCGGGTGCGTTCGCGGGACGAGGTGATTGCGTATCAAAAGGAACGCATCGCAACGATGGAACGCCGGAAGCAGGCGCTGGCGTCATCGACACCGGTGACGCCGTCGGTGGAGACGGATTTGGCGGCTGCCAAGCAGCTCTTAGTGGACTTTGAAGAGTTGCCCGACTATTGGCCTGCCCTGCTTTTTCGGATGGGCAGTGCTTATTACGAGTCTGGACAAAAGTGGGAAGCGTTGGTTGTTTTTGATCGTCTGTTGGCGGAGTTTCCCAAAGGAGCGGATGCAGAGCCAGCGCTGTATGCTTCGTTAATTTGTTCATCCGAACTATTTCTCGTGGCCCGGACGCTGAAGTTATGTCAAGAGTATCTCCGTCAATTTCCGGAAGGCCCCAATGCGGAGACTGCCGGCTATCTCAGCGGAGTGACGGCATTGCAGAGCAATGACGCCGCTGCGGCTGTGGTGCGACTTCGGGACGCACTGGAAAAGCAGCCGAAGAGCAAGTTCCGCGAAGAGCTTCGATTTCTCTTGGGAAATGCCCATTTCATGAAGGGCTCTTTGCCTGAGGCTCGGGAGAGCTACGGGATGTATCTCAAGGACTTTTCTCAGGGGGCGTTTCGCGAAGAGGTGACCTATCGCCATGCCCTTGCCTTCATTTACGAGGGTAAGTACGCCGATGCTTTGTCGGCGTTTGCGGCCTATCTAAAGCAGTATCCAGATGGTGCGTTCACCGCGGATGCCGAGTATCGCCGCATGCTCTGCCTCTACGCGGCTTCAAAATATAGCGAGATCGTAGTGGAAGCGGGACTCTGGGAGAAGCGGTTTCCCAACAATCCGATTCTCGGGGAGGTGCTGTCCTTGCTTGGTGACGCGCATGCGGGGCTGAACCGCCCGGTGCAAGCCGCGAACGCCTATACCCGCGCCTATCGTTCCGCCAGCAGTGATGAAGTCCTCAATTATGCACTTCTCGAAGCGGGCGCGCAGTGGCGCAAGCAGGGAAACTGGACTGAGGTGTCGCGTTTATTTGAGACCTTTGTTCGTGAACGTCCTAATCACCAAGCTGTAGTCACGGCGATGTATTGGATTGGCAAAGCCAAGGCTCGCGAAGGAAAGGCGAACGAAGCAAAGTCGTTTGTGGTGCAAAGCCTCCAGCCTTACCTAAACGAGCCACGGCGGGAGTCGGTAGAGCAATTGTTGCAGCAGCTCGCCCAGCTCTGTGTCCGGCCCGAGGTGCCTGCGGAGAACGGTGGGTATGATGCGATGGCCGAGCTGCGCAGGCAACTCGAGCCCCTTCGCGGCACTGCCACGGCCACCGGCAAAGCCCGGTTCCTCTATGCCGAAGCGCAGCTTCTTCCTTTGATCAAGCGTTCGGATGAGGTCGCTAAGGTTTGGAAAGAAATCGAGATCCAGTTTGCCCCGGAAGATCTCAGTCCCGCGCTGCTCGCCGGTGTCGGAGACTATTTGCTGGCCAAGCAGGATCTAAAGAGCGCGAGCAAAGTATACGAAGTGTTGCGGACCAATTATCCGAAGAGTGCTTTCTTGGATTATGCGTATGTCGGCCTGGGAGAAATTGCCTTGGCCTCTGGGGATACTCAGCAAGCACTGCGGCTCTTCCAAACCGCCGTAACGCAGATTGCCGGCGCCAAGCTGCGTGAAGCCATGATCGGCCAGTCCCGGGCTCAGTATGAATTGGGGCTTTATGACGAGGCTAAGAAGGGATTTCAAGCGATTGCCAGCTTTCGTGAGTGGCGCGGGGAAGCTACCGCGCTGGCGATCTACTTTTTGGGAGAGATTGAAGCCAAGCAGAAGCGCTATCCTGAAGCCATCGCGTATTTTCAACGGGTATTTGTGGCTTACCAAAAGTATCCGGCTTGGACTGCGAAGTCCTATCTCCGTTGTGCCGAAGCCTTTGACCAGATTGAAAAGCGCCAGGAAGCGGTTGGACATCTGCGTGAGTTGTTGCGCAATGAGAAGCTGAAGGACTCCGCCGAAGCCAAGCAGGCGGCGAAAATACTAGGTGAATGGAAAGCGTCGTGACATGAACCTGCGTCCGATCCTAATCGCCATGCTCCTGATCCCGGTTGGCCTTGCTCCGGCCCAGACCGTGATTTTAAAAGATGGCCGCGTCTTGGCTGCCTCGCGGGTGCAGCGCAGTGCTGATCAGGTCAAGCTCACGTCCGCTACAGGAGCAGTGGCCGAGTTTGGCATGGCGGAAATCGCTCGGATCGATTTTCCCGAGCCGCCTGAGCTGGGCGACGCTGCCGCGAAGGTGGTTGCGGGAAAAGGGGAAGAGGCCGCGGAGCTGCTGGAGCGCCTTGTGACGGAGCAGGCAGATTTCCGCGAGATTCCCGGAAATTGGTGGGCGCTCGCGCTGTTGCGACAAGCTCAGGCTTTGGAGGGGCTCGGAAGAGGCTTGGAGGCGCAGGCCCTTTCCGAAAAACTCGTCACCCAAGCGGCCGATCCTGAATGCGTGAAAGCGGCCGAGGCTCAGGTCGCTGGAGTACTCCTGCGCAGGGGCGATCTCGCTGGAGCTAGTCGCCGGGTCGATACCGTTCTGCGGGATAGCAGGGGCGCCGTGGCGCGTGCTCTCGCTTACACCGTCAAAGGCCAGTGTCTATTGGCTCAGGAAAAGTGGGAGGAGGCGATGCTCGCCTTCGTGCAGGTGCCGGTGTTTTATCCAGGGGAAACCATTGTGCTGCCGGCTGTCATGCTCGGCCGCGGGCGAGCGCTCGTTGGCATGGAAGACTTTTCGTCGGCCCGGGCTATACTAGAAGAATTGCGCCTCGCCTATCCTGCCGCGCCTGAGTCAAAGCTGGCCTTGCAAGAGTTGCAGCGGTTGGCGGCGCAGGAAAAGGGGGCGAACCCGAACCGCTGAAGCATCGACATGAGTTCGAAACGAAAAGAGATCCGGAAGGTTTCGTCGGCAGGGCCAAGCGGGGATGCGAAAGCGGGCGGGTTTCGGATTAGCACGTTTTTTGTAGTGAGCCTCCTGGTGCATGCAGGATTTACCGTGGCGGCTGGTTTTCTGGTGGTGCAGAACATCCAGACGAAGCGCAAACTGGCGTTCCAGGAAGGGCCGCCTGTGATTAACGCCACGCATCGCGCCATCGAGCACCAAGTCTCCATGGTGCAGAAGCTGAAAACCGGCGGCTCGCCGCCCCAAACCCGGCGGATCGTGGCGAATGGCATCGGTTCGATCACTCTGCCGGAAATGCCCCGCATGCCATCCGCGAATCTGATGACGCCTTCAGCGCTGCCGGGGATGTCCGGCTCAGGTTTTGGGACAGGAGCCGGAGTGGGCACGGCACTGTCGCCCGCGATGGGGATGGGGAGCGCGGGAGCGGCGGCTGGCGGAGGTTTTAGCTTTTTCGGTTTTCGCGGGGCGGCCGGGAGTATCGTCTATGTGGTGGATGTCTCCGGAAGCATGATTCAAGGGACCAAAGACCGGACATCGTACGAGAAGTTGGAGCAGGAAGTAATCAATTCAATTAACGCGCTGAGCCCGGCAATGAAGTTTAATATCATCACCTTTGGTTCCGAGGCATTTGTTTACCAGCGCACCATCGTAGGCGCGACGCCCATGGAGAAGGAAAAAGCGATCAAGTGGCTCAAGTCTTACAGCCCGTGTCTCCTGCTGATTTCCGGGCAGACGCAGGGGAACGATTCTATGTGGGTCAGTGTGAAAGGAAGGAGACACAATAAGACCAGTAGCAAGATGGCTCTCAGTAAAGCATTCGAGCAAGGGCCCGACACCATCGTGTTTGTCTCCGACGGCGAGCCCACGGACGATCAACGAGACAAGGTGCTTTGGAGCGTACGGGAGCTCCAGGAGGTGCGCAGCAAGCGAGCGATCATCAATGTGTTCGCTTATAAGGCCGACAGCGGTCAGTTTTTCATGGAGAAGCTCGCCAAGGACAACGGCGGTAAGTTCACCGATATCCGCTAGCTCGTGAGTTTCGGTGCAAGGTATCGGCCGGTGAGACTTTCCGTGCAAGCCGCGATCACATCTGGAGGGCCTGCCGCGACCAGACTGCCCCCATGTTCCCCTCCGCCCGGGCCGAGATCGAGAATCCAGTCAGCGCACTTGATGACGTCCAGGTTGTGTTCAATCACAATCAGGGTATTTCCCGAATTCCGGAGCTGGAAGAAGACGTCAAGCAAGGTGCGGATGTCCTCAAAATGCAGGCCCGTTGTCGGCTCGTCGAAGAGATAGACCGTCTTGCCGGTCGCTTTCTTTGAGAGCTCCGTCGCCAACTTGATTCGCTGCGCTTCCCCGCCGGATAGCGTGTTTGCGGGTTGCCCTAGTTTCAGGTAACCAAGGCCAACGTCACAAAGTGCCTTCAGTTTGCCGTATATAGCCGGTATTTTTTGAAAGAAGAGTCGCGCTTCTTCAATGCCCATCTCCAAGACGTCGGCGATACTCTTTCCGCGAAACGTCACTTGGAGCGTCTCTTCATTGTAACGCCTTCCGCGGCAGGTCTCGCAAGTGACATAAACGTCGGACAGAAAGTGCATATCGATGCGGATGACGCCGTCTCCCTTGCAGGCTTCGCAGCGGCCACCGGCGACATTGAAGCTGAACCGGCCTGCGTCATAGCCCCGCTGTCGGCTCAACGGAAGATCGCTGAAGAGCTCTCGAATGGGGCCAAACGCACCGGCATAGGTGGCGGGGTTGGAGCGCGGGCCACGACCGATGGGGGATTGATCGACCACAATGGCCTTATCGACTTGTTCCAAGCCTTGGATCCCGTCGTGTGCTCCAGGGGTATCCTTAGCTTGATAAAAGTGCCGGAAGAGAACTTTTCGCAGGATGTCATCCACCAGCGTGGATTTGCCGCTGCCGGAAGCGCCGGTGACGCAAGTGAGGCAGCCGAGCGGGAAAGCGGCGTCGATGCCGCGAAGGTTGTGTTCCGTAGCGTTCTCGACAACCAGCCATCCGGAATCGAGCCCTTCTTTTGCCTTGCTCCGTGGCCTGGGCGGCGGAGTCATCCTTGGTCCCGGCGCCTCAATTGTCTTCGCACCAGACAGATAGGCGCCGGTGACGGAATCCGGACTTTGAGCGACTTCGGCCGGGGAGCCTTGCGCAAGAATCCGACCTCCGAGCGGGCCAGCGCCAGGGCCCATATCGATCAAGTGATCGGCCTGGCGCATGGTATCTTCATCGTGCTCCACGACGATGATCGAATTGCCTAGATTGCGGAGCCGGAGCAGGGTCTGAATGAGTTTATCATTATCCGCTTGATGCAGCCCAATACTTGGCTCGTCGAGCACATACAGGACCCCCGCCAAGCCTGCCCCAAGCTGAGTTGCCAAGCGGATTCGCTGCCCTTCTCCTCCGGATAGGGTTGAACTCTCCCGGTTTAGGGTGAGATAGCCGAGGCCGACTTCACGCAGGAATGAGAGGCGCTGCTTGATTTCCCGGATCAAGTCCTTGGCGAAGAAGGCTTGAGTTTCCGTGAGCGGAACGGCGGATAACCACGCTTCGGCGTGCTCAATCGGCAGAGCACAGTAATCCTGGATAGAGGCGGGGCTCTCGGGATGCGGCAGGGTGATGGCGAGGATCTCCGGTTTTAGGCGCAATCCCTGACAGACTTTGCAAGTTCGCATGGAAAGAAAGCGCCTCACGTTGCGCCGGGTGACCTCACTTTCGCTTTCTTCATGGAGGCGCATGGCTTGCACTTCCAAGCCCTCGAACGGTTTGCCGGGGCCTCGGTCAGCCCAATCGGTGGGAACCGGTTGCTTTCCCGTTCCTTTCAGCAAAGCCCGCTTGAACTCGACGGATAGCGAGCGGATCGGAGCATCGGGATCCGTGCCGAAGTGCCTCGCCAACCCAAGGATGGAGCGCTGGTGCATCCCCTTGCGCTTTTGTGATTGGCTCCACCATGTCTTGATGCCGCCGGAGTTGATTGAGAGCTCTGGATCGGGCACGAACAGCGCCGGGTCTGGGTGCAGTTGAGCGCCGGTTCCGTGACAAGCAGGACAGGCTCCCAGTTGGCTGTTGAATGAAAAGTGTTTTGGAGTGATCTCTGGCAGGCGAAAGCCAGTTTCCGGATTGGTATACGAGGTGACGAACGTCCGGTTCTCCCAGCTTCCGGCCTCATCCTGAATCAGCACCAGCACCCGGTCCGTGGACCAGCGCAACGCCGTTTCCAAGGAGTCCGCGAGCCGGGAGCGGATATCTTCCCGGATTACGATGCGATCGATCACGATCTCCATCTCCTTGGGCAGCTTGGAAGGAAGTTCGGACCGGTCGAGTTCGAGCAATTCCCCATCGGCGCGGAGCCGAATAAAGCCTTGTTGCTGCATTCGCCTGGCGAAGTCGGCAAAACTTTCACGTTCCTGCGCCTGCACGGGCGCGAGGACCATCAGGCGGGTGCGTTCCGGGAGCGACAGCAGATCGCGGAGGATGTCCGTTAACGTGCTCCGGCTCAACAACGCCCCGGTGACGGGGTCATGCGGCCGGCCGATCGCTGCAAAGAGAATCCGCAGATAGTCGTAAATCTCCGTTGTCGTCGCGACCGTGGAGCGCGGATTTGGCGCGGTGGCCCGTTGCTCAATGGCTATCGCGGGGGAGAGACCGTGGATGAAATCCACGTCCGGCTTCTCCAGTTGATCCAAGAACTGACGAGCGTAAGCGGACAGGCTCTCGACGTAGCGTCGCTGGCCCTCCGCATACAGGGTATCAAATGCTAACGATGACTTTCCCGAACCGCTCACCCCGGTGATGACCACCAATTGGTTTCGCGGGATCTCTACGTCGATGTTTTTGAGGTTGTGCTGACGGGCCCCTTGGATGGAAATGACTTCGGCGGACATGGGCGCCGCACTCTAGCGCAATTCCGGCGGGATCGCAGCGGAATCGATTCACGCGGCCTGGAGGACCACCTTGACGCAGTTCTCCCGGCGTTCGCTGAAGAGTTTGTAGGCCTCTGGCGCCGCCTCCAAGGGGAAGCGATGGGTAATGATGTAACTCGGGTCGAAGCCAAGTTTGCCGTTCCCGGAGATCCGCTCCAGTAGTGGACGCATGTAGCGATGGACGTGGGTTTGTCCCATCTCCATTCGTAATCCCTTCGCAAAGGCGGCGCCGAGGGGAACTTTGTCTAAGAGGCCCGCGTAGACTCCTGGAATGGAGAGAGTTCCTCCCTTGCGGCAGCAGTAAATCGCTTCGCGCAAGGCGTGAATTCGATCCATGGTCAAGTGCGCCACTTGTTTGACCCGGTCGTAAATTGCATCCGGGGAGCTGCCGTGCGCCTCCATCCCTACTGCATCGATGCACCGATCGGGGCCGATCCCAGCGGTCATCTCCAAGAGTGCCTCGGGGACATTGGTCTCCTCAAAGTTGATAGCCTCCGCGTTGCCGAACTCTTCCGCCATTTTCAACCGTTCGGGCACATGGTCGATGGCGATCACCCGTTCGGCGCCGAACCACCACGCCGCGCGGATCGCAAACTGACCGACTGGGCCACAACCCCAGACCGCTACGGTGTCGCCCGGCTCAATGCGACAGTTCTCGGCGGCCATATAGCCGGTGGGGAGAATATCAGAGAGGAACAGCACTTGCTCGTCAGTGAGATGATCAGGCACTTTGCACGGCCCTACGTCGGCAAAGGGGACACGCACCAACTCGGCCTGGCCTCCTGCATAGCCTCCATATAGATGAGAGTAACCAAACAGACCCGCTCCCGATTGGCCAAATAGCTTGGCGGCGAGCGCTGCGTTGGGGTTGGAGTTGTCACATAATGACCACAAGCCCCGCTTGCAGAAAAAACATCGGCCGCAACCGATGGCAAACGGAACGACCACCCGGTCGCCGCGCCGTAGATTCCTTACGTCGGTGCCGACCTCGATCACCTCTCCCATGAATTCATGGCCAAGGATGTCTCCTTTTTTCATGGTGGGAATCACGCCATCGTAGAGGTGCAGGTCACTGCCGCAGATCGCGGTGGAAGTGACTCTGATGATGGCGTCGCGCGGATTGAGAATCTCCGGATCGGGTGCTTCTTCGACTCGGACGTCGTGCTTTCCATGCCAGCAAACACATTTCATGATGAATGGAGGAGAGTTAAGATTCGGAGGCAAACGGCAGAAGCCGTCCGCGGGATCCGTCGCCATGAGGCTGGCCGCTGACGGTGGGCGCCTCGCCCGCTTCCATCACGCTGCGAAAACGGCGCAGGTCCTCGTCCAGCTTTTGTTCCAAACCCTGGCCAAGAAGCTTGGCGATGGTAGCTCCAAGTTTCCCAGCGGGAGGATTGTATTTTAGCGTAACTTTCAGCTCCGTGCCGCGGCCGTGCCGAAGTGGCTTGAATCTCACGCTGCCAGCGGTCTGCAAGTCTCCTCCCGGCAGGGATTGCCAGGAGATCTCTTCGGACTGCTTATCACCAATGATCTCCGCTTCCCATTGCACGGATTTCCCCAAAACACCTGCCGCCGTCCAGCGAGATCGCTTGGAATCGATGACTTCGACTTCCTCCAGGTGCCGCATAATCTTGGGGAGGCTAGTCAAGTCGCGCCAACGAGCATAAAGTTCGGTTGCCGGGCGTTGGATCGTCAGACTTCGACTGATCCGCACGCCCGCTCCTGAGGGAACACCGGCCCGATTGTTGACTTGAGCTCCGGCGAGTTCGCGGATTCGGGAGCCGACCTTTTGTCCGGTGAGCCCCCGGTAGATCAGAACGCCACCGCAGAGAGCGGCGGCAAGACCGCCGCCACGCAACCTGCCCCTTGTCAGTCCGTGCCGTAAGCCGCCCAAGACAAACGCCGATCCTCCAAGAGTCGAGAGGAGCCGTTCGACTCGGCCCAAGGGTTCGTGGCCATCCTCAGCTGAGGCTTGAGGCGCCTCGTCCGTGGCCACGCCTTCTGTAGTGAGTGAAGAGATCATGATTGGATTGAGATGATTAGCTCGTGACAAACCGGCCGCCATTAATGTGGATGGTCTCGCCCGTGATATAGGACGAGTCCTCGGAGGCAAGAAACACATAAGCCGGTCCGACCTCACAAGGCTGGCCTGCCCGGCCCATTAAGGTATCAGCGCCGAAGCTTTGCACTTTCTCTCCGGGAAAGGACGCTGGGATTAGAGGCGTCCAGATGGGACCAGGAGCCACTGCGTTGACCCGGATTCGCCTCGGAGCCAATTGGGTGGCTAATGAACGCGTCAGCGTGGTCAAGGCGCCTTTGGTGGCCGCGTAGTCAACTAGAGTTTCGTGACCCTCGTAAGCGGTAACCGAGGTTGTGATGAGAATACAACCGCCATCCGGCATCTGGCGGAGGGCCGCCTGAGTGATGAAGAAAGCGCCAAAGATATTGGTGCGGAAGGTCCGCTCGATCTGTTCCGGGGTAATCTCCGTGATATCTGGGTTTGCGTGCTGTTCCGCCGCATTGCTTACCAGGATGTGGAGGGAGCCAAGCTCATCGATCACTTGATTGACCGCGCGCGTGCAGAATGCAGGATCCGCAATGTCTCCGCCAATCAAAACGCAACGGCGCTTTTCCGCCTCTACCATGGATCGGGTATCCCTGGCGTCACGCTCCTCATCAAGAAACAGTACGGCCACATCCGCCCCCTCTCTGGCGAAGTGGACGGCGGCCGATCTTCCAATCCCGCTATCTCCGCCGGTGATGATTGCTACCTTTCCTTCGAGCTTTCCTGACCCGCGATAAGAACTCCGGATCACCACCGGTCTCGGGTCCATCTCATGCTCGCGGCCTGGTTGACGGGGTTGGGGCTGTGGTGGTCGATCTTCCTGTTGTTTGGAGAGTAGTGCGGTTTCGTTCATCTGGTTGCGTTCCTCTGTGCTTGTTGGTGGCGCAGGAGATGTGCCACTGGTGCCGGTGGCATAGACTAAGCTGCATTGGGTTCAATGGATCCGAATATCCCGCCTCCAGAGATCGCTGAAGAGAACATATCCAATCTGCCGCCGCATGTGATCCGGCGGCGTGCCGCGGAGTTGGCGGTTATGGACGGGCGCGCCGCAAATGAGCTCACCGACGACGATCTGAGACGCGCGGAGCTGGAGTTTACCGCGCGCGACCAAGGTGCGGAGCTTCCCGAAGATACCTTGGATCCCGAGGACGCCGCAGTATCGACAGGCACATCCAGGACTACGCTGGATGATGGAACGGAGCAGCCAGACATCGTTGCGTTAGTGGAGAGTGGAATCGAACGCGCTGTCGAGGACCAATTCCTCGCATCGGGGCTTGATACGTTGAACTCGAAGGAGGAGGAGACGTCTACGGATTAGCTGGCGATTGATTCCGAGAGAAGGTCGATCAGTTCCTTCGCTCTATGTTTTGCCGTATGATGCTTGAGCACGCGCTCTAGGGCACGGGCGGCGATGGCGTTGCGTTTGTCGTCCGGGATATCTTTGAGAAAGTGCATCGTCTGCAGTGGCGTATGGCTGATTAGGATCTCCTCTCCAGGGGAGAAGAAGGTCTCAATGCCTTGCCACCAGCCACTAATAATCGGGACGCCACTTGCGGCAGCTTCGAACAGCCTGACACTCGGAGCATAGCCTAGCCGGACCATCTCGGCGCGAGTCACATTGAGGGTGAATCGCTGCGAGTTGTAGAATCGCCGGTGTTCATTTGGGGCGAGATGCTCGATCCGCTCAGTGTTGGAGGGCCAGCAGATCCGTCTGGGATACTGCGGGCCTGCTACAACAAAGCGACCTTTTGGCCATAGGCGTGCGGGCGCCAACAGCAGCCGCTCCAAGGCTGGTTGCCGGTCGTCGCTGTAAGTTCCAAGGTAGCCGAGGTCCCATCGGGGACGGAACGTCGGCTCTGGATAATGGATGGCCGGATCGACAGAACAGTAAAGAGGGCGCACTTTACGTGCTCTGTAGACGCCTTCCAGAATGGACAGAGCGGTTCCTCCGGCAAACGACAGGTAGAGATCGTATTTCGGAATCAGCTCGGCGGATACGTAAGTGCATTCATTCCGATGCAGCAGATTGAGGGTTACGGGGGTGTCGATATCGTAAAAGGCAACCACTCCATCCGCTGTTTGAATGGCCCATTCTCCGACGTCTCTACCCTCCGGCACAAACGAGCCCACGATCACGAATGAGGCGTCTGCGATATCCTGCGCGTATTCGGTCTTCAGCTCATCGAGCGAGTTGTAAAGACCTACACGGCAGTAGCCTGGATCTGGTAAGTCGCGGTTAGCCGCATACCATTTCGTATCACGCTCCAAGAATAGGACTTCATGGCCTTGCCGGCTCAATTCACGGAGTAAGCCGCGGTAAGTGGTTGCGTGGCCATTTCCCCAGGAGGAGGTGATGGATAGGCCAATCACTACGATCCGATGGTGCGGTCGAGGCTCGGCTCGGACATTTGGTGGGACGGCACTCCTGGGAGGGGTGGAGCAATCGAAGATGGCATTTTCGACTTGCTCGACCCGGTGTTCGTAGGTGTGCTCGTGCAAAACTCGGGACAGGGCGGACTGACCGATTTTGCGTGCGGCTTCGCCGGTCAGCTCGGAGAGAATTCCGGCGACTTCGTCCCCGCTGTGGGCTACCAAGCATTCCGCCTCGGGCTCCAGAAAGGTCTCAATTCCTTCCCATGCGTCGGTAATGAGACAAGCGCTTGCTCCCGCCGCTTCGAAGATCCGAGTTGGAGGGGAGTAGCCGTAGCGAGCCATGCTATCCCGATTGATGTTTAAGATGGCTCGCAGGGTACAATTGAACGCATTATGGTCGTAGGTATAGACATGTCCCAAACAAGTAACATTGGCACGTTCCGTGAGCCTTGAATCCCAACCGCTGCCGCCCAAGACAAATCGGTGAGGGGAGAGATTCTCCGCTGGGCGAAAGAAGAATTCATGAACTCTATCTTCACGATCCGGGAGGCGATTGCCGAGGAATCCGAGCAGGCCCTCAAAACGCGGATCGGGACAAGCAGGGTGATGAGTGTGTGCATCCAGCGCGTTGTAGATGGGAACGCATCTGCGAGCTCCTAGCCGTTCATAGGCTGAGACGACGGACGGACCGCCACCGTAGGTAAAGATCAAGTCATATTCGGGGATTAGGCGGCGGAATGCATCGCGTTCATCGCCGAGGACACGGTCCAATGTCACCGGTGCATCGACGTCCCAAAAGACAACACGCGTTTGCGGCCGCTTGAGCTCGAGCAGAGTCTCCTCCAGGAAGCCGTCAAGCACCCCGACTCCGCTCGCCTTGACGATGAGGTGGGAGTCACGAGCTTCGGTAATGGCTTGCCATGCGGAAGCCTCTGTCGGGGCATAAATGGCGCTTTGCGCAAAATCTACGCTGGGGAGATCTCTGTGCTGCTGTCGCTCAAACGCATCCGGCTCGTAGAAGGTTACGTGGTGTCCTCGCGCGTGGAGGGCACGAATCAAGCCACGATAGTAGGTTGCGGCGCCGTTCCAATACGAAGAGACCAAGCTGGAGCCGAAGAAGGAAATCGTAAGTTTTGTCTTCACGACGCCAAGGAAGAGAGTTGCATGTTCAAGGGAAGTTCTAGATCCTCGCAGATCCGAAGCAATTCGTTGGCCCGGTGCGCGCAGGTATGCCGGTCCTGGATCGTGCGCTGGCCATGAGCGGCGATTGAATTGGCCGTTCCGGGATCTTCAAGCAGGTTCCGGAGTTGGCTGCTCATTTCGCGGCTGTTTCGTGCCACCAGATAGTCCTGGCCGGGCGTGAAGAGGTGCTCGCGATTCTCCCAGGGCGCGGATACCAAGGGGATACCACAGGCAAGTGTCTCGAACGGACGGATGGTCGGAATCCCAGGGAGAGAACGTGCACATTGCCTTCGCGGGACATGAATGGTGACGCGAAACCGGGAGAAGACCGTTGGGACGTCGTAATTTGGCAACCAGCCTGCATGCCTGATGCCGCGCTTCGCGAGAGCTTGACGGGCGCTGTGGGGATCGCGGACGCCGTGGACCTGGGCGCTGAGGCCAAGTTCCGCGACCGGTTTGAGCAGATATCGATGCAGCTCTTCCGTGCGTTCCCCATCTCCCCAGTTTCCAATCCAGGCTAATTCACCATCTAGGCGCTCGGCTGTCTTAGGTTGAAAGACGGTGGTATCGGCAGCCTCGTGCCAAGTCCAGGCGTGGCGGCACCATCGGCGTTGCAGGTAGAGAGCCCGGATGACGGAGCCAAAGTCCAGAACCCCATCGTATTCGGAGAGATCATAAGCTGCCATGGCTTGGGGGTTGGAGACCGCCCGGTGATGGGTGTCGTGAAATAGCAATCGCATCTGACGGTGGCTCCTGCGATATATGCCGAGTTTCCAAATGAGTTCTGGATCGTTCCATTCATGAGCGAGGACAAGGTCCGCGCCCGCTAGTTCTCTCTCAAGCTGGAGCGCTGACAGTTCATATTGCGTGATGTCTAGTTCTGGATAGAACTCCCAGAACCGGTCTATAGAGGTTCTGCCTTGCTCTTCGATGAGGTGCATCAGGCTCCAAGCGTTCCGTGGTTCGAAGATCCTTACCGCATGGCCTCGCTTCATCAATTCCCTGCAAACTCCCCGCAGGAAATGGGCATTCCCGTGGTTCCAGTCAGACAGGAGCGAGTGACAAAACAGAACGATTTTCACGTCAGGCGGCCACGGGCTGAAGAGCTCCTTGCAGAAGTGTGGAGTAAAGGTCAAGATATCCGTCCACGGTTCGCTCAGGGCTAAACTGAAGAGCTCGCTCGTGGGCTCTGTCACGCAAGCGTTGGCGATGCATATAATGAGTGATGAGATGCTGCATGGCCTTGTGGGTAGCGGTGACATCGTTTGGAGGAACGAAGAGCGCTGCTCCGTCCCAAATCTCGCGGAGCGTGGGGATATCGCTCAGAATCAAGCAGCAACCCGCCAGCGCTGCTTCCAAGGGGGCTAGGCCGAACGGTTCGTAAAGCGCGGGATGGACGAAGATCGAGGCTCTGCCCATCCATTGTGCGAGTTCCAGTTCAGGCAAATGCCCGAGGTGGTTCAGGCCGGGGAAGTGAACCGCTCCACCATCGGGATGCCGGTCCTCACCTGCAATATAGATCGGCCAATCAACTCCAGATGCAGCGGCGTCCAGAACCCGGAAGTTCTTCCCCTCATCCCAGAGGCGGCCTGCGGCCAAGATGAGGGGTTCCCGGTGTTTTGCGTGGAACTCGGCGGAGGAGCGGCAATTGGGTACGGGCTTTGCGGCTTTGAATGGCCCGTAGATCCGTCGAAGGGCATCAAGCATTGACTGGGTGGGCGCGGTGACGAAGCCTGCCCTCCGGAGACCTTCCTTCACCCTAGTATGATAGGTGCCCCACGTCGTCGCGGAGGGCGCTCTTCCTCGAACGGCTTCGTGCCAAGTATAAACGCAGGAGTGCGCCGTGATCAGCACGGGCGCGTGCCAATCCAGATCTCCCAAGGAATAGCTGTTTAGGTGGATGAGATCGGGCTGGAGGCTTTGTTCTAGATCCAAGAGCCAAGTCCCGGCCTCATCGACGTCTTTCCAGGGATCCTTCATCCACTCAAGCCGGAAGGAACTCTCGTGGATCGTCACATTGTCGAGTTCTCGTGCCATGGCGCGCTGGGCGCGATCCAGGGGCTTGCCCATGGTGGCGAGGTGAACTTCTATATCCTGAGGTTGGAGGTCACGCGCCAGCTCCAGGGAGAAGTTCCAGACTCCTCCAGAGGTGTCAGTTGTCAGTAGGACAGATTGGGGTTTCATATCGGATTAGGTGGATTTCATTACAATCAGTGCTTTGAGAAATCCTGGGGGGCGTTCGCTTAGCAACTGGAAGGCTTGATCAAGGTGCTCAAGCTTGAGCAGGTGTGTGTAGAGAGTGGACGGATTGAGGGCGCCTGAGCTCACTGCTTCAACGGCGTTCTGTATACCGGCTAAGTAGCGATTAGGATCGCGTTCGTGTGCGTTGATCACGTCGATTCCGTTCCAGTTCCAGAGCTGCATATCGACTGAACGCAATCCGTCCTGGTGATAGCCTGCCACGATCAGTCGTCCACCTGGCCGCGTGATGACGCTGGCGATGTCGAGTGAATGTTGAAGACCGCACGCTTCAATCACGCAATGACACAGCTCGCCTTCGTTGAGATGGCGGATGGAAGTGGCGATATCTTGAGGAGCGCCCAGCGGCAGGGTGGCTGCCGCGCCCGAGCGAGTGGCCATTTCCCGGGCATAGGCGCGACGGGAGATGGCGATTACTTTAGCCCCCGCTTTGCTGGCGAGGATGGTGAAAAGTATTCCTAAGAAACCGGCCCCGACCACCGCGACAGTTTCTCCCTTCTGAATACGAGTTCTTCCGAATGCATTGATCCCACAGGCCAGTGCTTCCCCGGGGAAGGGGAGGTGATCCACCGAGGGAGGGAGCCGCACGGCATCTTGAGCGCGAATCACATCAAATGCCGCAAACGAGCGCTCTGACAGATAGGCAACGCGGTCTCCTGCTCGAAACTGGGTGACTCCCGGGCCGATGGCATCGATGTATCCCCAGCCTTCGTGACCCGGCTCGCCTGGTGAGGTGGGGTAATGGAACCACGGACGGCCCTCCCAGATAGGCAGGCTTGAGGCGCAGACCCCGCAGCCTTCCACTTGGACTCGAACCTCTCCATGCTGGGGTTGAGGGATGGGCACTTCGTGTAGTTCCAGCCGTGCGTTTCCAGTAAGCACCGCGGCAGGCATGCTCGCACGGCTCGTGAAGCGAGGGAAGGCAGGGGCGGAGATCGTGGTCATGTTTAGGCAGAGAGTTGTTGACCATCCAGCGCCCGGTTTTCCGATAACCAGGCGTGGAGTTGGGTCACGCCCGAGCGTACAGAAGTCTTTGGATGCCAGCCGTTGGTGAGCTTAAACTTGCGGAGGTCGGATACGTAATAGCGCTGATCTCCAGGCCGCCAATCCGCATATCCGACCTCGGCTGGGGAATGGCGGAGGTCGGCGATGAGTTGCAGCAGTTCGATTAAGCTAAGAGCGCGGGTGACACCACCTCCGATGTTGAACGCGTGACCGGAGAGATCCTCGATCCGCGACATCGCAGCCCGCTCCACGGGAAGATCGAGGATCTTCACGAACTCGATCAGCTGCTGGAACTCGTTGTGTTGCCAGGTGGAACAGCCGGCCGCCGTAATCCAAATCGTTGCGCCGGATTGATGAAGCCGGAGGAGGTGGCGAATTCGCTCCAGGATATCTGACCAGTCTTCTCCGGCGTTCTCCCAGGTGCCAGGAAACCCTTGGATTCCCACCGCATCGGCTGCATTCAGGACGCCGAAGCGGCCCATCTCGACGAGCCACACTTCATCCGCGGGGCACATACCGCCCAAGATGACCTTCTTGCCAGCTTGGTGGCAGACTCGGTGGACTTGTGGGACCAAGCAGTCGATGACGCGGACTCGATAGCCACTTCGGAGGAGTTCATCAGCCAGGTGAGAGCCGATGAATCCCGCGCCTCCCGTGATAAGAATCCGCTTCGCCATATCAGAGAAATTGCCTCCTTGGAGTGACTCGGTTTGTGCGCATCCGGTCGACTGAAGATGCATTGGCCATGCCACGCCCGGTGGAGGACGCGTTAGCCCGACGGAAGTGCCCCAAAGCTTTGGTGACGGGGTTGCAGATCGCCCATCAAGGAGCGCTGCAGTACTGGCCTTGTTGCAAGATGCAAGAGGCCAATCGCGGAAGGCTCAGAGGTGTCCCAAGGCGTCCGCGAGGCGCTGGATCAAGACTTCCGAGTCTTCCAGGCCGACGCTCAAGCGGAGCAGGTGACGGTCGAGGCCAAGGCTCTCGCACCAAGGGAGCTCTGGATAGTGGGCGAGAAGCAGGTAAGGGCAGGCCAAGGTAAAGTTCGTTCCCAGGCTTGGGCCCTTGTTGACTTTCCAGGCGTCGAAGAATCGGGGCGCTGTGACCGTCGGATGGCTCGGGAGGAAGCTGAGGAGGCCGCCGTAGCCTCCTTGGGGACGACGCAGTGCTTCGTAACGGTCCGGCGTCTCGTCGCGCGGATGCCAAACGCGTTCGATGGCCGGGTGGGACCGTAAGTAGTCCCGGATCGCGTCCCCTGTCGCATTGATCCGCTCCATCCGTTGGGGAAAATCCCGGCTGTTTTTCTCGAGAACCACGGCATCCTCGCACCAGAGGAGGTCGGTGGGTTCGAGGCCCGCTTCGTGCCGCAGCGTATCATAGAGCGGCGAGTGACTGGAGACGATCAGGGAGCCAGCCATGACGTCGCCCGCCCCAGAAAACCACTTGGTCAGGCTGGTCGTGACCAGGTCCGCATAGGGGTAAACATCGACGTTGTGGACCGAGGAGACGGTGTCATCGACCACGAGCGGAATGCCCTCGGGACGGAGCAGCGCGGACAATCCTGCGAGATCGGCAGTGCGCAGCTGGGGATTGCTGGCGATTTCGCAGAAGACGGCGGCCAGCCTCCCCTCGCGAATCGCCGCCTGCACTTCCGAGAGATCGTCCGGGTTGGCCACGAACACGACGCCGCGCCCACCTTCTTGCTGCACCTTGAGGGCGTCCACGTAGGGGAACTCAAATTGGATCGTTTTCTTCCCAGGATGGAGCCGGGTCACGATGCGATGAGCGGCGGAAAAGGCAGCCATGCCTGAGGGGAAAAGATGAACGTCCTCCGCGGCTTGGCCGGAGAGAGCGGCAAGGCGTTGCGCGATCGTCAGCCGGGCTTGTTCCCCGGCGGCTTCATCCACGGAGGCACCATTGAGGAGTGCCTCCGCGCGGCGGCTGCTGACCACTTCACCGCCCAAGCGCCACTGCATCCGGGCGCGGTCAAGGAGCGAAATGGGGACGACGCAGGCGGTGAGATCTCCCCACCACGGTTCGATGCGGCCTTGCCCCGCGTGGTGGAGACAACGACGCGCGGCGGCTTCCGACGGGAAAACCAGAGCCGTCTCGTCTCCGTCCGCTAATTCAGCGGCGGCGGCTTCAAACAAGCAGCGCACGATGGGGTGGAGAAAGAAACGCGGATACCCGCAGCGGAACTGGTTCGTCACCGCCGGATCGTTCTCTTCGTAGCCAATGACTTGCTCCCAGAGTGGGATCGCCACGGAAACGGCGTGCGGGCTGTCGGGCAACGGTTGGCCAAGGTCCGCAGCCTGCCAGCAAGGATCTGTCACCAAGTCGCGCATGAGTCAGCGGATACCTTTCCAGGCTTGGTCGAGGTCCGCGAGCAAATCCTCGATGTGTTCAATGCCGACGGAAAAGCGCACCAAGCCATCGGTGATGCCGACCTTCAATCGTGTTTCCACGGGGACTGAGGCGTGGGTCATGGAGGCTGGATGGCAGCAGAGGGACTCGATGCCGCCGAGACTTTCCGCTTTGGGGAAGTATTGCAAGAGGGAGAGGAAGCGCTGGGTGCGGTCGAGGTCAAACCCGAGATCCGCCGTGACCATGCCGGAACCGCCGCGCATCTGCTTGCGGGCGATGTCGTACTGCGGATGGCTCGGGAGGAATGGATAGCGGACGAACTTCACGCCCGGTTTGGCTTCCAGATGGCGGGCGAAGGCGAGCGCGTTTTCGCAGTGCCGTTCCATGCGCACCGCCTCGGTTTTGGCGCCGCGCAGGGTGAGCCAGGCGTCGAAAGGGGAGGGTTGCAGCCCCAAGGCTTTTTGCGCGAAGATCATCTTCTGCTGCCATTCCGCGGAATGGGTGCAAACCGCGCCGCCCAAGGCATCGGAATGTCCGTTGGTGTATTTCGTGGTGCTGAGCAGCGAAAGATCGGCGCCGAGCTCGATCGGCTTTTGCAGGTAGCTGGAGGCGAAGGTGTTATCGACCAGCAGGGGGACCCCGCTGGCCCGGGTGACCTCGGCGACGGCCGCGATGTCGATCACCTTGAGCAACGGATTGGTTGGTGATTCGATCCAAACCAAGGCTGGTTTCTCCCGGGCGATACGGGCAAAGTTCTCGGGCTTGGTGAAGTCGTAATACTCGATACCGACGCCGAACTTGGCGAAGACTTGGGCGAAGAGTCGGAAGGTGCAGCCGTAAATATTCTCTTCTGCGTGAACGACATCGCCCGAGCGCAAGGTGGAGACGACGGCGGTGATGGCAGAGACGCCGCTGGCGAAGGAGGTGCAGAAGGCCGCCTTTTCGAGTTTGGCCAGAGTGGCGTCGAGATTGCGGAAATTCGGGTTTCCGGAGCGGGTGTAGTCGAAGCCGCCGGGGTTTCCGTATTCGAAGGTGGAGGTGGCGTAAATCGGAGCGATGACGGCGCCGGTCTCACTGGCAAAGCCGTGGCCGGCGTGGATGGCGTCGGTCTCGAAATGAGAGCTGGCGGGCTTGGGCGACTTTGCCTTCTTGGATTTGGGCGGCACGACGCCACCATGGGGGGAGAGTTCGCGGAGGTCAAATCGGGGTTTTTGGGGAGAGTCTGAGGCGGCTGGAAGTCGAGGTATTTCATTACCGTTTTATTGACAGCATAGGCTGTTTCGCGTAAGGTTTCAGGCTGCTCCCGGACCTTACCTCCCCAAGTCCGGCGGAGGTGGTTTGAATGGATCGGCAAATCCTGAAACCTCATGAACATCGACTGCCGTCTTGACTACTCCACCATCCTCGCCAACCAGGGCCGTCCGGTCCACCTCGCGGTTGGCTTCAAGGCACCCCAAGCGACCTCCGAAGAACGGCGGCCGATGGCTTTCTGCGTGGTGCTGGATCGCAGCGGATCCATGGCTGGCGATCCGCTCCGCAACGCCAAGGCCGCGAGCGAAATCGTGGTGCGCAACATGCGTTCCGGCGATCAGTTTGCCCTGGTCGCGTTTGACGATTCCGCTCAGGTGATCGTGCCGATGCAGACCTTGGAGAACAAGGCGGCGGCGCTGGAGGCGATTCGTGCGATTCACGATCTGGGTTCGACGAATCTGACCGCAGGTTGGATGCTCGGGCGTGATGAGCTGGCGAAGACGGCCAACGGTACGGCGCGCCGGGTCTTGTTGCTCAGCGATGGGCAACTCAATGTCGGCGTCGTGGAACCAGACGAAGTGAGCCGGATTGTGGCGGATGGCTTGGAGCGGAGTCAAGTCCGCACCGCCACGCTTGGGTTTGGCGATGGCTACGATGAGAACCTCATGGAGCGTCTGGCTACCTGTTCGGGCGGAAATTTCTACGACGCCAACTCCGCCGACAAGTTGCCGGCGATTTTCGCGGCGGAGCTGGAGGGCTTGCAGAAGACCGCGGCGCAGAACCTGAGGATCCGGTTTCAGCCCGGGACCTTCTGTGAAAGCTGGAAGCTGCTGGCCGGCTACCACACAGTCGCCTTACCGGATGGCCGCACGGAAATCGCCGCCGGGGATCTGGTGAGCGAGGAATCGGCCACGGTGGTTTTCCAACTCGAAGTGTTGCCGCTCCCAGTGCTGCCGGACGGTCAACCGGCCGCGAGCTTGGATGGCGAGGAGTTGGTTCAATTGGAGATTCTGTGGGACGATCTCTCCGGCCCCGAGGTGAAGTCGTGCGTTCATCGCCAGACCATCCGCATCCTGGCGACCCAAAATCCGGACGATGTGAAGGTGAATGTGGACGTCATCCCCGGAGTGGCCACGCAGCGGACCGGGATGGCCTTGGAAGAGGCGCGCAACGCAGCCGAGGCGGGCCAGGCGGAACGGGCGATGGAAATCCTCAAGACCACGGTGAGCCAATTGCAAGCCCTCGGCGACGAGGGGCGGACCGCCGGAGGGATTGCCGCTCTGGAACGCATGATTCAAGAGTTGGAGCGTTTTGGCGGCCTCAGCGCCCGGAGCAGCAAGGGGTATCGCTACAGCTCCAGCCACATGCGCAAAATGAAGTCGAGGGCGATTTGGACCTTGGACGAGGCGGCGCCAGGCTATTCCGAAAGCTCGCTGCCGAAGCCTGCATCAGATCCGCTCAACCCTCCGGACGCTGATCCCACCGCGGATCGCGATCCTCAGGCCTGAACGATCGTTTGCGGTTGACGGGCCGGGCCGCTGATCGCAAAACCAGCAGATGCGCCTTCTCGCACTTGCGTCCCTCTTCGTCATGACCCTCCACGCCATCGAGCCCTACGGTATCCCGGACCCGATGGTGATGGAGGATGGGACGCCGGTGCGGGAAGCGGCGCAATGGCCGGCTTGCAAGGCCGAGACGATGCGGCTCTTCGAGAAGTTCGTCCACGGCAAGTCGCCCGAGCTGCCTCCATGGGATCAATGCCGCGCGGAGACGCTGTTAGAGAAAGAAGCGTTCGGAGGAAAAGGGCTGCTGCGCGAGGTGGTCATCCACTTCCCGCCCGCTGGAACGCCACCGGTGTACCTGTTGATCGCCATCCCCAAAGCAGGCCAGCCCGTGCCGTCGTTCGTCGGCTTGAACTTCGTGGGCAATCACGCGGCGAGCCCGGATCCGTCCGTGAGGCTTTCCGATGTTTGGATCCCGTCGCCCAATCCCGGCGTCGTGGACAACAAAGCGACGGAAGCCGCCCGCGGCACGGACGCCGCCTCTTGGCCGTTCGAACTTGCCGTCGAGCGCGGCTACGCCATGGCCACGTTGTTCCATGGAGATCTCGATCCAGACCGCCCGGATTGGCAGGAAGGCGTGCACGCCGCTTTTTTCGCCCCGGGACAAACGCAGCCGGGAGAAGGGGAATGGGCAGCTGTTGGAGCTTGGGCGTGGGGATTGCGGATCGCTGCGAGCTACCTGATGGCGCAACCCGAACTGGATCCGAAGCGTGTTTGCCTCATGGGTCATTCGCGCAACGGGAAAACCGCTCTTTGGGCCGGCGCGCAAGACGAACGCTTCGCCCTGGTGGTGAGCAATCAATCCGGTTGTGGCGGGGCTGCCTTGAGCCGGGCGGGGCGGGGGGAACAGTTGGCCCACATCAATACCCGCTTCCCGCATTGGTTCGTACCGCGGTTCCACGCTTACAACGGCAAAGAGAACGAACTTCCGTTGGATCAGCACCAACTCTTAGCCCTCATCGCGCCGCGACCGCTTTTGGTGTGCAGCGCGGAGGAAGATCTTTGGGCGGATCCGCAGGGGGAATTCGAATCCTGCGTGGCCGCCGCTCCGGTCTACCGCTTGCTCGGCACCGATGGCTTTGCCGCCACCGCCATGCCGCCGCTGAACCATCTCGTGAACAGCCAGATCGGCTACCACATCCGCCCCGGCAAACACGAGGTCACCGCGGCGGATTGGAAGGTCTTCTTCGACTTTGCCGACGCCCGGCTCCCGAAGACCAAGTCAGAGTGAAACCAACTTGGCTTCGATGATGCCTTCGAGCGCTTCGAGCTTGGCTTTGAGTTCCGGGCCCGGAGCGGAGTCGAGGTTGAGCACCATGAGCGCTTGACCGCCCCGTTCGTTGCGGCCCAGGGACATGTTCGCGATGTTCACGTTGTTCTCCCCGAGGACGCGGCCCACGCTGCCGACGATTCCGGGAATGTCGGTGTTTTCCAGCAGCAGCAAGTGGCCCTTGGGGACTACGTTGATCTTGCGGTCGCGGAGCCGGACGATCCGGGGTTCCTTGCCGAAGAACGTTCCCGCCACGGTGACGGATTGGCCGTCGTTCCCGGCGCTCATTTCGATGAGGTCGGTGTAATCGGTCGGTTCCGCCAAACGGGTTTCCGTGACGCGGAGGCCGTGGTTTTCGGCGAACGCCGGAGCGTTCACCGGGTTCACCATGTCTTGGCCGGAGGCGACTTGGAGGAAGCCCTTGAGCGCGTAGCGGGTGATGAGGGTGGTGTCCAGTTTGGCGACCTTGCCGCTGTACTGGATCCGCAACACTTCGGGATGCGCCGGAGTCGTCCGGGCCACCAGGCAGCCCATGGCTTCGGCAAGGGAGAGATAAGCACCGACTTGCTTCAGCGTGCGCTCGTCGATGTTCGGCATGTTCACCGCGTTGACGATGGTGCCATCGACGACGGCATCGCGCACTTGCTTGGCGATTTCAATCCCGACGGTCTCCTGGGCTTCGGCCGTGGAGGCGCCAAGGTGCGGGGTGAAGACGACGTTCTCCCGGCTGAGCAGAGCGTAGCCGTCCGTGGGCGGTTCAATTTCAAAGACGTCGAGGGCGGCTCCGGCGACTTGGCCGCTTTCGAGGCCGGCAAGGAGCGCCGCTTCGTCGATGAGTCCGCCGCGGGCGCAGTTGATGATGCGCACGCCACGCTTCATCGAGGCGATCCGGGATGCGTTGAGCAGGTGGGTGGTTTCATCCGTCTTCGGCATGTGAAGGGTGATGAAATCGGCTTCACGGATCGCGTCATCGACGGTTGGCACCAGTTCCACGCCCAGGGCGGTCGCCTTGCTTTCGGCCAGATACGGATCATACGCCACGATCCGCATGTTAAAGGCGCGGGCGCGCTTGGCGAACTCCGTGCCGATCCGGCCCATGCCGAGGATGGCGAGTGTTTTGCCGTTGAGCTCGACCCCTTGGTATTTCTTGCGGCCTTCCTTGAACTTTCCGCCGGTCACCGACGCGTGCGCCTGGGGAATGTGCCGGGCCAGGCTCATCATCAGGGTGAAGGCGTGTTCCGCGGTGGAAATCGTGTTCCCTCCCGGGGTGTTCATGACCACCACGCCGCGGCGGGAAGCGGCATCGGTGTCGATGTTATCCACGCCCACTCCGGCGCGTCCCACGGCTTTGAGGTTGGTTGCGGCTTCGAGGACGCGGGCGGTGATCTGCGTTTGGCTGCGGACCACGATGCCGGTGTATTCGGACACGATGGAAACGAGTTCGTCTTCGGAGAGTCCGAGTTTGACATCGACTTGCAGCGCGGGATCGGAGCGCAAATCCTCGATACCCTTTTCCGAGATCGGGTCCGCGACGAGAATCTTGTAGGTGGTTTCCATCAGGCCGCTAAGAGTCTCCGGAATGCCCGTTGGCGCAACCGAATTTCCAGGGACTTCCGACCCCGGCCGGGGTTCGCGGTTGACGGAGGGGGGATTGGACTGCTAGAGAGAGTAGTTCACCGAATTTCACCCTAACCACCCCATTTTATGCTTTTCGGCCGTAAGAAAAAAGAGGAAGAAGTGGGGGCGAGCCCCGCTCCGCAACCAGCTGCGGCACCCAGTATTCCAGCGCCCGCCCCGGCCCCAGCTCCAGATCCGGTGCTTCCCATTTCACCTGCCCGGGCACCTGAGCCTGCCGCTGTAGCCGCTTCGCATCCTGCTCCCTCGACTCCTCCTGCTCCTGCTCCCTCGACTCCTCCCGCCGTCACGGTGACCCCCGACTACGCCTCGGCTCGGGTCATTGCGGCGAATCACATCATCGTCAATGCCGGGAACGATAGGCTCGTGCTCGACATCGCCCGGGAGTTGAGTGGCGACACCGAGAAGCATATGCCGGTGGACACCCGAGTGGTGATGACGGTGGCGACGGCGCAGCGCCTTCAAGCCGCGCTGGCGCAAGCCTTGGCGGTGGCGAAGTAACCGGGATCACGGCCGCGCACTTAGCGAGCGTTCGCCAGTTCGCGCAGACGGGCCTCCGCCGAAGGGACGTACACGCACGCCATCCCGGCAGCGGCGGCCGCTTCGATCCCGGACCGGCCGTCTTCGTAAACTAGGCACTCGCTGGGAGCGACTCCCATCCGCTCGGCGGCCAGGAGGAACATGTCCGGGGCCGGCTTGCCGCGCTGGACGAATTCTGGCGTGATGATCACCGGGAAGAAGTCCCGCAATCCCACGGCGGCGAGGGACGGCTCCACGATGCAAAGTTCGCTTCCGGACGCTACCGCCATCGGTTTGCCGAGCGCGGCCACTTGGCGAATGATCGCTTCGACGGCGGGGATGGCGCGGAGTTCATGGAAGTGGTCCTGAAACCAAACCTGCTTGCTGCGGACCACGCCTTGCGGATCGAGATCGCAGCCGTGCAATCCATTGAGATGCCGGGTCACATCCGCTTCGGCGATGCCGGCGGAGGCGTAAAAATAGGCTTCGGTGAACTCAAACGGCGCGCCATGTTCCGTCAGGGCGGCCACCCATGCACGATAATGAAGCGGCATGGAATCCACCACGGTGCCGTCGCAATCAAAGATATGTCCGGCGAAGTCGCCTTCGGGAATGCGCAAATCCATCGCGCGCACCCACGCCCGCAGGCGCGCGCTCGTCAAGCGGGGATGGCCAGGAGACTGCAGGTCTCACTTCAAGATGCAAACCGAGCCATCGCCGGCGTTCGCCTTGGTTTTCGTTGTGCGATTCACTTCTTGCTCTTCTTGCTCAGGAACTCGGCAATAGAGTTTGGACCACGTTTCGATCCCTCAAGCCATTCGATCCTCCATTCGGTCAAACGCTCCCCAGTTACATGCTGGTAAACTCCTTCTTCGGGCTCATTCACATGCTCAAGCTGCCGAACCAGAGCTAGCGGCGGTTCTGCCCCCTTGGTTGTCTCCGAAAATCGCTTGGCGCTTTCGTATGCCGCAAATGCCTTGAAGTAGTCACTACCCTCATTCAATTGTTCTCCTCCGGACTGCGGATCAATCCAAACTCGATACTCAAGAACATCATCATAGAAATGTCCGCCGCCGGACTTAACCATCGAAGGATACGTTCCCACCTTGCCAGGATCGACAGCCGTCGGGAATCCTGAATCCACATCTCCCGATGGCAACAATCTTTCGGGGGCGAGCGGCTGATAGCGATCCCTTACCGTCCAAGAATGGTCTTGGAAAATCGAGATCAAGCAACCAATGATCGTGAGAAACGCTAAAATGACGAAAGGTTTACGCATGAAGCACTTTGTTTGGAAGGCGAACGTTCACGGACACGCGAGCCGATCAACATCCTCCGTTTCCTTGGTTCACCCATGTTCTGATCGGGTTTGCGGTCAGTTAGCTTCCCGAGAGCATCGCCACTCCGGCCAAACAGCCCAACTCCACCAGCGCAATCACCGCCCCTAAAGCGTCGCCATTGAGCCGTCCTAGATGGCTGTGGAGAAACATACCGCAGAGGCCGCTGGCGGTGATTGTCACCCCGGCACAGAGCGCGATTCCAGTCAGCGAGCCGAAAACCGCCCATCCGCCGCCGGCCGCGATGCCGAAGCACACCATGGCTTCCCTCCACGTGACCCCACCAAACAACGTCGAGCACTTCGCTAGCGGATCCGGCAATGCCTCAGGGCGTTGATTGGCTAGCAAAAGCACCGCCGCCGTCCGCGAAAACCCGGCCGCTGCCGCCAGGGTCCAGGGAGTGGCCGCGAGATCGCTGAGGAGGAGCCAGCGGCTGGTCAACAGCAGCCAGAGCCCGATTGCCCCGTAGGAGCCGATCCGGCTGTCCCGCATGATCGCACGGCGGGACTCAGGGTCATGCCCGCCGAAGACGCCGTCGCAGGTGTCCGCGAGCCCGTCTTCGTGCAACGCGCCCGTGACGAGCACGGTGACCAGAATCGACACCAGGGCGGCATAGCGTTCTGGTAACCAAATGAGCGGTAAGGCCGAGAGCGCGCCAACCCCAAGTCCGACGAGGCTGAACCAAGCCGTCGATGCCGCCAAACGCGGCCCATCGCCATCGCTCCCGGCAGGCAGCCGCGTGAGAAACGCGACCGCCGTCCGCAACGATGCCCAGGCGCCCATGAGGGATCCTTCCTTATTTGGCCCGTGAGAGGATTTGCCCCAGCACGTAAGGCATGATGCCGCCAGCCAGGTAGTAATCCACCTCCGCCGGAGTGTCGAGCCGGACGATCACTGGAAGTTCGAACGATCCCTCCGCCGTGTGGAAGCGCAGGGTGGCTTCCTGCATGGGGGTGAGACCTCCGGCCAGGCCAACGATGTCGAACTTGGCGTCCTTGAGCTTGGCGACATGGTCGTAGTCTTCCTTGTCCTTGAAATTCAGCGGAAGCACGCCCATGCCGATGAGGTTGGAGCGGTGAATCCGTTCAAAACTCTTGGTGATCACCGCGCTGACACCGAGGAGGCGGGTGCCCTTGGCGGCCCAGTCCCGGCTGCTCCCCATCCCATAATCCTCACCACCGATAACGATGAGGTCCGTGCCGTCCTGAGCGTAGGCGACCGCCGCGTCGTAGATGAAGGCAGGCTTGCCGGCTTCCGCGGTGATCGGTTTATCGGGCGCCGGAACCTGGCCGTCCCCGAAGTAGAGCGTGTAACCACCTTCCACGCCGGGAACCATGAGATTCTTGATCCGGACGTTGGCGAACGTGCCGCGGGTCATGACCCGGTCATTGCCTCGGCGGCTGCCGAAGCTGTTGAAACGATCCTTGGTTTCGCCGTTGGCGATCAAGTATTGCCCCGCCGGGCTCGTGGCCACGATGCTGCCCGCCGGGGAAATGTGGTCGGTGGTCACTGAATCCCCGAAGATCCCGAGTGCGCGGGCGCCCACGAAGTCGCGTGGCGCGTTCGGCTTGCCGGTGAAGCCTTCCAGGAACGGCGGATTCTGGATGTAAGTCGACTTCTCGTTCCAGGCGTAGGTCGCCCCGGTCGCGGACTCGATGGCGGCCCAGTTTTCGTTGGCGCTTTCCAGATTGCTGTAAAGACGCTGGAAGACCGCCGGTTGCAGGGCGGCGTCGATGACATCCCGCAGTTCTTCCTGAGTCGGCCAGAGATTCTTGAGAAACACTGGGTTCCCCGCGAAATCGGTCCCGAGCGGATCGTTCGTCAAGTCGAGATCGACGCGGCCGGCCAAGGCGTAGGCGACTACGAGCGGCGGCGACATCAGGAAATTCGCACGAATCGAGCCATGGACGCGGGCTTCGAAGTTCCGGTTTCCGGAAAGCACCGAGGCGCAAACCAAATCGCCCGCCGCGATCCCTTCTTCGATGGCCGGGCTGAGGGGACCGGAGTTTCCGATACACGTGGTGCAGCCGTAACCGACGGTTTGGAAGCCGAGTTGATCGAGCTCCTTCTGCAACCCGGTGACCTCCAAGTAATCCGTCACCACGCGCGAGCCAGGTCCGAGACTGGTTTTGACGTAGGCGGGCACCTTCAAGCCCAGCGCGTTCGCCTTCTTCGCAAGCAAACCGGCGGCGAGCATCACGCTCGGGTTGCTCGTGTTTGTGCAGGACGTGATCGCGGCGATCAACACGCTGCCGTGGGTCAGGAAGGTCTCCGTCACCTCGGGTTCCGCGACCACCGTAGTTCCCGCTTCCGCCAGGAGCGAGGCGCCTTCCGGCGAGTAACCGGCGGAGGCGTCGAGATGGAGCGGCACGCGCAAGTTGCGTTCCGCGTCCGTCCGGCCAAAACCGCCGTTCGCCACGGGGGCGACAAAGAGCCGATTGAAGGTCTCCGCCAGATCCGAAACGTCGACCCGGTCTTGCGGACGTTTTGGCCCCGCCACGGAGGGAACGATGCTGGAGAGGTCGAGCTCGAGTTCCGAGCTGAAGTCGATTTGCCCCTTGCCGGGGATCCCGAACAAGCCCTGCGCCTTGAAGTAGTTGCGCACGGTGTCGCAAAGCTCGGCGGAACGGCCCGTGCCCTTGAGGTAACTGATGGTTTCCTCATCCACCGGGAAGAAGCCCATCGTCGCCCCGTATTCGGGAGCCATGTTCGCGATGGTGGCGCGGTCGGGCAGGCTGAGCGCTTCGGCGCCGGGGCCGTAGAATTCGACGAACTTGCCGACGACCCCGTGTTTGCGGAGCATTTGGGTGACGCGCAAGGTCAAGTCCGTGGCGGTGACGCCCTCGGCGAGGCGGCCGTAGAGGTAAACGCCAACGACTTCCGGAACGAGGAACGTCACGGGTTGGCCGAGCATCCCGGCTTCCGCCTCAATTCCGCCCACGCCCCAGCCGACGACGCCGAGCCCGTTGATCATCGTGGTGTGGGAGTCGGTCCCGACCAGGGTGTCCGGATAGAACACGTTGCCTTTGGAAAGGACGCCCTTGGCGAGATATTCCAAGTTCACCTGGTGGACGATCCCGATCCCCGGGGGCACGACACCGAAGGTCTGGAACGCCTGCTGCCCCCACTTGAGGAATTCGTAACGCTCCCGGTTGCGTAGGAATTCAATCGCCAAATTCCGGTTCAAGGCCTCTTGCGACCCAGCGAAATCAACCTGCACCGAGTGGTCGATCACGAGATCAACCGGCACGAGTGGCTCAACGACGGAAGGATCAACGCCCGCCGTTCGCGCGGCATCACGCATCGCGGCCAAGTCAACGACGAGCGGAACGCCCGTGAAATCCTGAAGGACGACGCGGGCCACGGTGAACGGGACTTCGTAGCTTCCGGGATCCTTCGCGTTCCAGTTCGCCAAGTTGCGGACATCTTGCTCAGAGACCTTGTGACCATCGCAGTTCCGCAAAACGGACTCGAGGACGATGCGGATGGAAATGGGCAACCGGTCCAGTTTCGGAGCGATTCCTTGTTCGCCGAGAGCGGGGAGCGAGTAGTAGCTGCCGAGACTTCCGGAGCTGGTAGGGAAACTGCGCAGGGTATCCATGGGAGACCCACCGTCCACTTGAACGGGGGGATTTCAATCGGAAATCAGCGGCGGAGCTGCCCGTCTTTTTCCCCCATCGTTGCGGGGGGGGCTAGGACGCACCCGTTGCCAGAACGTCACCAACTCCACCAGTTCATTCACCGAATACAGAACAACTGGGTCCTTCTTGGCGTTCACCGGCGAAATCCTCAAGTTGGCCTCCCGGTTCACCAAGTCCACCAGCTGCTCCCGTGCCTTCACGGCATCTTGATCGAACTGACTGCCGAGCTTCGCCAATGCTTCGGGCGTCATCCCCCCGAGTTTTTCGAAAAGCAGGTGGAACCACTGAAGCCCAGAGCGCTCGCCTGCCGAGAGGGACCAGCTTAGTGAACAGGGGATCGGATTGACGAACCGGTAGGTCGTAAACGAGAGCCCTTTGGCAGAGCCACTAGTGCTCGCAACCTCCTCGGCGAACTCCTCCATCATCCGGTCCGTGTGGAAGAGGTGGGTTTTCATCCGGTTGCCCAACCCGGTCAAAGGGACGTTGATATCCTCCACGGCGGCCTTTACCCCTTCAAGATACGGTGACGTCGGCGTCAGGTCGTCAAACGCGCGGTTGCTGTAACGCGGGAAGGCATCGATTTCGATGAGGATGACGTCCCGCGGCGCCGACTCGCTTTGCCGCGCCCACGGCAACCAGTATCGCCGCAACCAAGCCACCGCGAGACTAGTCCCCTGATTGTCTGCGTAGGCGGCATCCACGAGGTGGATCCGGCCCGTTTTCTTGGCGCCGCCCTGATCACCTTTCCCCGGATCTTCTGGGTTCAAGGCAAAATCAATGGAGCCTGCTGGCGAAACCAATGGAAAGGTCGCACTCATCCGTGCCCAGGTCGACACCGGCGTGTTCTGAATCCGGTCTTCACCGAGCAGCTGCCGCGCATCCACGGCGCGGTGAACACGATCGATGCGCCGATCCGGAAACGGCCCCGGCAAATCGGTATACGTCAACAGGGAAACATCCAGATTGCTGATCAGCAACGGTCGGCCTTGCTCGGCGATCGTTGGAGAGAACAGGAGCGACGGTACCGCTCCCTCGTGCTCCAGCTTCTCCATTTTGCCAAGCTCCGCCGCAAGTTCCGGCAGTACTCCTGGGCTGCCATTCCCTGACTTCCGCCCGAGCCACGTCTCTTCCAGCGATTCTCCCCGGTCAAAGTGGTGCAACGCAGGAAGGGAGCGTTGCAAAAGAAACCCGTGCGGTCCTGAATCAAAAAGCGCAAACCGGAGCGCCAGAGGGGACAGCTGGTCGTCGTACACCCGATCGAGCAGCTTCTTTTCAGGGAATCCCACGTTCTCCCTTCCGGCGTGAGCCTGGTATCTTCCGCCCGCCCAAGCCGCGGCGCCCACCATGCCGCCTGAGGCCCCTGTGATCAGCCGGACGCTGGGCGCAAATCCTGTCAACGACCGGGAGAGGAGCTCAAGCGTTTCCAACGTCCACACCTCAGCGGTGATGCCCCCTCCGCTGGCGCAGATCACGACCATTGGGCCCTGGCCCCATTCCGCCTTTGCCTCGCGATTTCCAAATACCTTCCCCTGTCCGATTTCCGCCGCGATCCGCTGCCGGTCCGCCGCCAAAGCGTCCATCTGTTCCTTCTCGGTCATCGTCCCGTGTTTCCGGGGATAAACGGTGCATAATACCGGCAACTCCTTTACGCCGGCAGTCGACGCAGAAAGATTTTTGAACCCGTAGCGCCCATTCAGGCTGGGCAACAAGAGGGCTCCCGCAAAAAGCGCTAAGATCGCCACCAGCCACGACAGCCCATACCATCCACGCACCAGGACAACGACAACCGCATAGCAGAAGACAAACCATGCCAGCATAATACAAATCGCGGGTGCCGCGTAGTATTGCCCCCACGCCTCCCCCGCGAAGAAAAAGCACAGGTGGGACCCGAGGAGGATCAGGAAAGCCCATCCTCCGAGAACCATCATCGCCGTCACCTTGGACCAAACCTGCTTCGCATCGAACCAGCTCACAATCGGAATCCGGTCGCCCATGGCGGTTTGGTTGAGCCCTGGCACCAGGGCGAACTTGAGCATATCAAGAACCAGCACCAGAATGGCCCCAACCAGCAACCCTCCAAGAAAAACCCACCAAGCGAGGTCAAAGCGCATGCTCTCGCTCCAAATATCAAAGTTGCCATGACTGGCGGACGTCTCGGTCAGTTTGCCGCCGGGCGGATGAATCATAAAATAAATCCCCAACCTCAGCAGAAATAACCCGGTAATGAGATAGGCAAATGCGTTGGTCAACGAGCGGAAGAGGAATGACTGCAACTCAACCTCATCACCAAAGCTTTGCGTGGAGGCCGCGCGCGTATCCCCCGAAGGCTGCGTGGGTTTGTCCCCTTCACGATAGCGGGCAAAATGCTCCTTGAGCTTGGTCGTCCAGTGTGGTGGCGTGAGTTCTTCCTTGCCCCCATTCACAGCCGTTTCCTTGAGCAGCGACGAGTAATCCAAGACGAAGAAGACGAAGAAAAAGAACCCAAAGGTCAGGGCGCAAATCACCCCCGCCACAAAAGCCTTCCACGGATCGTCATGCCAGAACAGCAGCGGGAGTCCAAACTTCCGCCCCAGCCACCAGATCACGATCAGATGAAGCGCCCAACACGGTATCCAAATGCCCGGGTGTTGCGCCATGGAATGGAAAACCGAGCCTCGCTTCCAGGGCGCGGGCGCGTAGAAAAGCTGGAGTTCTAGCCACCGGGTCAGCCAAAAGCGGCGGAGCTTCGATACCCTGGTCGATGCCAAGCCCTCGACCTCAGAGTTAGTGTGCATCCTGGCATCATCCATCATTCTTTGCCGTAAGAAAGGGCAAAACGTGTGACGAAATCGACTCAAGCCCAACTCCTCCGGCTTTCGTGATCTACCAGTTTTCTAGTTGAACGCCTGCCCGGATGCTTCTATGAACCGGCATGCGCGTGCTGCTTGCCGCCGTTGAGACGTCTCCCGGCCCACCTCCGTGGGTGGAGGGGGCCGCCGCGATCTTCGGTGCCTATTTGCTCGTTGGTTTCTGCTTCGGACTGTTGTTTGCCTTCGGCAACTTCGCCAGCCGGATCGATCCCGCCGCGGCCCACGCCACGCCCGGTTTTCGCTTCATCGTGCTGCCCGGCGTGACCATTTTCTGGCCATACCTCCTTTTCCGCTGGCTTCGAGCGTCCCTACCACCGGAGGAAAACTCGGCCCACCGGCACCTACCCCGCTGATCGTAAGTTCCGCTTCGCTGGGGCGACTAGAGACTCACTGCCTCATGCAACGGTTTCAACGAATTCGCCATCGCCTCACTTGGCTGTTTCTGACCCCGCTGCTGATCGCCGTGGTCTACTTCGCGCTTCGGTTGCGGCCACCTGAGCCCGTGAACGATCAGCTTCCCTCCTTGCCCGCCGCCGCGCAGCCATGAGCGTTTCCTACAAAGCGATCGGCTGGAACGCCTTCAAATGGCGCTATGATTTCGTGCTCGCCCTCGGCGTGGCCCTGTTCTTAGCGACGTTCGTGATCGTCGGCCTGCGGACCCATCCGGCTGCCACCATCCCGATTCAGCTCATGCGGGCGACAGCGATCGCCGGGTTTACCCTGCTTCACTTCATCCTCCTGATCGGCCCGATGGCGCGCCTTGATGCGCGTTGGCTGCCTCTGCTCTACAATCGCCGCCACCTCGGCGTGACCATGTTTCTCTTGGCACTGCTGCACTCCGTGATCGCGGTGATTTTCTATCACACCGGCACGGACGCGAACCCAATCGTCTCCATTTTTGTCACGGACGCCGGTGCGCGCGCTACGGCGTTCCCTTTCCAGGCGTTTGGGTTCGGTGCCCTGCTGATTCTCTTCGTGATGGCTGCCACCAGTCACGATTTCTGGCTCGCGAATCTCACCGCTCCCATTTGGAAGACGCTGCACATGAGTGTTTACGTAGCCTACGCTTTCCTTGTCGTCCATGTCGCGTTCGGATTTCTCCAATCGGAAACGCACCCGCTTCCCAGCGTGCTCCTCGGTGGCGGCGTTGCTCTGGTTTGCGGAGTCCATCTCGCGGCGGGCTGGCGGCAAACTTCGCTGGACCGGGAACCGAAGCGATCCGCCGCGGACGATGGATTTGTGCCGGTGTGCGCGGTCTCTGAGCTGGTCGAGAATCAACCCAAGGGCGCCATGGTCGGCGGTGAGCGAGTTGCGATTTTGCGATACGAGGGAAACCAGGTCTCCGTCGTCTCCGGCGTTTGCCAGCATCAGAACGGGCCGCTAGCCGAGGGCCGGTTCACCTATGGCTGCCTCACCTGCCCTTGGCACGGGTACCAATACCTGCCCGCCAATGGCTGCTCCCCGGAACCGTTCACCGAGAAAATTCCCACGTTCCAGGTCCGCGTTGAAGCCGGAACCGTTTGGGTTCACCCCCAGGCGAATCCCGCGGGGACGAGCGTGCCTCCCGCCTTGATCGATTGAACTTCCCTCCCGCCCGCATGAGCCCGTCACCTTCTCCCCAGGCACCCAAGCCGTTCTTCATCGGGTGGGAGGCGCGCCCGGTTCCCGCCTTTGTCACCCTAGTTGGCTTGGCCCTGGTCGCCGCTGCCGTGACCGTGGCTGGGCTCACCGCCACGTGGCAAAGTCACATCGGCCCCGCCACCTGGGATTTTGCCATCGCCGAGCACCACGGCATCCTCCTCTCCCATCCAGCCCCGATGCTGGTGGAAACAGTCGATCGTGGTTCCGGGGCCGGCGCAGACTCAACACGACGCGCCCTGCGGTTCCTGGTGAAACCCGATAAGTTCGGCTTCAGCCGCGAGGAATTGGACTCCTTCCACCTCAAACCGGTGATTCTGCAAGCCAGCCTGCTGGAAAACGGCGGGCGATCCATGTTGGAAGTCACGCCAGGGAGTATCGCGATGGCACAAGATGCGAATGGCTCAGCCCCGCATCCGTCGACCGAACTCAAAAACCCTCAAAAGCTCACCCTGCGGGGAGAGATCATCGATTCCAAGTGCTACCTCGGCGCCATGAATCCGGGGCAACGGAAAACGCACCGCGCCTGTGCCATCCATTGCTTGCGCGGCGGGATCCCGGCGGCGTTCCTCGCCCGCGACCGGAATCACAACGAGCAAGTCCTCCTTCTCACCAGCCCTGCCGGAGACCCACTCAACCATAGCATCCTCGACTTCGTCGCCGAACCCGTCGAAGTGACCGGGACCGTGTCTTACGCCGGTGATCTGCCGGTCTTCGCGATCGACCTTGCGTCGCTGCGCCGGTTGACAAACGCGATGGTAAGCGAAGCTCCTCCGGACGCGTAAGCCGAAAAACGGTAATGGTCTGGGCTCACGCGGACGCGGATGCGCGGAGGACTGGGGATTTTGACTGCTGGAAGGCTTGTCCAGCGGCGCCCACTTAGTGAGTAAGCCTAAATGCGGAGATGGAATGCCTCGCGCAGAGCCGCAGAGAGCGCGGAGAATCATAGCGGACAGTGGTTTGGGCTAACATCCGCTTCGCTCCAGAATCGAAGAACCAGGGACTTTCAGCTGAGCGCAAGATCGCTCTTCGCCCTTCACAGTTCGGAAATCAAAAATCGTCAATCGTATCTCGTAACTCCCGTCCCGTTCTGCGTCTCTGCGCGAGGCCAAGTCCTTCCCGAAACTAGGGTGAAACCTCAGGTTCACCAAAACCAATATCCTCTCTGGTTCTCCGCGTCTCCAAGCCTCCGCGTGCGATGACTCCATTTCCGGATTTAGCAGGCAATCCACGGGGCGCGGATGTGGAACGGAGAGTAACTTTTCGGCTCCCGGGCCCGCAAGTTCGCCTGGAGGTTCAACGGTGTTTCGATTACCTGCACGAGCACGAGCACCGCTTCGCTGAACACGAGGGAAGACACGAAGGGCCGATGGAAGGAGACGAAGTTCGTTTTCAATCTCGTGCTCGTGCTCGAAACCAACGGTTTTCCAGATCGACTACGATGCGAATTCGATTGCGATGACGAGCACCGCTTCGCTGAGCACGAGCACGATGCCAGAACGGCCGTCCGGGTTCGTTCACTTGGCCGCCGCTCGCCGGTCTTGGCGGAGTTGATACAGCAGCAGGACGGTGCAGAGCCCGAGCAAGACGAAATTCTCAAACAGGTGCAACGGATAGTTCGTGGCCCCAGCGCTGCGCTCCCCGAAGCAGCCACAGCTGATGTCCAAACCGCGGGCCCAGGCGCTGGCGATGGCGGCGATGAACGTGACGACCATCCCGGCCAGAATCACCAAACTGCCGCGATACAGCAGACCGGTGAGCACGCCCAGGGCGGCGAGGATTTCCAGCCAGGGCAGGCTCAAGGCCAGGGCGGCGGGCACCGGATCGCTGACGAGTTGGTAGTTGCGAATGTCCTCGGCGAAGCGGATCGGCTCCTTCACTTTGAGCGCGCCAGCGTAGAGAAACACCCCCGCAAGGATGATCCTCATGGCCCAGCGCAACCCGGTCTCCACCGTGCGGCGTCGCTTGGACTTCGCGGGGCGGGTGAGGACGGCGTCGACGCCCTCGGGCAATTCAATGACCGAGCTCGACTCTTCAGAATCCGTTGTCATCGGTGCAAGCGACCGCGTTGGCCGCGGCGTAGTGATCGGTGTGGGTGAGGCTGATGAGGATGCGCACGATGCCGGCGCGGTCGGCATAGGCTTTGCCACTGCCGCCGAGGACAACGTAAGGTTCGCCACTTTCTTTGCGCAGAATCTCCATGTCCGTCCAGTGCAAATCCTTACCGATGCCCGTACCAAAAGCCTTGGCGATCGCTTCCTTGGCGGCGAAGCGCGCGGCGTAATGGGGAGCCGGGAACTTCATGGCGTCGCAATACGATCGCTCCCGGGGCGTGAAGACCCGGTTGAGGAAGGCATCGCCAAGCCGCTCGATGGACTGACGGATGCGCGCGTTTTCGACGACATCGACGCCGATCCCGTGGATGCTCATGCGGAAACCTGGGCGGCGGTGGAGGGCCGGTAGGAAGTCATGGCGCTCAGCATCGCGGCCACGGAGGCGCGTAAGCCGATGAAGACGGCTTCCGAGACGAGGTGATGGCCGACGTTGAGCTCGTGGAGATGCGGGATGCTGAACAGCCGCGCGAGGTTGTTCATGTTGATTCCATGCCCGGCGTTGACCTTGAGGCCGGCTTGGTGCGCGGCTTCGGCGGCTTCGATGAGGCGGGCCAATTCACTCGGGCAACCTTCCGGGCAGCCGTTGGCGAAGGCGCCCGTGTGGAGCTCAATCATGTCCGCCCCAAGGCCCGCGGCCGCCCCGACTTGGTTCAGCAGAGGATCGATGAACAGGCTGACTTGGGTCCCGTTCGCTTGCAGGCGCTGGATCGTGGGCGCCAGCTCGCGGGCGTGGGTCACGGCGTCAAGCCCGCCTTCCGTCGTGACTTCGCGGCGATGCTCGGGCACGAGGCAGACGTAATCCGGCTTCACTTGGAGGGCGATCTCGAGGATGCCCGGGGTGTTCCCCATTTCGAGATTGAGGGGGAGGCGGAGTTGCTCACGCAGCTCCTGGACGTCGCGGTCTTGGATATGACGGCGGTCTTCGCGGAGGTGGACGGTGATGGAATCCGCGCCGGCGGCCTCGCATTCCCGGGCGGCGCGCAAGACGAGCGGTTCCGCGTTGTGGACGCGGGGATCTGGAGCGTAACGCGCCTGCCGCAGCGTGGCCACGTGATCGATGTTGACGCCGAGTTTGAGGGTGCGGGACATGGAGGGCTGTGACGGAAACAGGGGAGCAGAGCCGGGAGAAAGTCAATGCGGCAAAGGCGGGGTGGCACCCTCCCGGCTCAGGGGCCTGCGGACCGGAAGCTTGGGCCGGGCTGGAATCAAATATAGCTTTCCGGCAGCGCTTCCAACTCGGGATCCGGAATGAGGCGGCGGATGCGGAAAACGATGAAAAAGTAGACCAGCGCCACCGCGGTCACGGCGGCGGCGGCCACCGAAAGGCCGGTGAGAATGACCATCGGCAGCTTCGTGTACAGCAAAAGCCCCGAGAGATGGGCGACGATCGTGGTGACGAAGAGCACAAGGCCGGCTTTGATGCCATAGTCGCAGTCCGGGCATTCGATGTCGGTAAGCCGGTGACCAGCGTCGTCCGTGGCTTGGGCGCTGCGGAAGAAGGACTCGAAGGATTCCGCGAGCTTTTTGATGGTGACGTGGAGCCACCAAATCCCGAAGACAGGGATGCAGATCAACCAAACATGGCCCAATCCCATTTTGCGATGCTCCTCCGGAATCCGGAAGAAGGTCATCGTGAAGAGGAACGAAACGAGGGCGCCAGCGGCGGAAAGGATGGCGATGAGCATGATGACCGCCACCGCGAGGATCCCGACCACGCTCGGCGAGGTGGCCATGATCTGGGCGATGTCATCATGGTAGTTGTCGCCGTTCATGCTTAGCGCGAAGAGACGTAATCGAAGACGTGGGCCGACTCAAGCAATGGCTTGACCAATCCGACGAACGCCGTGTGGGCCGGGTGGGGGAGGTAGGTTTCGAGACCCGCTTTGTCCGTAAAGGTCACGAAAAAACAGTGGGTGTAGCCTTGCGCCAACTCCACTTCGACGGTTTGCGAAGTGCCCCATTCAAAGTCGACGATCGCATCAATCTGCGACGGCAATTTGCGGAACTCGGATTCAACCTTGGCGATTTGCTCCGGGGTCGCGTCCGCCTTGAACTTGAAGAGCACGACGTGCCGGAACAGCCCCGTGGTGTCGGCGGCGCATGCGCTGGAAAGGGTCATCAGGGTCACGACTCCAAGGAGGGCAAGCAAGGACTTCATTACCCGCCAGATTCCCCGCACAGTCCGCGGGTGTCCATCGAAAATCGGGACATGGCAAAGTTTTTCGTGCGGAGTGGACACTCCCGGCCAAGGGTGAGAACCGCCCAACTTACTTATGACGGACCACGCCTCGCATTGGAATCGATACCGGGAGCAACTCATCCGCTGCCGCGACGGACAACTCGATCTCTGGCTCGATGTGAGCCAGATGCATCTTTCCCCAGGCTGGCTGGGGTCCATGGAGCCTTCCTGCCAAAAGGCGTATGCGGACTTGGCACGGCTTGAAGCAGGGGAAAAGGTCAACGTGGACGAGGACCGCATGGTTGGTCACTACTGGCTGCGCGATCCCGACCTCGCGCCCACGCCGGAATTGCGGGAGGAGATCATTGAGGGCTTGGAAGCGGCCAAAGCCTTCGCCGCCAAAGTGCATCGGGCAGAGGTCGTCCCTCCGCACGCCGATCGCTTCCGGCGGTTGCTTTGCGTCGGGATCGGTGGCTCCGCCCTTGGCCCCCAACTGGTGGGGGATGCCTTGGCCGCTCAACCGGCCTTGCAGACTTGGTTTTTGGACAACACGGATCCGGACGGAATCGACCGCGTGCTCCGCCAGATCGGGCTCGATGGCTTATCGCAAACCCTCGTCGTGGTGACTTCCAAGTCCGGGGGCACGCCCGAGACCCGCAACGGAATGCTCGAAGTCCGCGCCGCCTACGAGGCCGCGGGATTGGAATTTGCCCAACATGCGGTCGCCATCACCGGCGTCGGCAGTCAGCTCGACAAAGTCGCGGTGGCCGAGGGGTGGATCGCGCGCTTTCCCATGGCGGATTGGGTCGGCGGCCGCACCAGCGTGATGAGTGTCGTCGGTTTGGTGCCAGCGGCGCTGCAAGGCGTCGATGTCGATTCATTCCTTGCCGGAGCCCGAGCCATGGACCGGCGCACCCGCCGTTCCGACACGGCCCACAACCCGGCCATGATGCTGGCCCTGATGTGGCATTTCGCGGGCAACGGGCGTGGCGAAAAGGATATGGTGGTTCTACCCTACAAGGACCGTCTGGTTCTCTTCAGCAAGTACCTCCAGCAGCTCGTCATGGAATCGCTCGGCAAGGAATTCGAACTCGGGAACGAGAAACGGGTTTGCCAAGGCTTGGCCGTTTACGGGAACAAGGGCTCCACGGACCAGCACGCTTACGTGCAGCAGTTGCGCGAGGGCGTGAACAACTTCTTCGCCGTGTTCGTCGAGGTGCGCCAAGATCGCGACGGCGCTTCCTTGGTGGTCGATGAGGCCAATGGCGCCACGTCCGGAGATTACCTCCAAGGCTTCCTCCGTGGCACTCGTGCGGCGCTGGCGGAAAACGGCCGTCAGTCGATGACGATTTCCGTCCCGCTCGTCGATGCCTTTAACCTCGGAGTGCTCATCGGGCTCTTTGAGCGGGCGGTGACGTTTTATGCCTCCCTGGTGAACATCAATGCCTATCACCAGCCAGGCGTTGAGGCTGGGAAGAAAGCGGCGGGAGCCTTCCTCGGCTTGATGGACCGCGTCCGCCGCCACCTCAAAGCCCATCCGGGCGAGGCATTATCGGCGGACGCCGTGGCCACCGCGCTGGGAGCGGATCCGGAAAGCGTGCACCACATTCTCGTGCACCTGGCATCCAACGGCGCCGCCCGGATGACCCTCGCCGAGGATCCAGCGGCAGACCGGTTTGCGTCGGCAAGCTGAAGGAAGCTTCTAGATGAACCGCGCGGTCGTGCTCGACAACGCCCATGGCATGATGCCTTTTTGGAAAGTGCCCACCGTTCAGATTAAGACTGTCAGTTTTCACCCCTCGATTTGGCCTAAAATGATCGGGGAAGTCTCCAGGGACGCCAAGCCCGGGGACTTGGTCCGGGTCATCGGCAAGGACGGGGAACCATTCGGGTGGGGGCTCTGGAATCCCCGGACCCGAATCCCGCTGCGGATCGTCTCGCACACCGCGGAGGACTTGGACGAATCGTTCTTCGAAATCGCGATCCGCCGGGCCGCGGAGCTGAGACGAGGCATCCTCGAACTGGACCGGGAGACGGACAGCTACCGGGTCATCAACGGCGGCGCCGATTTCTTGCCGGGATTCGTGGCGGACAAGTTTGCCGATGTGCTTTCCGTGGAAATCAGCAGCTTGGCGGCTTGGCAACGGTTGCCCCGGTGGTTGCCGCTGCTGCACGAACTCTTCGATACCAAGCGGGTCCTGATCGACATCGATCCGGAGATCGGGCGGGTGGAGAATATTCCGGCGCGTGGCGGGGTGGAATCAGACCCGGTGCGCAACGTGAAAATCCGGGAGCACGACGTCCGCTATGAAGTGGATTTCAGCTCCGGGCATAAGACCGGTTTCTTCTGTGATCAGCGGGACAATCGCAAAAAGCTGGGGACGCTATCCAAAGGACGGACGGTGCTGGATCTCTGTTGTTATACCGGTGGATTTTCGATCCATGCGGCTCTCGGCGGCGCCAAGGAGGTGACGGCGGTGGATCTCGATGAAACCGCGGTGGAGATGGCCAAGCGCAATGCGAATCTGAATCAGGCCAAGATCAAGTTCACCCACGCGGACGCGTTCACCTGGATGCGGACGATGATCGAGAACGGCCGCAAGTGGGATCTCGTGGTGGCGGATCCTCCGAAATTCATCCAGGGAAAAGACGATGAGAAGGGCATGGGCAAATATGCGGATCTCAACAAACTGGCCGTTGAGCTCGTCGCGCCCGGGGGATTGTTTGTGACTTGCTCCTGTTCCGGACAGCTCTCCGCGGAGGCCTTTGAATACGTGGTGATTACGGCGGCGCACAAGCGGCAGAAGCGCCTGCAAATTCTCGATCGCACGGGCGCGGGGCCGGATCATCCGACGTTATCGAATTATCCAGAGTCTCGATACTTGAAGCTGATTTGGGCTCGGGTTCCTTGATCGTCCATCCGCCTAGGGAAAGGGAGCCGGCAAAAATGCGGGCCGTGCGCACCTGCGCCTGAGGCCAAACGTTGATCTCGACGGTAGCCGCCCCCTTGCGGGGGGGCATCGAGCGCCCGACTCCCGTCCCACCCAGAAACCCCTTCGTGCTCTTCGAGTCCTCCACCCAGCCTCAGCCGAAGAAACCCTTCACCATCTCTTTCGCCCGATCCAGGTGATCCTGCTTGATCTGCGCCGCCACAGTGGCCAGGGCTCCCGCCAAGGACGCGCCATCGTCCGCCAAGCCAGCTCCGGGCACCAAATCGGGAATCGCGTCGATGGGAACCACCAAATACCCCAGCGCCGCGACGATGACTGCGCCCATCGGCGTCATCTGCGGTTCCCCTAGCTCCCACGCTCCCACGCTCCCACGCTCCCACGCTCCCAAAGCTCCCAAAGCTCCCAAAGCTCCCAAAGCTCCCAAAGCTCCCAAAGCTCCCAAAGCTCCCAAAGCTCCCAAAGCTCCCAAAGCTCCCAAAGCTCCGTTCCGTCGGCCTGAAGGGCCGGGACAGGGTAGCCCGGGCCGCAGGGAGCACTCAGCGACCGCAGGCCTGGGAAAGCGCAAGGAATCGCCCCGCCCTGAAGGGGGCGGGATAACGCTCCCGAATAAAGGAGAAACCTCACCACGAAGGACGCGAAGAGACGGAAGACTCAAGAACGAGATCGATGTCTGACAGGCTCTGTCTGCTTCCTCTGTGGTCTCTGTGCCCTCTGTGGTGAAGAACGACCGATTCCACCACAGAGAGCACAGAGGACGCAGAGATTTTCCTTGGGGATGAGAGAAGTTTAGGATCACCCGGAGACGTGATCGGATTCCCGGATTTAGGGATAAGAGCACCACGAAGGACGCGAAGAGCCCGAAGGGATCAAAAGAGCCAATCGAGCTGGCTCGCAACCGCCAGGCCCTTCCCAAAGCTCCCAAAGCTCCGTTCCGTCGGCCTGAAGGGCCGGGACAGGGTAGCCCGGGCCGCAGGGAGCACTCAGCGACCGCAGGCCTGGGAAAGCGCAAGGAATCGCCCCGCCCTGAAGGGGGCGGGACAACGCTCCCGAATAAAGGAGAAACCTCACCACGAAGGACGCGAAGAGACGGAAGACTCAAGAACGAGATCGATGTCTGACAGGCTCTGTCTGCTTCCTCTGTGGTCTCTGTGGTGAAGAACGACCGATTCCACCACAGAGAGCACAGAGGACGCAGGGATTTTTCCTTGGGGATGAGAGAAGTTTAGGATCACCCGGAGACGCGATCGGATTCCCGGATTTAGGGATAAGAGCACCACGAAGGACGCGAAGAGCCCGAAGGGATCAAAAGAGCCAATCGAGCTGGCTCGCAACCGCCAGGCCCTTCCCAAAGCTCCCACGCTCCCAAAGCTCCCAGGATCCTGTCCACGGGCGGGTCCAAATTTCCGGCGGAAAAAGAAGCCGGCACGCGGGCGGGCCCAAATTTCCGGCGGAAAAAGGAGCCGACACGCAGGCGGGTCCAAACTTCCGGCGGAAAAAGGAGCCGGCACGCAGGCGGGCCCAAATTTCCGGCGGAAAAAGGAGCCGGCACGCGGGCGGGTCCAAATTTCCGGCGGAAAAAGAAGCCGGCACGCGGGCGGGCCCAAATTTCCGGCGGAAAAAGGAGCCGGCACGCGAGCGGGTCCAAATTTCCGGCGGAAAAAGGAGTCGGCACACTGGCGGGCCCTGCGCACCCACGCCTGGCCGTCCACGGTAGCCGCCCCCTTGCGGGGGTGGCCGGAGCGATCCGCGATTCCCCGCTTCTCTCCAAGTTCCCTTCGTGCTCTTCGGAGCCTCCGTGGTGACCGAAGCCGTGTTCTCACCAAGAAGTTCGCGAAGCGCACGAAGAGATGAAGCCGGACTGAATCTGCATTCTGGGGCTGATCTCGCTCCGCAGAGGAGGGCTTGCAAAGATCAAGGGAATCGACTAGCTGAGGTTCGTTACCGAAACCTCTTCCACCGATGACCTCCGCCGCTTCCGACTCGGGTGACCACGAAGACTTTGTCCAATGGATGGAGAGGATGTGGGTTCGAAAGGACTCAACGAATCAGCAGTTCCGCATCGGCGACCTGAACCCGTGGTTCTTGGATCGCGGGAGAACCGATTTTCTTGCCCTTAAGAAAGAGTGCACCGGCAAAGTCATCGCGATGGCAAATCTGAAAGGCGGAGTCGGCAAAAGCACGCTCGCCGCGAATCTGGGGGCTGCTTTGGCCGATCAAGGAAAGCGGGTGCTGCTGATTGATCTGGACTGGCAGGAATCTCTGACGCGCTTGACGCTTACGATTGACGAAGCCAAGGACTTCAGTCGCCGCCTCTCACCGCTGGTGGCTCAAGCTCTGGTGAACTATGCGAGAACTCCGCGAGTGTCGAACTGGGGGAAGCTTACTGCGAAGCCCGAGGCGGTGCTGGTGAGCAGAGCTTGCGCGAACGGCGGGACGCTCGCCGTTCTTCCCACCACCAGCGACCTACAGATTGCCGAGGAGCTTTCGCTCATGAGCTATTTCTGGACCGCGAAGAAGGTGCAGGGCACGGCCCGGGTGGATGCCAGCGAGATCTACGATTGCCGATTCATCGTGGCGGAGATGATTAGTCTTTGGGGCAGTGAATTTGATTATGTCATCACCGATTGTCCGCCGCGCCTGACGACGTCGTGCGTCGGAGCGCTGGCCGCGTCGGACGTCATCCTGATGCCGAGTCAGCAAGATCCGGTGGCGCTGAACGGGATCACGCACTTTCTGACAAGGTTCGTTCCCCAATTCACTCGGGCTCTCTGGGAGGGACGGTCCAAAATGCCTTCAATTCTAGCGGTGTTGAATTCGGTCCACTGGGCCGCGGAAGGCAGCGCCAAAAAAGCTATCAAAGGGTTCGTCGAAGGGTTTGATCAAGCTCGGCTGAACCTGCAGGCTTCCAAAGCGATCATCCCCCACTACGCGGGCTTCCGCAAAGCCAGTGAGGATCGGTCCAAGCATGTGCGACCGATGGCGCTGGATTACTCCAACGCGCAAAGGGTTCGAGCCGCGCTGGCCATCCTGCGGCAAGAAGTCGAGGCGCTCTGAACCGTGACGATCCCTAGCCTAAAATCCTCCGCACCGAGATGACCACACGAGAGCTAGCCGATCTCATCCGCCCAGCGTTCCGGGATGCCTCCAATCACCTGTCGGCCCGGGATCTCACCGAGCTGCAAACACTCCTGGACAGTCTTGAATGTTTGCATACACTGACTATCAGTGTTCTCGTTCAAAAGATGAAACAGTTGAAAGCACCAGGTGTCGCTCCCGTTGCCCACGCCGTTGAGGCGACGGACCCCAACCGGTCTGCCCTGCAAGACCTCGAAGCGCTCTACGCCGAAGTCAAAACTTGGGAAGAACCGGATTACGACTTGGTGCGTGAGCGGGTCCAGTCCATTTGCCAGCCGCTCAAGAAGCCGGACCTCCTCGCCCTGAATCGCCAGTTCACCGGACGCGGCGCCTCCTCGGACTCCAAAGCGGATCTGATTCAGTTGATCGCGAATCCGATTCTGACGCGGTTGGAGAATCGGTTCATGTTTTTGAGCTAGGGTGCGGCTTGGGTGAAGCCCGTTCTAATGAGATACTAAAGCGACAATCAAGCAGGTTGACTGTCGCCAATAAACCTCTCGGACCTCCTCAGCGATCTGAGGCGACGGCGATTTCGGTCGGCCAGGGCTTTGTCCCGAGTTCCTCCACCCTCCAGCGTAGACAGGATTGCCAAAACGCGCTACTTTGCGAACATGCCGATTTCGGAAAGAGTTCTTCGCTTGGCGGAAGCCTATGCGAGCCTTAGCGAAGCAGAACGGTCCGAGTTTGCGCGGCTGGTGACCGCCGCTGAGAACGGGAGCGACCCGGAAGGGCTCGGAGCGGAGTGGACCCGGACGATTCGCCATCGCGCCGCGGAGATCGATGCTGGCGAGGTGTCTTTGATTGAAGGAGAGGATTTCCTGCGCCGGTTGCGGGCGGTTTAGTTGGATTCCACTGGCAAGATTGGTCTGACTTTGCGGCGATGGTTGGTTTTCGTCTTCACCCGGAAGCGGAAGCCGAGGCCATGGCTGAGGCGGGGTGGATACGGGCGGACGATCCAATTCAGGGCGAGCTGTTTGTGCAGGCGCTGGAGAGTGCCATTCTCCATGCTCGACGCGATCCGACGCGCTACCGTTGTTTCGATGGCGAGTTTCGCAAACTGCGCGTGGGGAAGTTCCGTCATTCGCTCGTCTATCGCTACATTGATGGGGAAATTCAAATTCTAGCCGTCGCCCACATGAACCGTAGGCCAGGGTATTGGAAAGACCGGACCGAAGGTTGAAGGCGGGTGGATGGAGCTACGTGGTGTGATTGGCACAAGGCAAAGGCTTGAGTCCCATGGTACGGGACCTGCAGAAGATATAAATCACTGCATCTTACTCGATGAAGCGCAGTGCACACCACATCCTCTTGATCGACGACGATCTCGGGCGGCTGTTTCTCACCCAGCACGCGCTTCGAAAGGAGCTCTCGGACCGCAGCACGGTCCACTTGGCCAACAGCGGTCGCGAAGGCATCGCCTTTATGGCAGGCAATGGCGAATTCTCCGACCGCGCCCGCCACCCATTCCCCACCATCGTCATCACCGATCTGAACATGCCGGACGGGGACGGCTTTGATGTCCTCCAGTTCATGCAGCACAATCCGGAATGGGGCGTCATCCCTCGCATTATGGTCTCCAGCTCGGAGGACGACGATGATGTCCGCACCGCCTACTTTCTTGGGGCGAGCGCCTATCACGTAAAACCCACCGGCACGGAGCTGGATGTCTGGCCCGGCCACGGCTTTGGTGGTGCTCGTCAGTGAACAACGGGCCGGAATTGGCCTCATCTTATCGATCAAGCGGCTTCAGGAAGAATACCTCACCGGGCAGGCGGGCGTCGTCATCCTCATGATAGACGAACAGAACCCGATCCCACCGACCGCCACGGAAACCTGGGAGGCCGTGCAGGCGTTCGAAGCCAACGGCGGGCACTTCGTGCTGGTGCCGCGTGCCTGGCTGGCCGACTTCGAGGCGCTGATCCGGCTCCGCCGAGAGGTCCACGCCGGGAACCTGCGGAACCCGGATGGATCCACCGTGCCGCCTACCGAGGTGATCCGGTTCATGGAGACGGGATTCAAATCCGGTTTGCTCGATTGTTAGCGGGGGACTTTGGGGAAGGCGGCGTAGGTCGCTGCCGGCGGACTTCAGTCCGCGATCTCCGGACTAAAGTCCGGGCTATGTTCGTGGCCGGTTGCGCGTTGAAGATTAGCCTGTCTCGATATCCGTGTAGATCCGCGCGATCCGTGGCTGTAGAAACGTTTTTTGCGGGAACCACGGATCAAGCGGATGAGCACGGATCGGAAGGAGGTCGATGACAAAGCAATAATCAAGCAGGTTGACTGTCCCTCTGTAGGCCGACTGTTCTCCTGCCCGGAGGAGAATTCCTTCGAGGCGGTTTTTTTGCACCGTCTCCACGGCCCTGGCGAACATACTAGCAGCCGCGTGCGGGCTGCGGTTGCCGTGGGGGCGCGCCGCTGGACATTGTCGTAGAAGTCGATCCCCAACCCTCAACCCGTCAACTGGCGCGCCCAGCGCGTTCGCGTTTAGCGCGACTGCGGAATGCGCATGGCGTAGAAGGAGCGGTAGGCGAAGACAAGGGCGGTGATAAGGAAGAAGCCCCCGATCAGATTTTTGGTGGTCTGGTGCGTCATGGTGACGGCGATCTCAACGGCGAGGAGACCGAAGAGAGTGGTGAACTTAATGACAGGGTTCAGAGCCACCGAGGACGTGTCCTTAAATGGATCTCCCACCGTATCGCCCACGACGGTGGCGGCGTGCAGGTCCGTGCCTTTCTGGCGCAGATCGACTTCGACGATCTTTTTGGCGTTGTCCCAGGCGCCACCGGCATTGGCCATGAAGATGGCTTGGAACAAACCGAAGAACGCAATGGCGATAAGATAGCCGATGAAGAAATACGCATCGAAGAACGGCAGCGCCAGAGCAAAGCAGAAGATCACCGCGAAGATATTCCACATGCCAAGTTGTGCATATTGCGTGCAGATGGCGACGACCTCTTTGCTGTCCTCGTCTGACGCGGTGGTGGCGTCCAGCTTCATGTGCTCCTTGATATAGACCACGGCCCGGTAGGCGCCGGTGACAACCGCCTGGCAAGAAGCTCCCGTGAACCAATAAATCACTGAGCCGCCCATGAGCAGGCCGAGGATAATTTGCGGCTGGACGATGGAGAGGCCGGTGACGACATCTCCGAAGAGATTTTCCAGGAGCATGATGATGCCGAAAACCATGGTGGTGGCACCGACTACAGCCGTGCCGATCAGTACCGGTTTTGAGGTCGCTTTGAACGTGTTTCCGGCTCCATCGGCCTTCTCCAGTTGGTGTTTGGCGTTCTCGAAGTCCGGGGAGAATCCGAAGGCTTTCTTGATCTCCGCTCCGATCTTGGGGCGACCTTCAATTTGGCTCAATTCATAAACGGATTGGGCGTTGTCGGTGACCGGGCCGAAGCTATCCACGGCAATGGTGACCGGCCCCATGCCGAGGAATCCAAATGCGACGAGACCGAAAGCGAAGATAGGAGCCGCAAAGCTGAATTTTTCTGGCATGATGGACATGAGGGCGTCATTCAACGAGAATTGCCACGCGAAGTACATGAGCACGGTGATGACTAGCCCCATCCAGAACGCCGAGAAATTTCCAGCGACGAAGCCGGATAAGATATTTAGCGAGGCGCCGCCGTGTTGGGATGCGTTGGTGATTTCCTTGACGTGACGTGAATTCGGGCTGGTGAAAATCTTGGTGAACTCGGGAATTAGCGCGCCGGCGATCGTCCCGCAGCTAATAATGCAGGAGAGCACCCACCAAAGGTCTGGAAGCGCCTGGCCGTTGAGTTTGAAATCGCCGAGCAGAAGATGGCTCGCCAGGAATGTGACGGCGATGGAGACCAGCGAAGTGATCCAGATGAGGTGAGTCAGGGGCGCCTCGAAGTCGAAGTCCTTCTTGGTGCCGTAGAGAGATTTGCCGATCGATTCGTTAAGGAGATAAGAACCCAATGACGTCACGATCATGAGCGCCCGCATCGCGAAAAGCCAGACGATGAGGGTGGCGCCGACTTCCGGGCTTTCGGCCAGGGCGAGAGCAATGAAGGTGATGAGGGCGACTCCAGTGACGCCGTAGGTCTCAAATCCATCGGCGGAAGGGCCCACGGAATCGCCCGCGTTGTCCCCCGTGCAATCCGCGATGACGCCGGGGTTCTTAGGATCGTCTTCGGGGAGCTTGAAGACGATTTTCATGAGGTCGGAGCCAATGTCCGCGATCTTGGTGAAGATTCCGCCGCAGATCCGGAGCACGGAAGCACCCAGGGATTCCCCGATGGCGAACCCGATAAAGCAGGGGCCGACCAGATCTTGCGGGAGGAAGATCAAGATACAGATCATGAAAAAGAGCTCCACGCAGACGAGGAGCAGGCCGACGCTCATCCCGGAGCGCAGGGGAATGCCGAGGGTGGCGAAGGGTTGTCCACGGAGGGCGGCGAAGGAGGTTCGGGAGTTCGCGACCGTGTTGATCCGGATGCCGAACCAAGCGACGCCAAAGGAGCCTGCCATCCCGAGAATGGAGGCGAGCAGGATGACTATCACCCGGAACGGCCCCGCATGTTGGAGAAATCCGAAGTAGTAAATCATGCAGACGGCGATCAGTCCCCAGAGGATTCCAAGGAACTTGCCCTGCGTGTAGAGATAGGTTTTGCAGGTTTCCCAGATCGTATTGGAAACCTTGGCCATGCTCTCGTGAACGGGGAGTTGGCGGGTTTGCCGGTACTGGAGCAGCCCGAAGAGGGCGCCGAGGATACAGATCACGAGGCCGATGAGCATCAAGCCGTGTCCGCTGATGCCCCCGAGCGCGGGGAATGACACGGTATCGAGTTTGGGAATTTTGATATCGGCCTCACTAGCCAAGGCGCCTCCCGCGCCGGCGAGGGTAAAGACCGCCGTCACCAACAAGCACTGCAGGGGTTTCATAAAGAGGGGGAAAGAAACATTTTGCGGGAAACCTTTCCTTACGGCTAGCCAATTCTTTGGCGCTGCCGCCGTAAATCGTAATGAAGAATGGAGGCGCGACCGCTGAGGACGCGAAAAGCATTTCCCGGAGCTTGCCAGGCGGGGGGCGCTCAAGCAGACTGGCGGCCCCATGCACCAGATGAGTTCGCCCACCGAGGTCACACGCTTGCGTGATCTGTCGCCACACCAGTGGAAATCCGGGATCGCCGCCTGGCTGGGCTGGTTGTTCGACGGGTTGGACATGCACCTCTACACGCTGGTCTGGGCGGTCTTCGTGGCGCAGTTGATGGGCGTGCCCGAGGAGCACCCGGATGTGGGCCGCAACGGAGCCATCATTCAGGCGATGTTCCTGATCGGGTGGGCCCTGGGGGGGGGTTTTTCGGCCGGGTGGGGGATCTGGTGGGCCGGAGCCGTACGTTGATGCTGACCATCCTCACCTATGCGTGTTTCACGGGGCTGTCCTACTTCGCCCAGAACTGGCAGCAATTGGCGCTGTGCCGGTTCCTTTCGGCGCTTGGGATTGGCGGGGAATGGGCCGTGGGCGCGTCGCTGCTTTCAGAGACGTGGCCAAAAAACTGGCGCCCCTGGATCGCGGCGGTTCTGCAAAGCGCAGTAAACTGTGGCGTGCTGCTGGCCTGTTTGGCGGGTTGGCTCTTGGCCGGACGGGAACCGAAGTTTCTCTTCCTCGTGGGCATTCTCCCAGCGCTACTGACGTTGTGGATCCGAAAAGCGGTGCCGGAAACGGAAACCTGGGAGGCCGCCCGGGAAGGCCAGCCGGTCCCGAAAATTTCCGAATTGTTCGGAGCCAAGGTGGCCGGAGTGACTTGGCGCGTCCTCATGATCTGCGGCGTCGGCTTGACGGCGCACTGGGCCTTTCTGTTCTGGCAAGCCAAGTATGTTAAACTGCTTCCAGCGGTCGCGTCGCTCGACAAAACGGGCAAGGATGCGGTCGTGGCCGCTGCACTGATGTGGATCATGTTCGGCTCCATACTTGGCAATTTCATCGCGGGCGGGTTGGCCAAGTGGATGGGGTATCGGAAGACGATTTTTTCAATGTTCCTTGCCTATTTCGCCTGCATGTTTGTCGCCTTTCACTGGGATTGGGACTGGGCGGAGACGAAGGTTTGGTTCTTTTTGATCGGGGCATGCCAGGGGGTTTTTGGTCTCTTTACGATGTGCCTGCCGCCACTCTTCCCGGTTTTGCTGCGGACCACGGGTGCGGGTTTCTGTTACAACATCGGGCGGATCATCGCCGCCGGTGGAACTGTGTTCTTTGGCATTTACCAGAAGGATTTGAACGTGCCGGCCGCCATGGAGTTGGCTAGCTTTATGTTCATTCCCGCAGCCTTCATTTCTCTGCTCCTGCCAGATCCCGTGGAAGAGACTGCTCCCATTGGTCAAGTCGTGGATTGACCAACACCTGGACTGTGGGTTTGACAGGGGAGGAGGACGGTGATCTCGTGAACTCTCGTCCATGTCTTCGTCTGCGTCGCAGCGCACCCACTCCACCGGCAGAAGGTCAGATTTGCCAGGTGGACTCCCACCGGTCATGCTGACTGGATTTCTAAATTCTCCTCTAGGTCTTGGCCAAGTCGGGCGAGCGCTGGCCAAGGCTTTCCGCCAGGCGGGAGTTGCGTTCGAAGCCTACGACGTCCCTCTCCGGCACTTGGAGGCAATCGCCGATGTTCAACCGATTGGGGACGGCTCGGAGCTTGGCAAGGAGTTTCCCATCTGTATTTGCAGCGTCAACGGAGAGCACTTGCCGAGTTTAGCCCGAATTCTCGGCAATGAGTTTTTTGAGGCGCGCTACATAATCGGCGTTTGGTTTTGGGAGACGCCAGAATTGCCTGAGGCGGCGCGCAAAGGTGTGCCCTACGTGAACGAGATTTGGACGTGCAGCGAGTTCACCGCGAGCTCCATTCGAGGGAGCGTTGCCGATGTGCCAGTGAAGGTTTTTCCCTATCCCTTAACGATTGGGAGTCCGCTGTTAAACCTGGATCTGGACGGAGGGTTCCCAAGGATCGCGGACGATGCCTTTGTGTATCTCTTTGCGTTTGATTTTCACAGTTGTGTGCGGAGGAAGAACCCCGAAGCCGTGGCTGCTTCGTTTTGCCGAGCGTTTCCCGATCCGGATCCCGAGCGAGCAGTGTGCGTCATCAAGTCCAGCAACGGCGGTGATTATCCACTGGAATGGGAACGGTTGCGCGGTGCGTTTTCGCATCGGCCGGATGTGATTTTTTATGACGGCTTCCTCCCCGTGGGCGCGATGGAGGCGCTCATGAACCGATCGGATTGCTATGTCAGTCTGCATCGGGCTGAAGGATTTGGACTGACGCTGTTGGAAGCCATGGGCTGGGGCAAGCCCTGCATTGCCACCGCCTACTCGGGAAACATGAGTTTCATGAGTCCGGACAACTCTTGGCTAATTCCAATTGAGATGCGGAAGGTCGGTCCAGGAAGTCGACACTATCCGCCCACGCACATCTGGGGAGAGCCAGACTTGGACGTGGCCGTTCAGGCGATGTTGGACTGTTTCGCCGGAGGCCCAGAGGTGAAACGGCGAGTGGAGCGGGCGCAGCAGTTTGTGGCTGAGCGGCACGATTTGATGCAGGCTGCTAGAGCGATCCGGAGTCTTTTGGTAGAAGCCTCCGTGCGGCCGCCAGCCGTCAAAAAGTTGCCACCCTTGCAATCGAACTACGAACGGGCGCGGGAACACCTTTGGCGATCCGTGGAGTTGGAGCGGCAGCTGAGTGAAGGCAAGGTTGCTGGCTGGCTGCGTAGCCGAAGGGTTCAAATGAGCACAATGCTCAAACTTTTCAGGGAAAACCGGCGGACGAGCGAAATGCTTCTCAAGGCGGCCCGCGAGAGAGAGGGGGAGTTGGCGAAACGGATCGCAGTGCTTGAATCTCAACTCGAAGACACAAGGAAGTGTCTGGCGGAATTACTACGGGAACGGCAAAGTTCCGTCAACGGATCTGCTGATCAGGAAGCGCTGCTTTGATTCCTTTGTCGAGTGGCATTTTGGCCGTCGCCGCAGTGAGCCCAGTGTCGGCCATGAGCCAGCTTAGTTCATCCTGAAGCGCGAGGATTTGCTCTGCATGCTGAGCAGATGAGATCAGATTCTTAGTTTCTTCGGGATCGTTCTTCAGGTCATATAGCTCCGCCATGTGCTGGTCGGGACCTCCAGTTCCAGTGGGGTAGTGGATGTATATCCAATCATCCGTTCGGATGGCCCGGACATTGGGCGTATAGGGAAACTGCTCCTCGTAGTTGTAGTGATAAAACCAGCTGGTGCGCCACCCGCTGTCCCCGTTCTGAATCAAGTTGACCCAGCTGCGACCGTGGATCCCAGGCAGGGGCTCTGCTCCGCAAAGTTCCAGAAGGCTGGGTGCTATGTCGACAGTCAGCACTTGTTGACTAATGCTTTTTCCTGCCGGGATTCCGGGACCGCGTATGATCAGGGGGATTCGAATGGATGGATCGTGAGCAGTTCGCTTATCTACCATGCCGTGCTCGCCCTCAAGGAGGCCGTTGTCGCCCATGAAAACGATGATTGTATTCTCTATCTGGTTGGTCTGCTTGAGCCAGGCGATCAGCCGCCCCATGCTTTCATCGATACTGAGGATCGTCCCCCAATATCCGTGCACCATATTCTGGAAGTCGATCACAGCTTCGGGGCGGTCGTCCGGGAACTGCTTGCGCCAGTCGAAGCGCGGTCCGTAGATGCCATGCCAAGTGGTGAGGCGTTGAGTGATCCATGCAGGTTTGTCAGCAAGTCCAAAAGCGGTTGAGGGGTAGGCGACGCGCACATGGTCGAAGGCGTGCTGATACTTTGGCTCAGGAGTGTAGAAGCTGTGAGGAGCTTTGTGCCCTAGCAGTAGACACCAGGGGGGGGCTTAGCGTTTTGCTGCTCCGCAAGCCATTCCAATGCCATATCAGTGACTACGGTGGTATAGTAACCGGTGATGACTTTCCGATGGGTGCCATGAAAATTCCATTCTGTGTCAAAGTAATGGCCCTGGCCTTTATGCGTCACGAAACGGTCAAATCCGGGACGAGGATCGTCATTTTCTTCCCCCATGTGATATTTGCCGAAGTAGGCGGTCGTGTATCCGGCTTCGTGGAGCCGGCTGGGAAACGACTTCATATTGGGAGGATACTCAAAAGTTGCTGGTCACCCCATGCGTGTGAGCGTAGACGCTGCTAAGGATGGAGGCTCGGCTTGGGGAGCAAAGGGACGTGGTGCAAAAGGCGTTCTGGAATAGGACTCCGTCGGCCGCTAGTTGGTCAATCTCTGGGGTTTGAACGTGCTGACTCCCATAGCAACCGAGCGCGACGGGTCGTAAGTCGTCGCACAGAACGAATAGCAGATTTGGGCGAGGGGGGCTCGGCGTGGCGGCGGAGTCGAGGACCAAGGCAATCAATACCGAAGCAATCAAGTGCTGGGCGCGCATGGGGCCCATCATTGCTTAAGAAATACGACGCAGTCAATGGTGACGCCCTCTCCTGGATGAGAGGAGACGTTTAGAGTCCCTCCCATGAGATTGGCTCGGTATTCCATTGCAGCCAATCCGATCCCCAATGGCGAACTTGGTGCGAAGCCTCTCCCGTTGTCTCGAATGGAAAGGTGGGCGGCGCCGTCTTGACAATCGAGACGAATTTCGATCTTTGTGGGCGCTGCGTGCTTCAAGGCATTGTTGATTGCTTCTTGTGCGATGTGGTACAGATGGCTCGCCACCTGAATATCCTCGATTGAAGCCTCGGTGGGGCAGAGAAATTCGCAGGGAATTGAACTGGCCGCCGCGGTGGTGGCGGCCAAGCTTTCCAGCGCGTCCCGGAGACCGGCTACCTCCAGGTTGCGCAGCATCAAACCGTGCGAGAGATTGCGGGTGTGGCCGATTGCCTCCCGTAAACAGGCGCCTAGAGCGGCCGCCTGAGTTCGGAACTTGGGCAGATCCGCCAAATCGTCACGAAGATTTTCGCACATCAGTGACATCGCGGTGAGCTGCTGCCCCAGGCCGTCGTGAAGATCGGTTCCTATGCGACGCTGTTCGCGCTCCGCGATCTCTAAAACTTCGGCTTCCAACCTGCGCCGATCTGTGATGTCGAGACCTGATCCCACAATCGCGCGGATATGGCCATCTTCGGTTTTGAGGACGCTGTTGGCCCACGAAATGAGCCGCAGCTCGCCTGACTTGGTGACCCAGTGGTTCTCGTAACGACTGGGCAGCTGGCTTCCGGCAAGAGCTGTGAAGGCCTCACGCACTCTATCGATTTGTTCCTTGGGCAGAAGAAGGTCCCAGAAGTGCTTGCCGATTACGTCGGCGGCAACGTAGCCACTGGCTTGCTCGCAGGCTTGATTGAACTTCAAAATTCGGCCTTCCGGATCTAGCGCGATGATCAGGGCGCCTGACGTTCCCAAGACAGTGGCATTGAAATCGCGCTCGTCCTGAAGTGCCTTTTCAATGCGTCGCCTGACCGTGATATCCTGAAGGTCTGTAAGGATGAGGCTGGAGCAACCGTGCTTGTCGATTTTTACGCTTTCCATCATTACTGGAATGGTCTCCCCGTCCAGCCGAACGAGATGGAAATCGCTGCACACCTGTGATCCATGAAGGGCGTCCGTTCGGAGATGAACTCGAAACCGAGCTCTGTCTTCGGGTAAAACTTGTTCTTCTAGACGATGGCCGCAGAGGGATGAGGTGGAGGTGCCGAGCATTTCGGCCACGGCCCGATTCGCCTCTAGGATGACTCCCGCTGCATCGAGAGTCAGGCAAGCTGATGGGCAAAGATCAAAAATTGTCGAGTAGTGGTCCAGGGCCGCAGCTCCGCGTTCCTGGAGTTCCCGGAGACGGGCACATTCTAGGCGTAGCTTCTCAAGTTCGTAATCCAAACTCATGAGTCAATTTGTCTCTAACTGTCTGACGGTCTGGGGGAGATACGATTAAAGTGCCCGTAGAAGAACCGACTCCGCCATGTCAGGAGAATCGGGAACGAGCATCATGAGCCAATGCGTAACGCGCATTGCGGATACTCTCAAACCCAAAATGATTCGGTGAGCATGTTTTTTTTGAGCAAGCCACTGTGGTATCGGGCGTAATCACCCGGAGATTTCTTGCACCAGCTTGCGCACAACCCGTTGCGGGGAGAAGCGTCTTCTGGCAGTCTAAGTGCTTAATGTTTGCAGTCCGTACTCCCCTTCTTCTCCTCGGTGGTCTGATCGTGACCGTTGCGGTTGCCGTTTTGTTGGTTTCAGCCCGCACTGTTTCTCTTCGTGAGTCGATAACGAAGGAGGCTTCGGCAAGCACGGGGAGGCGATCTTCCCCATCTTCTTCGGGTTTGGGGAAACCGGGCTCTTCGTCCAATCGCTGGGTGCCTCCTGAAGGGGACCCGGTTCTTCGGTATAAAGATTTGCGGAGCTCGTCAGCCCTTGCCCGTAAGGACCTGATCGCGAACTTCATGGCTCTAGGGCACGAGCAGAACAGTTACCTGCTGATCGAAGCCCTGCGAGATCCTGATTCGGGCGTGCGGCTCTTCGCCGTCGAGAGCGCATCAGCTTTGAGTTTGAGTGAAGCTACCTCCGTGCTCAGCAGCGCAGCGTCAAGCCCGGATCCTGTAGTCAGAGAAATGACCTGGAGCTTGTCGGCGCCTTATCCAGTAGAGTCGCGTGCCACCATCTTCTCCGGAGCACTGCGCGAGGGGGACGATTCGATCCTGAGTGAGGCATTCGCCGAAATGCGGGTCCGCCCAGAGAAGGCACTGTTTGAAATGATGCTGACCGAAGCGATCCGGCCAGGGATCGAGACTCCGCGCCAGGCTGTTCTTCTAAAGGAACTGCAAGAGTGGCTGGTGCCGGGGGGCGGCACCATCCCCACTTTCCAGAGCCCCGGCGAGATGGCGGATTGGTGGCGTTCCAATCTCGTTCACTACGATGAATTTCTGCTGCGAACGGATCCAAACCCGTGACGCGGGGGAAGGCGCATTGACACGCGAGTATTTGGGCGGCTACCATGGGGATATGACTCCCTGCCGTCCAACTCACGCTTTCTTCGTCCTCGCTGGTCTTGCCCTTGGGCTTGCCTCTTGTTTTGCTCCTGGGAACTGGTTGATCGGAAAATGGGAGTTCGACAAGGAAGCCACGGAAGCGGCACTCAAGGCTGCTTCCGGTGGGGACCAAGCCGCTGCAAAGGGCTTGCTGGACGGCTTGGCGAGCAAGGTAGGCGGTGCGGTGTCGACCGCCGTGGCTGGTCAATTGGAAGGCATGCGGCTTGAGTTTACCGATGCCGAAATGCGCCGCCTGAATAAGGATGGGTCCGGTAGCGCCGTTGCCTACAAGGTCATCGAAAAGTCGGACGCGAATACCCTCGTGATTCAGGACGCCAAAGGCGAAATCATGACGTTCAAACGGGACGGGCAACTCATGTGGCGCACCCTTGATAAGGACGGTAAGGTCCGCATCTACCTGAAGCGGGTGTAAATCGCTGCCTTTAGCCGCCGATCCGGTAAAGGTGGTGTTCAGTCCGGATCAGAAAGTCGTCATCGGCCACGGCCATGGAGGCCAAGGAGCGCTCGCCCAGCGAGTTCGTCGCCAAAACCTTGTATTCCGGGCCGGCCGCAAACACGGTGCAGGTGCCCTGCTCGTCCAATGCGTAGATTTTTCCCGCATGGTGCAGCAAGGATGCGGAGGTATCGCTGCAAATGCGTTCTTGCCACATCACTTCTCCGGTGGGCGCCTGGTAACAGGTGCCGATCCCTTTGTCGTCCACCGTGAACAAGTGGCCACCAGCCAGGACGAATGATGCGTTGCGCGGCACGCCTTTTTTGGCGGTCCATACGACGTGGCTGTTGGTCACGTCCCCGCGGCCGCCCGGACGGACCGCATACAGGACCGGCTGATCGTAGCCGCTGCTCGCAAAAAGCAGGCCATGGCCAAAGACTGGCCTCGGCACGACGGAATACCCCTCACCCCATCCGCATCGCCAGCGTTCGCTCCCCGTCGCCGGGTCGTAAGAGAAAATGTTGCCGCTTCCGGGAAGAATCAATTCCTGCGATGATCCTTCGCCGATGAGCAACGGGGTGCAGAACGAGAACTTGCGGGTCGCGGCGGTGTTGCGGGGCGTCTTCCAAACCTGTTTTCCACTCGCAACGTCCAGCGCGATCACGAATGGTTCCGGCGGTCCATCGCAACTGAAGATTAGTTTGTCCCCAACAACGATCGGGGATCCTCCGTTCCCGTGGACTGGGGTGTAGGAGATGGAATCGACTTTCCAGGCTGTCGAGCCATTGAGGTTTAAGCAGGCCGTCCCGTGTGGTCCATAATGAACGAAGATCCGTGCGTCGTGAACCACCGGCGTCGGCGAAGCGTGACTGTTCTTCTTGTGGATCCGATTGGCATCGGTTCCTTTCTGGAGAAAAATCTCGTTGTTCCATAGGATCTGGCCGCTGCCGGCATCCAAACACAACGCCCGCAACGAGCGATCGACCGTCGGAGCATCATCGTTCTTGCCGTTCGCGGATACGGCCGTGGTGAGGTAAACCTTCCCTGACTGAATCACCGGGGACGACCACCCCAATCCCGGGATGGCTGTCTTCCAGATCACATGCTCCGTGGCGCTCCACGTCAGCGGAAGTTTCGCCTCGGTGGGCGCCTCGCCTTGCTGCGTAGGCCCTCGGAACTGCGGCCAGTCGGCGTAAATCAACGTTGGGCCGAGACCAAGGGCCAGAACGGAGCAACAGGATATAAGAAACGGACGCATGAGCATCCTTGACACGATCAAGCCTGCCGCTCTTTATCGAATTGCGCGTCGAACACGATGTTTGACGGCGGGAAATCGAGGTCGTGCACGAACGAGGCGGACTCGGCTGCTCCGTGTTCCCGGTCCATGCCGCCATCTTCCCATTCGACGGAAAGTGGGCCGGCGTATCCGATGTCGTTGAGCGCCCGGATGATCTTCTCGAAGTCGATGTCACCGCGCCCGACCGACTTGAAATCCCAGAAGCGCTTGCGGTTGTGGAAATCGACGTGTCCGCCGAAGACACCCACCTCGCAGGGCTTCTCGCTCCAGGCGACGTCCTTCATGTGGACGTGGAAAATGCGATCGGCGAAACGGTAAATGAATTCGACGTAATCGACGCCTTGGTAGCCGAAGTGGCTCGGGTCGTAGTTGAAACCGAAGGCGGGGTGGTTGCCCACGGCCTTCAAGGCGCGCTCGGCTGAAGCGATGTCGAACGCGATTTCAGTGGGGTGGACTTCCAGGGCGTAGCGAACGCCGTTACTCTGGAATTCGTCTAGAATCGGGCCGAAGCGATTGGCGAAGTCCTCGTAGCCTCGATCGATTTGACCCGGAAGGTTCGGAGGGAAGCTGTAGACGAGGTGCCAAATTGAACTGCCGGTGAAGCCATTGACAACCTTGACGCCGAATTGCTTTGCGGCGCGAGCGGTGAGTTTCAACTCAGCGGCGGCACGTTGGCGGACTCCCTCAGGATCGCCGTCGCCCCAGATGTGGTCGGGCAGGATCTGCTTGTGGCGGGCGTCGATGTTGTCGCAAACCGCTTGGCCCACCAAGTGGGTCGAGATCGCGTGGCACTGCATACCATGTTGGTCGAGCAGGGCCCGCTTAGCCTGGCAGTAGGCGGAGTCGGCTTTGGTGACTTCAAAGTGATCCCCCCAACAGGCCAATTCGACTCCATCGTAGCCGAATTGCTTGGCCTTGCGGATCATGGTCTCGCAACTTAAATCGGCCCATTGGCCGGTGAAAAGGGTAACGGGGCGTGCCATAGTATAGCCTGTGTTAGCGCCTAGGCGGACGCGAGGCAAGCGGGATTTGGAGGGCGCCGTCCGATCCTGGCCGAGCTTCCGGTTGGATCGGCGCCAACTTGCGGTTTTACCAGTGAGGGCCGGACCATCTGAACGGAAAATTGGGGGGGCGTCGTCGGGCAAAATCGACAAAAATAGAAAAAGATACAAATCTGAGTTGCGCTTCCGGGGGCATCGAATAGTGTGTCTGCCCCCAACCGGAAACGTGGGGAGGCCAAGCAAGGGCTAGTCAGAAGAGGCGGCGAGAACGCAAGCAACTTCAGGCGGCAGGAGCTGAGAGCCAATCGATCTTTGAGAAGCAGGTTCCGGCCAAAAGCGTAGCTAAGTGCTTGGTCGGAATGGAAGAAGAAAAGACTATGTAGTGCGTTATGCGTAAGTAGTTCGCGTCAAGTTTTCATAAATTCTATTCGAAGAGTTTGATTCTGGCTCAGAACGAACGCTGGCGGCGTGGATAAGACATGCAAGTCGAACGGGAGGTCCTTA
>CAMCXS010000005.1 GCA_945883495.1 Akkermansia muciniphila
GGTGTTGCGGACGTGGGTGCCGCCGCAGAGTTCCATGGAGTAGCCGTTGAGGTGGTCGCGGGCTCCGCCGATTTGGACGACGCGGACAATTTCGCCGTATTTGTCGCCGAAGAACTGCATGATGTCGGGGCGGCCCTGAATCTGTTTGTGGGGCACTTCACTCCACGAAACTTGTTCAGCGGCGGCGATTCGCTCGTTGACCGTTTGCTCCACGGCGGCGAGTTGGGCGGGGGTGAGGGCTTTGCTGTTGAAGTCGAACCGGAGCCGGTCCGGGGACACAAAGGAGCCCTGCTGGACGGCGTCGCGATCGACCTTCTCGTGCAGGGCCCAGTGGAGGAGGTGAGTGGCGGTGTGGTGCGCCTCGATGTCCCGGCGGCGCATTTGATCCACCCGAAGCCGGACTTGTGTCCCCTGGACAAGTTCTTCGGCCCGGCGGGCGAGGTGCAGGCAAATGGCTTCCCCGGCCATGGTGGCGGCGGTTACGGGGATGCGCTTGCGATTGATAATCAAGACGCCGGTATCGCCCACTTGACCGCCCTTCTCGATGTAAAATGGGCTTTGATCGACGATCGCGATGAGTCCGTCCTCGCCCTCGATGAGCTCCAGCACGGTGGCGAAGACTTCGTCCTTTTCGTAACCGACGAACTTGGAGACGACGTTAGACTCGATCTTCACGGCGGCGACGACCTGGGAGGTTTGGCCTTCCGCGCCGGTGCCTTTGTGGATTTTGATGAGTTCCTCGACCATGTCGCGGTCGGTGCTGACGCCGCGTTCGGTGAGCATGAGCTCGGTGAGATCCAGCGGGAAGCCGTAGGTCTCCCAAAGCTTCACAACGGTAGCCGGAGGGAAGATGGAATTGGCGGCGAGGGCTTTGGTGGCGGCGTCGTCGAAGAATTTGAGACCGCGGTCGAGCGTGCGGTTGAAGAGGCTTTCTTCGGAAGCGAGTGTTTCCTCGATCGCGCCTTGTTGGGTGCGCAGTTCGGGGAAGGCGTGGCCGAAGTGCTGCACGAGGATGGGGACGAGCTTGGGGAGGAACGGTTCGCCTTCGCCCAGTCCGAGATGACGGCCGAAACGGACGGCGCGGCGGAGAATCCCGCGAAGCACGTAGTTGCGGCCCTTGTTCCCCGGCAGAATGCCATCCGCGATGGAGAACGAAAGGGTGCGGATATGATCGCCGATAACGCGGAAGGCGACGTCGGTCTGCTCTTGGTCGCTCAATCCGGTGCGGGAGGCGGGGATGGTGGCGGTGTATTTGCGCCCAGTGAGCTCCGCGAGTTTAGCGAAGATGGGGGCGAAGACGTCAGTATCGTAGTTGGAGGCGAGCTTGCTGAAGTCCTGGAAGCCCTTCGTGCACTGGATGATGGAGCAGGCACGCTCAAAGCCCATCCCGGTATCGACGTGTTTGGCGGGGAGGGGACGGTAGGAGCCGTCTTCGTCGCGGTTGAACTGGATGAAGACGAGATTCCAGATTTCGATGCAACGGGGATCGCCCATATTGACGAGCTTGCCCTTCGTATCGCCTTTGGGGGTAAGATCGACGTGGAGTTCGGAGCAGGGACCGCAGGGGCCGGTATCGCCCATGGCCCAGAAGTTGTCCTTCACGTTGCCGTTGACGATGTGGACCTTGGGATCGAGTCCTGCCTTTTTGAAGAGGCGGGCCCAGTGGTCGTAGGCTTCCTGGTCGAACTCGGATGGATCGCCGGGGCCGGGGCTGTAAACGGTGGTGTAGAGGCGTTCCGCGGGGAAGCCCCAGGTTTCGACGACGAGTTCCCAGGCCCACTGAATAGCGTCCGCCTTGAAGTAATCGCCGAAGGACCAGTTCCCCAGCATTTCAAAGAGAGTGTGGTGGTAGGTGTCGTAGCCGACATCCTCGAGGTCGTTGTGTTTGCCGCCGGCGCGGATGCACTTTTGGGTGTCGGCGGACCGGGGCGGGTTATAGGGGGCTTTCTCGGTGCCAAGGAAATACGGCACGAACTGATTCATCCCCGCGTTGGTGAAGAGAAGATTGGGGCTCGTCGGCATCAGGGAGGCGGACGGGACGATGGTGTGACCCCTGGCTTGAAAGAAATCGAGGAAGGATTGACGCAGTTCGTTGGCGGTCATGGACGGACGATCGTGTGTAGAACGGGTAATTTACGTGGGGGAGCCGTATTTCGGTCTTCCTTCGCAAAGAATCAACCGTCAACCATCAACAAGAGCGCAAGCGGAGCCTTGCTCAAACATCTAGTCGCGGCGATAGTGGAACGCCTCTCCTGAACAATCCCATGACTGGAAGGGTCATAAACCCCGTGCGAACGCCTTTTTCACCCTCGTCCGTTTGCCAGATGGCCGCTGGCTGCCTCGGCCTTTGCCTTTGTTGCCTCTTTGGAACCGGCTCGATCTTCGCGCAGCAGAGCGGCTTTCAGACCGACGGCACGCCGATCTACCCTGCATTGCCCGTGCCGCCGACTGGAGTTCCTCCGGTAACTTCGCCTGCACAGGCACCGGCTCCTGGAGTCGTGCCTGGACAGCCCGTCGCTCCCGGTATGGCTCCTGCCCCTGCTCCGGCCGCGAATCCGGATTATCCGCAACTGGTCTACCCGCCGGTTTACTCGCCCGAAACCGTGCCAGCGCGTCCGCCGCGCGCGATGCCCGTCCCCGAAAAAAAGGGAAAATTTGGCCTCTTCGGCAAGCGGAAGGACAAGGGGCGCGATGACGACGATGTTCCGGCACCGCGCACCATGGAGTCGGACCAAGCCCGGGTCTATCCGGATCCCTCCGCGGCGTATCCGCAGGGGCAAGGCCAAGGTCAAATGCAGCCGCGTCCTGGGTTTGACCCTAATTACCCGCCGGGGGCGGTTCCGCCGGCTACCGATGCCTACGGCCGGCCGGTGAATCCAGGGGCCTACACCGCGACGGCGCCCCAGCAAGGGATGCAGTCTCGTCCGTCGTTGGACAGCCGGTATCCTGTTTACACCACCCAGCCCGCGGTGCCGCCTGCGTATCCCGCGCCCGGGTCTGATCCGGGGGCTAGCACACTGCCACCGCTGCCGGATTCTCCGTCGTCGATGCAGACGGCGCAACCCCCGGCTTATCCGCAGGGGACGTATCCGCAAACGAACTCGCCCGCGCCCACCACGCCTCCACCCGCGGGAGTGTATGGGAATTCCGGAGGCTCGTTGGCGCAAGCACCGGCAGGGCCGTCGATGCCTCCGTCGGATGCGCCGATTTTCCGCCGGGAACCGGTATTGGAACCCGCTCCGGCGCCCGCGACGGCTCAAGGCGGGGGAGCCAACGCCCCGATTTTCCGGACTACGCCTCCGTCCTCGCCAACTCCGCCGACGCAAACTCCACCCGCAACGGGGAGCGGTTCGCAGTGGGAGACCGCCCGAACGGGGGGCGGCACGAGCATGGGCGGAAGTCCTGCTACGGGTTCAAGCACCGGTTCGCGTCAGAGTGGAACGGGGCTTCCCGCGCCTCGGAACGAAACGCCTCCAGCGCCGCCCAAGCCGGAGGCTAGCGAATTTGCCAATCTTCCCTTCGCGAAGCCTGTTCCAGGAAAAGTCGGATTCGTGACGGTATCGACCTACAGCGGCGAGATCGATGTGCGTGGGATCGCGCCCGGCACGCCGGTGGAAATTCCGGATCCTTCCGACGGCACCAAAACGATTCAGTTTCGGGTGCCTTGAGCATGAAAGCCCTAAGGCCAAGAACGCGAGTTACCGGCCGATCATCGCGCGCAGCGTCAAGGCAACGAGGAGCCAGCCCAGCAAAAAGGTGCCTGTGGCCGCAGCAGCGGTGATCCAGGGACCGAGCGTCGGCGTTCTGACGACGGGTTCCGCAGTTGTCATATCTGGGACGCTTTGAACCGTCGGCTCTGGTTCGGCCGGGGCTTGTGGGGCATGTGTCTGCGCGGGGGCGGCGACCGTGGCATGACCCGGAGCCTGCGGGGCCCGGAGTCCATAGCTGGTTTCGAGATCGGGGTCCCGGTATTCAGGCTGAATCTCGATGGCGCGTTGATAATATGCCTGGGCCCCGGCGTGGTCTCCCAAGCGGAGAGCGGTGTCGGCCATGGCCAAATGGACGACGGCGGAGCGGGGATACCGTTGCAGCCAAGCGTGCAGCAGTTGGACGGCTTTGGCGGGCTGGGTTTGTGCGTAAATCTCCGCGCACTGCAGAAGCTCCGGCTCGCAGTCTGGCGGGTTCGGGGCGGAGTCGAGGATGCTTACGGCTTCACCGGCTCGGCCCTCGGCGGACAGCGTGGCGGCGGCGGAGAGCCGCAGCTCCCAGTTTTCTGGGGCCTGAAGCAAGCGCTCGATGATTTGTTGACCAGTGGGCTTATTTTCCATGTGGAGGCAGGGACGGGGCGTTGGCCGGATGGGAGGTGAGCTGGCGCGGACGGCTCTGCTCGCGCGGTTGAGTGCCAAAGAGGTAAACGTCGAGCACGGCTTTGACCCGGGCAAAGACTTCCCGGAATCGGCTTCGGAAGGAAATGGAAGGATCGACGCGAGCGGCGGCGAAGCCTACGGCATCGTGCCCATGATGCCGGGCCAGAAAGACGGCGCGATTGATGTGAAAATCGTCGGTGATTAGGGTGTAGCGGGTTTCGCCGAAAACTTCCGCCACGCGGACCACGGAGTCGAGTGTGCGAAAGCCGGAGCGGTCCGGGGTGATCGCGGTGGAGGGCACGCCGAGCCGGACCAAGGCGGACATCATATCGGACGGCTCATCGTAATAGCGGGAATTTTGGGCGCCGCTGACGATGATGTGGCGGATCCGGCCAGCCTGGTAAAGGCGGTAGGTTGCCTCCATGCGGGTTTGGAAGTGGAGGTTGGGCCGGTTGGGGGCGATGTTTTTCGAGGTGCCGAGAACGACGCCGACGGCGGTTGGGGGTAATGCATCAATCGAAGAATAGACGTGGGAACGGGTCTCCCAGAGTATCCAGGCGTTGCAGGCGAGCGTAAAGAGGACGACCACCAGCGGCGGAATAATCAGCGCCGCCAGCAGCCAGCGCAGCCGCCGGTGAGTCCGTTGCATTTCCTTCATGCTGTGTATTGGACGATCGTCGCTGTCGAGTCGTGGCCGGTCCAGCAGAAAGATCACTTGCACGGAATCGATCCGATGTCATGCGCATTCCTGCCCTGGACCGAATGAGAACGATTGCCCGACTCTTAGCCTATTTGCGTCGCTATCCTTTGCTGGCCTTGGCCCAGTTGCTGTGCGCGGCGGCGGGGACGGGAATGGTGATTGTGTTCCCGAAGATTTTGCAGGTGGTGATCGACGACGTGATCCCGAACCAGCGAATGGAACGACTGGGTCCGTTGATCACGGCGGCGGTAGGGGCCTTTTTCTTGCAGGAGGTCTTGGATTTCCTCCGGATCCGCCTGAACAACGGTTTTGAGCAGAAGGTGATCTTTGATCTGCGCAGCGATTTGTATCAGCACTTGCAGACCTTGCCGCTCGGCTGGTTCGACAATCACCCGACGGGAGACGTGATGACCTGTGTTTCCGAAGACGTGCAGAGCATGGAGCGCGTCCTGATTGATGGGGTAGAACAGGGGCTGGTAGCGATCCTGCAAATCCTGGTGGTGGGAACGATGTTGATCTTGACGCATGCGCAGCTGGCGGCGGCGGCGCTATTCCCGGTGCCATTTCTCGTGGCCGGAGCGATCATTTACACGAAAGGCGCGCGGGGGCGTCATGCCGAGGTGAGGCGCGCTACGGGGGAGATGAACTCGTTGCTTCATGACAACCTGGCCGGCATCCGCCAGATCAAATCCTACGCCTTGGAAGCGAGCGAGCACGGGCACTTCAATGAGGCGAGCCGGGCGGTGCGTGAGGCGACCTTGGGGGTGATGCGGGCTTGGTCGATCTATAAGCCGGGAATGGCGTTTCTTAATTCCCTTGGGCGAGTCATCGTGATCGGATTCGGCGCTTGGTTGACCTTCCGGGGCGAACTGAAAGTGGGGGATCTCACGGCGTTCCTTTACTTGGTGACGCTCTATTTTTACGAGCCGGTGACCCGTCTCCACCAGCTCAATCAACTGGTGCTCTCCGGCTTGGCGGCGGGGGAACGCGTTTTCCGGATTCTCGACACCGCGCCCGAAACTGGGATCGAGGACGAGAGGCGACTTCCGGAACTCCGCGGGCATGTGGTCTACGACCGCGTGAGTTTCGCCTATTCCGATCGGGTCGCCACACTGAGCGAAGTGAGTTTGGAGGCGATGCCGGGGCAAACCATCGCCCTGGTGGGGCCCACGGGCGCGGGGAAATCGACGATCATCAATTTGCTCGCCCGCTTTTACGAGCATGACCAAGGCCGGATTCTGGTGGACGGGCACGTGATCGGGACCTTGGGCAAGCGCTACTTGCGTTCCCAGATCGGCTACGTGACCCAAGAAAGCTTCCTCTTCAACGGCACGGTCCGGGATAACCTCCTCATCGCAAAACGGACCGCCGGCGAGGAAGAGCTTTGGGAAGCTCTCGCAGCGGCTAACGCCCAGGCCTTTGTGGAACGGCTTCCATCGCGGCTCGATACCCATGTCGGGGAGCGTGGGGTGAAGTTGAGTGTCGGGGAGAAGCAACGCATCTCGATTGCCCGCGCCCTGCTGAAGAATCCGCCGATCCTCTTGCTCGACGAGGCGACGGCGAGTGTCGACACCGCGACGGAGCGCTTGATCCAGGAGGCGCTGGAAAAGCTAATGGTGAATCGGACGAGCTTCGTCATCGCGCACCGGCTATCAACGGTCTGCCGGGCGCAGCGGATTTACGTGCTGGATCACGGACGGATCGTGGAAGAGGGGACGCACGCGGAGTTGCTGGCTCAGGGAGGACTCTACGCTGGGTTGTGCCGGACGGCACTTTCCGAGGAATAGGTTCTTTACATTGCGATTCCGGCTTCTATGGTTTCGCAATCCTAACAAGGCATTCCTTGAGGGAGCTTCACCCAACCCACAACTCGTAATCCATACCCGATCATGGCACTTACCGTCGGAACCACCGCTCCGGACTTCACGCTGACGACGAAAACTCCCGAAGGCCCGGCCCTTTGGAGCCTTCATGAGCACGTCGGCTCATCGAACCTAGTGCTTCTCTTCGTGCCGATGGCCTTCACGGGCGTTTGCACCAAGGAGCTTTGCGAAATCTCCCAAGGCTTGTCCGAGTATGCGTCCTTGAACGCAACGGTGGTCGGCATTTCCGGCGACAACCCGTTCGCGCAGGCGGCTTGGGCGGAGAAAGAGGGGATCACCATCCCGCTGCTCAGCGACTACGAGCACGGGGTCGCTAAGGCCTACGGCGTGGCCTACGATCAGTTCTTGCCTGCCAAGAATCTGCCGATGGGCGGCGTGCCAAAACGTTCGGCGTTCGTCATCGACAAGCAGGGCGTGATCCAATACTCGGAAAGCAACGACGATCCAGGCAAGCTTCCCGACTTCGCGGCGATCAAGGCGAAGCTGGCCTCGCTCTGAACGGCCTTCCGTCCGCTTCGTGAGATTTCAGAAGACGGTTCTCTCCGAGACCGTCTTCATCTTTTCGTGCCGGTAATTCTCGATCATGATCGCGAGATTGACGGCATTGCTGACCTCCATCTTGCGGTAGAGGTTGCGGCGGTGGAAGTCCACCGTCACTTCGCGGATCTCAAGCTCGAAGGCAATCTCCTTGGTGGACTTGCCGTCGAGTACGAGATCGAAGAGCTGGCGTTCCCGGCGGGTGAGACCTTTGATCAGTTGTTCCACCCGGGCGACTTCCGTGATCACCGGGAAGGTGCGGCGATACGCCAAAATACCTTCTTCAATGCGATGGGCGAGCATGGCGGCGTCCCAAGGAGCTTCGAAGAAGTCGAACGCACCCCAGCGCATCGCATCCACCACGGTCGAAATCGGTGGTTTCTCGGCGATCAAGATCACCGGCAGGCAGGCATGGGCGTGCCGGATGGTGCGGAGGACGGAAAGTGCGGTAACATGCCTGGCCCCGAGCTCCGCCACGACGCAGCATACTTGGTTCCAGCAGGGAAACGGACGGGAGCGCTCGATCATTCCTTGAGCGGAAACGCGAATTCCGCTGCTCTGGAGGATCCTGGAGACTGGGCCGTAGGAGTCCGGATCGGCGACATGAAGGGCTACGCCGTCGCCAGCATGTTCGGGTAAGGCGACGGGATTGTCTAATTTGGAGAGGAACATACGCAGGGAGTGCGGCACTGACCCCCCTTTCAAGCAATGTCCATGCCAGATGTGTGACTAAGAAATGATGTAGTGGTTCTGAAGGCTCGGAATTTCATAGGGTTGAATTTTAGACGGCGTGAAAATATCTGTCATATTTGGCATCTCCATTCCAAAGCAGCCCTGCCCATGGCCACCCGCATCTCCCTCTGTCACCGAACAACTTATACCTACGACCGCCTGGTCACGCTGAGTCCCCACGTCATCCGGCTCCGGCCGGCTCCTCACTGCCGGACCCGGATTCTTTCCTATTCGCTGCGGATTGAACCGGAGAATCACTTCTTCAACCTCAATCAGGATCCATTTTCGAACTATGAATCGCGTATTGTCTTTAAGGAGCCGATGCGCAAGTTCGAGGTCGTCGTGGATCTGACGGCGGAGCTGATCGCGATCAATCCCTTTGACTTCTTCCTGGAGAAGTACGCGGAAACCTTTCCATTCGATTATCCAGCGGAGCTTCTTCATGAGCTAAAGCCCTACCTGGAGCCGTCAGAAGGCGGCCGTTTGCTGAAGAATCTTTTCGTGAACGAATGGCCGCGTAATCCGGTCCGCACGAATGACATTCTGGTTCATTTGAACCAAAGTGTCCAGAAGCTGGTTTCGTACTCGATCCGCTTGGAACCAGGCGTGCAAACCTGCGAGGAGACCTTAGAAAAGGGTGTCGGCTCGTGCCGGGATTCCGCCTACCTCCTGGTGCAACTGCTCCGTCACATGGGCTTGGCGGCGCGCTTTGTGTCCGGGTATTTGGTGCAGCTCGTTCCGGATGAAAAGCCAATTGAGGGCCCAGCGGGTCCGGAGAAGGATTTCACGGATTTGCACGCCTGGGCCGAGGTGTTCCTCCCCGGCGCCGGTTGGGTGGGCTTGGACCCGACCTCGGGTTTGTTCGCTTCTGAAGGGCACATTCCGCTCGCTTGCACGCCGGAGCCATCCAACGCGGCCCCCATCACCGGGGCGGTGGACGAGTGCGAAACGGAGTTCAGCTACGAGAACACCGTCCGCCGGGTGTACGAAGATCCGCGGGTGACGCGTCCGTACACCCCGGAAGAGTGGAACGCCGTCCAAATGCTGGGCGGAATCGTTGATCAACGCCTGGATGAAGGCGACGTCCGGCTCACGATGGGGGGCGAACCGACCTTCGTGTCCATCGACGACATGGACGGTCCCGAGTGGAACACCACGGCGGACAGCCCGTTCAAGCGGGAGCGCGCCAGTGAATTGCTGAAGCGGCTGCAAAGGATTTTCGCGCCCTGCGGCATCCGCTGGTATGGCGAAGGAAAGTGGTATCCCGGGGAGCCGGTGCCGCGGTGGGCGTATGGTCTTTTCTGGCGTAAGGACGGCCATGCGCTCTGGGGCCGGCAGGATCTTTTGGCGGATTTGCAAGCGCCGGGGAATTCAAACATCGAACAGTGCGAAGAGTTCGCTCGCGCCGTCGCGGATCAGCTGCACATCGCGCATGAGTGCGTGCACCCGGCGCTGGAGGACGCGGAGTATTACCGTTGGAAAGCGGCGACTTTGCCCACCGATGAAGTCATTACGGTGACGGGAGAATCCGATTCTCTGGAGCGGCGGACGTTGGCGGCGTTGATCCGGCGTGGGTTGGATGTGCCTTCGGGATTTGTCATTCCGGTCTATTTTGATGAGATTTATGGCGGCTGGCGCGGTGGGCGTTGGTACTTCCGGCGCGGGCACCTTTTTCTGATTCCGGGGGCGTCGCCTCTCGGATTCCGCTTGCCGCTGAATTCGCTGAATCGGGATCGCCCACTCGATTTCTTGCCCGAGCATTCTCCTCTGGAAAGTTTGCCGCCGCTGCTGCAATTCCCAGCGGACGCGATTCCGCGCCGGGCACCAGATCCGGACACCCATCCGTCGCTTGACCCAGCGAATTGGAGCGGCTTGGGAGAAGGCGCCGCGGGGGACGCGCAGTGGATCAGCGGTGCCGGAACCGGCGGCTGGCAAGACTCTGACGGATATGTGCTGACGCCGGAAGGTGTGCAATACTGGATGCCGCGGACGGCACTTTGCTTTGAGATCCGGGAGAAACGCCTTCACGTCTTCTTCCCGCCCTGCGGATTGCTGGAGCGTTACCTAATTCTCCTGGCGGTGGTGGAACGCGTGGCCGCGCAGTTTGGACTGCCGGTGGTGATCGAAGGCTACGAGCCGCCTCGCGATCCCCGCATGGAGCAGCTCAAGGTGACGCCGGACCCGGGGGTGATCGAAGTGAACATTCATCCGGCTCGCAATTGGGAGGAGTTGGTCCGCAATACCGATATCCTCTACCACGAAGCGCGGATGTCGCGTTTGGGTGCGGAGAAGTTCATGCTCGACGGCCGCCACACCGGAACGGGTGGAGGCAACCACGTGGTGATCGGCGCGGAACATCCGTCCTCCAGCCCGTTCCTGCGCCGCCCTGGGTTGCTGCGCAGCCTGATTACCTATTGGCAGCATCACCCCGGCCTTTCGTTCCTGTTCTCGGGGATGTTTATCGGGCCCACCAGCCAAGCGCCGCGGGTCGATCAAGTGATGGAAGACCGCTTGTTCGAGCTCGACATCGCGTTCCAACAACTGCCGGAGACGACCGATGCTCCCTGGATCGTGGACCGCACGTTGCGCAACTTGTTGACCGACCTGACCGGAAACACGCACCGGACGGAGTTTTGCATCGACAAACTCTATTCGCCGGACTCGGCTTCGGGGCGGTTGGGCTTGTTGGAATTGCGAGCCTTCGAAATGCCGCCGCATCCGCGAATGAGCTTGGTCCAGGCGTTGCTGGTGCGGGCGTTGGTTGCGAAGTTCTGGGATCAGCCGTATCACCACAAACTGGTGCGCTGGGGAACCACGTTGCACGACCGGTTCCTTCTGCCCGAGTTCACCTGGCAGGACGTCAGCGAAGTTTGCATGGAGTTGCGGGAGGCGGGCCTTCCTTTCGAACTCGATTGGTTGAAGCCGTTCTATGAATTCCGCTTCCCTCTTTACGGACGTGTTCAACACGGCGGAGTGGAGTTGGAAATCCGCTTTGCCCTCGAACCTTGGCACGTTTTGGGAGAAGAACGGACCGCCGCAGGCACGGCCCGCTACGTGGACTCGTCTCTGGAACGTCTCCAAGTCAAGGTGCGCGGAGCGGTGGAGGGCAAACACATCATCACCTGCAACGGGCGCCGTCTCCCGCTGTTCCCCACGGGGACAAACCAAGAATACGTCTCCGGCGTCCGCTACAAGGCGTGGTCGCCTTACTCCGCGCTGCACCCGTCGATCGGCGAGCAAACGCCGCTCTGCTTCGACATCGTGGATGAGCGGAACCGGAAATCCTTGGGCGGTTGCGTGTATCACGTGAGCCACCCGGGCGGACGGGCCTACGAGACGTTCCCGGTGAACGCGTTGGAAGCGGAATCGCGCCGGATCAGCCGGTTCTGGGAGTGGGGGCACACACCCGCGGAAATGGAATCTCGCGCCACGAGCCTGGCCTACGCCCGGATCAATGGCCGCCGCTTGGAGCGGGTGGGGCCGCAAGGGATCACCTTCATCCCGCCGGAGGAGCCGCTTCCGGAATTTCCCGCGACTCTGGATCTGCGATTTTCCCCGGAACCAGTGAGCTCTGGGGGGCGTTATCCAGTGCGCTGACGGGAGCTTACGCGTTTCCCGGCCTTGCGTTTGGCGCTGGCGCGGACTAGGGGTGGGCCGCGATAAGGGGCATGGAAACGGCAGAGGCAAAGCGCATGCCCGGGGAATTCTACCGGCCGGGACCGTCCGCTTACGACGAACTGTTACACAAGGACGGGACCGTCCGGGAGCCGTGGCAAGAATGGGCCATGCTGTGCCGTGAGGGTGGGGAGAAGATTTACCGGGCCTGGAACAAGGCGACGATCCGATTCGTGCGGGAGATTGGGGTTTCCTACTCGGTGCATCGGGCGGCGGGCAAGCGCGGCCCCTGGAGCTTCGATCCGGTGCCGTGGATTTTCGGAGCATCGGAGTGGGCCGGGATCGAGGCGGGCATTGCGCAACGGGTGCGGCTCTGTTCGGCCATTCTCGCGGATCTCTACGGGGACCAAACCCTGATCCGGGAGGGCATTTTGCCGCTGGAGATCGTTTACCGGGATCGCGGTTTTTTGCGGCCGTTCGTTCTGGACCCGGAGCGGAACCGGAAGGGAGGGCGAGGCGGAGGCATTCCGGGGCTGGTCAATTTTGGAAAGAAAACGGCGCCGGTGCTGGGGCTGAGCCTAGCCGCCGTGGATTTGGCACGTGGGCCGGAAGGGCGGATGTGGGTTGTCAATCAGCGGACGGATTGTCCGTTCGGTCTCGGGTTCGCCTTGGAAAACCGGAGCATTCTGAGCCGGGTATTGCCAGCGACGTTCCAGCGTTGCCAAGTCCATCGATTGGCGAACTTCTTCCGGACATGGAGAGGCGAGCTAGAGAGCAATCCGTCGCAGGGCAGAGAAGTGCGGGTGGTAATTTTGGCCGCCGAGGGCCAGGCCCAGGAGTTTGAGACCGCCTACCTTGCCAACTACCTGGGCTACGTGCGGGTGGTGCCCGGAGATTTGACGGTGCGCGACCAGAAAGTTTGGCTGAAGACCCTGGGGGGCTTGCAACCGGTGGACGTGATTTGGAGGGCGATGCCCGGCCGGATGCTCGATCCGTTGGAGGCGGAAGCGGGCAATGTGTTCGGGATCCCAGGCTTGTTTCAGGCGATGCGGGCAGGGAACGTCACCGTGATGAATCATCCCGGAGCGGGTGTGGTGGAAACGCCGGGCCTGCATCCCTTCCTCCCGGCAATTGCCAAAGCGCTGCTCAGCGAGGAACTCATCCTCCCGACGGTGGCGACCTGGTGGTGCGGACAGCCAAGGGAGTTGCAGCACGTTCTGGCGAATCTTCCGAAAATGGTGATCAAGGGGATCGATATCCGGTCTGGCTTCCAGACCATCTACGGCAGTGATCTTTCCGACTCCAGGTTGCAGGAATTGCGCAACCGCATTCTCGGCGATCCAGGGCTCTATGTGGGCCAGGAGGAGGTGCACTTTTCCACGATTCCCTGCCTCCAAGGGGCTGCTTTGGAACCGCGTTCCGCGATTCTCCGCGCCTATGGTTTGCAAACGCGTTCCGGTGAGGTCCACGTGCTTCCCGGCGGACTGGCTCGCGCTTCCTCGGAGCAGAGCTTCATCGTTTCCACCTTGGCCGGCGGAATTTCCAAGGACGTGTGGGTGCGGTCGGACACTCCGCCCCCGAGACATGTGACTCTCTGGAAGCCAGAGGGGGTTCCCACGGAAGAGACCAATCCAAGTCATATTCCGAGCCGGACCGGGGAGAACTTGTTTTGGACCGGACGTTACGCGGAACGGGCGGACGTGACCGCCCGCTATCTGCGCCGGATTCTACGCAACCGGGTGGAAGGATTTGAACAGGACTCGGAGCTCGAGGAGCGGCACGAAAGCTTCCTGTTCCATGCGTTTTGCGAGGTGATGCTGATCGCGCCTCGCCTTCATCACGGCGGAAAGGATCCGCTCTTGGAACTGGCTTCGCTGCTGGAGGATGAAACCCGGTTGGGGAGTTTGCCGGCGGCGCTCGATGCCTTCCGCCGTGCGTCCCATGAGATTCGCGATGTCTGGTCCGCGACCAGCTTGCAGGCGATCGAGGCTTGCGCGGATGGTTGGATGGACGCTCGGGGGGCGGCGAAGTCGGTCTTCGACTACTATGCGCCACTGGACCGCCTGCTGCTCGACCTGACTGCGTTCGTTGGTCTTTCCTTGGAGAGCATGACCCGGGATGCGGGCTGGTGCCTTTTGGATGCCGGACGGCGGATTGAGCGGGCGTTGCTGCTCGTGGAATTGTTACAACACGGCTTGGCGCGTCCCGTGGAACCGGAAGTCGCCTCCCTGGTTTGCGAATCGGTGTTGGTGATTGCGGACAGCTTGGTGACGTTCCGGCGTCGCTACCGGCGTGAGTTGCGGCCGCACCGGGTCATTGATCTCCTGATCTACGTGGAGAACAATCCGCGGTCGCTGTCGTATCAGTTTGACCGTTTGGAGCAGTTTCTCGCGCTCTTGCCCAGAGACGGGGGAGGGAAGGGGAACAATCCGTTGAACCTGATTCGGGAAGCGCGCAAAGATCTCCAACGATTCACCCCGGAGCAGCTCTCGGCTCAAGATGCGACGAACGGGTCGCGGCCGGACCTTCGCGACTTGCTGAAGCGGCAACGCAAGCGCCTGCTGAGGCTTTCTGACGAACTCACCATGGCCTACTTCAGCCATTCTTTGCGCCGCTGACGCCCTGTTGCACCGCCCGCCATGCCCGAGGAATTCCGTTATCGCGTCATCCACGAGACCTCGTATCTCTACAGCGGTCGCATCGACCTCTGTCACAGCCTCTGCTGTCTCTGTCCGCGTGATACGCCATTTCAAACCCGGGCCAGTCATTTCATGGCGATCGAGCCGCGTCCTGAGGTGATTGGCGATCATGTCGATTTTTTTGGGAATCACCGGAACGTCTTTTCCGTTCAGCATTCCCACGAAAAGCTCCTGGTCCGCTCCACCAGTGAAGTGCGCATCTCGACTAGCCCCCGTCCCTGGGAAGGCGAGTTTGAGGATCTGCCCTGGGAACGGGTTGCCGCCGAGTTGCCGGCCCTGCGAGGGGAGGCGACGCGCGCGATCGGCGGGTTCCGGCTGGCTTCTCCGGCTACCGCCCCGCTAGCGGAGTTGCGCGACTACACGCTGGCGTCGTTTCCGGCCGGCACGGGGGTTTTTGCCGGTTGCCAGGCGTTGATGGATCGGGTTCACCGGGATTTCACTTATTCTCCGGGGAGCACGGCGGTGCACACCAGCATCCAAGAGGTGTATTCGGGGCGCCAGGGCGTATGCCAAGATTTCGCCCATCTCCTGCTTTCGGGGCTGCGCAGCATTGGACTGTCGGCCCGCTATGTCAGCGGATACCTGGAAACTCTGCCGCCGCCGGGCAAGCCGAGGCTCCAGGGCGCCGATGCCTCCCATGCCTGGATCGATGTCTATGTGCCCGGATTGGATTGGGTGCCGTTCGATCCGACGAACAATCTTTGCCCCGGCCCGCGTCACATCGTCGCGGCCATTGGACGGGACTACTTCGACGTGCAACCGTTGCGCGGGATTTTCCTGGGCAGCGGCAGCCAGTCGCTCGGGGTCCGGGTCGATGTGGCGCGCTCGTGAGCGCCCATGCCGGTTTCCTTCCGTTGACTCTCAGCGGCTCTGGGGTAAGTAGCGGCTTCCATGAACGTTCCCGCGGATCTCAAATACGCCAGCAGTCACGAATGGGCCCGGCTGGAGGGCGATCTGGTCACGGTCGGCATCTCCGATCACGCCCAGGCGGAGTTGACCGATGTTGTGTTTCTCGAACTACCCCGGGTGGGACGCCAGGTGAATGCGGGCGAAAGCGTTGCCGTCATTGAGTCGGTGAAATCGGCCAACGACATCTACGCGCCGGTCGCTGGGGAAATCGTCGAGATCAACGGTCCGCTGGCGGAAGACCCGGCCGGAGTGAACTCGGATCCGTATGGCGCGGGGTGGCTTTTCCGGATCCGCATCGCACCGGGCACAAGTTTGGATCACCTGTTCACCGCGGATCAGTACCGCGGCGAAATTTCCTGACCTCCCCGAGACCGACCGACTTCCGTGAGTTCCACTTCCAGCTTCCTGCACCGTCATCTCGGCTCCAGCGAGGAGGTGGCGGCTGAAATGGCCAAGATGACCGGGTTTGCATCGGTCGATGCCCTGGTGGAAGCGGCGGTGCCGGAGGCGATTCGGCGGCAGAAGCACTTTGTGCTGCCCGAGCCGGTGGGTGAGGCGGACGCTTTGGAACGGCTCCGGCGGATGATGGCCCGGAACGTCGTGAAGCGCTCACTGATCGGGATGGGCTACGCCGACTGCATCACGCCGCCGGTGATTCAGCGAAACGTTCTGGAGAATCCCGGTTGGTATACGGCCTACACTCCATATCAGGCGGAGATTTCCCAGGGGCGCCTGGAAGCTTTGCTCAACTTCCAGACCATGGTCGCGAACTTGACCGGGCTTGACGTGGCCAACGCCTCCCTCCTGGATGAAGGGACCGCCGCCGCCGAGGCCATGAGCCTGTGCGCCGCTTCCAAACCGGAGGCGCATACCTTTTTCGTTTCAGACAAGTGCCATCCCCAAACCATCGCCGTGGTCCAGACCCGGGCCGAGCCGCTCGGGATCCAGTTGGTGATTGGCGATTTCGCGAACTTCGAGCCGGACAGCACCCTGCTCGGCGCTTTGATCCAAGTGCCGGACACCGATGGCGCGTTGCCCGATTTGGGCGATTTCGTCCAGCGCGTTCATGCCGCGGGTGGGCTTGTCATCGCGGCGACGGACCTGCTCTACCTCTGCTTGCACGAAGCCCCGGGGGAATGGGGCGCGGACATCGCGATCGGGAACAGCCAACGCTTTGGCGTGCCGCTCGGGTTCGGCGGACCGCACGCCGCATTCATGGCGGTGCGGGAGGAGCTGAAACGGCGTTTGCCGGGACGATTGGTTGGCGTCTCCCGGGATGCCTCGGGACTTCCGGCCTACCGGTTGGCGTTGCAAACCCGGGAGCAGCACATCCGGCGGGAGAAGGCCACCAGCAATATCTGCACAGCTCAAGTGCTGTTGGCCGTAGTCGCTTCCATGTATGCGGTTTACCACGGTCCGGAGGGACTGCGGGAGATGGCTCTTCGCGTGAGGGAACTCGCTTGGCGGCTGGCTCGGGCGATCGGCGGTACGGCGGGGTTCGACACCGTCAAGGTGACCCTGAATCCGGAGCGGCAACGGGAAATCCTTTCGGCGGCCGGAGACGCGGGCTTTAACTTGCGGGAGTTTGCCGACGGCGGGATCGGGATTACCCTGGATGAGCGCTCCACGTCCGAGGAAGTGGGTGCTTTGGCGGCGCTCTTCGGCGCGGAGGTTGACTTTTCCGGCGAGGTGCCCGCGTTGGACCGGCCGCGGAAATCCGCGTGTCTGACCCACGAGGTCTTTCACCGACACCATACGGAGACCGCGATGATGCGGTATCTCCACCGGCTGGAGAGCAAAGATCTCTCCCTCACCACCAGCATGATTCCGCTTGGGTCGTGCACGATGAAGCTCAACGCGGCCGCCGAGATGACGCCGTTGAGCTGGCCAGAAGTGAACCGGCTTCATCCCTTCGCCCCCAAGGAGCAATGGACCGGCTATGCCGAACTGATCGCGGATCTGGAGAAATGGCTGGCCGAGGCTACGGGCTTCGACGCCGTTTCCCTGCAGCCGAACGCCGGTTCGCAAGGCGAGTACGCCGGGCTGCTGGCGATTCGCGGTTGGCACCGGGCCAATGGCGATTCTGCGCGCGACGTGTGTCTGATCCCGGCGTCGGCCCACGGCACCAATCCGGCAAGCGCGGTGATGGCGGGGATGAAAGTGGTCCCGGTCCGGTGCGATGCCTTGGGGAATGTGGACCTAGGAGATCTGGAAGCCAAAGCCGTGGCCAACAGCAGCCGTTTGGCGGCGGTCATGGTGACCTATCCCTCCACGCACGGGGTTTTTGAGGAAGGGATTCGCGAGATCAGCCGGATCGTGCATCACCACGGCGGCCAAGTCTACATGGACGGGGCCAATCTGAACGCCCAAGTCGGAGTTTGCTCCCCGGCCGAGCTAGGGGCCGATGTTTGCCACCTCAATCTTCACAAGACGTTTTGCATCCCGCACGGGGGCGGGGGACCGGGCGTTGGCCCCATCGCGGTCGCGGCGCATTTGGCTCCCTACTTGCCAGGGCATCCCTTCCACTTGCCCGGCGCGGCGGGACCCGTGAGTGCCGCTCCGTTTGGCAGCGCCAGCATTCTGGTGATTCCCTGGATGTACGTTGCGATGATGGGCTCCCGGGGGCTGACCCAAGCGACGAAGTGGGCCATTCTCAACGCGAACTACATCGCGCGTCGCCTGGAGCGATTCTATCCCGTCCTTTATCGCGGACCGGGCGGGATGGTGGCGCATGAGTGCATTCTGGATCTGCGCCCATTTAAGGAATCCGCCGGGGTCGAGGTCGAGGATGTCGCCAAACGCCTCATCGACTACGGCTTTCACGCTCCGACGATGTCCTGGCCCGTGCCGGGAACCTTGATGGTCGAGCCGACCGAAAGCGAATCCCGGGAGGAGCTGGACCGCTTTTGCGATGCCATGATCGCAATCCATGGCGAGATCATGGCCATCGCCAACGGGCAATTTGACCGTGAGCGGAATCCTCTCAAGCACGCGCCGCACCCGGCGGCCGTGTTGCTGGCGGATTCTTGGGACCGGCCCTACTCGCGTGAAATCGCGGCCTTTCCGGCCCCGTGGACCCGCGTTCACAAATACTGGCCACCGGTCTCGCGGATCGACAATGTCCATGGCGACCGGCATTTGGTCTGCAGCTGTCCGGACGTTTCCAGTTACGGTTGATCGACCTCAATCCTCGTCCGGCCAGATCTCGCGGGCGACCAATTTGGCTTTTTCGAGGCCCAGCGGGGTGAATCGGAAACGCTTCGAGCCTGAGGTGCTGGCCACCGCCATCAGGTAGTGGTCTACGCAGAGTGGGTTGAGTGCTTGTACATTGAGGCGCGCATGCCGGGCGTCTCCGATCACTTCGTTGAGCTCTTCTGTGCCAAATTGTACATCCGGCCGGGTGTGATTGGAGACAAAGGCCAAGGCTGCCACCAATGCGGCGTCTGGCGCCGTTAGGGCGGCCAGCCCCTCGCGCAGTTGCGCCCGTGGCGGCAACGGGAGGGCATTGGGAATTGGAGCCGCGCTTCTGCTCGGGAGGGAATCGATCGTCAATGCCATTCGACTGAGCACAGCGACCACGAGATCGATCTGCTGCTTGCGAGGAAGGGCCGCGATGAGCCGGGCCAGTTCATCGGGATCGGACTCCATGGTGCACCGGTAGACATTTTGTACAGAGAATCAGGGATTGGCAACCGATTGAGCGGGAACTGATAGGACAAAATGTACAAAAATGCGAGAAAGTCTTGCACTATTAACCTTTCGATGTACAATCAGGGCGGCGAACCCGATATGCGTTGAGCTATTCGGAAAGGATGGGCCGGTCTCGAAAGGGATCGGCCCATTTCGTTTACTGGCCCGAAAGGTTTGCTTCTTCGATCAATTAAGCGTTGCGTGTTTTCAGGTTCTGGCACAGAGTGCTAGAGCAAGCGAGACAGTTGCCGCACGGGTTCGCCAAATTCAGGCGGTGCTGGCTCGCATAACCCGAATAGCTCAATGACGAATCCAAACGACCGTGAGGATCCGGTAGGGATGTTTGTGCCCGCTCCGGATCGGAACCAACGTCGCGCCGCCGAAGTGCGGGAGCGGCTTGAACAAATGATTGAGAGGCTGCGCGCCGAGGGCCATGAGCCAGAGGAGATTTCCTCGATCCTGGCGGACCATGTGGCGGGAGCGATGGAGCGAGTGCCGGTCTTATCGAAGAGGCAAATGCCGTCACCCGGACTTGGGGTTCTGAGCGCCGGGACGGTGCTGGTCAACCTTGCCACGGTGCCTCTTCGCTTCTCCGTGAGCGCGGTGATGGTGCTCTATCATCTTCAGTCCGGCGGAAGTCAGCCAGCCCGGCTCGGCGAAGCTGTGGGGATTTCTCCGGCGGCCATGAGTGGCATTTTGGAAACCCTGGAAGGTAAGCGCCTCATCACCCGGGTTCGTGATGCTGATGACCGACGCAAGATTCAGGTCGAACTGTCGGAGGAAGGCCGCCGGATGGTCGCCAGCATGTTTCTCAACTAGTCCATCTCTCAATCCATGCAGCTCAGGCCATCCACTTTCGGACGGCCTGAGCTTCGTTTGCTCGCTTCCTTTACGACTCCACTGGTGGACGCTTTGGCGTTTGTCCTGCGCCACCGCTTCCTTCTCCTCGGGCGGCTTTAATTTCCTCCGGCGTGACTTTCCCATCCGCGTTGGCGTCCGCCTTGGACATCCGCGACCAGACTTCAGCGGGAGCTTCCTCTTCTGTGATCCCGCCATTGCCGTCTTTGTCCATCTTGGTGAAGAATTCCTGGGGATTGGGCCGGGTGACGCCTCCTCCAGCTCCGCGCATGGCAGCTACCAACTCCTCGCGTGTGACGCCTCCGTCCCCGTTTTTGTCCGCTTTACTCATTCGTTCCCATCGCTCTCCGGCTTCCTCCGCCGTGATCTTTCCGTCTCCATTCTTGTCGGCCGTCTGAAAGAAGGCTCCGCCACCCGGAGCGCCGGCTCCGCCAGGACGCGCGCTGGCCAGTTCTTGCGGGGTGACCGCGCCGTCTCCGTCGGCGTCCAACTTCGAAAGTTTGTCCCAAACAGCCGCGGGAGCTTCGTCCTGGGAGATTTTACCGTCTCCGTTTTGATCCATCTGTTTGAGGCGCGAGCCATCTTGGGCCACGAGGCCGGTGCAGGTGACTCCGAGGGCGATGGCGGGGATGAGCAAAGTTTTCAGTTTCATCTTGTTGTAGGGAGGAATGACGGGCGTCGGCACCGCCGGTTACCGAGGGATTTCAGAAATTTCGCCGAAGTTGGGCGACTTTGTTTGTGTTGGCTTGAGTGGTTAGCTTTATTTGGGCCGAGATCCGCTGCGCTCTGTCCTGTGATAGCTTAGCCTTCCCAGGCATCTGCATACTTTGCAAACAGTGTCCGGAATGTGCCGTTCCAATCGAGACCCGTTTGAATGACGTGCTGGCGGGCGAGGGCGCTCATCTCTTTGCGTTGCTGAGCCGCGATCTTGAGCTGCCGGGCCATCGCATCAGCGTCATCTACCGGGACCAAGTAACCGGTGCCTGGGACCACGCGTTCCCGCAAAGCCCCGGCGGCGACGCCCACCACGGGAAGGCCGCTGGCTTGTGCCTCGATCACCGACAGACCGAAGGTCTCATGCGGACCGGCGGTCACGTAGAGATCGGAGGAGGCAAGCAACGTGGCGAACTCCTCCCGGCTGCTCGCATAAGGCCGGACCAGAAAGCCAGGCAGCGTTTCCGAGCGATCCTCAAGCTTCTTGCGGAGAGCGCCTTCTCCGGTGACGAGAAGCATCGCTTGAGGCAACCGGGGATGGAGCCGTTCAAAGGCCTCGACCAGTGTTTCCACGTGCTTTTCGCTATCGAGCCGTCCTCCGTAGATCAGGAGCACCGTCTCCGGAGTGGCGCCGAGGCTGGCTCTGACTTCCTCGCTGCGGCGGCTAGGATGGAAAAGATCAATATCGACGCCCAACGGGACGAGCCGGGTGTGGTCGGAATCGTAATCCCGCAGGTAATGGTGGAGACGAGTGAGCTGCTGCGGGCTGGCCGCGAAGACGAGATCGCACTTCGCGAAGATCGCTCCAAAGTACTTTTCCGCGCCGAACTCCGCCGCCTCCGCCAAGCTTAATCCCCAGCGGGTCAGTAGGTCGCTGGATTGGCTGAGGTGATCGTGAAGGACTTCGCGCAACGGGGAGCCGAAATAGGCGTCCGCCAAATCCGTGTGAAAATAACCGCTGACAAGGCAGCGCATTTCGTTGTCGTTGCGATGCCCTCGGTATTGAAACGCTGCCCAGGGGCAAGCGAAAAAGGTGCCGAGCTCGACAATGTCCGGCTGTTCTTCCAACAAGGCTTCAAGCAGTCGCAACGGTTGCCAAAAAAAGCGGTAGGGAGCGCATCCCGGGATCAGGGGGCCGGCCAAAGTCCGAATCGTGAGACGCCCGTGGCTTTCCCGGCCATCGCTTTCCCCGGGGATAATGAGAACATGCTCGTCGTTCGTCTGCTCCTGGACGTAGCGGCGCTTCGCGTCGATGTAGGTCCGGATGCCGCCGCTGGTGGCGGTGTAGGCGAGCGTGAGGTCACAATATCTCATGTTGAATGGGAGGTGCGTCGATGGGGATACGTTCGCCGAAGCTGGCGAGGTGTTCCATGCAGGTCGAGGGGGTGCGAATGGTAACTCGCACGGAATCTGGGCCGAGCACGGAAAAATTGAGGGCGAGAGATTCGCCTGGCAGCCGCAACGCGTAAGCTTTGCCGGCAGAGGCTGAGGGGAAACGCGGTTGCACGAAGCGGAGGCCGTTCTCGCGGTGGAACCCGGCGAACTGTTCGATGACCAGCGTGTTGACCAGGCCGGTCCAACCGACGAAGTCCGCCTGCGGTTTCACGCCCAGAGTGAACGCCTTCCAGCGGTTCCCCTTCTTGCGGTGCAGCCGGGCCAAACTGGCCTCTTCGGGATCGTAGAACTCGTAGAAGCGCCGTTCCCGGCGGAAGATGCGGTAGATGTGATCACAAAGCCGGTAAGCCATCTCGCTGACCTCCTTTTCCAACCCGTAACGCTTCAAGCCGAGGAGGACGCCGTAAGCCACGTTGACCCAGACCGGTCCGCGCCACATATCGAGCGAGAAATCAGGATCCGAAATGGCCACGGAGGGGAGGGGAAGCGGTGAATTGAATCCTTCCGGGGAAAGCACGTGCTCCAGGATCCGGCGCAGTTGGCGCTCGTCGGCTGCTCCCGCCCACAGGGGCAGCACCGATGCGATCGTGCGGCTGCGGATGAACTCGCCGGTCTCCGTGTGCCGATCGTAGAACAGTCCGTCCCCGGCGTGCCAAAGTTCCTCCCGGATCTTGGCCTGAAGGGCGGCCGCTTTGTCGAGGAACGGTTGGGGATCTTGTCCCAAAATCCGGGCCATGGTGGCCAGGGCCTCGTTTTGCAGCACGACGTAGGCGCTCAGGTCCGGCGCCGCCAGTTTGGTGGTGTCGCGGAAGACGCTTTCGTCTCGCGAGCTGAATCGCGGCGCGTTTTCCACGCCGGATTCGTAGGGATGCCGCCAGAAAAACAGGCCGCTGGGCAACTGGCGGTTCGCGTAGAGCCAGTTGTTGTAAGCGCAGAGGGCGGGGAAGAGCGGTTCGATCTTGAGAGCGGCTTCCTCACGCGAGTGCCCTTCCCAGATCCGTGCCAGAGACCAAGCGATCAACGGCGGTTGGGTGTAGACCGAGGCCACCAAGTCAGAGACCACGTGCTGCAAGCGGTCCCCGTCGCGAAGGTGGACGACGACTCGACTCACGTCGTGGGCGACGTCGCGGTCCCAGGTCTTCCAAACTTGCGAGATAAAGGCGGAATCCCAAAGATACACGCCGCGAAACGCCGGGGCCGGATGGGCATAGCGGATGGGCGAAAGGACGTCCGGGATCTGCAGGTTTTCGAAGAGCACCGCGTAGACGCCCGCGAAGCCGTGGTCCCAGTGCGCCACCTCCCCGTGCATTCCGGACACGTGGAGCACCGGTGCTTCGACCTCCACCTTTTTGCGCACCAGCAGGCGGAGCGGGACCTCGATCGGGATTGGGCCGCGGCGGCTCCGGAAGACCCGGGACCACAACACCAGATCGAGCGCGAAGAAGGCGATCCGGTTGAAGCGGGTCGCCAACCCCGTAACGCGCCGGGTGCGCCGGCGCAGGAAGCTCTCGACGGTACGGAGGAAGGGCAAAATGGATTTACGCCACATGCAGACCGCACTCTAGCGCAGTCCGGGACACCGTCGCCCCCGATCTCTTGTCGGGAAAGGCCGGGCGATGGCAAGGCTTGCGCTCCCGCTAGTTCCGGCGGATCACTTCCCGCCGAGTTTGTCCTTGTTTCGAGCCGCCCATGAACGAATCCACCGCCGAGCCGCGCTCCCCCTCCCAAGAATCCTCCGCCGCCAGCGCGGGGGGCACGGCGAAGAAGGCGGGACTGGTCTCGATCGCCATCATGTGCAGCCGCGTCCTCGGCCTGGTGCGCGAGGTGGTCTTGGGGGGCCTCTTCGGCGGGAGCAAATGGATGGATGGATTCATGGTGGCTTTCCGCATCCCGAACATGCTCCGGGATCTCTTCGCGGAAGGCGCGCTCTCCACGGCCTTCGTGACGACGTTTTCCCAGACGATCAAAAAGGAGGGCGATGAATCCGCCTTCGATCTCGCGAGGAAGATGCTGACCCTCACCGCCGTCGCCATGGCGCTGGTCGCGTTGGTCTGCATCGCCATCGCGCCGTGGGTGGTGCCGATGCTCGTGCCCGGCTGGACTTCCGGGGACACGGCCCGGCCCGAATTGATCGGTCCGACGATTTTTTGGACGCAGATTATCTACACCTTCATTCCGATGCTCTCGCTGGCTGCGGTGGTCATGGGGATTCTCAATTCCAAGGGCGTCTTCTTCGTCCCGGCCATGGCCTCGAGCTTCTTCAACCTCGGGTCGATCGTCAGTGGCGTGCTCATCGGGTATTGGCTGGAACCAGAGTTTTTCCGTCCCGTGGCCGAGGGTGCGGTCGCTCCCACCGGGTCCAAGGCGCTCACCGGGATGTCCATCGGGGTGGCGATCGGTGGGTTTTGCCAGTTTGGGGTGCAATTGCCCTCCTTGCTCAAGGTGGGGTTCAAGTTCCGGCCCGACTTCTCCTGGAGGGATCCCAAGGTGCAGCGCGTCCTCGCCCTCATGGGCCCGGCGGTGATTTCGAGCGCGGCCGTGCAAGTCGGCGTAGTGATCAACACGATTTTCGCGGCCTACTTGCCGACGGAAGGCGCCGTCAGCTCGCTGCAATGGGCGTTCCGGCTCATGCAATTGCCGATCGGGGTGTTTGGCGTCGCCATCTCCACCGTCACGCTGCCTGCCGCCTCACGAGCCGCGGCGGAGGGAATTACCGATGAATTTCGCGGCATCCTGGCCCGGGGTATCCGGCTTGCGATGCTCGTGACCATCCCCTCCGCGATTGGCCTGGCGGTGTTGGCGGAACCGATCATCGCCACGATTTGGCAACGTGGCCGATTCGACGTCGAGGATACGCTGGCGACGGCCGCCGCGCTGCGTGGCTATGCGTTGGGGCTGATCTTCTATTCAGCGATCAAGATTTTGCAGCCGACATTTTATTCGATCGACCGCAAATGGGTGCCGATGTGGGTCAGCGTGGGGGCGATCGTGCTCAACGCGGTATTGAACTCCATCTGGATCTTCTGGCTCAAGCTCGGGCATGAATATTTGGCGTTATCCACTACGATTGGTTCCGTCTTCAACTTCGCCGCGCTCTACTTGATGATGTTGCACTACGCGAAGCGGTTGGAGACCGGGCGCCTTTTCCGAAGCTTGGCCAAGATCGGCGTGGCTAGCACCGCGCTCACCGTGGTGGCCCTAGCGGGACAGATGACCATTCTGGCGAATTGGCGGGAGCAAGGGTTCTTCACGAATTGCGGTGGTCTCGTGTTGACCATCGGGCTGGGTGTGGCTGCCTACTTCGGTGTCGCCAAGTTCTTGCATGTCGAGGAGATGAATTTGTTTGTCTCCATGGTGCGGCGCAAAGTAGCGAAGCGGTGATCACGATCGCGGATTCTGCTTTCGTACCGTGCTGCCCGTCACGCACGACGCGTCGAGATGGACGCGTTGGAGCGGAGCGCGCACCCGCAGTGTTCGTGGCGGTGGCTTGGTAACGCTGGGTCGTCTTGGTGGTTGTCCCGGCAGGGATCAGGCTTGCAGGCACTCCGCGACGACCTCCGCAGTGCGGGCGATGGCTTCCTCGTCATGCGCCAGGGAGATGAAGCCAGCTTCATATTGAGACGGGGCAAAGTAGACTCCGCGTTCAAGACAGGCCCAGAAGAAGCGGTTGAAGGCAGCGAAATCGGCTTTCTTGACGTCCTCGACGCTGAAGATCGGAGCCTCGGTGAAGAAGAGGCAGAACATGGAACCGACACGGTGAAGCGTGTAATTCTTACCGGCTTTCTTGAGGGCGGCGCGGGTGGTTTCTTCGAATTGCGCGCCAGCGGCTTCGAGCTTGCGGTAGCCATCGAGCCGTTCGAGCTCCCGGAGTTGGGCGAGCCCGGCCGCCATGGCGAGCGGGTTTCCGGACAGCGTCCCGGCCTGGTAAACGGGACCGAGCGGGGCGAGGTGGTTCATGATTTCCGCTTTGCCGCCAAACGCGCCGACGGGGAGGCCGCCGCCGATGACTTTGCCCATGGCAGTGAGATCCGGGATGACGCCGGTGATTTCTTGGACGCCGCCCTTGGCAAGGCGGAAGCCGGTCATTACTTCGTCGAAGATGAGGATGCTATCGTGTTGCCGGGTGATTTCGCGGAGGAACGCAAGGTAACCGGGCCGGGGAAAAATGAGCCCGGCGTTCGCGGGGATCGGCTCCAAAATGACGGCGGCGATCCGGTCCGGATACTTGAGGAAGGCATCGCGAACGGCGGCTTCGTCATTGAAGGGAAGGGAGAGCGTCAAGGCGGCGAAGTCCTTGGGGATGCCGGCGCTATCCGGTTTCCCATGGGTCAAGGCGCCGCTGCCGGCGGAGACGAGGAGGGAATCCACATGACCGTGGTAGCAACCCTGGAACTTGATGATGAGATCGCGCCCTGTGTAGCCCCGGGCGAGGCGGATGGCGGTCATCGTGGCCTCCGTGCCGCTGTTGACCATGCGGACCTTTTCTACGGAGGGGACCCACTCGACGATTTTTTCGGCGATCTCGACCTCGAGCGGGTTGGGAATGCCGAAGCTGACACCGTGTTGCGCCGTGGAAACGATGGCCTCGCGGACGGCGGCCGGAGCGTGCCCCAAGATGGCCGGACCCCAGGTTCCGACGTAATCAATCATTTCCTTGCCATCAACGTCCCGGATGCGGCAGCCCTCGGCATGATCGACGAAGAACGGCTCGCCATCGACGTTGCGGAAGGCGCGGACCGGGGAGTTGACGCCTCCGGGGATGACGTTTTTGGCGGCGGCGAAAAGGGTTTGCGAGCGGTTTGGCATGTGTGGGTTTGCGTCGATGGATGAGGAAGTCGCCGGAATCGTGCACCATTCCGTTGCTCCAGGCATCCAATTATCCAATCATCCGGCGGTCCAATTTTTTTCTGATCTCTCGCCGATGGAAGCTCCGCGAATTCTGGTCATTCAACTCAAACGTATCGGCGATCTGGTGTTGACGGCGCCGATGGTGGCTCGGCTGCGGGAGCAAGTTCCCGACGCCCGGATCGGGGTGGCGGTGAGTGACGCGGCGGGAGCGCTGGCGCCTTGTCTGCCGGGGGTGGACGACGTCTTTCATTTTCGCCGGGGCCAACTAAACGCGGACTATTGGGGAGGGATCGCTGTGGCGCGTCCGTTTGACGTCGCGTTCGACTGCGACGGCACGGACCGGGCGGCGGCGACGGCGTTGGTCTCTGGCGCGACGGTGCGGGTGACGTATGCGAAACATCGCAGAAGCTTCCCCCGGGACCGGATCTTCACCCACGGCTGTGGGGCATCGCTGAAGGAGTATCACACCATCGACCATGTGGCGGCGCTCTTGGATACGGTGGGGATTGGCGGGGAGACGCCGCCGCTTCGGTTGGAGTTGCCCAGGGAGGCGCGAGAGGCCGCTGAGGCGTTGGCCTTGCCGGAGCGGTATGTGGTGGTGCATCCGGGGAGTGCTCGGATTGAGAAATTCTGGCCAGCGGAACGTTGGGCCCGGGTCATTGATGACCTCAGCGAAAGCATCGGACTGCCGACGGTGGTTACTGGCGGGCCGTGGAAAGTGGAGGCGGAGCATTTGACGGAAGTCGCGCGGCTTTCGAAGCAGGGGTTTTGCAATCTGGCGGGAAAGACTAGCTTGACTTGTATGGCGGCGGTGCTGGCGAGGGCCAGCTTGGCAATCACCGTGGATACAGCCGCCTTGCACCTGGCGTCGGCTTTTGGCGTGCCGCAAGTGGCGCTCTTTGGGCCGACCAATCCCTTCCGTTGGGGCCCAAGGCACGAGCGGGCCTGGATCGTTCGTGCCGGCAAGCTGGGGCCGCTGCCAGGGACCCACGTATTCTCCAAGCCCGACGACTTTGCACCCATGGAAGAGATTGAAGTGGAGGAGGTTCTCGAAGCGGCTCGGCGGGCGGTCGCGGCTTGCGGCAGTTCATAGTTCGCGGGGCGGACCGATTTCTGCTCATCAACCCTCCACCAACGCAACCCGCACTTGAAGGAGTGCGGTTCGTCTCTAGGGTGGGTGTGCCATGAACATCCTCCTTCGTTCCGGTTGGTCTTTTCCTCTGCGCTGTTTGGTGTCGGCCCTGGCCGTTTTGGCCGCAGGGGCTGGCCAGCTTTTGGCTGTGCCGTCGCAGTATTACATGGATGAGCGGGGGAATGAGTTGTTGCTGTTGGAAGACGACGAAGTTCCATACGGAACGCTGCGGGTGATCGCTCCTTCCCGGACCTTGCTGATCACGGGTGATCTCATGAAGGAAGGGAATCAGTTTTGGTTTACGATGCCCGACGAGGCGGCGTTGAACCAAGACCAAGAACCGGATTCGGGTTGGAAGGTGGCTGGGACGGTCGATTCCGCCAAAAACAGTGCCCAGGTCAAGGTGGAACGGTATGGTCCGCAGGCGCAAGCGAAGGGGGAAAATGTTCCCCCGTCCCAAGGGCTTTACCGACGGGTCATGGGAGCGGAAAGATTGCGCCGGGCGCGAGAGGAGAACGAGCGGGCCGAGGGGGAATTGTTGTCCGCCAAGGAACGGGTGAGCGCAGTGGACCATCCCGGCCTGCGGGAAATCCTCAAGAGCGAATCCGCATGGAACGATGAACGTATGGAAACCGCTCGGATGGTGGCAGAGAGCATGGAGGAGCAGCGTCCTCCCACCGAGGTGCCGGACTACTGGCACACCATGGCGGAGCTGGGCCGGATGCGTGCTCAACTTCTCATCGCTGCTTCGGGGATCGCGACTCCGGAAGGGCGGAACGGAGCCTACATGGACGACGCAGGGGGCTCGCTTGGATTATCTGACCTGAGCGCGGATGCTCCTAAGATTCTGCGCTTCCAGATCAGCGTCGTGCGTGGGCCAACCGCCCATACCGGGGCGCTTTCGGGGGTGGCCAAATTCGTCGAACCCGATTTAGCGGTGTTTGTTGACGCAAACGAGGAAGCTTTTGATGAGGGCAATCCGGCCACCTTGCGATTCAGGTTTCAAGGTCATGAATTGATCGTGGAGGCGGAGCATACCAGTTATTATCACGGGGCTCGAGCCTATTTCGATGGCACCTATTATCGGGTGCCGGAGTGACGGCTGAGCTGGGAACGGGCAGGTCGACGCTGTGGCGGGCGCTACGGTTCATTTGGGGTGTCTCGACATTTTGGATGCCTGAATGACCAGGATGGCGATGTCCCATATCGCTAGCTGAGTCTGGATCGACTCCGATCTAGCCGATGCACCCGCAGAGGAGTCTTTGAGCTTGCTGATGACTAGAACTTTCATATAGGTCAAAGCGAATAATTGCAGAAATCCTAGTTGTTTAAGATTTATTAAATAACTGCTTGCCGTCATTCTTTTGCTACTGCATTGTCACCTCATGAATGTGAGCCCCAGCGGTTCCCAGATCAGGGAGCAAGAAGAGCGCGTCATGATTGGCGTGGCGCTGGCGCTTGGCTTGCTTCTCATTCCGCTGTTGTTCACTTGGTTCTTCCCGAGCTCAATTGGCACCGTCCTGCCAGCGGGTTGGTGGGAGCCTCCAGAAGTGGTCAAGACTCCAGCCGAACCGGTGGCCTCACCGGAAGCTTTACCTCATCCTGCCGATTCCCGGGTGGCCGAGCCTTCCCCAGCGGAACTTGCGGCGCGGACCACCGCGGCGCGATTGGCCTTTCTGGAGAAGGAAAATGCGGAATTGCAGTCCCGTTTGAAGGAGCAGGAGCAGCGCCTGGCGTCCTCCGTCCCGGCGGGTGATCTCGCGGCGATGGAAAAGGAGATGAACACGCTCAAGGATTTGATCGTGCAGTTGAACACGACCTCCAAGCGTCAAGAGTCCCGAGCGGCCCAAGCCGCGGCGGATTTGACCAAAGCTCGTGCCGATTTGAAGAGCGCCCGGACAGACTTGGACCGGCTGACCGCATCCGAGGCGAAACTGCGTAAGCAATCAGAGCAGGAAGCGGCGGCGGTACAGACGGCGCGGGCGGAATTGGCGAAGCTGCAAGCGCAATTTGATCAGCTCAAAGCCCTCAAGGCCACGGATCTCGCGCAATTGGATGCGAACGGGCGCAAGGCGATCGAAGATCTGACAGCACGCTTGGCCACTGCGGAAAAAGATCGAGAAGCGGCCGTGGCCGAGCTTGAACGGATGATTTTGCGGGAGAAAGCCGCTCAAGGGGGCCAACCAATGCCGCCTGCACCCACACCGTCAACGGCTACTCCCTCTGCGCAAGCCACGGAATTGCAGCGGGTTCAGGAACAACTGAGGGCCGCCCAGGAGCGGATCCGGCAGTTAGAAGAGAAGCTCAGCAGCCAGCCGGGGGCGCGGAGTGAAGTGCGCACCGATGTGTTCCGGAAGACGTCAGATTGGGGCGCTCTGCCGGCGGAGGCCACGCAACCTGGTGATCTTTGGATCGGCGCCATGCCGCTGTTTCAAACGCTGAAGCAATCGACGTCCGCCAAGGAGACAGTTGAAGTCCGCGACGCCTATGTGCAATCCAATCGTCTGGGTACCTTGGTCGCGCGGATTTATTTCGAAGACGCGCAAGCCCGGCCCAGCGCCAAGGCCGTGGCGGACTTGCAACGAGCTCTTCAGGTTGTCGCTCCAGACGCTTACCTTTTGGCCGTTGGCTACGCCTCCGTCGAGGGCAAGACTGGTTACAATGACACTCTTTCTTCCCGCCGCGCCGAGAGCATCGTGGAGTTGGTCCGCCCCTCCATTAAGAATGGAAAAGTCCAAATGGTTTTCTTCGGGGAAACGTCCCAGTTCGACTCCCGCGACCTCACGAAAAATCGTGTGGTAGAGCTTTGGCGCATTGATCCCTGAGCCCGTCCTGATCCATTCTCTCCACCCACCATTCCAAACATCCCGTCCGATCCGTCCAGCCATGACTGCATCCTCCAGCAACTCCATCCCCGCCTCTCCCGAGAATGAGATTATCGACATTCCTCGGGGCAACGATTTACTCGCCTCCCTGGCCGTCACCGTGGGGCTGCCCTTGATCATGCTCGCGGGCATCTTCAATGGGCTCCGCCCTGCATCGGTCAGTCAAAAGGCGTCGATTCTCGCCACGGCCACCACGGCCACCACGGGCAGCAGTCCGGGCGGTCCGGCGAAGAATTGGAGTCCTGAGCTTTCGGCCATGCAGGCGCGCCTGGACGAGGCTGAGCAACGCAACGCAATCCTTGACGCGGAATTGGAGAAACTCCTCTCGGAAATTCGCCAAGCCCGCGACGAAGCCCGGTTGGCCAAGCAGCAGCAAGCGGAAGTGGAGATCGTCCATCGGGAGCGCCTGCAAGGCTTTGCGTATCAAGTCGCGGGCATGACTCAACGGATCGCGGACGGAAGGGATGCCGATGCCAAGCTCCGCTCCGAGCTGGTGGCGGCCCAAGACCGCAGCCGTTCCTACCAGAGCTTGGCGGACCAACGCGGCGCTGAAATCACCCGTTTGAAGAGCGAGGTTGCCGCCTTGACCGAAATTGGCAAGAGTACGCAAACCCGGCTCGTCGCCGTGCAAAACCTCGCGGACGCACGCAAGCGCGATGCCGATTCCTTGACCCATCAACTGGCCGCCGAACGCGCTCTTGTGGCCCAAACGCGTCAAGAGCTCACCGCAGCCCGCTCGTTGGCGGATCAGCGATTGGTCCAGATCGGACGTCTTGAGACCGAGCGCAAGGAGTCGGCGGATTTCTTTGCCGCCCAAGTTCTGGAGAAGAATCAAGTCGTGGTCCGCCGCGATCAACGGATCGGCTCCTTGGAGCGCTCCTTGGATGAGGTGCGCAATCTTTCCGCTAAGCAGGCCGCCGAATTGCAAGCGGCTGAGGCCAGCATTGGGAGCCTGCGCCAAGCCGTTTCTTCCCTCAGCTCAGGCTTAGTCAAGTGAGCGGCGTTGCCCTTTTCAGGATTCCCTGAGGTGCTTTTGCCTTTCGAGTTCGCATCTGGGCGGATCGGGACACTAGGACGTAGGGGCCGCTTTCCGGCGCGGCCCGGCCAGTAGGTCTTCGAAAGCAAAGCAGTGCCGAGATTGCTACTCAGGCGCTGGCAGGACTTCGATGACTTGGTTTTGGAGTTCCTTGCCCGGCTTGAACCGGACAATGGTTCGCTCCGGAATGGTCACATTTTTTTTGGGTTGGGCCGGATTCCGTCCGATTCTGGGTTTGGTCCGTCGCAACTGGAAGGTTCCGAAGTTGCGCATGACCACCTGATCTCCTGCGGCGAGGCGCCGCGTGATTTCATCGAGCATTCCTTGAACGACGTCGAGAACTTGCTGTTGAGTCAAGCCAGTACGGGAGGCAAGTTCCTGGACAAGATCGCGCTTTGTGACGGTTGTCATTACCATTCTACTCGGTTGCGGTTGAGCTATTTGCAAACCGAAAATGCATCTTACCGACTTCCCGGAGAAAATCATCTCCCCTCTGGTCCAGAAGTGTCTTTGTCAACTCCTGAACTTCCCTGGAAGCCCCCCTGGGCAGTTTGACACCAATGGCATTGCCTGTGTCCCGTAGCCAGTTGATAAAGCTCTCCCGGGCCAGAATGGATGCCGCCGCGACGGCAATGTCTGATTCCGCTTTGGTCCGCTGTTGCAGGAGGATTCCTCGTCCGCGCTCCTGCAAGGCGCGCTCCAATTCCCTGGGATTTGCAAACTGGTCGCTCAAGGCGCGGGGGCAGTCTGGCCGGCGCTCTAGCAGCAGCTCAATGATCTTTGCGTGCCCCCAAGCGAGCAGCCGGTTGAGATTGGCGAACTTCTCATACAATTCGTTGTAACGTCGCGGGTTGATACACACGATTTCCCAAGCGACTCCGGGCGTTTGTCTCACTACTTCCGCCAGGGTGCGAATCCGGGCGTCGGACTTGATCGCCTTGCTGTCCTGGATTCCAGCTTCCAGCAGGCTGCGGGTCGCGATCGCATCGGTGTAGACTCCGGCAATCACGAGCGGTCCAAAAAAATCGCCTTTGCCGCTTTCATCGACGCCGATATGTGGGGCAAACATTTCAGGGTTGTGCAGCTCCTCGTAGCCGAGCTTGGCGTCACCGAGCACCTGGGGCTCCAGGGTGAACCGAATGAAATCCTCGGTGTCCTTGCCCTGCACGAGCGCTTTGGGCCCTTTCTCGTACACTGCCACCGAAACCTTCCCTTTGCTCGCCGCGTAGAGTGTGTAGGGCTTCGGTTCGAAGTCGTAGCCTTCCTCCTCCAACACTTCACGCAGCCGCGCCGCTTGAGCCGCCGTCAGGATCGCGGTATGTGAGGTTTTAGCCATGAGCCAAATCGACCCTACCCGCCTCCGGCCCGCAAGGCAAGCGACGGACGTTCTTCCGGGCTTCGACAAACCTCCGCGCCAGAGGTTCGCGATCGAGGCGCTTCAGGAGTTCCGCGATGCCGTGGTCGAGTGGTTCGATGCCACGGGGCGTGCCTATCCTTGGCGGGAGACGACGGAGCCCTACGCGATTCTCGTTTCCGAATTGATGCTCCAGCAGACCCGCATCGAAACCGTCTTGGAACGCCGCTACTTTGAACGTTGGATGCAACAATTCCCCACCGTCGCCGAGTTGGCGAATGCTACGGACGACGCCATCCTCAAGGCTTGGGAAGGGTTGGGCTACTACCGGAGGGCGCGTCATCTTCGGGAAGCAGCCCGCAGCATCATCGCGGAGCACGGGGGCCTGTTTCCTTCAGAGCCGGCGGCCATTCGTTCGTTGCCTGGCGTCGGCGATTACACGGCAGGAGCGCTTCTGGCCTTTGCCTACGATCGGGCCGCGCCGATGATCGATGGCAACGTAGCCCGTGTTCTCGCCAGGCTCTTTGACTTCAACGGTTCGATTAACGACCCGGCCGGCAAACGGCAACTTGCGGATTGGTCTAGCCGGTTGGCTGATCCCGAGCGAGCGCGGCGGTTTCAATCGGGGCTCATGGAAATTGGCCAGCGTCTCTGCAAGGCTCAGCGGCCCTTGTGCTGGGAGTGCCCCATTTCTTCGTTCTGTGCAAGCCGGGATCCGGAGCGGTTGCCGGTGAAACGGGCCAGAGCGGAAACCGAGGAAGTCGAGGAGCACGCCGGTTACTCTTTGGATGCCGAAGGCAGGGTATTTCTCACCCAGGAGAGCGGTGCTCGCCGCTCGGGTTTGTGGCGCCTTCCGCTGGTGGAGGCGGAGGATCGAGACTGCACAAGAATGCTGCTTCGGTTCGCTTACCCAATCACCCGTTACCGCGTTTGGTTGCACGTGTACGCCTTGGCGCCAAATCGGCCGCCGAATGGCTGCGCGGGGCAATGGGTCTCCGCCGCAGAGCTGGAATCAATCGCGCTGGGCTCTCCTTACCGGCGTGCGCTCCGCAAAATCGCTCAAAGTAGCCCCGGCGTCAGTTGATCTCGGGGACTTGGCGGAGTTGCCGCACCTCGGGAATCGATGTGGGATTGGGGCAGGTGCGCAGGGTGGAGTTCTGCGATTGTACGACGCCGGCCGGAGCGGGTTGTGGAGGCACTTCGACGGTGATGACCTCGCCAAACTGGCGGCCGGATTTGCGCAGGAGCCGTTTCGGGAGGTCCGCCAAAGGATGAGGACCGCAGAGTTTGTCACCGAGCGGGAGAAGGGCTTCCATCAATTGCTGACCGTGGGTGGCGCAATTGTGGCGCAGTGGTTTGAACGGCCCTAATTTCAATGCACGCAATTCTTCGCTCCGGCCGGCAGCCTTCATCAGGGTGACGTATTCCTCGGTGGCCGGGGTGAATTGCATGGTTACGCCGTAGCCCCTGTAGGCCGTTTGGGTGTAAAGCCAGTCGGAGAGGTGGGAGACCTCCACGGTCATGATCATCGAATTGTCGAAATTGAACCAGTCGATGATGGTCGGATGCGTGTCCTTGAGCCATGGCGCTCGCGGGTCAAGGACCCAATCATCGCGCCGCGCGCCGTTGCTGCCATTTTTGCGCAAGCCAAGAGCGAAGTGAGAATAGAACTCTGCGGGGCTTTTCGCGGTCATGACGATGAGGTGGTGATCGTGAACTGGAGTGAGAGGCTCATCCATGCGCACCTTCCACCAAGCGTTGCCCACTTCATCGCGGACGGGGTGGTGGGTTAACTGGCCTGTGCCGATCTCTACGAATCGCTGCTTGGTCATCGGAATCAGTGGAAGGGAATCCTCACTCGTCTCGATGGGTTCCACGTGGCGATCCCAAACATGTTCCAGGACGCTCTTAGCCAAAGCAGATGAGTAGGGCGTGGACGGCTTGGCCGTTTCGACCCGGATCGATTCGATTTTCGGGCTCTTCGCCGATCTTAAGGCGGGGCGCTGGATCGAGACATGCGGGGATGAGCCGATGCCGGGAACGGTGCGCCGATCCACTACAGGATCACCGACGGCGTGCGCGATGACCGGGGGAAGATCGAGCAGGTCGCTGAGTCGCTTTTGCGGGAGCTCGGCGGCATTAGCCAGAAGAGCGAACGCCAGCCAGGTCAATGCGGGGAAAAAACAACGATTCATGAATCTGTCTTGAAGCGCCGTAATTACCACTACGGAGATGCCCCACGTCAACTGGAGACGTTCGGGGATCTCCACGCATTCAGCTACGCGGCTGGAGCCTCAGCACGGAGTGACCCCTTTTTGCAGAAGAATATTCCCGTATTTGGCGGTTTCCCCCGTCATCACCACGGCGAAGGCTTCCTTGGCCCGATCGTAAAAGGCGAATCGGTCGAGACGGACAATCGGTGGTGCCGTTGGCGCGTGCTCCTGGATGGGCACGAGATAAGTGGCTTCAACCGCAGGATCGAGAACATCCCCTGGAACAGCGGCCATCATGCAGATCGGATCGGGAACGAAGCTGTCGAGTTCCAAGAGCGGAAGAATGGCGTCCAGCAGCGGGGCGATGCGGAGTCCATCGGCACGGACTACCCGCTTGCCACAGGTTTCGCCAGGGAAATGCGCATCGGCCAAGACAAGGGCATCCCCATGTCCCATGGCGCAAAGTGTCGATAACAGTTCGGGGGAGATGAGAGGGGAAATCCCTTTGAGCATGGCTGCATGAAAAAGCGCACGTTGCGGAGATGCAACAGGTCTGATCAACGAAAGGGCGAGGTGGGGGAGATTCTGGCAAGACCAAGACCGATTCGAAGGGAGGGCAAAAATATTTTATTTTAAAGTTGATTGTATAAGTATACATTGAGCGGCAAGGCAGGTCCGTTGGGACCAAATTTGTTCCGAAATGACAGCTCTTGAGTTCCTCACCATCGGCGATGTGGCCGAGTCGTGGCAGCGTTATTCAGCCAAATCAGCGGGCGGCCGTTGACCCGTTGATCTAAGGCGGGAAAGGCCACCACCCTCGCGCCCAGATCTGAGCAGGATCGTAATCTGCCAATCAGCCGACTGGCGACTGAGTCCGGACGTTGTTGACCATGCGCCAGATGCCACGGGGGTTGTGGTTTTTGAGCTCTTCAGGCAGGAGCATTTCGGGAACGTCCTGGAAGCAGAAGGGCCGGACGAAGCGCAGATACGAATTGAGCCCGATTGAGGTGAAAAAGGAATGAGTTGCGGCGGGGTAGGGGCCGCCGTGGTGAAGGGAGGGACAAACTTCCAGGCCGGTCGGGTAGCCGTTGATGACGAGCCGGCCGGTTTTGGTTTGGAGGACATCGATGAGTTCCCGGTATTCTTCCAAGTCTTCTGGCGTGCCGTGGACGGTGGCGCTGAGGCTTCCGTCCATGCTTTCCGCGAAACGGACCATTTCGGAGGGTTCGGGGCAACGCAGAACGACGGACGAGGGACCGAAGACTTCCTCGCGAAGAACTTCGCGATGCTTGAAGTAGGTTTCGCTCGCGGTTTCGAAGAGGACGGCGGCGGCTTGGCCTTTGGATAGATCGGCACCCGAGGCTTTGGCGGTGACGAGAACCTCTGACAAAATTTGAATGCGGTTCACTCCTTGCTCGTAAGCTTGGTGAATGCCGCGGTGCAGCATGCTGGCGGGCGCGACGGCGGCGACGCGGCGGCCGGCTTCGTTGAGGAAGAGATCGAGTTCCGCTCCGCCTTGCGCCAAAACCATGGCGGGGTTCGTGCAAAACTGGCCAGTACCCAAGGTGAGCGAGGCGACGAAGCCCTCGGCAATCTGCTCGGCGCGGGTCGCGAGGGCGCGGGGGAGGAGGAAAACGGGATTGAGGCTGCCCATTTCCGCGTAAACAGGGACTGGTCGGTCCCGTTTGGCGGCAACGTCGAAGAGCGCGCGTCCGCCACGCAAGGAACCAGTGAAGGCAACGGCTTCGGTCAGTGGGTGGGCGACCAAGGCGGTGCCGACTTCGTTGGAGCGGCCGTGGACCATTGCAAACACGCCGTCCGGCAGTCCGCTTTCCAGGGCGGCACTTTTCACGATGGCGGCGAGTCGGTCACAGGTATGCGGGTGCGCCGGGTGCGCTTTGACGACCACGGGGCAGCCGACAGCGAGGGCGGAAACGGTGTCCGTGCCGATCACGGAAATGGCGAACGGAAAGTTGCTGGCGCCGAACACGACAACTGGACCAACTGGGTGGTGCATGAGGCGGATGTCCGGCTTGGGAGCGGGCTTGCGGTCGGGGATGGCGGTATCGATCCGGGCATCAACCCAGGAACCCTCGCGCAACATGGCCGCGAACATGCGGGCGCCGTTGCAGGCGCGAACGAGTTCCCCGGGAAGACGAGGGCGGCCCAGGCCGGTCTCTTGATCGGCCAGCTCGATGAGATCCTCTGCTGCGGCTTCGGTTCCGGCGGCGATGCGCTCAAGGAAGAGGGCGCGGGTTTCCACCGGGGCATTCCGGTAGGTGCGGAAAGCATCGGCTGCGGCGCGAAGGGCGGCGTCAATCTGCTCGGAGGTGGCTTCGGGGAATTCACCGGGGAGCGTTTCGCCGGTGCGGGCGTTGTGGCTTTGGAAAACTGGGCTCATGAAATGGAAAAGGGGCTGGTGGTGGATGAGTTATTCCCCGGCGAGCAGGGTCTGGGCGGCTTCGCGGACGCGGCTGAGGTAACGTTCGTTCACCGGCGTCAACATCGCGGGGATTGGCCCCATCTCAGCGATGCCGGCAAAGGTAAGGGCCTCGTGCAGCACGGAAACCGGCGATTGTTTGCGGCGCAACTCCTCAAGCGGCCGGAAAATGCCGCGAATCTCCTCGGCCTCGGCCCATTCCCCCCGTCGCATCGTTTCGAGGAAACACTGGGAGAGCCGGGACGCGACGCAAGCGCAACCGGAGGCAAAACCGCCCACTCCGAATTCGCGGAAATGCACGATGGCGACCTGCTCACCCAGTCCGCTGACGATGAATCGGGGATCGATGGTATCGACGAGCTCTTGAAGGAGCGGGTCGCTGGCGGGTTCGTCGAGCTCGACTTGGTAGAGAATGAAAGAGACTTGGCCCGCGTTGACCAAGCGGCGCAGGATGGGCGGGGTGAGGACGCCGGGATCGGTAACCGCCAGCACGGCGGGCCGTTCCAATTGCGAAGTGATTTCCCCGACGGCGCGCTCGAAGCCGGAAGCGGTGACGGCATCGGCTGGGGGCAAGATGTGGACGGTGGGGAAGGAGGTGCCGCGGAGGACTTCGAGCTGCTCCATCATGAGGCCGTGGGAAGGGCCGATGGAGGGGATCACGACAGTGTCCGGACCGGCGATTTGCTCAAGCATGGCGAGCAGCGGGGCGTATTCGCTGGGGCGGAGGTGTTGCAAGAGAGCGTTGCTGCCGTAGAGCAGGACACGAATGCCGCCCGCTTCGATGGAACGGATCAGGCGTTGGTTTTGCTCCGGGCTGAGCGCGAGATCTTGGGCGCGGGCCAAAGGCGGTAGGGCGACGACGGAATGGGTAAAAAGTTCGGGCTGGACCGGCAGCGGATTCATGGAAGAAGGAAAAGGAAGCCTGTTGGACGCTCAAACGGTCCCGATCTCTGTAACAACATCACGGCGAAGGGCAAACTGCAATCCTGCAAAGGGTGTGGGCGGCGCGTTCGTAGACTCCTTGTTCGAAATGATCTCATCAGATTTGCCTGCCAGCGTTAGGGATTATTGGATAGAATGAAGTTCAGGTTGGCTTCAACTAAATCCCCCATGTTCTCGCAATGGCGGAAAACGTTGCTTTGGTGGTGCTCGTTCAACCCTTCGCGCAGTTGCGCGATTTTGACCTCTGAGGACAATGTCTGTGACTTCATCGCCCGAAATAGGGCGTTGAGCCGCTGGTGTTCCACCTGAAGCCGCCGAGCAATGAGGCTGCGCTCTTCCACTTGGTATTGCCGCATCGTCTGGTAGTTCAATACCTCGGTGCAGAGCTTCACCACCATGGCATTCTCGCGGAAGAACTGCGGCAGATAAATGTGCAGATCGCCTTCGTAAGATTGCTGGTCGAAGTCGATCGCCCGGACACGAAACTGCACTTCCTCGAAGTCAGGGGTGATATCGACCACATAGTTGTAGGTCCGCATATCCCCGAGCAGGCGAATGAAGCAACGCTCTGTGAACTTCACGAACTCCTTGGCGACTCGAACTCGGTTGAGATGACGATCATCGAGATGCTCCCGGATGAAGGTATCCCCTGGCACCCCGGCGATGTGCTCCTCGATCAGCGAATTCTGGTGGACAAGGTAATTGATGCGGTTTGGCGAGAGGGCGTGTTCGAGTTCCAGACCAAAGATGCGGGAAGCGTCCGGCACTTTTACATAGAAGTGATCGTAATTGTCGTTGAACTGGTTGACGACACGGACCCGGAATGGCTTGGAGTTTCCGAATTCGCAGTAATCGACTCGCTCAATATAGAGGTGTTCGAGGGAGTCGTTTTTGCCAGTTTTGAGTTGCGAATAGATCCGGGAGAGATCGCTATTCAGATCTTTGGTGCGCTCCGGGTCGTAGGTGACTGTTTTCCAAAGGGAGTCGCCGCCTTCCGGAGTCTGGCAGGGAAACATGCCAGTGAACTCCAGGAGCATGTCGTAGGCCGGCGGGAATTCAAAGGAGCGCCCGAATTCCGCGAGGAACGCGGTTAGATCGGGGCCGATTTCGTAAAACGCCTTGCGCTGCGAGATCTGATTGTAGCGGATGTTCGACTCCGGACGGGCAGCGTCAGCATCGGCGGCGGACTTGCGGGCGGCGGCCTTCTCCCGGCGGTAGAGAGTGGAGAGGATCTCGGCGAGGACGGTCCGCTTGTTCCCGGTCGCGATTTTGGAAGTTTGCGAGCCCGGGAGCCAGAACGCTCCGCAGAAACCACAGTGAAGAATGTGGAAGGAGAGGCCGCGGCCGGCTAGGGCAGGGCGGAGCAGATTCGCGCATTCCAAACAGGTCGAGGCCGCTTGAGACGGAGCGATCCCTGGGGTCCGGTCCGGTGGTGGGGTCTTCGGTCTCCGATGCCGGTTGTCTGTGAGCCAGCGCCAGTAGTGAAATGAGGGGAACCACTCCCCGCCGCAAGAGGAACACGGCCAAGTGGCCGCCTCAAAGGGGCCGGTCGGTGGCTCGAGAGTTGAGCCAGCGCATCCGGGGCAAGTCACCAGTTACGAGTCTCCTTGTTGCTTCTTCTTTTCTTGAATGAACAGAAACACAGTAACGCCGACAAGGCAGACTGCAACAACTCCCACAATCATGGGCAAAGGCGAGCTTGCTTTCTGCGGTGGGAGCGCCCGGACGGGCTTGGGTTTTTCGATCTCTCCCGATTCGTCCGTTGTCGCCGCAGCCGAGTTGGAGCGTTTTGCCGCGGCGGTTTTACGTTCGGCCTTGCTTCCCTTGGCGGGCTTGGCCGAGTCTTCGGCGTTGCTCTTGTCAGTGGCGGAAGAGGCGGTGCGCTGCATGACCAGGGCGTCTAGGGCATCGTCTCCGGAACCTGCTGGTGTTTCGCTAGGGCTGGCTGGATCATTGGCGGCCTTCTTCGCTGCCTCCATTTCAGCCAACTTGGCTTGGTTGGCCATCTTTTGGACCCGGTCATCGAGTTGCTGCTGCAAGTGAGCCAAGATCGTGGGCCGCTCGGGTGGAGCGGCGGACGTTGTCGCAGAGCTTTTTTTCGTGGAAGGTGTGGTCTTGGCCTTCGCTTGGGAGAACTTGGCGCCGCCATTTATGTTGGCGGCCGCGGTCAGGGCGGTCTTCGCTTCGTCGAGTTTTCCTGCGTAAACCAATTCCCCGGCATCGTAGAATGCCTTCGCTTGCGCATCCAATGCCGCTGGATCGAGTTTGCCGACGCGGTCAATTTCTTTCCGGACGCGGGCGATGGCTTCGTTGATGCTCGCCTCCGACTTCAGATCGACGGTAAGCCAAGTGATCTTCTTTGCTTTTTCAGCTTCGATTTGAGCTTTGAATCGGGCAGCGGCGGCGTCTAGTTCCTGTTGAGCGGCATCCCGAGCAGCGCCCGTGAGCGACGCCATACCTTTTGCGTTCTGGGTTGCGTCGTATTTTGCGTATTCCAGTTCCTGGGTGAGTCGCTGGCCGTAGGCCGGGAGCAGGCTCTTGGCATCGGTGATGGCGACAGGAAGAGCCAAGGTCCCTGGATAGGCTTTCTCGATCATCTCGAACTGGCGGAGGGCTCCGAGAAGATTGCGACCGGCAGCGGCTTGCCTCATCAGGCGGAGGGCGGTCGCCGCCTCAAGATTGGGAGCGTGAATGGCTTGCTGCTCGGGGGTAAGCCAAGTTCCGCGGAACCGGAGTTCTCCGGATTTGATTCTCTTCAATTCGCCGTCCAGCGAATCGCGGATGCCCTCGATTTCTGCCCGATATTTGCTCGCTGGATATTTGGCGAGGAACTCGTCGATTACTTTGAGTCGCTCCTCGTACCCCTTGGCGGGCAGGCCATCTGGAGTGGTCTTCAACGGGAGGCACGCTTCACGCTCGACATCTTCTGGCGTTGTTTTCTCGATTCGATCGATGCTGACGCGGTTGATTGCTCGCTTGTCCTTTATGGTGCCGACCAGCACCTGAACCCGAACCATGTCGGGGGTCTCTTCAATGATGGTACCTGAGACAACATCACCGGATTTCAGATAAACTTTGTCGGCCCAAAGCAATGAGGGCGACAGCAGGACTGCACAGATGAGCGTCTGGCGGCAGATCGAGGATGGGAGTTGGCGGCCTGGGGACATGGAAGAAGCGGAAAAATGAAAATTACTGGGGTGAGTTTACACCGTGTGGAGTGGCACAATCCAGCATTTTTCGGGTTGGACTCACGACGAAGTGTCCGGCAGTGAGAGCGAGGCGATGGCGTCCATCACACGGGTGGAAATCGCCTGCTGGCCGGTTTTGCCTTTAGTCGCCAGTTCCTCAGTGGAGAAATAGATGGGGTGACCGAAAACGACGTGGATTTTGCCGTCCATCCTGGGCAATTTCCGATTTCTCGGATACGCCTCATAGCTTCCGAAGATTCGCACCGGGATGACGGGGACCCCGGTTTTGGCGACGAGCATGCCGACTCCGCGTTGCGCCGGCTGCAGGGAACCGTCCGGGGTGCGGGTGCCCTCGGGGAAAACCACCATTTTCTTGCCTTCCTTGACGAGCTGCATCGAGATGCGCAGGGAAGAGAGTTCCGCGTTGTCTCGATCCACCGGCACCGTGTTCAGTCGTGGGAGCAGCCAAGTGAACAGAGGCGGTTTGAAGAGCGTGTTGCGGGCGAGGTAATAAATGGGTTCTTCCAGCGCGGTCCCGACGAGCGGCGGATCGAGGAAACTGGCGTGATTCGAGGCGAAGTAGGCGCCGCCGACAACCTTGGCCCGTTCCGCGTGGTGGACTTCCATGCCGTAAGCGGCGCGGAAGAACGCTTTAGACAAAGTATAGGTGAGCCAGTAAACCCAAGACATCGTGGGCCGCTCCGGCTCCCGACGTCTGACACCCTCGACGTGGAGGATTTGGATCACTCGATCCGCGACTTGCGGTAGTGTCAGATAGGATGTGTCGATCCGCATCGCGTCCTCCGCCGTACGCAACGGCGCCACGTCGCGGGAGGAGTCCTTGAGATCCCGGAGCCGGATGTCGTCATCAATGCCTTGGGCCTTGCGGCGGCGTTCCCTGACCTCTGCGGAGGCGTCCAGGTAAAATTTGTAGGGCGTGTCCGGTATCACCACGGTGCCGATATCCCGGCCTTCCATCACCAAATCGCCCATTGAACGGAATCGCTGCTGCTCGGCGACGAGGGCGCGGCGGACTTCTGGGATGGCGGAGATGGAGGAAACTGCGCCGTTGACCTCTTCGCTGTGCATGAGGGCGTCGGCCACATCCCGGCCGTCGATCCGGATCACGGAGGAGCGATCCTTCAACGCGCACTCGAAATGGCTGCGCCCGAGCAGTTCCAGCACTGCGGCGGAGTTGGCGGGATCGATTTGATTTTCGAGGACCCACCAAGTGAAGGAGCGGTACATCGCCCCTGAGTTTACGAAGAGGAACCCGAAGTGCTCCGCAACGCGGCGTGCCACGCTGCTTTTGCCAGAGGCGGCCGGGCCGTCGATGGCGATGGCGACGTATTGCATGCGATGGGCCCGGAACCTAGTGGAGTTAAAACTCCTTGTCCGTCGCCGGATTCAAGGAGGTGATGACGGGGGTGTAGTTCCCTTTGTTTTTCGCGGCGATGACTTCGCGGATCTGGTCTTCAAAGCCGGGATAGCTGGTGCGAATGCATTCCGTGTCCGAAATGAGGGTTTCGCCGTCGGCATGGAGACCGGCGATGGCGAAGGCCATAGCGATGCGGTGATCGCCGTGCGACTCGATTCGGGCGCCCTTAAGGTTGGCGCCACCTTGGATTTCCATGCCGTCGAAGAATTCCTCCACCTGCGCGCCCATCAGTCGAAGGTTGTTTGTGACGGTGGCGATGCGGTCGGATTCCTTGACGCGGAGTTCCTTGGCATCGCGGATAGTGGTTTTGCCCTCGGCCAGCGCTCCGGCCACGGCAATGACGGGAATCTCGTCGATGACGTTCGGGATGTCCGCTCCTTCGATGGTGGTTCCACGAAGACGGCCTCCATGCACCTCGATGCGGCCGACGGGCTCCCCGCAGCGGCTGTGGTCGATGACCTCGGTGATTTGCGCTCCCATCCGGATGAGAATCTTGAGGAGGCCGGTCCGGCTTTCGTTCAACCCGACGTTGTGGACACAGAGGTGGGCGCCGGGCATGGCGGCGGCGGCGACCACCCAAAACGCGGCGCTGGACATGTCTCCTGGTACCTCGAAATCACGGGATTCCAGGGTTTGTCCGCCCCAGATCGTGAGTTGATTCTCCTGACGCACGGTTTTCACCCGGAAATACTGAAGCATGCGCTCGGTGTGGTCCCGGCTCTGCTGCGGCTCCGTGACGGTGGTTTTTCCGTCGGTGAACAGAGCGGCCAGCATGATTGCGCTCTTCACTTGGGCACTGGCAACGGGGGACTGGTAGTCGATTGGCTTCAGCTGGGCTCCATGGATGACGAGCGGCGCGGTATCTCCCTCACCTTCGGCCCGGATGTTCGCCCCCATTAAGGTAAGCGGCTCGATCACCCGGCGCATCGGACGCTTCGAAAGGGAGGCGTCGCCAATTAAGCGAGCCCGGAACCCTTCCTTTTGGCCCGCGAGAATGCCGCTGAGGAGCCGCATGGTGGTCCCGGAATTCCCGCAATCAATGTCACCAGCAGGGGAGGTGAATTCTCCGCGACGGCCTTCGACGAGCAGGCGAGTCGGTCCCCATTTCGTGGAATTGATTTCGTCGATTTTGACCCCCATGGCGCGGAAGGCGTTCACAGTGGACAGACAGTCCTCGCTGGGGAGGAAACCATCGATCTCGCACGGCCCGTTGGCGAGCGAGGCCATCATGATGGACCGGTGGGAAATACTCTTGTCTCCGGGGACGCGGAGTTCCATCCGGATGGGCCGGCACCTTTTGACCTTGAATTCTGACATGCTGCGGCGAGTCGGAGCTTTGCTAGCTGGCCTCACTTTGGACGATCTAGCTGCTCACGCAACTCCCGCGCCTCTTGGAGGAACTCAGCCAGTCTTTCTTGGTCTCGATTCTCCAAAAAGACAAGTAAATCGCCGAGAATGGAATGGAGATTTCGCAAGGGGGGCATCAAAGCCTCCCGGTTCTCTAGGAGAATTTCGGTCCACATGGTGGCGCCGCCCTTGGCGATCCGGGTTGAATCCCGAAGTCCATTTCCACAAAGAGCACCGTCTTCCGGCCGCGGTCCCAGAGCCGCAAGAGTCAAGGCGGCGGCGGCGGCGTGGGGCAGATGACTCACTCGCGCCAACGCCTGGTCATGATCTTCGGGCGAGATCCGCGAGACGCGCATTCCCAATGCTCGCCAGAACGCTTCCAGGCGTTCCAACGGCTCTCCGGGTGTCGATGCCAGCGGAGTGAGCAGGCAGGCGGCTCCGTGAAAAAGATTTGGCCGGGCGTGGGCAATGCCGGCGTTCTCCGAGCCGGCCATGGGATGGGAGCCGATGAAAAGGCCGCCCAGGGCCGAGACAGCGGGGGTGAGTTCCGCCACCACCCGAGCCTTGACGCTGCCGACATCTGTGACAATTGCGCCCGGAGCCAATGCTCGAGCCTCTCCCAGGGCGGTGACCAACTCGAGCATGGCACCGACAGGCGAACAGAGGATGATCAAGTCCGCCCCTTCCCCGGCTTCCGCTAAGCTGGTGGTCGCTTCCTCCGGCAAGAATCCCCGGGCGTGGAGCTGAGGAAGCGTTTCCGCCCGGCGAGTCCAAAGCCGCATCGCGCACCCGGGCGTTTCCCGGATGGCGAGCGCGATGGAACCGCCGAGAAGCCCCGGCCCGAGAATGGCAACCTTGGAGAACTCTCCGGACAAAACAGGAATCCGCGAGGGTCAGGGGACGCGGAACTGGATGGTGTTCCCGGATTGGCCAGGGTCAGGAACTTCGACGGGCGTGCCGGGGGCTATGCCGCGGACGTCGATTTCTGGAAGATTTGGGTGATCCGAGAGTTTCACGTAACCCGAACGGCCAGGAACCGGCTGAGCGAAGGGGAGTTTGGTGGTGTCGGGGGGCGATGATTGATTACTCGAAGACTCCCGGTCGGACGATTCGGGTTGCGGTTCCGGGGTACTCTCCGTCCTTGGGGTGGAAGCGGCCGAAGCGAGGCGATCCGCGGCGGACGAGCTGCGCGTTGTCAATGGCCGACGGCGCCAGGAATCATTGATCTGGGAGATAGCAGAGCGGTGCGCGGGAAACATTTCACTGCGCGGAGTGAGCGAGCGAGACGAGGTGGGACCGGTCAAGCGGCGGCCTTCGAAACTGGAATTCGATGCCGGGCTGGGCTGGCTATAGGATGCGGGCGAAGGGTTGTAGAGCCGGGTGGTGTCGGGAATTCCTGAAACGCCAGTGTAGAGGCGGTGTCCGCCCTGCGGGGATTCGTAGATTCCCAAACCGGCATATTCATAATGATTGCCCGTGGCTCCTGGGTAGATCCCGGTGTTGTAGGCGACGTTGGATTGCTCCCAAACGCTAATTGGGCGAGAGCTTCCCGAGTAGCGGGCTACTCGGGACTGGGTGACACAACTGCTGGCCATCATGGCCACGGCAAGCGCAAGAATCGGCGATAACTTTTGCATGGAATGACGGAATTGGGTGAATTAGAATCGATCCTGCGGCGATCGGCCGTTCGGCATCAACCACCTGCCTGGACAGCGTCTACCATAAGTGGAGCCAAGCCAGGCGGAAAGCTGAATCGGCGGACTATTTTGAGTCAAGGTAACGCTTTACGCGGTCCCGGCCACCTAGGCCGATAGCGATGGCGCCACCGACTCCAAACGCGATCACGGCAGCCACGATGGCTCCCCGGATGAGATATTCCACGACGTTGCTACTCAACGCGGTGATCTGAGCGCGCTGCAGAGCCATGCCGCCGAAGAGGAAAATCACCACATATTGGGCGATAGAACCGAACAAATCGCTCTTCGAGCCGATTGCCCTTTTCGCCAAATCCGCCAGCACCAAACCAATCAGGAAAATCAACGTGGCTGCCCAGATATTGTTCAGGAGATTCGCCAAATCCAAGATTTCCATCTTCCGTAATCCAAGGGACGTCATGGTCACGATCACCGAGATCATGGCAATGAGTCCGAGCGCGGCTGAAGGGCGAAGCCCCAGAATGTTGAAAGGGCCTTCATACCCTAGAGAGGCGGGGATGCTGTCCAAACGCAGGCCCTCCAAAACGGCTGTTACCATCTTGCGGACGATGTTGGCCACAAAGATCCCGAAGGCGATGACCAACGACCCAAACACCAAATCAGGAAGGAAAGACCAGATCTCGGTGATGAACGGATTTACGAAATTCGAGACCTCAGGAATCCCGAGGGTATTGACGATCAGAGGAAGCAGAATCAGCCAAATCAAGGAGACCAGGATGGTGAGGATCGCTCGCGAAAGGGGGCGGGTTTCGTCTAACCCGAGCCGCGCATCGACTCTCGACGCGGTGAGAATTCCTCCCACGATCCGCTTTGCGAGGGTTGCCAACCCCCAAGTCAAAAAGCAAAGGGCGCCGGCGAAAATCAGATTGGGCACCGACTGGACAATGGGTTCGGTCAAGGTCTGAAGGCGCAAGTTGACTTCGCTCAGGCCAGCTGCATCGAGGGCCGCGATCGCCACCACGAGCAAAAGGGTCAGAAAAATGAACTGGCTGATTGCCTGTTCGGTGTTCGTGTCTTCAAGACCCAGTCCACGAGCGACCCGTTCATCGAGTCCGGTTTGGTGCAGCAGGCCGCGCACGAGAAATTTGATGAGCATCGCGCCCGCGATTCCTCCGAGAAGAATCATAGCAGCGCGAGCTCCGGGTAGGTTCTCCGTGAGCTGGCCGACGTAGTTCAAAAATTGACTGACGGGGTCCATGGCGTGGCGTGGCGGGTGGTTCTCAATGGCCGGATTGAAGCAGAAAACTCCAAAACTGCCAGAATTGCCCGTCAAAAATAAGCGCCACCGAGGAAAAAACCGCAAGTAAAAATTACAGAAAATCTAAAAAACAAGTCTCTTTAGATAAATCTGAACCGACGTCAGTTCAACGCCGGTTGAAGTCGGCCACCGCGCGTTCGGCTTCGCGCGTTTCCACCCGCTTTTTAAGGTCTTCCCGCCGGTCGCCCTTCGCCTTGCCTCGGGCTACGCCGATCTCCATTTTGACCCGTTGGCCTCGCCAGTAGGCGCGCAGGGCGACCAAGGTGAGCCCTTTCTCATGGGTGAGCGTAGCCAGCTTGAGGATTTCCTTGCGGTGAAGGAGAAGTCTGCGCGGGCGCTTGGCTTCGTGCTGGACGAAGCTGGCATTTTCATAAGGTTGAATGTCGCAACCGTGAAGCAGGACCTCGCCCTTCTCGACCCGGGCGAATGCGTCCCGGATGTTGATGTGGCCTGCGCGGACAGACTTCACCTCTGTACCCCGCAGGACAAGGCCAGCCTCGAAGGTCTCGACGATTTCGAAATCGTGACGAGCCTTCTTGTTGGTGGCGATATCGGCTTGCTGCTTGCTCATGGGATGAGGCACTCAAGCCGTGGCGACCGGCCGCTCAGAAGCGCTCTTCGGCGCTGCCCTCGACGAGGACGATTTTGCCTTGAATGATCTCCATCAAAGCGATGTCTGCTTGGCCAACACGCTGGTAGACTCTGACCAGCGGCGGGCGCCCGTTGTTCAACTGACGGACGCGTTGAGAGATCATGTTGATCAGTACGGGAATGTCGGGGACGACTTGGGAGGCTTGTTCGAGCAGGTCACTTCTCATGTTGGGGCGATCGGCGGCACGGGCCGGTTGTCCGGCGGCGGGAAACGGGATAATGTTCGGCTGCGACATGGGGAGATGGAGCTGCTTTCGAAAAATAGGAGGCTCGTCGCCGCCAAAACGGCGGGCAACGAAGATAAGTCGAACGGAGGGGGGTGCAACCGAAAATTGCCCGCGCTCCACCGAGAGGGGCAGAGGTTTTACATCCGAGTTTGCCGTTGAGTGGCGATGGCGGCTCCCATGTCCGGCGCTCCAAAAAGCGATGTTCCCGCCACCATGACGTTCGCTCCATGTTTCGCCGCCACATGCACCGTGCTGGAGTCAATGCCTCCATCCACTTCAATATGGAATGCCAATCCATGCTCCTCACGCAGCCGCTTGGCGTTGGCGACGTGCGGCATGGTTTCCTTCTCCATGAACGGTTGCCCGCCGAAGCCGGGACGGACGGTCATGACGAGGAGAATATCGATTTCGGCGAGGTAAGGGACGACCTTCTGAAAATCAGTGTCCGGACTCAACGCTAGTCCGGGTCGGCAGCCGGCTTCGCGGATCTGCTTAAGGGTCGCGGCGGGATCGTGATCCGCCTCGACATGAACGGTGATGTGGTTGGCTCCGGCGGCGACGAAACGGGGCACGTAGTGGTCCGGGTGCTCCAACATGAGGTGGACATCGAGCGGAAGGCTGGTGTGGGGACGGATCTGGGACACAAAAGAGGGGCCGAAGGAGATATTGTCCACGAAGTGACCGTCCATGACGTCGAGGTGGAGCCAGTCCGCGCCGGACGCTTCCGCCCTGCGGACTTCGTCGGCCAGCCGGGACCAATCGGCCGCGAGAATGCTGGGGGCAATGATTCGCCGGTTGAAATCGATCATGCGCACGAGTATCTGCGACCTTTCGGCCGTGCAACTGCCCATCTCTTTCGACGCCAACTCCGAAGCCTCGCGAGACGAGGAGTTCATGGCGGAAGCCTTACGCCAAGCGCGCAAAGCGTCGGCGAGCGGTGAAGTGCCCGTTGGGGCCGTTATTGTCAGGGACGGGCGGGTGATTGCCAGGGGCTACAACCAAGTGGAGTTGCTCAAGGATGCGACGGCGCACGCGGAGATGCTGGCACTTTCGAGCGCCCAGGCGAGCTTTGGGGATTGGCGGCTCAATGATTGCGATCTCTACGTCACCAAGGAGCCATGCCCAATGTGCGCGGGGGCGATCTACCATTGCCGGATTCGCCGGGTGATTTTTGGGTGTCGCTCCCCGAAAGATGGGGCGGCGGGGAGTTTGCTCAATCTCCTCCAGCAGCCGACCCTGAATCACCGGAGCGAGATCACGCCTGCGGTGCGCGAGGACGAATGCGCGGCGTTGCTGCGCGAGTTCTTCCTGGAAGCGCGGCAGAATAAGGAGCGGGAGCGCAAGCTTCCGGACGCCTGACGGAGTCAGAGGTTGCACGGTCCGGCGAAATCGTCGAAAGCTCTCGGGCGATGAAGCAACGGAAGGGAATCATTTTGGCTGGCGGGTCGGGGACCCGGCTTTACCCGCTGACGCAGGTGGCTTGCAAACAACTGCTGCCGATCTACGACAAGCCGATGATCTATTACCCGCTGGCGACCTTGATGCTGGGGGGGATTCGGGAAATCTTGATCATCTCTACGCCGAAGGACACCCCGCAGTTTGAAAGCTTGCTGGGAGATGGTTCCGCGTTGGGGATCCGGTTGAGCTATCAGGTTCAGCCTGAGCCGAAAGGGATTGCCCAGGCTTTCATTCTTGCCGAGAACTTCTTAAAGGGAGATGGAGCGGTGTTGATCCTGGGGGACAATATATTCTACGGAAAGCTCGACTTTTTCCGCCGGGCGTTGGCGATCGAGAACGCTGCTTGTGTCTTTGGATATCACGTGCGCGATCCTGAGCGATTTGGCGTTGTGGAATTTGGTAAAGATGGAACGGCGATCAGTATTGAAGAGAAGCCTGCCAAGCCAAAGAGCAACTATGCAGTTCCGGGGCTCTACGTCTACGACGAGGATGTAGTGGAGTTGACGAAAAGTTTGCAGCCCTCGAAGCGCGGGGAGTTGGAGATCACGGATTTGAATGTTGCCTACTTAAATCAAGGTCGGCTCAAGGTGGAATTGCTGGGGCGCGGGATTGCGTGGCTCGACACAGGCACGCCGGCCAGTATGCTGGAAGCGAGCAACTACATCGCAACGATCGAGAATCAGCAGAATCTCAAAGTCGCCTGTGTGGAAGAAATTGCCTACAACATGGGCTTTATCGACCGGGTTGGCCTGGAAGCGGTAATGGCTGGCATCAAGAGCCCGGATTACCGGCGATATCTCCAGATGGTGCTGGACGAGCCTGCTCTCCCCTGAACCGACCACAACGATGACGACTGTGACGCACCTCCGCCTCTACGATACGCTGAGCCGAGGAGATCTTGAGGTAGCGCCGGGAGACGGCAAAGTACTGCGTTTTTACTGCTGCGGCCCGACGGTGTATGGGCCCGCGCACATTGGCAATTTCCGGACGTTCGTGCTGCAAGATGTGTTCCGGCGCGTGGTTGAACTGTCGGGTTTGCCGACCCGGCACGTGCGAAATGTCACGGACGTGGATGACAAGACGATCAGGGATTCCCAGGCGCAAGGCCGGACGTTGAGCGAGTTTACGGCGTTTTGGCGCAAGCAGTTTCAAGAGGATTGCGGTCGCCTCAATCTTCTCCCTCCGCATGTCGAGCCCGGCGCAGTGGACCATATCCCACACCAGATCGAAATGATCGGGAAATTGATGGAGGGTGGGTATGCCTACAAAGGGGCGGACGGATCGGTGTATTTTCGGGTTTCCTCGTTTTCGCGCTACGGTCGGCTATCGCACCTGGAGGAGCGGGAGCTTGTCCTTGGTGCTTCGGCGAATGACGCAGATGAATACGAGAAGGATGCCTTAGCGGACTTTGCTCTTTGGAAGGCGCGGAAGCCGGAAGATGGGGGGAATTACTGGCCGAGTCCCTGGGGTGAGGGGCGGCCTGGGTGGCATCTAGAGTGCTCCGCGATGAGTCATGAATATCTCGGCGCAAGCTTCGATCTTCACTCAGGCGGCGTGGATCTTTGTTTCCCGCATCACGAGAACGAGATCGCGCAAAGTGAAGCTTTTACGGGGCAGGAAATGTGCCGTCACTGGTTTCATATTACCCACCTCATGGTCAACGGGGGGAAGATGAGCAAAAGCCTGGGGAACTTTTATACCTTGGGCGATTTAGCGGAGCGCGGCTTTACTCCGGCCGAGTTGCGTTACGTGCTGGTGAGTTCTCATTACCGGCAGCCGTTGAATTTTGTTTCCCGGGACAAAGCGGGGCAGGAGAGCTTTCCGTCTCTGACGGCGGCGCGGCAGGCTCTGGAACGTTTAGCCAAGGCGGCGCGGCGCTTGGCGGAGCGGGCCGGGAATCCACCAATTCCGAGTTACGAGGAATTGTGCCGAGGGGTCGATCCTGGGATTTTCGACCCCGCCTGGCAGGCTTTGCTGGACGATATGAATACGCCGGAGGCGCTGGGACAGGTTTTCACGGCGCTGCGGCAGATCGAGGAGGCGGATCCGGTGAGCAGTTGGAGTGGTTTCCATCGCATCCTTGCAGCTCTGGGATTGACGCTGCCTGAACCGCAAGCCGCGGTTCTGGTGCCGCCGGAGATTCAAGCATTAGCGCAAACGCGTTGGGATGCAAAGCAGGGCCGAGATTGGGCAAAAGCCGATCAGCTCAGGAATGAGTTGGCGTCGCTCGGCTGGCAGGTTAAAGATGGAAAAGAGGGCTTCGAAGTCCTGCCCTTAGCAACATAAACGGAGACTGGAAGATGATTGGAGCTGGTCGCTTGCTTTGGTTTGTCGTGATTCTGTTCGGCATCTGGTGGCTCCTGCCATCCAAGAGCAGTCCGGTGGGAAAGCCGTTTCCCCCGATGGTTGTGCGCTACTTGCCGGGCGCGGAGCCCTACACGCCCGGTCGTCCGGCGGTCGTTGAATTTTGGGCCACTTGGTGTCCGCCCTGCCGGAAGAGCATCCCGCACCTCAATGAGTTGAAGCAGAAGGGGGCGGATCTTGGGCTCCAGGTGATCGGCATTACGGACGAGGATGAAGCCACAGTGACGGCGTTCCGTCGCGAGGTGACAATGGATTACACGGTGGCTATGGATATCAACAAAGGCATGGCTAACCATTTTCAGGTCACGGGCATTCCCTACGCCGTCCTGGTTGACCGGGTGGGTAAAGTCCGGTGGGCGGGGCATCCGTCCGAATTGAGCGAGTTTACCCTTCGGGAGGCATTGCGGTAAGCGAAGGGCTTGCCGGGTGATGCGCGTGAAATTGCCAGCGGACGCTCCATGGCGGGAAAAGGAACTCAAGCTTGGGTTCCGGCCCAGTGATTTGCCGCTTTTGGAGGCGAGTGCCCTGATTCTCCCGGCGAGCCACGATGGCGAGCCCGGGGCGGAGGTGCATCAGCTTGAAGCGGTTTACTTCGACACTCCGGAGTTTGCGCTCGCGGATGAGGGAATCGAGCTGCGAATCCGTCGCGAAGCCGGGAGCGGCTGGCTGCAGACGATCAAGCTGCGCCAGGGCGGGCTGCGGAGCGGGATGTTTGATCGGTTGGAGCACGAGCGTGCGTTAAGCGATCCGGGCCCGAAGCTTACCGGGCTCCCGAAGGATCCGGGGTTTGATCTTTTGCGGTGCAACCGGGTTCGCAGACGCCTCCAGCCGGTCTTCGCGACCCGCGTGGAGCGCCGGATTTACCATTTGGCGGGCGAGGCAGGGGGCGAGATTGAGCTGGCGATCGATGTGGGACGCCTGAGCGCGGGGCGCCGGACGGCACCGCTTTGCGAGGTGGAGTTAGAGGCAAAGGGGGCAACTCCGGCGAATCTTTTCCGCTTGGCTGAGGCGTTATCCGAGTCCGTGGACTTGAGGCCGGAAATCCGTGGCAAAGCGGATTTGGGATACGCGCTGCTGCGGCGCACCGTTCCTGGTCCAGAGAAGTCGGAATCGGTGAGCGTCCGGTGGGAGACTGCGCGGGAAGACGTGTTCGCGGCCATCCTGGAAAACGCCTTTCGCCAGACGCGGGGGAACGAGCGAGCGATCCTGGAGACGGGAGATCCCGAGGCGGTGCACCAAATGCGGGTGGCGTTGCGACGACTGCGCGCCTGTTTGAGTGTTTTCCGGAAACAGTTGCCCGCTGGGACGGTCGAGCCGGTGCGCGAATCGTTGCGCGGTATCCTGGATGTCCTTGGGCCAGCCCGTGACTGGGAGGTTTTTGTGGCGGACCGGCTCGGCTCAGCCAAGCTGTTGGCGGGTCACGATCCTCTGTTCGGCAGCATCGTGACCATCGCTGAAAAAGAGCGTTCCAAGGCCTGGACCCAATTGCGCAAGCTGCTGGCTTCCCGTGAATATAGCCGCACGATTCTCCGCCTCACGGGCTGGATCACTTGCCGGCGATGGCGGGAAGAGATGAATCGGAAGGAACTGCGGCAATTTCGCGGCCCGGTGGGCAAAATGGCGGTGAAGTCTTTGGAGAAAGGGCATCGACGGTTATGCCGTGCCGGAGGGGATCTCGTGTTTGGAGATGACGATTCTTGGCATGAACTAAGAATCGCGATCAAGCGGCAGCGCTATTTTCTCGATTCATTCCGGTCCTGTTTCCCGGCGAAGGCGGTCGGCCGCTATGCAGGTGCGCTGGAAGCACTGCAGGACGCCTTGGGAGGGCTGCAAGATTTGGCCACCGGAAAGGAATTGCTCGCAAAGCTTGGACGCGGCCGGCCGGAACCGTTGCAGGCGTTTCTGGGCGGCTTCAGCGCCGGGCAAGCTGGGGAGCGGGCCTTTTTGCGGGAGAGCGTCCTGGAGCAATGGAGCGAGTTTGCGGAATTGAAGCGACCGTGGCATGACTGCCGGTAAGGCCGCCAGCGATGCATCCCGGCAGCTCTATTTGCTCGGGAGGTTGTTGAGGCTGGCCGGTGGATACTGGGCGGAATGTCTCGGGTTGTTGCTATTCCAAGTGGCGTTGCTTTCCCTCGGCCTCGCTGGGCTGGCGGCCACGGGTTGGGCCATCGACTATCTTCGCTCGCTGGTGCAGCCCGGGGCTTCGGCCGTGCAGTTTCCATTTGGCTGGAGCCCGCCTCGGGAGTGGGAGCCGATCCAGGTCTTGTGGTTGCTTGGCGCCGTTGTTTTTGCCTCCGCCGCCGTCCGAGCTGGATTGTCCGTCCTGAACGCGATGGCGGCCAACCGGCTTGGCCAAGGACGGATCGTCGTGGAGCTACGGGCACGCGTCTACGCGCGGATGCAGAAGCTCAGCTTCCGGTTTTTCGATGCCAACGCGACCGGATCGCTGATCAACCGGGTGACTGGCGATGTGCAGGCGGTGCGCCTTTTCGTGGATGGGGTCGTTTTGCAAGCCGTCGGAGTGGTCGTAGCCGGGGTGATTTACCTCTCGACGATGGTCCGGATTCATTCTGGGTTGGCGTTGGCCTGTTTGGCCTATCTGCCGGTGTTGCTGACGGTGGTGGTGCTCTTTGCGAGGTGGTTGCGCAAAGATTACGAAGAGGGGAGGGGGCGTATGGATACGTTGGTGCGGACCTTTGAGGAGTTGGCGCGCGGGATCGGCGTGGTGAAAAGTTTTGGCTTGGAAACTTGGGCCTCTGGGCGCTTTCTGGGGACGAACGACGCCGTGACGGCCCAGAAGCACCGCTTGTTTGCCAAGCTTACGGTGCTCTCGCCGTTGGTCTCTCTCCTCAATCAGATCGGCATGGTGATCCTGCTCGGCTATGGCGGGGTGTTGGCGATTCGTGGGGAAATTCCGGTGGGGACCGGGCTGCTGGTCTTCGCGGGGGTTTTGCAACAGCTCGCTGCCCAGGTAAACGCGGTGGGCAGCATCGCCGACAATCTCCAGCAGACCTTGACCGGAGCCGAACGGGTCTATGAGATTCTCGATGCTCCCGATGGCTTGGAGGAGCGGGAAGGTTCGATTCCAATCGAGCAGGCTAAGGGGGAGATCCGCTTTGAGAAAGTCGAGTTCCGGTTTCAGCCGAACGCCACCGTGCTGCACGAAATCGATTTGGTGATTCGCCCCGGGGAGAAGATTGCCATCGTGGGGCCGACGGGTTCGGGCAAAAGCGCGTTGGTTTCCCTGATCCCGCGTTTCTACGACCCGGACGGAGGAGTGGTCCGGCTGGATGGGCGGGATTTGCGGGACTGGCGGCTTGATAGCGTGCGGCGCCAGGTGGGCGTCGTGTTCCAGGAAAGTTTTCTTTTCCGGGCCAGCGTGGCGGCGAACATTTCCTTTGGGAATCCTTCGGCTTCGCGGGAGGCGATCGAGCGGGCCGCGCGGCTCGCTTCGGCGGCGGAGTTTATCGAGCGATTGCCCGACGGTTACGATTCCGTGTTGCATGAAAATGGATCGAACCTCTCTGGCGGGCAACGGCAGCGGCTGGCCCTGGCGCGGGCGATCCTGCTGGATCCGGCGATCCTCATTTTGGATGACCCGACGGCGGCGGTCGATGCCAATACGGAACACGAGATCCTGGCGGCGATGGAAGGGGTGATGGCGGGCCGGACTACGGTCTTGATCGCCCACCGCTTCAGCACGGTGCGACGGGCGGACCGGATTGTGGTACTCGATGCGGGGCGGATTGTGGCGGCAGGAACGCACGAGGAGTTAGCGGAGGTGCCGGGTTACTATCGCGATGCTCTGCTGGCGGAGAAGGGAGGCGCCGCATGAGCAACCGCGCGAACAACAAAGGATCGATCGCCGGAATCGTCGACCGAGAGGTGCTCGACCGGCTGCGCAAGGAGCAAGGAGAAGTCGAGGAACGCGATCAGGCGCCACTTTCGTTTCAGCTGATCCGGCGTCTTTTTGCCTTTACCGCGCCCTACAAGACCAAGATGGGCTGGCTGATTTTCTTGGTCTTGGCTCGGGCGGTGCAAATGCCGGTATTGGCCTGGGCTGTGGGAGCGATCATCAGCGGTCCGGTGACGCGGGGGGACGAGACCGAGTTGGGCTGCTGGGTGGGGGGATTTTTTGCGTTTGCCGTGGTGACGGAGATCACGTTCGCGTTCCGCATTAAGCTGGCGCTCGAGGTGGGCGAGGCGGTGATCCGCGATTTGCGGGCGGCGTTGTTTGGGCATTGGCTCCGGTTGACGATGAGTTATTTCAACGCTAATCCGGTCGGCCGCCTCATCAGCCGGTTGACGGGGGATGCCGAGAACGTGCGGGTGGGGGTGCAGAATGTGCTTTTCGTGAGCTTGGTCCAGCTTGGACAAATGCTGGGCTGCGCGGTCCTTATGATTTGGGAGGACTGGGTCATGTTCCTTTTGGTGCTGGGGATGGCGCCCGTGGTTTGGCTGCTCAACCGGTATTTCCGGGATCGCCTGAGCCGGGCCTACCGGAGGCAAAGCGATAGCTATAGCCGGATCACGGCGACGATGGCGGAGAGCGTCAGCGGAATCCGGGTGACGCAAAGTTTTGGGCGAGGAGCGATCAATTCCGGCTTGTTCCGGGATCTGGTGACGGATCACGCTGGGGTGAACTACGTGGCGGCGCGGACAAGCGGGACCTTTTTGCCGCTTCTGGAACTGAACGGCCAGCTGTTTATGGCGCTGCTCATCGTGGTGGGCGGCTGGCGGGTGTTGCAGCCGGAGATCGCCATGCCTCTGGGCAGCATGGTGCAGTTCTTTTTCTTGGCCGGCCTCTTCTTCAGCCCGATCACGGTGCTAGGGAACATGTTCAACGAGGCGCTCACCGCGATGGCTGGGGCGGAAAAGGTCTTTGCGATCCTCGATCAAAAGCCGGATTGGGAAGATCCGCCGGACGCCGTGGAAGTGCCTGGTTTTGAGGGGCGGGTCGAGTTCCAGGACGTCGTTTTCTCCTACCAACCGGGGCGGCCGGTGCTCAAGGGGATCAGCTTCGTGGCGGAGCCGGGGCAAACGGTGGCCATCGTGGGGGCCACGGGAGGAGGGAAGAGCACCTTGGCGGGGTTAGCCGCGAAGTTCTTTCTACCGGATGCTGGCGTGGTGCTGTTGGATGGGGTCGATACCCGGCGGATTTCCAGTCCATGGCTGCACCGGCATCTGGCGATCGTGCCGCAGCAGAACCATCTCTTCGGCGGCAGCTTGTTGGAGAACATTCGCTTGGCGCGGCCCGAGGCATCGCTTGAGGAGGTGCGTGAAGCCTTGCGGAGGCTCGATTGCCTGGATTTGTTTGATGCGTTGCCACAAGGGCTGGAGACCGGGGTGGGCGAGCGGGGCACGGCGCTTTCCTTGGGGCAACGGCAGTTGGCGTGCTTTGCCCGGGCACTTCTGGCGGACCCAAGGATTTTGATTTTGGACGAGGCGACCAGCGCGATTGACCCGATCACGGAGAAAAGGACGCAAGCGGCGATGCGGCGTCTTTTGGTGGGACGGACGAGTTTCGTGGTGGCACATCGACTCAGCACTTTGCTGCATGCGGATCTCGTTTTGGTGCTGGACCACGGGCAACTCGTGGAAAGCGGTCCCCCGGACGAGCTTTTGGCCCGGGATACGGGCCGGTTCCGGGCATTGTGGCTGGAGGCGGGCATGGCGGAATTGTGACCTCCGCGCACCCGGCATTGACGGCGGCCTGAATGCCATTTAGGTTCCCTAACAAGACGATTAATCGCCTAGCCATGGATATCCACGTTTCCGATTACGAAATTCTCGGCAAGTTTTTCCTTGGTCGTAAATACGACGTCCACGCCAAGCAGATGGCGGATGATCTGGTCCTTTACGATTCCAAGGACCTCGTCACGCACGGAGTGGTTCTGGGCATGACGGGTTCGGGCAAAACCGGTCTTTGCCTGGCGCTCTTGGAAGAGGCGGCGATGGATGGCATACCGGCGATTGTGATTGATCCGAAGGGAGACATCCCGAATCTGATGCTGCAGTTCCCGGAGCTGCGCGGATCGGATTTTCGCCCCTGGGTCAACGAGGACGATGCCGCGCGCAAGGGGCTGACGCCCGATGACTTTGCCGCCAAACAGGCCGAGCTTTGGCGAAGCGGTTTGGCGGATTGGGGCCAGGACGCGGAGCGGATCCGGCGGCTGCAGGAGAAGGTGGATATCAACGTCTTCACGCCCGGCTCGCGGGCCGGAGTGCCGGTCTCGATCGTAAGCTCGTTGGATGTGCCCGATCCGTCGATCCTGGAGGATCATGAACTCTTCGCCGAAAGGATTGAATCGACCGTTTCGAGTCTGCTCGCGCTGATGGGGGTCAATGCCGATCCGATTCAGTCCAAGGAGCACATTCTCATTTCCAATATCTTCTCGACGTGTTGGCAGAATCAGGAGAGCCTCAGCCTGGCTTCGCTGATCGGCTACATCCAATCGCCGCCCTTCAGTAGCATTGGCGTGGTCGAGGTGAACGAATTCTTCGCCGAGAAGAAGCGCCAGGAGCTGGCCATGCGGCTCAACAGTCTACTGGCGTCTCCGGGGTTCAGCGCCTGGCTCAAAGGCGTGCCGCTCGATATCAAGCAGATGATGCACGCCCCGGACGGACGGGCCCGGATCTCGATTTTCTCGATTGCCCACCTGGGCGACAGCGAGCGGATGTTCTTCGTTTCGCTCCTGCTGAACCAGATGCTCGGCTGGATGCGGGCGCAGTCGGGGACCACCTCGTTGCGGGCGCTGCTCTACATGGATGAGATTTACGGGTATCTCCCACCGACGGCGAATCCGCCCTCCAAAAAGCCGATGCTGACCATGCTGAAGCAAGGCCGGGCCTTCGGCTTGGGATTGCTGCTGGCGACGCAAAACCCGGTGGACCTGGATTACAAGGCTTTGTCGAACATCGGCACCTGGTTTCTGGGGCGGCTGCAAACGGAGCGCGACAAGGCCCGAGTGCTCGATGGCTTGGAAGGCGCGGCTTCGGGCCAGGGCGGCTTCAATCGCGCGGCCATGGACGAGCTCTTGTCCGGTTTGGCGGCCCGAGTCTTTCTGCTCAATAATGTGCATTCTGGAGGTCCAACGACCTTTCAAGTGCGCTGGGCCATGTCGTATCTGCGGGGGCCGCTCTCCCGGGACCAGATCAAGGTCCTCATGGATCCGAAGCGAGATCAGTTCCCCATCCAGGAACACCAAGCTGGGGCGGGGGACGTGAAGCGGAAAACTGCGGCGGCACAGGAGAGCGATAGCAAAAAGCCGCCAGTCTCCAGCAAGGTGGAAGAATTTTTCCTGCCTCCCTCCGCTCCCTACATCGACAAGGAAGTGATTTTCCTTCCGGCAGTGCTGCGGGCGGCCGAGGTGCGGTACACGAATGCCAAATTGCAAATCAATGGAGGCAAGCCGGTCCTCAAGCTGAACCGGATTGACGAAGGCTCCGGACAAGTCGAGTGGGATCAACCCATCGCGTTGCCGGACACGATCAACCTCACCCACTTTCAACGACACCCCGGCAAGGCTTCCGAGTGGGGCGGGTTGCCGGCTGAGGTGACTGATTCCCCGTTTTACACCCGTGTTCGCAACGAGTTTGCCGACTGGCTGCAACAAAACGAAAAGCTGCCGCTCTGGTCCGCGCCTCTCTTCAAGCTCATCTCGAAGCCGGGAGAAACGGAGGGCGACTTCCGGGCGCGCCTGCAACACGCGGCTCGCGAATTGCGGGACAACGCCGTGGCTGAACTCGAAGCGCAGTTCCAGAAGAAAATCTCGGCGGCGGAGGGCACGCTACAGAAAGCCGTGGCCAAAGCGGAGGAACAAGCCGCTCAGGCCGCCGCGGCCAAGGTTTCGACGGCAATGACGATCGGGAGCTCGATCTTGAGCTTTGTCTTGGGCGGGCGTTCCAAGGGGATTTCGGCGACGAAGGCGCGGGCCGCGACGTCCGGAGCTTCCCGCGTTTGGAAAGAGGGGCAAGACGTAAACCGGAGCAAAGAAGAGGTGCGTCGCCTGGAGTCCATTCTTGATGAGGTGGAGGCGGAATTGGCCCGGGAAGTTGAAAAATTGAAGGTGAGCTTCGATGCCGCTTCAACGCCGCTGGAGCCAATTCAGGTGGAAGCGCTGAAGAAGAACATCTCGCCTAAGGTTTGTGGGCTCGCGTGGTTGCCCTACGTTCGCAAGAGCCAGTTTGAGTTGCAGGAAGCCTGGTACTGAGCCACGGTTCGAATGCGCGGCCAGCAGCTTGCGTCGGAATAGGGAACGCCGCCATTTCCGGCCTTGCTGGCCTGTCGGAGGAAAAATCAGGGAGGCTTGGCTCTCCCCGGGGCGCGGGTCGTAATCTTTGACCGCGCCAAGCCTCGCATCGCACTGGCGTTTACTACAAATTCATCTACTTTCCCGACCGCCCTATGCTGACGATCCGAAAACTGACGAAGTCCGTCTCCACGAAGGTGCTCTTTCAAGACGCCAACATGACGGTGAATCACGGCGACCGGGTTGCGTTGGTCGGACCGAATGGCGCCGGCAAGACCACCCTGTTTCGCATGATCCTCGGGGAGGACGATGCCGATTCCGGAAAAATCGAGCGCGACGAATGGTCGACCACCGGGTTCCTGCCGCAGGAAAGCGAGCCGGTGGGTGATTTGACCGCCATGGATATCGCCCTGGGCCGCGCTGGTGAATTGGAGCGTCTCGAAGCCATCCTCCAGGAGCACGAGACCAACGGCACCACCGACGAACCCGCTTATTTTGAGGCGCAGACGAAGCACGACCAGCTTTCCGATCCGGCGCTTGAAGCCAAGGCCAAGGCGATGCTCCGCGGGCTCGGCTTCCGTGAACGCGACTGGTTGCGTCCCGCGCGCGAGCTTTCCGGTGGTTGGGTGATGCGGGCGCACCTGGCCCGGCTGTTGTCGATGGAGCCGGATCTGCTGATGCTCGACGAACCGACGAACCACCTCGACTTGCATTCACTCTGGTGGTTCCAAAATCACCTGAAGAGCTATCCCGGCGCCATTCTCATGATCTCGCACGACCGCGAGTTCATGGACGATATTGTCGGCTCGATTTACGACATCAACGACGGCCAGCTCGATTACTACAAGACGAACTACTCGGGCTATTTGAAGGAAGCTCGCGACCGGTTTGAGACCCAGCACGCCGCCTGGAAGAACCAGGAAAAGGAGATCAAGGAAATCCAGGATTTCATCGACCGGTTCCGTTCGACGACCTCGAAGGCTGCTCAGGTCCAGAGCCGGATCAAGCAGCTCGAGAAGATCGAGCGGGTCCCCAAACCGAAGCCGCCGCGGAAGGTGTTCCGCATCCAGTTCCCGCAACCGGAGCGCAGCGGTCAACGAGTCATTTACCTGGAGGACGTCCAGTTCTCCTACGGACCGGTCAAGGTTTACGAAAACCTCAACGTGGATGTCGAACGCGGCGACCGCACCGTCCTCGTCGGTCCCAACGGAGCGGGGAAATCGACCTTGCTGAAGATTTTGGCCGGCGTCGTGGGGATTCAGGGCGGGACGCGCAAGCCAGGGCACAACTGCAAAATCGGTTACTTCTCCCAGCACCGCTCCGAAATGCTCGATGGCGAGGCCACCGTTTTGGACGAGGTCATGAAGTCCAACCCCAAAATGAAAGAGGACGAGGCGCGAGGCATTCTCGGCTCCTTCCTGTTCCGCAAGGAGGAGGTCTTCAAAAAGTGCCGCGTTCTTTCAGGGGGAGAGAAAAGCCGGTTGAGCTTAGTGAAGTTCCTCGTGGACCCCCCGAACCTCCTGCTCATGGACGAGCCGACCACTCACTTGGATATCGTTTCGATCGAAGCGCTGACCATCGCGCTCCGGGAGTATGAAGGTACGCTCGTATTCATTTCACACGACGTTCACTTCATCCGCCAACTGGCGACACAGGTTTATCATATCAGCGCCGGCCAGTTGACCAAGTTCTCCGGTGGATACGATTACTACCTGGAGAAGACCAACGCCGTTGAGAACGCCCGGGCGGCCGTCGTGGCGGGGGCTCCTTTGGAAAACGCTCAGGTCTGAAGCATCAACCCGGGGCGGACTCTAGGGGGATTTTGGCCGTTTGGGCCTCCGGCGCCATGGAAACTGAGTTTCCGGCGCCGTTCAGGCTGAAGGTGGGGGCTTTCTTGCCCTCGATCGCCCGGGTCCAGGTGAGGCTGTTGTCGGCCCCGTTGAACTTCGCGGCGCCGAGAGTCCCGATCACCAAGCTGTTGTTGCTGCCAAGCAGGCTTACGGCGGCGACAGCTTGAGCCTTCACTTGGTGGCCGCTCCCGATCACCTTGAGCTCGCGGCAGTTCCCTGAGAGTTCCACCCGGCAACCGTTCCCCGAGATCACGACGTCCCGGCCGTCGGCGTCCATCACAGGTTGTCTCACCGTACCGGGCGTGATCACGAGGGAATCGCTCATCGAAAGCATTTTTACCGGATTGCGATCCTCGAAGCAAGCGACGAGTCGCGTTTCGGAACGGAAAAACCCGCCCCTCGGAATCCGAAGGGCGGGTCACCTCCATATCACTGTAGCGGATCCTCTCCGCTCCACGCTTCAAAAGTTTAGGGTTCCTGTCAGCAGGATCGGAACAAAGAGCAAGGAATCGCTGCTGTTGTAGTTCTCCAACACGGTGCCGTCGATCTGTTCCAAGGATCCTTGAAACCGGAGCCCTGTTTCCAACCCGATCCGGAAGGCGTCGGTGAGATCATAAGAGATTCCTGCCGTGACTTCGGCCGAGAAAACCGCGCTGTCGTCGTAAATTGGGAGAGTTCCCAGCTCTAAGACATCCATCTCGATGCCGTCCACGAAGCGAACGCCGGTTTCGAAGCCGAGATAGGGATGCAGTCGGCTTGGTTGCAGAAACTCCCGGCGAACCCCGCCCAGCAGAGCGAAGTCCGTGTAGTCGCTGAAGATGGCTTGGATGTCGGTTCCACCAGAAGTGCCAATCTGGTCCTGGCGACCGTCAGCCTGAGTGTAGGCGAAGCGGAAGTAGGCGTCGTAGACACCCAAATGTTTCCCGAAGCGGAAACCAAGCAGCCAAGCGTTGCCGTAGAGGCCCTCGAAGTCTTGGGAATAGAGGGAAATGCCGGGGAATTCGTCGTTCGCCCGCGCAAGGTCACCGCTCACCCCGGCGACTGGGCCTCCAGTGACTTCGAGGAACCAAGTCCGAGCCAGACGGTCATTCGCCTGGAGAATCGATCTGCCAAGCGAGTTGCTCGTGAATAGGCTGTCGCCAGCCAACGAGGATGCCAAACCAAAAGCGAGGACTAGAGCCGTGATAGGAGATTTCATGCGGGAATGCGGATATGGAACCTCATTGTGGCATTGTTAGCAACTGAAATATAAGGAAAGTTCAATATTCAAGCCTTCATGCGGTTTCGGACCCTAAGAAAAATGAAAGCTGCCACTTGAGTTTTGGGGCTTGAGCCTCTACGATGTCGGCCCCCGTACGCCTCGCTAGCTCAATGGTAGAGCAACGGACTCTTAATCCGCAGGTTGATGGTTCGAGTCCATCGCGAGGCAGATCCCCCGCTCCGGGTGGGTCCATTGTTTACGGGCCACCCGCCAGCCCAGGACCAAAAAGCCGTTCTTAAGGTGCCTTCGGGAGTTGCTCGGTCGAAGGAACTTGCCAGGGGCCAGAAAACGTAGGACGACTTCACGCCCTCGACCCAAGCCATGGTTCCGCTTCTTGACGTCAACGCCCAAAACCACCCGCTCGAAGCGGAGTTCACCGAAGCCTTTTTGCGCGTTTTCCGGAGCGGCCAGTTCATCATGGGGCCGGAAGTCAGCGCCCTGGAGGAAAAGATTGCGGCGCTGACTGCCTCTAAGCATGCCTTGGGCGTGTCTTCTGGAACGGACGCCATCCTGCTGGCTCTCATGGCGCTTGGCATCGGCCCCGGAGACGAGGTGCTGGTGCCAGCCTATACGTTTTTCGCCACTGCCGGCTGTGTCTCGCGCGCTGGGGCGACGCCAGTTTTTGTCGATGCTTGCCCCGTTTGCTTCAACATCGATGTCAGTGATGCCCGAGCTAAGGTCACGGTCCGGACGAAGGCCATCATTCCCGTGCATCTTTTTGGACAAGCCGCCGACATGGACGCGGTCATGGCGTTGGCCGAGGAACACCAGCTCAAGGTGATCGAGGATGGCGCGCAGTCGATCGGTGCCTCTTACAAAGGGCGTCCATGCGGTTCAATCGGCCACATCGGAACCTACAGCTTCTTCCCGAGCAAGAATCTGGGCGGGTTTGGCGACGGTGGAGCGCTCGTGTGTCAAGACGACGAGCTCGCCGAGCAATGCCGGGTGTTGCGCGTGCATGGTTCGAAACCGAAGTACTTCCACCATTTTGTGGGAGGGAACTTCCGGCTCGATCCACTGCAAGCGGCTATGTTGATGGTCAAGCTGCCGCACTACGGTGATTACACCCGCAAACGGCAGGCCAACGCCGCTTACTACACGGAACGCCTCTTGCGAACATCCGGGGTCGTCCAAGCTGATCCCGCGCACTGCCGTTGTGGATCCACGCAGGCCGCTTGGCTGGAGGAGACGGGCGCTCGCGTGGTCTTGCCAGTGGGCTATGGACACAACGAGCATATTTGGAACCAGTACACCCTTCGCATTGTGGACGAGGGGAGAAGGGATGCGCTCAAGGATTTCCTGATCGGCCGGAAGATCGGATGCGAGATCTATTACCCGGTGACCATGGATCAACAACGTTGTTTTGCGGACACGCCTGAGTCTTCAAGGCGGGGCTGTGACGTGGCGCGCCGTCTCTCCAGGGAAGCCATCAGTATCCCAATTTATCCGGAGCTGAGCGAATCGCAGAAGGACGAAGTGATCAGCGCGATCCAGGACTTCTTGGGCTTGGGCGTTTGACTCGAAACCTGGAAGCCTGCCCTTCACGTTAGCGAATCAGCGCAAGGCACCAAATTCTCTCTCGATCAGGTCCAAGAAGCGCCCGTAGTATCGATCATACGTGAAGTTTGCACAGAACTGCTCTCTCGCGCGCCGTCCGATGGCGGAAGCTTCGCTAGAACTATTTGCCAAGCGTACCAGCACAGAGGCCATCGTTTGCACGTCAAGATACGGCACGGTAATGCCTGCATCTCCTGTCAGCGCCTCCGCAGCACCCCCTGCGCCCTCAAAAGCGACGACCGGTATACCGGCCGCTAGAGCTTCGAGGTTAATCGTCGGGAACGGATCTTCCCTTGAAGTGAGGGCCAGTGCGTTAGAGGCGGCAAAGAAGCGTGCAGTGTTGGTCTGCTCGCCTGCAAAGCGCATGCGTCCGTTGAGACCTGCCGCAGCCAGATCGTGTTCGCACCAACGCCGCAATAGCGGACCATCCTGATCATGCCCGACCCATAGAAAACGAAGCGACTCACCGCCGGGGAGACGGGCCGATGTAAGAGCCAGCTGTACAAATAGGTCGGGGCCTTTTCGGGGATGGATGCTGCCGCACCCGATTACAACGAAAGCATCTGGCGGCCAATCGAAGTCGTGAAGAATTGCCGCTCGGTTTTCAGTCCGTTCGCCATACGTTTCCGATGGATCGGTTATGCCGTTTCGGAGCACGACGATCTGGCTGTCCGGAAGTTGATAAGCCCGCGAGAGAGCATCTCGCACGTAGTCGCTGACCACGACAATTTTCCGCGAATGACGGCGGGTCCGCTCAATGGAATCGCGCCCGATACTCTCAATGGAGGTTGGTAACTCGTGCACGTGGGAGAGTACGGGGATGCCGTGGGCGTCGCAGATCGCGGCCACGTCGCTGGACACCACCGTGTTGCATAGAGCCAAAAGAGGGTCGCGCTTTTTGAAGTCGCGGACGATCCATTCCAGCGCATTTTGGAACGAGAGCTTTCCATTGCCCACTTCATCGACCCGCAGGACCGGAGCTGCTTGGCGGAATTCATTCTCAAGCGCGCCGCCGTGCCTGAGCAAAACCCAAGGCTCTAGCTGTTCGTGGCTGGCGAGTTTTTGTACGAATCGAAGAAGGACCAACTGTGCTCCCGCGCGGGCCGCATCGTGAGATACACACAGGACTGGGCGTCGATTTTGCCGTGGTCGTGCTCCCCATGAATCTGGGGTCTTCCACGGAATCAGGACAGCACTGGCAGCCGCGGCCTTTCCAGGTGAAATGGTGAGGCCTGTCGTGCCGGAGAAAGTGGGAACATCGGGCGGTTCCGGGCGGCTGCAGCCATCGCGAGCCGCCGCCTCGCTTGCCTTTCTTGTCGCTTCAAGCCATTGATGGCCGTTCGTTTGGTCGGGTTCGAGATGAGCCCCCTCCGCCCACTCATTCCATGCGTTGATGAACACGAAGTGATCGTTGGTCGTCGCGGTATGACGGGCCTCGACTAAGATCTGGTGCAGCCAGTATTGATAGATCTCTGGGGTAGCGCCGTGGAAAATGGTGCCGTTTTTCGAACGCCGGGCGGTGTTGTCCCACCCTGGCATGACGCCACGGTAAAAGGGGAATTCTCTAAGATCCGGCCCTGCGGCTCGCAGGGCACCCTGTCCAAAGTGATAGATCGTTCCACGAAAGTCCTTGGCGGCCCCCATTTCCGCCGGATCCAACTTAGGCGCACGAAATTGATGCGGAGGAAACTCGACTAACGCATCAAAGCCGAGGGGTCTCGGGTCCCGGACCATGAACTGTACTGCGCACAGATGCAGCCCGGGAAGGCCCGCGCTCTTGGCTTCCTCTCTCCATGCAGCCGCTGTTTCCGCCGCATTACGTAGAAAATCTGGGCGGTAGACAATCAGCAGTGGTTTGCCCTCGCAGGTGATATAGCGCGGGTCTTTCAATATGGGCAATACGTCCTGTAAGAACCGGACATCTGACTCCAGCGAGTGCTCCTGACCGAGCAAAATTTCTTGATCAAGACCGTCCCACCGGCGAGTCCAATTCTCGTTGGCCCAGTTGATGCAGAAAGGAAAATCCGGCTTTCCTGTCCGGAGCATTTGCTCAAGCGGCCGCTCGAGGAGCCTGCGGCCGTTGAACCAGTAGTAGTGGTAGGCAAACCCGTGAATGCCATATTTCCGGGCCAGCGATACCTGATCTTCTTGCGTTTCTGGCACCCTTAGGTCGTAAAATCCTAGATCAGCCGGCAATTGCGGCTGATAGTGGCCTTTGTAGACGGGAGTGGCCCGAACGACGTTCTTCCATTCCGTAAATCCGTTTCCCCACCAGGCATTGTTCTCCGGAACGGGATGGAACTGCGGCAGATACCAAGCTAGCACCTTAGCTGGGGGGGCCAGCGTGGATCGCTCAGGAAGCGCAGTGGTCGGAACCGCGACAGCTGGCAGCTCCTTCGGTGTCTGTTTGGCGGTCTCGGCTTGCTCCTGGACTGCTGAGAATGCGGCGCGCAGCTTGTTCAGGCGCTTCTCAAGCGAGCGGCGTCCTCGAGCCAGAGCCCGGGAAAGGGACTGCGGGGGGGAATCCATCGTTAAGGCGCCGATTTTCCGGTCGTGGCGCTACGTCGGCGCAGTGATTGTTCCCACCTCCAAAAAGGACGGATAATCTTCCAAGACAGTGATGATTGCACAGCTAGCCACTGTTGGTCAAGGCGATCCGCTTTCTCCCTGAGTTTGATCGTTTTGGCCTTCATCTGCGCGCTTTCTTCGGCGGCGTTGTGTCGGATGCGCAAGCCCAAATCCAACAAAGTTCCCCGGGCTTTGAGCGGAAGGTCCGCAGCTAGCAGCTTTTCTACCAGTGGCTCGAACGTATCAATCGGAGCTCGGGCGCGAGTTCGATCCGCTGGAGGCGGGACGCTTAAGGCTTCATCTGAAATGCGGATGGCTTCAGCGACAAAGGCGGCGTCAGTGGAAGCATCTTCAAGCCCGCCCGTTGCGATCCGTGCTTCCCAGCGATTCCCCTGTTCAAAGAATTCAGTCAGTGCGCTTCGGCTCAGGGCGCGGAATTGGTTCCGTCCTGCCAGCAGCGTTTGCAGGTAGCGGACGCCGACGTTTACGGGGAAAAATCCAGGCTTGGGGAAGTGTGTTTCCACCAATTCCCGAGGGGCGCCCAAGATGAGCTCGGTGTCTTTCTGGACAATCCGCCAGGTGATGCAGCACGAGGAGACGGGCGCGATTAGCTTAGCGACGGGCAGCAGTGAGGCCAGGCACTCGACGGGAAGCGAATCCACATCCTCACTCGCGTACGCCCGATATCCCCGGGCCTGAAGTTCTCGTGCGAGGTGGGCTGCCTGGTTGTGCTGCTGTCGAGGATGTCCCTTGATCCAGACGCTTTGATCAGGGGAAACATGCCGCAAGGCGCATTCAAGATTAAAGGTGTGTTCTCCGCTCACCTCCGGAATCCAGCCCGCCTCGGTTAGGGGTACCATCACGAAAAGGGTCAGAGGAGGAGGGAGGGGGGGGGCTGGCAGACGCGCAGACCCCAAAATCTCAGCCGCGGCCCAGACCGCATCGACGTAACGCTTGGGTTCGATGAAATGAACGGGCAGCCCCGCGAGGGCCCCGGGTTCCGCTTCGACAGGTAGAATGGAGAAGATCTCGTCCACTTGAACAAAGCCGCCCGGGAGCTGCGGTGTCGAAAAGCGCAAAGTGTTGTTGTCTGAAATGCCGATACCATCACCGAGGGTGATTCGCCGGGCGTTGCGATACAAGTGAAGCATCGCTTCGTTTAGGGTCTGGGTATTCCGCGTTAGGAGCAGCTCATCTGCGCGGTCGGCGGGGAGCCTGGGAATGAGCTTGGCCACGTAATCTGGAAACGAGAGGGTCTGCCCGTAGCGGGCTGCGTCCAGGTCGTGCACCGAGGTGATGCTCCGGAACTGATGCTGGGTGGCGATCAGGCGGCAAGCCTCATCCAGCGAAGCGGCTTTTTCCGGCGCCCAGAAATCGCCTAAGACCAAGTGGTCCTCCGTCATCTCCTGGGTTTCTCCCCGTCCAGGGCCTTGTCCTACCAAGACTTCAGAACGTTGTCTCAGCGCCGCGATTCCCAACAAAAGCTGCTGCGGGCCCTGGGCGACTAAAATTCGGCTATATCCCATAGATTGGGGAGAGGAAGGCGTGCGAGTCCGTAACTATAGAGAGAGGTAGAAGAATGCGCAAGGAGAATCCTGGGTAAAAACGTTTTTTTGAGTAGTATTCATTTGTTGCGTAGCTCAACCCAATCGGTGCGGAACCCGGTTGTCTTCCATGAACTGGCGGTAAGCAGAGTAGTTTTCAGGGTAACGTGATAGGAAAGAGGCGAGGGACCAAGCCTCTGCCACGCGATTCACGGCGGCCGTGGGGCCATTTCGTTCTGCCTCCCGGAGAAATTCTTCCTGGTCATACACGGGCAATCCCGCGAACGCTGCCATCTCAGCTGTGCGGCTGTCGTGCGCAAATAGGGTTGCGGGCGTTCCTGCGAGGAGGCTTGCAATCACTCCGTGAATCCGGCTTCCGCACACGAAGGCCATTGTGGCGAGAAACGTCATCCAGTCGTCTACGTTGAGGAACACCCTCATTCGTGCCAGAAATGGAGCCAACTCGCTCAAACTCCCGACCTGATAGTAGGCCAACAGTCGAGCTTCTGATTCTTCGGGCAGCCTGCCTGCTAGCTTGAATAGGATTTCCTCCTTCTCCGACTGGAGGATGTAGTGAAAGGAACTGGACTGGGCCACCGCGAGAAGCCGACGCTGAATGCTTGATGGACCGGGTCTCCGGAGAGAGTCAGGCCGGGCTTCGTGCCTAGTGGCCTGGATTACTACCTGGCTAGGCGTCAACCCCCTGGGGGGCTGCACTGTCGGAAAATCCGGACGGCAGTGATAGTAGAGGGTTGGACAGCCTACCGTTCGCGTGTTGTGAATGCCATAGTGCGCGAGTGCTTCGGAGGTGAAGTAACCCCGGGTTCCGATCGCTTCGGTACGCTCCGCCACCAGCCGAAGGAAGGAGAGCGTCCCTTCGGAGACTTCAGGTATGGTGGCATCCAGGCTGGCTTGGGCTCCCAGTCCTGCCATCACGATGGGCACTTTCACGGGCGCGAGGATGTCCCGCCACGCTGAGAAGTCGTTTCCCCGGGCTAGCCAATTCGCTGCGGGGATGACGACAAGCCCAGCCTCGGCGTTGATCTCATCCGCATTGAAACGGTAGCCAAAGGAAACGGACGAGGACTGCACTTGGCGCTCCAGGGCTGAGAAAAAAAGCTGATTTCCCGTATTTCCACCCGTCAATCCGCCTAACACCCGTTCGAAGGGGACTCCATGATCTGGCGGGACGCTCGGGCGGTGAGAGAAGAAGTGGACACGCATGAGAACGGAGGGCCGATTCCCTGAATGGCTTCACTCATCGCGCGGCTCTGTAAAGAAATTCTGCGATCACGCTGTCATGAAGAGTCGACCTATGGAGAAATGTGCTTGATCGGGCGGCAATCCTGCGCAGTATCTGCCACCGCACGCCTACACTGATGCCCGATCAGGTCACCATCCCTCCCAAGGCTGCTAAGAGAGTTCGCAGACTGAGATGGCTTGTCACTGGAGCTGCTGGATTCATCGGTTCCCACCTTGTGGAAACCCTTTTGGCGATTGGCGCTCAGGTCAAGAGTCTGGACAACTTTGAGGTTGGTCGTCGGGAAAACCTTGAAACCATCAAGGACGGTGTTGAAGAAGCCGATTGGGCTAGATTTACATCCGTGGAGGGGGATATCCGTGACTTCGACACGTGTCTCCTGGCTTGCGAGAACATCGATGTGGTGGTGCACTTGGCGGCGCTTGGCTCTGTCCCGAGTTCATTACGGCATCCCAACCTGACCACGGATACAAATGTCGGAGGGTTTGTAAACCTCCTTACTGCGGCGAAGGACTCAGGCGTGCGCCGATTTGTTTACGCTTCGTCGTGCGCGGTTTACGGCGACAACGAGATTTTTCGAAAAAGCGAAGATCATCCGGCCAGGCCGCTTTCCCCATACGCTCTCTCGAAGCGAATCAATGAAGAATACGCAACCCTCTTCGGTCAGTGTTACCAGATTGAAACGGTGGGATTGCGTTTTTTCAACGTGTACGGACCGAGGCAAGATTCAGGAGCTGCCCACGTCGGCGTCATTCCGACTTGGACATCCCAGCTCAGTCTCGGCCATCCCGTGCAGGTTAACGGGGATGGCGAGACGACCCGGGATTTTTGCCATGTCACTGACGTCGTCCGCGCCTGTCTGCTAGCCGGCGTAGCGCTTCGCGCCGAAGGGGTAAATCAGGTTTACAATGTAGGTTCGGGAGTGCGCACCTCATTGAATCAGCTGATCGATACTCTTGTTGAGGTTCTGCGGACGATCGATCCGGCGACTCCCGAGTCGCGGGTAGAGTATCGTGATTTCCGGCCGGGTGACATTCGCCACTCTGTTGCCGATATCTCCAAGGCAAGGAAGGATCTGGGCTTTGAGCCGATGGTATCACTCCGGGAAGGATTGACCTCGGTCGCTCGCGGGTTGCGGACAACAAAGCAGGCCCCTGAGCGTGGCAGGCGTGTTGGGGTGATCGCGCGAGGTTCCGCCCAGGATGGGCTGGGGCACTTCATGCGGGCGCGGGCGGTCGCGACGGCCATGGCGGAGGAGGGGGCTGAGGTTACAGTCCTCCTTCGGGGAGAGCAAACTGGGAATGTGCTTTTCCGCCATGCTGGATTGCCGGTTCGTTTTTGCGACACGGACGAGGATGCGGCAGCCTGCCTTGAGGGGTGGCGTCCGGACGTCACCGTATTCGACACCCTGACCTTCTCGGCAGCATCCTTCGGCCGAATTGCCGCTCTAGCCCCAACGGTCTCACTCTCTCCGGTGTTTGATCAGTTGGACAGAGTCGATCACCTGTTCCACCGGACGGTGCATGAAAATCCGGAGTGGTCCAGCCGAGTGTCCTTCCCCAAGATCCACAAAGGTCTTGAATACAGCGTGATCTCGGAACGCTGCAGACAGATTCCGCGTCCGGTTTTCCAGCGCAATTTACGGCAAAGTCCGCTCAGCATTGCGATCTCCATGGGCGGGGCTGACGCACCCAACCGGACTCTGGATATTCTTCAAGGTTTGGCGTCCGCTAATTGCTCACTTCTTATATGGGTGCTCCTCGGCGAGGCGTATACCCACTCGTATGAGGCTCTAGTGACTGCGGTGCGAGGTTCGCGACACGAAGTAATCTTGGTGAAATCCAATGAATCAATGTGGCGCGTCCTTGAGAGTGTTTGCTTGATCGTTTGCTCAGGCGGCATGACCACCTACGAGGCGGCGTTTGCGGGGCTGCCGTCTCTGAATCTCCCACTTCATGGCGACCGTCATTACCTCCTTGCTGAACTAGAAACTCGAGGTGCCTGTAAGGTAATGCAGGAAAGCAGGGCGGGCTTTCCGGAGGTGCTGCACTTGATTGAGCGTTTGGAGTGCAACCGGGAGGAGCTACTGAAGATGCGCGACATCGCCGCAGCGGCCATACCCCCTCATGGAGCGAGCAGAGTGGCTATAAAAACCTTGGCATTATCTTCCATGTAAGCGGAAGAAATGTGTTAGATTGAGTAAGTGGGTGGTTATCGAGTTTGCGGTTCAGGGACGAGATGAAAGTCTTCGACCTTCAAGCTAGCGTTTAGACGAGGCTCAACGGTGGCGGGCCCCCTTCCACCAACGACTCCGTATTGTTCGAATCCATAATCGGTTAAGTCGCACTCCAAGTCCGGCTCGATCACGTTGATCCAAGCCCGTTCAGACGCTGCCGGGAACAGAAAGGGGCGAGCTTTGCAATCGCTGAACGGACTTAAGGCTAAAATTTCCGGGCTGGCTCGAAACACGATCTGCTGCGGCGCGGCGTTCTGGGCGGCAACTAAGCTGCGGACAAGAGTATTTTCGGCGGTTGGTGGAGCGAGGGATCGTTGAAGAATTGCCCTATATGCAGGGTGGCTAATTCCCAAAATCACGACTAGAGCGAATGCAGCTAGCCAATGCTCTGGTAATGCCCGCTTCGGCCTCCAACCGTTCAAAAAGGCTAGCGTTCCTGGAAGGGATACAAAAATTGCGACGCTTGTAAAGTAGTATACCGCACCATGGGTAAGGGTGACCGTGAATGCCAAGAATAGACCAGAGCACAGCGCGGCGAGGGAGTAAGCGGCGGCAGGCGACCTGAGTAATGCCATCACGCCACCGCGGTGGACGGCTTCCGCCAGAACAGCCCACGACAGGATAAAATGGCACCCCGCAAAGCTGGCTATTGCAAAGATGCTCATACAAATGTCTGCCGCACTGAAACTTCGGCCGCTGAGCAGGGCGTCCAAGGAATCACCCGCTAGAGATGTTCGGATATACTGAAAAGGAGTGGAAAAAGCTCCGGCGGACTGTGTGGCAACCATGCCGGAAGTCTGCGTTAATACCGTTGCGAACACCGCCCCTATCACCACTGAATCTCGCCAGTCGCGCTCACCTCGAAGTAGCCGCAACAGTGCTCGCGTTACCCATAGTGCTCCGAGCATCAAGGCCACAGAAGCCTTTGTGCCGGCAATCAGTGCTGAGGTTAGTGCAGACAAGGCTATGTCGCCGCAAGAAAGTCTTCGTTTGAATAGAACTGGAAGGGCGGTAAGAAAAAGACCAAGGCCAATGAGATAGGACTCGGAGCGAAGGAATGAGTTAGAGATATGCCACGGGCCAAATAGAAAAGGAATGCAAGCGAACATAAGGGAGGTCCATACCCAGATATGGAATACGGCAATGCGGTTGCCCACATCCAGGCTTTTGCAGGCCGCCGCCACGCAGAAGATCAGAACTGGGCCAAAAAGCATGGCTGGAGCGGATCCATAGACTTCAAGCACAGTGGCGTGCGAGAAGTCACTCAGGCCAGCCATCAAGCCGTGAGAAAAGACATAGTAGGGCATCTGTACTAGCCCGTGAAGGCCTGAGGAAGCCACTCCGTAGGTCTTGATCATCGCGGCAACGCTGGCATGAAAGACCGTGTCCAGGAACACATCTCCAGCGTGGAGCCGTTGTACAATATCCCACGACGTATATCCTTTTGGAATCACCGTCGTCGTCGCTGCCGCGACAGCGGCCATGCTCATTGTCGGCAACCATGTTCGGTGCGGGATCCGGAGGGTGGCAATGGTGTAGGCCAAGCTCGCTGCGCTGACCCCGTAGAATATCAGCGAACGAAGGGAAACTTGCGCAAAAACCAAGCATAAAATGAAGAGATAGGTGCTGGCTAAACCTCCCGGAATGGATCGGAGGAGTCTAGAGAGCGTGTAGAAGACCAGAATCAAGCCCAGGCAAGCAAGGCCGATGCGGCCCGAAGAGGCGAAGATCAAGGCATCCCTGGTGAGAAGGTTTCCCGCAGCGAACACCGTGATCGAGGTGAGCAGAAGCGAAGCGAACAGCTGGCACACGGTGTCCGCATGCGGCTCCGGCTGTTCGATAAAGTCTTGACCGAAGGCCAACGGATCTCTTCTCGCTGAAGCCGGCCAACAATCGCCAAGGACACGGAATTTCTCAAGACGGAGAAGCGTGGCGGTAAGGGCGAGCGCTGCGGCTCCAAAGAGCGTGGCTACCCACAGCGGTGGTCGCGGCGGATAGACAAAGGTGTAAATCCTTCCGTTCGTTTTGGGATTGGTGCCGTCGGAACTGGAAAAATAAAAGTTGTCTTTCTTCGCACGAAAACGTCCTCCACCAAGTTCTTGGACCTCTTTGATCTTCGGCGAATGCCTCCCAATGTCTCTGCCGTCTTCCAAGAGCATACCGGGTTGCTCGAGAGCGACGGGAAATTTGGAACGGGCGGCCCCGACGCCCGGTTCTTTGATCATGGTTTTCGCATCAATCCTGTGCCTCCACTGCACTGGAAATCCAAACTCCCGTTGCGACGTCAATCCCAGAAAAATGACGAGGCAGCAGAGAGCCAGCCGGATGCGAACCCGCCTGTTCGGAAGAGTCATCAATCGTTGGGATGGTAAGTTGAGGGGGCTGGCTCCTGGTGACCGTCGCCTCCCCTAGTTCCGGAGGTCGCCTGGAAGCTGGTCAAAGCGACCCCCAGCGTAATCAAGAAAAATCCGGCGACCATGGGTATTGAAAGAGGAGTTCCCGTGATCCTTGAGTTCACAACCGGAGATATCACAAAAATCAGGGACATGATGGGTAGCGCCCTGGCGATTGGAAGCTGAGTGAGAGCCAGAGCCCAAAGGGTCAGACAGAGGGCAGCCAGACTTCCGCCGATCCAAAATCGACCATCACCTAGCAAGGACCGGATCGATTCTGAAATGCCGGTTCCCTGGCGCACCGAGCGGCCAGCCTGGTGCAGGGAAGCACTCAATAGCTGTTGGCAAGCGACGTTGCTTGCTAGCGAGAAAATGGCATAAGTGTAACCCCAATTCATTGGCTTTGATCAGCAACGGGTTTGAAAACACTGAACCTTTTCGATCACGAAGTCCTGATCTTCCTGGGTAAGTTGATTGTAGAAAGGAAGACGAACCAGGCGCTCGCTGATGTCCGTTGCCACCGGACACCCAAGTGGCGCCACGCCCAGCTGGGATCCCATGGGGGAGGAGTGCAGAGGAATGTAGTGGAAAACGGAATAGATGCCGCGCTGTTTCAAAAACGCAATGAAGCGGTCTCTGGATGAGCCATCAGGTAGAAGCAGGTAAAACATGTGATAGGCCTGATCGCAGTGCTCCGGAACGTGCGGAAGGCGCACGCCTTGAGCATGGCTCCAGTCTGTCAGGCCTTGGGCGTAGCGGTGCCAGATCCTTCGCCGCTTTTCTTGAACCTCTTCCCAAACCTCAAGTTGGCCAAAGAGAAAGGCGGCGAGCACATCACTCATCACATAGCTGGAGCCCAGATCCACCCAGGTGTATTTGTCTACCTGTCCACGAAAAAAGCGGGAACGGTTCGTGCCCTTTTCGCGGAGAACCTCAGCGCGCTCCACGTAAGCTTGATCATTGATAAGGAGAGCGCCGCCCTCACCGCAAGTAATGTTCTTCGTCTCGTGAAAACTTTGAGTGGCCAATCCCCCAAACGTGCCGAGCCACTTTCCTTTGTATTTCCCGAAGAGCCCGTGGGCGTTGTCCTCGACGATTGCAATCCCGCGACGATTGGCCGTTTCGAGAATAGAGTCCATCTCGCAGCCAACCCCTGCATAGTGCACGGGAACAATGGCTTTGGTCCGGTCCGTAATCAATGCGGAAACAGCCTCCTCGTCCATGTTCAAGGTGTCGGGACGGATATCGCAAAACACCGGCTGCGCTCCTCTTAGAGCAAAGGCGTTTGCGGTGGAGACAAAAGTGAATGTGGGAATGATGACCTCGTCTCCGGGCTTGATGCCGATCAAAAGGGCAGCCATCTCGAGTGCATGTGTGCAGGAGGTGGTCGCAAGAGCCTCCGCCACTCCAAGGGTGGACTTGAGGAGCTGTTGACAACGCAGAGAGTAGCCTTGATTGCCTGCAATCTGTCCGTGTGCAACGGTCTGTGCAATATACTCAAGCTCCTTGCCCTCGATTGATGAGCGGTTAAAGGGGATGCGAGGTTCGGCGAGCATCTGGTGGTCTCAATGGTTTCCTGGAAGGACGGCAGTTCTTGTTGTGCGGAAGAATCAGCCTAAATGTGTTTGTCAAGGCTGTCGCCCCCCAAAAGATCGGCTGGCTTTGCCGAGTAGACGCGGCCCGGAGTCGTGCTCTTCTTGATCACCGCTCCGGCTCCGATGATGCAGCGTTCAGATACGACCACGTGATCCCTCACGGTCGAGTTGATGCCGAGAAAGCAATGGGAGCGGATTTCCGAGCGTCCCGACACTCGCGCTCCAGGGCCGAAAAAGCAATGGTCCCCAACGATCGAGTGATGGGCCACATGGCTGCCGGTCCACAGCACGCAATTGTTTCCAATTCTCGCGCCAGGTTCCACGCAGGCGAATGGAAATACGCATGAGTTCACGCCGATGGAGCGTGGATCCGCGACATAGGCCAGGGGATGAATGAAGCTCTCCAGACGGAACCCCAACTTGGCGCATTGGAGGAAAATCCGTTCCCGGACGGTGTTGATTCGACCTGGCCCAATGGCTACGAAGACCGTCAATTCAGCGGCCGAGAACGTAGTGGAGAGATCTTCAAAGGGAAAAATGGGCTGGTCCAAAAAGGAGGCCTTGGTGATGAAGGCGCGCTCTTCGGCGAAGCCGAGCAGGGCGTGCTTGCCTTGCTCAGTGAAGTAAAGAGCGGCACACTCGGCATAGTCTCCAGTGCCTACTATGATCAAGTCCCGCTTCATCGCGAAGGATGATTCACGCACACGGTCATCTCATAGAGTGGATAGGAGTGATCCATGATGAAGTCGCGGGATAGCGAGGTCACGATGAAGTTCACGAGGTCGCTTGCGTCAGGATAGAAGAGACGGCGATAGCGAAAATCCACTCGGGGGGACATGCAATTGAAGATCACTGAGCGGGTGCAGTGCTGGTACATGTGGCTCAGGCTTTGAAAAAAGTAGTCTCTCCAGGGTGCGGAATGGCAGTTGAGCTTGGCATTGAAGGTTCCGGAGGCGATGACATAATCGTATGGGCGCCCGTTGGGTATTGCCGAAATGTCCATCCGGCTTGCAGTTCCTTCTCCAAAACGAGCGTTGGTGCATTCCACCATTTCTTCGACAATGTCGATTCCATGGTAGTCTATTGAGTGTCCCAGTTGTTGAGTGTAGTTAAGATACTCGCCAGTGCCGCAGCCGACATCAAGAATGGAAGGGTGGAGTGAGAAGTCGATGTAGCGGTTGATGACTTCGAATCTGAGCTGCTGAGAAGCCTCGTCCTTCCAATCCACGCCGCGGGCGGTGGAACCATTCTCAAGGAGCTTGCTGCGGAAGTAATCTTCAACCGGTTCAAGGGGGGGCTTCATGGTGGACTAATTGATTTGGCGGACGATGTAAACTGGCTTCCGCTTCGATTCCTGGAAGATCTTGGCAACGTAAACACCAACGAGGCCTACGCTGAGCAGGATGAGCCCTCCGATGAACCAGATCGATAAAATAATCGATGGCCAGCCAACCTGCAGTGGGCTCACGAACAGGTGGAAGTAGAGCACCGCCAATCCTGCCAAAAACGCGATTCCACTGACGATTGCGCCCAGATAGAACACATACAATAGCGGTCTGCTGGATGTCGTGGTGATCGCATTGACCATCAGCGCGACTTTCCGGCCAAGGTTGTAGGTGCTAGTGCCCTTGTCTCGCTTTTCGATGGAAATGGCCGTCTGCTTAAACCCTGCTTCCTGAAACAAGGCCGCGAGAAAGAAGTTCTTTTCGCCAAACAAACGCAAGCTGTCCACATAGGATTTCGTCATCAGTCGGCACATCGCTACATTGTGGGGAATCTGGTGGTCAGAAAGGTGATTGAAGACGGAGTAGAACAGGGATCCTGTGATGCGGTCGCCCAAGCCGCGTTCCCGGCGTGCCTGGACGCCGAAGACGACATCCGATCCGGTCGAGTGCAGGACTCCCCAGAATTCAGTGAGGTTCTCCGGCGCTTCTTCCAAGTCGCAATCCAAGAGAAAGACAAAGTCGCCCGTGGAGTGGGCGAGGCCGGCCATTACGGCGTTGTGGTGACCAAAGTTCCTGGAGAGCTCGATCACTTGGATGCGTGTGTCGGTTGCACGGAGAGCCAAAGCGAGCTCTCTTGACTCATCCGGTGAGCCATCGTCAACAAAGATAAACTCCGGGTCCAGATTCAGGGCCACGGCTGCGTTTAGGCTCCGGCTGTAGAACTCCGCAATGTAGGGAGCTGAGCGGTACAGCGTAGTAACAATGGAAATGGATGGCATGCCTAGAACCCCGCAGTGGGAGTGGGTGGTTGGGTCTTCATGTAATCAACGGCGTTGGAGCCGGTGGACACCAGAAGATCAATGATGGAAACGAAGTGATTGAATGGAGGATAGAGTTGGGTGTACTCCGAGTATCCGGAGTAATCCGCCCAGCAAATCGAGATTCCTTCCCGTTCAAATCGATCTCTGTCGAGATAGCTCGCGGCAGCCGGCCCGGAAAGATAGCGCGTGCCACGAGCGGCGTGGATGAGCTGAATCAACCGATCGTTGCGGTCGCCGGTTTGCGGGTAGTCCTCAGACGACGAAATGCGAGTGTGGATGCCGAGGAAGGCACAGATGGCGGAGAGAAAGCGGACATTGACTTCGGAGAGAAGGCGGAGAGCAGCGGCCGAATCGTAGAGTTCACCAAGAAAGTCTTTCACCTCCGCAAAGCGAGGCGCCTTGGCGTAAATCTGGGAGATGCTGCGCCAATGCTTCTGCGCCCAGAGGGGCGATGAAATAGCCGTTTCTCGGATCAGCTGCTGTAAGCTCTTTTGATGAACTGGAATCGTGAGCCAAAGCTCTCCGTGCGGCGATTTGATCTTGTTGCGATTGCGCCAGTCATTCTTGGTATACTGAACGCTATCGTAGATTATGAATTCATCGACGCCGCGAATCAGATCGAAGTAGCCTTTCCAAGGAATGTAGTTCGATTGAAGGATGGCGACGGTCTTCTGGTCGGTTCGGAGGGAGGGGGAAACTTCGTGTTCGGGCGTCACTGGCGTTTTTGATTGCGCTCAGAGTGATTCGATGTCCGGCAGGTTGACCGAGCATTGATTCTTCTTCCAGGTGAGAGTCCCGACATCGACCCATGGAGAAGCCAGATTCTGTTGGAAGGCTCCTTTTCTCCATTGAAAAGCGGGATCAACCTTTTTCATGCGAATGACGAATTGAGCGTTGTCCAACGAAATCCCGTTGCGGACGCACCAGTGCCACGATTCCCTGCGGAGCCCAGCGGCGAGCAAATTTGGATCGACCTTGGCGCGGAGCATCCTGAAGGTATAGCTAACCCAAAGGCGGCCGGCCCAGGCCGGTGAGGCCAGACCGTTTTCTCCGACCAAAGGAAGCCAAATTTCCTTCTTGCGACCCTGGTAGACGATGGTGACAAAGTGGTTGAAGTTGGCAAAGTGGGAGTCCATGAAGACTCCGTGAGGGGTGATGCCAATGTACTGACGGGCGAAGGGATGCACGCTGCGTTGGGTGGAGCGGATCGTGTTGGCGATGGGCTCTGGAAGTTGGCGCAGCACGGTCCGGTGGGATGCGGAGCAGAGGAGTTGAACGAGGGCCAACGCAACCGCTCCCCCGAGGGAGGCTAGCCAACGTGGAGCATTGCTGGTGCCTGGCAGGTGGGGGGCTGTTTCGGGTACCGGAATGCGAAGATAACCCAGCAATTTTGCCCATACCGTATCCGGGATCAGCACTGCATAGAGAGCCGCCACGGCGAGCGCGAACCAGGGAATCGGGAAAAAGATGCAGATGCCAACATGCAAGACCACGCCGAAAGCGGCCAGCGGAGTGCGGAAGCGCTGGAAAGGCAGCAAAAACATGAAAATGGTTTCGAAAACGAGGGCAAAGTATCCCAAGCCGCGCATCAGCCATTCATTGTCCAGCACCCAAGCCGGATTGATCCAGGTGTTGTGAGGGATGGTGGCGGGCGTGTAAAGCCCATGTCCCGAGGTCCACATCGGGGAATCCAATTTGCTAAGGATGGAGTCGATGTAGACAAATCCCACTCCGACAGCGACCAGCATAAAGACATAACCCCAAGAAGCGGATGCTGCCTTCTGTCCGTCTGGCTGTGCGCCTTTCCACCTTACGGAAAACGCCGTGGAGCGAGGCAAGACGAGGAAAAGGAGAGCAATACCGACAAAATAGTAGTCAACGTGATACTGGAAGACATTAAGCGTGCCCAGAAAGGTTACCGTAAGGATGTAGTTGACGATCGCTAGCGGTCTGACCCACATGCCAAGTCCAAATAGCACCGTGGTGAGCCACCAAACCCAGAGCAACGGCAGGAAGTTGTTCTCCGGGTGAAATGTCTGCTCGGGTTCAGAACCGAAAATTAGGCCGTAATGCCGGATCAACTGCAGGATTTCCGCCTGAAGCACGGCCGAGTTGAGGATGCGAAAGAGCCCAAGGCCGATCGCGGATCCCGGTTGCGAAAAATGGCTGAACAACCGTTGATGAAGCACTGACCCCGCTTGGCGCAGGCGGGCGCCCACGGTGGCTGTTTGGGGGGGCAAAGAGGTTCTAGACATTGCTACCGGTGATTAGGCTATGCATGTAAGGAATCCGAAGAAGATGGTTCGCGACGCGCACGTCAACCTGTCCGAAGTGGGCCTGAAAGGCCGAGCGCCATTCATGATCGTGAAGAATGTTGCAGCCCCGGTCCCGATTGATGACCCACCGGCTCCACGGATCCTGCCGCACCAGATAGCAGGGCTCAATGGCGAGGAAACGTCCGCCGGGTTTCAGAAGACGGCGGCCCCCTTCGAGAACTTCTGCCATCTGGTCGCGGGTCAGGTGATGCAGCACGCCCGAGCAAAGGACGGCGTCCACCTTTCCCAGTAGTGCGGCGCCGTGGTGTTCCAGAAAGTCGGGCATGACCCCCACTGTAAAGTTCCCGGTGAGGGAGGATTTCGCCTTGGCAATGTAAGAGGGATTCGGGTCGAATCCGAAGTAGTGGATATCCTCCGGGAGAAGGGCGCGCAGCCGGGCCGGGCCGCAGCCCACATCGACCACTGTCATGCCCGGCCTGATTTTCCACAGGTTTTCCAGAAGCCATGGATGGGCATCTGGCTGACCGACTGCGTTCTGGAAAGTCTCGTAGATCCAGGAAACACTCAGAAGAGATCGAAGCCCATCGTTTCGTTCACTCATTGCACAAAACGTGGTAATGGCACGTGCGGGAGCGCTGACAAGCCTCACCGCCGCCCCCGATCACTCTGGCAGCGAGCGATCGAAAACTGCTGGTCCGGGAAGTTTCAGCCCAAGAGTCGCTGGTCGGCGTGAAAGGAAGGGCCATTGGGAGGGGGAAGGTAGAGTTCCCATTCAATTTGGGCCTAAATGAGACCTGGACCCCTTTTTCGTCAAGGGTTTTGGCCGGGTTCGGCGAAATAGTGATGACCTCAGGTTGCGCCAATCTGCACGACGTTCGTTACAGGCCGGTAGCACGGAGGTTGCAAAGAAGTACCGGTTCAAATGCCGCCAGCGGTTGTTCGAGCGCTTGCCCCACGACTGCATCGATTTCATCCGCTGGGGTTGAGTTCTCCGGTCGCGCTACGAGAATGTCTTCGTGCGTCAGCACATGACCGGCAGGAAGATTCCGGCTCACGTAGATTCCCCGACGCGCCCGCTGCCGGGTGTAGGCTTCCGCCGGGCCGATCTTCACCACTTTGGGTTGCAGCGCGGCTTCCGTGGCCCGGATCGCCCGGACGTACTCCGCGAACGACTCCGGCTCCATGGCGTGCTTGTGGTCCAGTCCGTCCAGGTTGTGATCCGTGGTGAAATGCTTCTCGATCCAGGTCGCGCCCAAAGCCACCGCCACGCAGGCGGCTTCCCGGCCCAAGGTGTGATCGGAAAATCCAACGGCCGTTCCGAAGGCGCTACGGAGCGTCTGCACAAAGGTGAGGTTGGTGTCTTCTAGAGCCGATGGGTACGCGGAGACGCAGTGCAACAGAACGAGTTTGTCGCCGCAAACACCTTCCTTGGCCAAGGCCGCGACGGTTTTCTCAATGTCACCCAAAGTCGACATTCCGGTAGAGACGATCATTTTCCGTCCACGGGCCGCGACTTCACGCAGGAAGCGGAGGTTGTTGAGATCGCATGACGCGATTTTTATGTAAGGCGGGTCAAACGAGCAGAGCAGTTCCAGTCCCCTTGAATCGAAGACGCTCGCGGAGAAAGCAATGCCCTGGGAGAGGGCATTCTGGCGAATGTCTAACCATTGGTCGTCGGTCAGCTCGTCGCGGCGGCGGATCGCGCGGATGTCCTCGATCTTGTAATGACCGTAAGCATATTCCCCTGGCCGGTAGAGGGCATCGGTGTTGATGATCTGATACTTGACCGAATCCGCTCCTGCTTGCGCCGCTACTGCGTTGAGCTGTTTGGCCAAATCAACGCTGCCGTTGTAGTTGCTCCCGGCTTCGGCGATAATGTGAACGCTCATCTGGCTCCGGTCTTCATTGCAACGCCGCGAACTCGCGCACGGCGGTAGCGAATTCGCTGAGGGCGGTGTCTTGGGTGCGGCGTAGGGTTTGCCATGTGGGCGCTGCCTGCTCTCGGAGCTTGGGCAACTCTTCCAAGCGGTTCATGCGATTCTCCACGGCGGCGGTCACATCTGGATCCCGCACGATATCAATGTTCCAATCTCCAAAACCCACTGTGTCCATCAGACTGAGGGCGCGTTCGTCGTAGCTCAGCTTGATGAATGGAGTCCCGAAAGCCATGCAGGGGAGGGCGGAGTGGACGCGGTAGGTAACGTTGAGCCGGCAGCTGTTGAGCAGCGCCAAATAGGCATGTGGCTCTTGGATGTAGACGTAAGGCTCCGCCAGCGAAGCGGCAAATGGGATATCCCGGTGGTCGTGGCAGAGGACTCGCACGTCTTCGTGTCCGCGGTTCCGCAGCAGTTGGATCAAGGATTGCACCTGCGCGGGAATGGCGATCTGCCGCTGCAGGGAAATGTTCATGAGCGACGGATTGCGCACGCTGACCAGGGTGGTGCGACGGTCTCCCGGGGGCACTTCGGGAAATTGATTTCGCATCCTGTCGAGGAAAATGGTGGGGCAGCCGCCAAGCTGCACATGTTCCAGTCCCAAACCCCGCAAATGCTGGAAGGTGGCGCGGTCCCGCGCCAATGACCAGCGGGCTTGCCGATTGACTCCCGCGGTGATCCCATCGGGCATGACGTCGGTGCGGTCCACCAGCTTGTCGAGCCGGTTATAAATCCGCCCGCGAGACAAACTGAAGAGCATGAGAGGTGGTTCTAGCTTCTTCAGAGCTTCCAGGTTCACTTCGAGTTCACCGTTCTCGTAGAGATTGCCGCCGCCTACAATGACCCCATGGCCGTACTGGTTGATCTCGTGAATCGTCCGGGAGGTGAGGCCCGCCTTGGCTTGGGACTCGTAACGCGACGTTGCCGGGATGGAGATGAGGTTGACGAACGAGCCAAAGGCATCAGCGATCGCTCCCTGCAATCCCATGAAAATCGCGTCGTTGCCGACGTTGAACCCCTTGGGGCGGATACAAAAAATGTTCAGCATGGTGATGGTGGGCAAAGTCGATCGTTCATCTATCTAGTCGAGCCGATCGGGGTTGCTTTCGTTGCTTCCCTCAAGCCCTCGCCATATCTCGACGATTCGCTCGTAATCGGCCGTTTCGGCATCAGGGCCCAGTTTCAAGATGATGTGGCGGACTCTACGGAGATCTTCGGGGTCGTCAACGGTAAGCCTGACCGTGCACATTGACGGATCCGGGGAGGCTGGCATTGACTGGATCTGGAACCGCTCAGGATGCCGGTAGAAGAATTGGGAGACGTGCTCTCGTTGAGTCTCATCGAACGAATCGATGACCCTGCGGCAAGCGGCTGTGCGGAAGATTTCCACTGCGGTGCCGTACGGATACGTTCTCGGGAGAAGGTTGGTCACAAGGTCGGAGTTTGATGATTCCGCCAAGCTGATTCCAGCGTCGATCAATTTTGGGTCGGGAAAAGGGGAGTCTGCATTCAAGCGGAGGTAGTAGGCAGCTCCTTGCTCTTCCGCGCACTCCAGCGCGCGGGACGCTACATCGTCGGTCGCTCCCCGGAAGACCCGAATTCCCAAGCGCTGTTCTGCATGAAAGGCGAGCTCGTCATCAATGGTCCGGGTGGTCGTGGCCAAGGTCAGGGCTGACAATCGCGTGGCACGCCGCGCGCGCGCCGCCACCAAGTCGATCATGCGAAAGTTCTGGCCCAGATCGAGAAGGACCTTGCCCGGCAAACGGGTGGAATCGGACCGGGCGAGGATGATTCCGAGGACATGCATGAAGGATGGGCTTCAGTCGCCAGAGCCGTTGAGTCTGGGCGGAGCATCAACAGACTGCGGGAAGTTCGACGTCCGCCACGACTTCGTCGATCCGATGGCCTTCAAACTGCAAGTCATAGAGTTTGCGATAGCCAGTGCACGATTCCATCAACTCATCGTGGCGGCCGACTCCGAGCACTGCGCCGTTGTCCATGAACACGATTTGGTCGGCTTTCAGAATGGTTGAAAGCCGGTGCGCGATCGCGATCACCGTTTTTCCTTGGGCCAGAACATCGATCGCTTCTTTGACGTGCTTTTCAGATTCGGAATCCAGCGCCGAAGTTGCCTCGTCAAGCAGCAGAATCGGCGCGTTCCGCAGGATGGCGCGAGCGATCGAGAGCCGCTGGGCTTGCCCGCCGGAGAGCTGATTCCCGCGATCGCCAATTACTTCATCATAGCCATTGCGCTTCTCCATGATGAAATCGTGGGCGTGAGCCAAACGGGCTGCCTTCTCCACATCCTCCCGGGTGGCGTCCAGCCTCCCGTAGCGAATGTTATTGTAAATGGTGTCGTGGAACAAGAAAACCTCCTGATTCACGATCCCGATCTGGTTGCGTAGTGAAGTCTGGGAGTATTCACGGATGTCCCGGCCATCGACCATGATCCTGCCGACATGCGGATCATAGAAACGCAGGATTAGGGACATGATCGTGGTCTTTCCTGAGCCGCTTTGGCCGACGAGTGCGTAGGTTTTTCCGAGCTCGAAGTTGAGGTTGATGCCGACGACTGCCGGCTTCGGTTTGCTTGGGTAACTGAACCGGACGTTCTCGAGCCGAATGCCCTCTGTCACGCCTTTGAGTTCACGTGCGTCCGGCCGATCTGCGACGCTGGGCTTCTCATCCATCATGGCGAATACCTTGGATGTGGCGAGAAGCGTTTTTTGCAGGGTGATCTGCATGCGGCTGAGCCCTTTGACGTGCGGGTAAATGCTCATCAAGCCCATGTTGAGCACGAGGAAATCATGGACGGATTTGCCGGAGATGTAGGCATAAATCAGTCCAATCGCCATGCCGATGGAAGCGGTTGTCTCCACCAGGGGGCCAACGATTTCCGAAGCTTTCTGCCAGCGCGTGATCATGGCCATCATGCGGAGCGCCGCGCGGTTGAAACGTTCCCGCTCATAATCTTCCCGAGCATTGGCCTTCACGACGCGAATGCCAGAAAAGCTCTCCTGCAATGTCGTCATGATCATACCCGCCTCTTCGTCCTCCTTGGCTCCTGCTTGGCGGACTCTCTTGCTGACCACCAAGATGGGGAGAATGCACAAGGGAAACACGATGAAAGCGCCCAAGGTGTAGAGCCAGTCTAGGTGGAGCAGGGTGACCATGATCGCGAGGATCGACACTGGATACATTACCAGAGCGCAGACCATGTCCGTCGCCGCGGAGGCAGCCATGCGGGTCTGATTAAATACGACCTGTATGAGGTCTCCCTGTTTGGCTTTGTTGTAAAAGGCAATCGGTTGGCGCAGCAAATTGGAGAACAAATCGTCCCGCAGCTGATGCAGGACGCGGTTCCCCACCCACATGATGCAATACTTGTTGAGGAATTCGAAGCTCCCTTTCAGCAAAATGAGCACAGGGATCAGCAAGCAAACGGCCGCGACGAAACTCCACTGCTCCCAGCCTGGCGCCAGTTCCGGCCGGTCAAACTGGATTTGATCTAGGTAGGCAATGCCTTGAAATGGGACGATCTTGTCTGGTAGCGGGTGCCCGGCGGCATCGCCTGCCGGAGGGGTGTCTGCGGGAAGGACAATCGTGAAGATTGCCCGGATCACGAGAAGCAATACTCCATTAAATGCCCCTCCGACGATCCCAAAGAACACCCCGAGCGCGAACCGGTTCTTGAACGGCTTGACGTAGGAGAAAAGGCGTCCGTAGGGCGCTTTCGCCGCCGACAGAAAATCGGAATTCGTCATGCTTGCCAAGTCTTTGGCGGAATAACGCTTCTGTTTGTCTGAAGGTGGGGGATTCGGGGCTGCTTCGCTCATTCGATGGTTTTTGGCCAGTTGCCAGCCTCAGGGCGGCAAAACCGGCCCTAGTGTGGAGGGGGATTCAGGTTTTGGCAACCTTTCCCTAGATGACCCTCAATGCGCTTCCAGCCAATTCTGACCGACGCCTGCCTCCACGACAATCGGGACGCCTGAAAGCGGTAAGGCGGTTTGCATCGCTTCGACGACCAGCGGTACGACTTCGTCTTGTTCCTCCCGGTGTAGATCGAAGACGAGTTCATCGTGGACTTGCAGCAGCATGCGGGTCCGCAGGCCACGTGTCCGGAGAGCGTCCTGGACCTTGATCATGGCCAGCTTGATCATGTCCGCCGCCGTCCCTTGGACCGGGGTGTTGATGGCGGTTCGCTCCGCCGCTTGCCGGACCGTCCAGTTCCGGGAGTCGATGTCCCGCAGGTAGCGGCGTCGGCCGGTCAATGTTTCCACGTAGCCCTGCTCCCGGGCGGAGGCGATGCAACGGTCCATGTAGGCCTGGACGCCCGGGTATTGCCGGAAATAGCCGTCGATGATCGCGGAGGCCTCGCCCTTGGGGATGCGCAAACGCTGCGACAACCCAAACGCGGTGATCCCGTAAATGATGCCGAAATTCACCATCTTTGCCTGGGCGCGCAGGTCCGGGGTGACTTCCTCCGGTTTGAGGCCATGGACGCGGGCGGCGGTGGCGGTGTGAATATCCAGGTTGTGCACGAACGCTTCCTGCATCGCGGGATCTCCGCAGAGTGACGCCATGACCCGCAGCTCGATTTGCGAGTAGTCGGCGGACAAGATCAGGTAATCCGTGCCGCGCGGGACGAAGGCTTTGCGGATCTCCCGGCCCATCTCGGTGCGAATCGGAATGTTTTGCAGGTTCGGGTTGTTCGACGCGAGGCGGCCCGTGGCCGTCATGAGTTGATCGAACTGGGTGTGGATCCGGCCGCTGGTTTGATGCACCGCGAGCGGCAAGGCATCGACGTAGGTGCTCTTCAGTTTGGCGGCTCGCCGGTAGCTGAGGATGTGTTCGACGATGGGGTGCAGGCCAACGAGCGTTTGCAGGGTAGCTTCATCGGTCTTGTGCTGTCCGGTCTTGGTCTTCTTGGTTTTGTCCAGGAGGCCGAGCTCGTCGAAGAGAATCTGTCCCAGCTGTGCGGGAGAGTTCAGGTTGAACGAGCGTCCAGCGTCTTTCTCGATCAAGTCCGAGAGACGCATCATTTCGTCCCGGAGAACCTTGCTGAACTCGGCGAGCGCGGTGGTATCGATGGCGATTCCCTCAAATTCCAAATCGACGAGCACGGGGACAAGCGGGCATTCCACGTCGTAAAAGACACGTTCCTGCCCTTTTCCCGCGAGCTTTGGGCGCAGCAAGGAGGCGATCTGCCAAGTGACGTCCGCGTCCTCGGCGGCGTAGGCGGCGATGTCGTCGGCCTTTTGGTCGAAGATGTCGAGCATGCTGAGTTGCCCGCCCGGCTGGTTGCGGTCGCCGATCAGCGACTTGATGGAGACCGGCGTGTATCCGAGCAATGACTCGGAGACATAATCCATGGTGTGCCGCTGCTCCGGCTCCACCAAGGTGTGGGCCAGCATGGTATCGAAAAACGGCCCTTCCGCGCGGATGCCGTGCCAACGAAGGACGAGGAGGTCGAACTTCAGGTTGTGTCCGATCTTCTCCACGCCGGGTTTCTCAAAGAGTCCGCGAAACTCCTCGAGCATGGTGTGGGCCGAGCCTTGAGCGGCGGGGAACTGGACGTAATGCCCAGTTCCTTTCTCCCAGGACACGGCGAGGCCGAGGAGTTGGGCGTTTTTCGGATCGAGCCCAGAGGTCTCCACGTCGAAGCAGAAGGCGGGCAAAGTCTCCATCTGGGCGATCAACGCCGCGCGTCCCGCCGCATCGTCCGCAAGGATGTGGGTGTAATGATGCTCCGTGGTTTCGAGCGACTTGAGCTGGGCTTCCGATGGGCCCGGAGCGGGCAGATCACCGGGGGCGAGTGGTTGGAGGTGACCGCGACCCGCTTTGAAATCGGCTCCGAAGAGGCGTTTGCCGAGTGCGTTGAACTCAAGCTGGACGAAGAGAGAGCGGAGGCTTTCGTTGTCCCGGGAGGCGAGTTCGAGCGGTTCCAGGTGGAGCTTTCCATCGTCCTGGAGGAGCTTTGGCGCGGTCTGGCCGCCCTGGAGGGCGAGGACGACATGGTCCAAGGGGACGTAGCGGTCGATGGTCGCCAGCCGTTTGCAGAGCAGGGCTTGTTCCGAGTGGGATCGCAGGTTTTCTTGGAGTTTGCCTTTGAGCTGATCCGTGGCGGCGAGCAGACCTTCGACGGAACCGTGTTCACCGATGAGCTTTTTCGCGGTTTTTTCGCCGATGCCTGGCACGCCGGGAATGTTATCGGAGGCATCCCCCCACAGGCCGAGGATATCGATCACCTGGAGCGGAGAAGTAACCTCCCAAGCCGTTTTGATTTCGGGGACCCCGAGGATCTCGACTTCGGAGCCTTGTCGACCGGGTTTGAAGATCTTGGTCTGCTCCGTGACGAGTTGGGCGAAGTCCTTGTCCGGGGTGACCATGTAAATCTCCGCGAATGGGTCGGCTTCCTCGGCGCACCGGGCGATGGTGCCGATGATGTCGTCCGCCTCGTAGCCGTCGAGGGTGAGGACGGGGATGTGGAAGGCCTCGAGGACGCGCTTCACGAACGGGAGCGCGGCGGAAAGCTCCTCCGGCATCTCCTCGCGTTGCGCTTTGTAATCGGGGAACGCCGTGTGCCGTGCAGTGGGAGCGGAGGTATCGAACGCGACGCCGAGATGGGTCGGCTGGCGCTTTTCGATGATGTCGAGGAGCGTGTTCGTGAATCCAAAAACCGCCGAGGTGTTGAAGCCGCGGGAGGTGAAAATGGGGGAGCGGATCAAGGCGAAGTGGGCGCGATAAATCAGCGCCATGCCATCAAGGAGGAAGAGCCGGGTCATGGTTGCCAGGGGAGAACGGAGCCCGGGATGGCCCGGATGACAACCACGATGTCGGTGGCTCGGGGAAGGGGAGGCTTCAGGGCGCGGCGGCGGTCATCGCCTCGGCGATTGTCTTTCGGCCGAGCGGATTGCGTCCTTCGAAACCGCCATCGACGCCGCCTGCGGGCCAAGTCGAGGGATCGGCGTATTGGCCATCGTCTTTGAGTTCGGCTTGGAGTCGGGTGGCTTCGGCTTTGAGAGAGGCGAAGAGACTGGTGACCGGAGCCGATTGGGCTTCCGCGGGATCGAAGAGGAGATTGTGCTGCTCGGTGGGATCTTTGACTAGATCAAAGAGTTCGTAGGCGTCCTTTTGCCAATAATAGATCAGCTTGTGGGTCGCGGTGCGGACTCCGTAATGGGCGGCGGTGTTGTGATGGCCTGGGCTATGGTAATACCGGTAATAAACCGTTTTGCGCCAGTCGGCCGGGCTTTCTCCGCGCAACAACGGCGCCAAGCTGCGGCCCTGCATGGCGGAGGGAACTGGCACGCCAGCGAGGTCGAGGAACGTCGGCGCGAGATCGATATTGGCGACAAAGGCGTCCGGGGTGATGTTCGCCTTGATCCCCGGGCCGCGAGCCAGGAGCGGGACGCGCAGGCCGGGCTCGTACATAAAGCGTTTGTCGTATAGTCCCAAGTCTCCCAGATACCAGCCGTTGTCGGCGGAATAGATCACGATGGTGTTATCCGCCAAGCCCTCGGCTTCGAGGTAGTCCAGCACCTTGCCGACGCCATTATCTACACCCTGAACGCAGGCCAAATAGTCCCGCATGTAGCGCTGGTATTTCCATTTCACCAGCTCCTTGCCGGTGAGCAGTTTGCCATCGACTTCGACCTCCATGGGTTTTTCCTTCAGCCAATCCGCCTTGGCGGGGCCTTCGATGCTGGCGGGCGGAATGAGTTTGAGGTCCTTGCGGGTCAAATCCCGGGCCACGGTCTGTTCATTTTCGGGAAGACCGGCCGGGCGGGTGGAGTAGTCGTCAAACAGCGTATCCGGTTCCGGAATGACGCGGTTTTCAAACAGGGCGGCGCTTTCCAGATCTGGCTGCCAGTCGCGATGCGGCGCCTTTTGGTGCAGCATGAGGAAGAAGGGCTTCTCTTTTGGCCGGGTCTTGAGGAATTCGAGCCCGAGATCGGTGGTGATCGACGTGCAATGGCCCTCCACCGTGAGCTTGCCGCCGGGCACGAGAAAGGCGGGATTCCAGTAAGCGCCCTGACCGGGCAGGACGATCCAACGATCGAAACCCGTCGGGTCGCTCCCGAGGTGCCATTTTCCGATGATCCCGGTGTGGTATCCGGCAGCTTGAAGCTGTTTGGCGGCATGATCGCGCGAGCCGTCGAACCGGTTGAAGACGGGCACGCCGTTGAGGTGGGAGTATTGCCCCGTCAGCAGGGTGGCGCGGCTGGGCGTGCAGATGGAGTTGGTGACAAACGAGTTCAGGAACCGGGCTCCACCGGCGGCGAGGCGATCGAGATTCGGCGTGGTGTTGACCTTGGAACCGTAGGCCGAGATCGCGTGCTGCGCATGGTCGTCGGAAAAGATGAAGAGGATGTTCGGGCGCTCGGCGGCGGAGAGCGGCATGAGGAGCGCCGCGCCAAAGAGCAGCAATCGGATTCCGGGGGTCATGGCGGCATCGTAGATTCATCTTTCCCGGCAAACAAAGCGAAATTCGACCGGGCGCCCTTCCGTGTCATCTTCCGATGGATCCGTGCTTTTCTCCCTCCGCGTGTTCTCGGCGGACGCTGCTGCAACGTTCGTCGTCGGGGTTCGGCCTGACGGCGTTGGCTTCCTTGTTGGCGGAGCCTGGATTGAAGGCGGCTGGCCGGCCCAAGGCAAAGAGCGTGATCCTTTGCTACATGTCCGGCGGCGTTTCCCACATCGACTCGTTCGATCCCAAGCCGCGGCTGCGGGACTTCGCCGGGCAAGACATGCCGGTCAAGGTCGAGCGGACCCAGTTCAATAACAATGGGAAAGTGTTCCCTTCTCCATTCGAGTTCCGGCCTCATGGCCAGAGCGGGTTGCCGGTGAGCGACATCTTCCCGGAGATCGGGGCCTGCGCGGACGATTTGGCGGTGATCCGCTCGATGACTTCGACGGTCAACGAGCATGCTCAGGGGAATTTCCTTTTCCACAGTGGGTTTCCCTTCCTGGGGCATCCGAGCGCCGGAGCCTGGATCAGTTACGGATTGGGCTCCGCCAATGAGAATCTGCCTGCCTACTGCGTCCTCCAGAGCGGTCATGCCGTTCCGGCGCACGGCGGGGTGGGGCTCTACTCCAGCGGATTCCTGCCCGCGCAGCACCAGGCTTCCATCCTCAAGGCGGACGCAGTCCCGGCGGTGCCGAACATCGTGCCTCGCCAAGCTACCGGAGCACAACGGGCGCGGCTCGATTTCGTGGGCCAGCTGGACCGGCGGTTCGCGGACGCGCTGGCCCACGAGGATCAAGTCGAGGCGGCCATCCGCAACTTCGAAACCGCATTCCGGATGCAGGCGGCGGTCCCGGAGGTCTGCGAGATCAAAGGAGAGAGCGAAGCGGTGCGGCGGCTCTATGGTCTCGATGACCCGGATCCGGAGAAAGCCGCCTTTGCCCGTCAAGCGTTGCTGGCGCGGCGGCTGGTGGAAAGGGGCGTCCGTTTCGTGGAGCTCTCGTGCTTGACCAAGAAGATCGGCGCGGGGAACGGAGCCAACCCGTGGGATCAGCACGGAGAGCTAGAAAAGGGCCACCGGGCGATGGCGTATCAGGTCGATCAGCCGATCGGGGCGCTGTTGCGAGACCTGAGGGGGAGGGGATTGCTCGACGAGACGCTGGTGATCTTCAGCGGCGAGTTCGGCCGCACCCCGTTCAGCCAAGGGAGCAACGGGCGGGATCACAACCCCTACGGGTTCAGTCTCTGGATGGCCGGGGGCGGGATCAAAGGCGGCACGGTCTACGGGGCCACCGATGAGTTCGGCTACCACGTGGTCGACAAAAAGGCCACGATTTACGACATCTGGGCCACCGTGTTGCACCAACTCGGGGTGAATCACGAGGATCTTACCTATCGCTACGCGGGCCGGGACGTTCGATTGACCGACGTCCATGGCCACATCATCCGGGACGTCGTGAGCTGAGCCGAATCCACGTTGCCCGGAGCCGACGGCCAAGTTCCTAAGATCTTCTTGGGTTTCAACGCTCAACTCGCGCTCCTGCGCGTACAACGGCCGCTCTCGTACGCGCGAACGCATCTCTGCTCTCTTCAATGAGAGGTCGTGTCTCATCAATGATAGCTCTCGTGCCTACAATGACTTCCATGGTTTCTGCAACGACGATCCGTTCTCTTTCAATTGAGAGCTGACTCGCTTCAATGCGAGCTCTCGGGTCTGCAATCGCCATCCCCTCTCTTTGAATTGCGAGCTCACTCTCATCAATGACGTCTCGTGATCGTACAACCGGCATCGCGACGTCTGCACCGCTCGCGCCGACAAGTCCCTTGGCCGTTGGAAGCGATTCCAATAGGCCCAACGGGCCGGGATAGGGTAGCCCAGGGCGCAGGGAGCTTTCAGCGACCGCAGCCCTGGGAAACGCCACGACAGGCGCCCCGCCCTGAAAGGTGCGGGACAATGGGGACCCGCCCCCCGGATGGAGCGCCAGCCGCGTGGCAGCGTGAGCCCGTGGGCAGCCTCTCCGGATGAGGAAGTGAAAGCTTCGCACAAAGCCAATGCGGGTTCACAGATGTTGCAGGCAGAACGGAAGCGACGTCATCCTCATGCCGATGCACGAGCACGAGCACGAGCACGAGCACGAGTTCAGTCTTTCCGGACGTAAAGAATCCCGGTCCCTCCGCCCCTCCACGTGAGCCCAGGTTATTTCGGCTTCTAGGTTCAGGCTTGCGACGCCTACCATTGGCAATTTCACTGAGCTCAGAGCCTAAGTCACGCCGTGCCCGGCGCGGGCTTCTCCAAAGGGATCGTGCTCAGCGAAGCGGTGCTCGTGCTCGTAATCGTAATCGTAATCGTAATCGAAACACCGTTGAACCCGTTAGCGCTCTTTGGCGAAATGACGAACCGAATCAAACACGAGCACGAGCGACGGTGGCTTGGACCTTTTCCCCTGCCTATTCCCAGGGTCGTTTGGGCGGCAGCGGTGGATGTGGCGGTAACGGGCAGCTCTCGCCCTCGCCTTGCCGTTGGTCGCTGCCCCGGATCGCCGTGACTCGGACAGCCCTAGCCGAAAATGCCCTCGACCGGCTGGCGCCCAGGTTGTAGGCTGACGGGCATGAGGTCAGGAACCTTGGCGTGGCGGAATTCACAGAACAAGGGGCGGCACGCCAACCGCAATGAACCCTCATGCGGCCTGCTTGCGCACGCCGCACGCCAGGTCAGCGGCGGGTGCGCCCTGACGACAGACATCTCAGCCTGAAACCCACAATGAGTGCTCCGCAAGAACCAAAAGAAAACGGCAGATCATTTTCGGGAGTTTATACCGGAACGTTTATGGCTATCGGAGTAGCGGTTGGAGCTGCATCAGGCGACATGGGATTGATGGCGAGTTTCATGTGTCTCTTTCTGACTATCGGCATAGCCTTGGATAGCTGCGCCTCCAAGACGAAGCCATCTGATAAGCCGACTGGTTCGGCCAACGAGAGCGAACAGAACAAGAACCCTTGATCGGCAACGCTTCTAAACACCCTTTAGTCACTCCACTCAATCCACAAGGGCGAACAAAAAGCGCGGCTGGACAACCGCTGGGGTTCCTCTGCCGGCCATGCTTCCCGTAACTATCACCCCCGCCTCAACGGTGCCAGCGCTTGATCGTGAGGCGTCTAGCCGCATCTCATGATTACGCGCCTAAAACTGTCCAGTTCGAACGCCTACCTCATTCGAGGCGAACGCAATTTCCTTGTGGATTCGGGTTCACAATCCGACTGGCATCTTTTAGAGCAACTTCTGTTGAAGGAGGGCTTTTCGTTCAAGGATCTTGCCGCCGTTATCCACACTCACGGCCACAGCGACCATGCCGGGTGCTCCGCGCGCCTACAGGAGAGATTTGGGACGCCCACAGTCATCCATCACGCGGATACGGTTCTTGTATCTGCCGGTCGGAATGGGCAATTAACTCCGAAAGGTTTCTTGGGTCATGTGGCAAAGCCCTTTCTGGACAAACCGTTTCCGCCGTTCCGCCCCTCACTGGAACTGATTGATCTATCCGAATTTAGCTCGCTAGGGTTTCCAGGTTACGCCATCCATACTCCCGGTCATACAGAGGGTTCCATTTCGCTCGTCGTTGGCGACTCTGTTCTTGTGGGCGATGTTGCGCGCGGTGGTCTCGTGGGAGGTGCGGCATACCATTTGTTTGTTGAAGACTTGACTGCGATCCGCCAGAGCATCGTGCGCCTTCTCAGGACGAGGGCTGGCTTGTTTTATCCCGGTCACTTTTCTCCGTTCACATCAGCTCAACTGTCACGCCTTCTCCCCTTGCATGATGCAATCGTCGCCTAACAAATCGGATGCGGGCAACGGCTCGGATGGCATCTGTCGTGTCATCGACGCCTCCCGCCCACAGGCGCCTGATCCGCGACGTTCGCCCGAGAAACCGAGTCCACACTACCACGTAGTATGCATATGACCAACAACCAACCACCAGTTACTATCCAGCCCATGGTTCCCATCTACCGCAGTCCGCTGCTGCCTCCCGGGGCGCACACGTTGAAGCTGCGCGTCACAGGCGATAAAAACCCCGCCTCACGGGGCCAAACCATCCGACCCGCCTATCTGAACGTGTTGGAGTGAGCTTCCGGCCAGTTCCAAGGGATGAATTTTTGGTGCCAGGTTCGGTGCACCTTAAACGTTAAACATCCCCCGTTTCCGGTCATCCCCATGGAGGATGGCGCTTCCGTTCTTCCTGCAACGTCTGTGAACCCTCATTCGCTTTGTGCCTCTGTGCGAAAGGGGGGGCCCATTGGCGGATCGACGAGGCGCGATCCGTTTTCTGGGGGAACATCCGAATCAATAGACGTCGCGCTGGTAACGCTTGTCTTTCTTCATCTGCTTCACGTAGTTCGCCGCCTCATCCGCGCTCATGCCGCCGTGGACGGCGATGAGATCGTGGAGGGCGTCATCGACGTCCTTTGCCATTTTTGAGGCGTCGCCGCAGACGTAGAAGTGAGCGCCGTCGGCCAGCCAGGACCAGACGTCCTTACCCTGTTTGGCGAGGAGGTGCTGGACGTAGACTTTTTCCCCTTGGTCGCGAGACCAAGCGAGGTCGAGCCGGGTGAGGAAACCGCTGGCGTGATAGGCCTCGAACTCCTCCTCGTAGAAGTAGTCGTGAGCGCGGTGCGGATTGCCGAAGAAGAGCCAGTTGCGGCCCGTGGCGCCGATTACTTCGCGTTCTTCGAGGAAGGCGCGGAAGGGCGCGATCCCGGTTCCGGGACCGACCATGATCATCGGGACGGTGGGATCGACCGGTGGCTTGAAGCCTTTGGCCGGTTGGACAAAGACGCCAGCGGTGTCGCCATCGGGCAGCCGGTCCGCGAGCAACGTCGAAGCCACGCCGAGCCGACGGCGGCCGCGGGACTGGTATTCCACGCGCGCCACGGTGAGGTGAACCTCGTCCGGGTGCTTCTTCAGGCTGGATGCGATCGAGTAGAGACGCGGATTCAGTTTGCCAAGGGCGGCGACCAACTCCTCGGCGGGATACTTCACCTTGGGGAAAGCGAGGAAGAGATCGATGAGTTCGCGGCCTTCGCACCAAGCCTGAAAATCCTTGTTCATCTCCGGGAGGAGCAGGTGCTTCAGGTAGAAGTCCTTGGCGCGTTCCGCGAAATCCTTGAGGAACTTCCGGGAGATGCCGGTGATCGCGTAACTGCCGATCAGGGCGCTGCGCAGCGAGGTCTCCTTGTGTTCCGGGGTGCGCACGGATTCTTCGCCCGAGCAGCCGGCGGCTTGCAGGAGTTCATCGACCAGCGCGGGATCGTTGCGCGGCACGAGGCCGAGAGCGTCCCCGACCTCGTAAGTCAGTCCAGATCCGGCCAAGCTGAATTCGAAGTGCCGGGTGTCTTTCGGGGAGCCGGGGCCGCAAAGGCGCTTGTGCACCAGCAGCGCGGAAGGGAAGGGATTCTTCTTGGAATACCCGTCCGGGATCTCTTCTTCCTCCTCCTCGGCGCCATTGGCGGCAGGGGCCTTGACCGGGACCAGCTTGGTCAGCTCCCCAGTGACGGAACTCCACCACGTCTGCGCAGGCTCTTCGAACTCGAGCGGGCAATCGGCCCGGGGCGCGAAACGTTGGGCGCCCAATTCCTCAAAACGGCGATCGAGGTTCTTCCCCATGCCGCAGAAGATCTGGTAATCGGTATCGCCCAGCCCGAGAACGGAGAAACGGAGATTTTCCAGGCGCGGCGCCTGAGCGGATTCGAGATGATTCCAGAACTCGACGGCATTGTCCGGCGGTTCGCCATCGCCCCAGGTGCTGGAGACCGCCAGCAGGTATTTCTCCCGGGTCAGGTCGACATCGCGGAATTTCGCCATATCGACGACTGGGGCTTCGTAGCCCAAGGCGGCGAGTTTGCGGCCAAAGTTCTTGGCGAGTTGTTCGGCGTTTCCGGATTGCGATCCAAACATCACAATCACTCGGGCGTGCCCGTTGTCCGGCTGGGTGTCGGTGTTCACTTGTCTTCTCTCTCGATTCGGTGCGGCTCGATCCGCAAGATACGTTCCAAGGGCGGCGAAGATACCCGCGACGGGGAACCTTGCACCCAAGAAATGCCTTTCCCTTGCGAGAGTTGTTCTTTCGTGGAACCAAAGGGAAGGTTTGAATACCTTCGGAAAGGGGGGCGGTCCAATGGGTGCAATGAATCTCGAAGCTCTCGCGAGTCACCTGGAGCTTCCCGACCTGTGGCAACAGGAGGCGGTCCGGGCCCTCAAAGCCGGACGCGACGTGGTTCTCGGTGCTCCCACCGGCGCGGGCAAAACCTTCGTCTTTGAACTGCTCGTGAAGTCCGGCGCCCTCCGCGGTCAAGCGATCTACACCGTGCCGACCCGCGCCCTGGCCAATGACAAGTGGCGGTCGTGGAAAGCGGAAGGCTGGCGCGTCGGAATCGCCACTGGTGACCTCGCCGTCGATACCGATGCCCCGGTCGTGGTCGCCACCTTGGAAACCCAGCGCGAACGATTTCTCTCCGGCGAAGGGCCGCGACTCCTCGTCATCGACGAATACCAGATGATCGGCGATGCCCGGCGCGGGTTGAACTACGAGCTCGCCATCGTCCTTTCTCCGCCCTCGACGCAGCTTCTCCTCATGAGCGGTTCGGTGGCGAATGGGAACGACATCGCCGCCTGGATGCGCGGGTTGGGGCGCGACGTGGCGCTGGTGGAACACAAGGAACGGCCGGTGCCACTTGAAGACATCCCGGTGCAAAGCCTGACCCGGGCTGCGCCGAGCTCGATCAAAGGGTTTTGGCCTCGCGTCGCCGTTTCCGTCCTGATGAGCGATTGCGCGCCGCTGCTCATCTTTGCCCCGCAACGCAAGGCGGCGGAAAAAATCGCCCGGCAGATCAGCACGGCCCTGCCGCAGGGCAAACCGGTGCCGCTTTCCGCGGCTCAAGAGGCTGCCCTCGGTCCGCAACTGGCGAAGATGGTGCGGAACCGCGTGGCCTATCACCACAGTGGACTCACCTTTGCGCAGCGCGCTGGCATCATTGAGCCACTGGCCAAATCTGGACAGCTCCGTGTCATCGTGGCCACGACGGGGCTGGCCGCGGGGATCAACTTCTCCGTCCGCTCCGTGCTGGTGTCCGACACCCAATACCAGGACGGCGTGTTCCAACGCGAGCTGACGCCGGATGAGCTGTTGCAAATGTACGGACGAGCCGGGCGTCGTGGCCTGGATGAAGTGGGCTACGCGCTCTGCATCGAAAATGGCCCCCGCCTCAGCGATGCCCGGCCCAAGATCCTGCGTCGCGCCAGCCGGGTGGATTGGCCTACGCTCCTCCGCGTCATGGAAGCGGCCGGAAGGCGAGGGGAGTCCCCATTCCAAGCGGCGGCGGAATTGACCGAACGTCTTTTCTCTCCCCGAGCCATCGGTCTTGGATTCACCGCGGAAGAACGGCCGGAGTTGGCCGATGCCCTGCCGCTTTCGGGCCAGGCTCTGTTCGGAATCGATCCCGGTTACCGGGAAATCCTCAACGCCGCGGGCGAGTGGGAACGGGAATCGCCGGATGCCGCGGGCACGGTGGAGCTGCGTTCGGCATTGGCTTGGACCGGCAAACGCGGTTGGCAACCTGCCTTACGCACCGGGCAATACATGCAAGAACGCGCTCGGCCGATCGGACGGCTCTGCAAGATCCCGGAAAGCGACGGTTCGATTTATGGCGCGGAGATCCAATTGGCGCGGCTCGACGAAGCCGGCAAAGCGTGCCTCACCAAACGGTGGCGCTCGGTCGCTCCGCCGCGGCGACGGCTGGAGTCGTTCGATCCCGCGGACCTCATTCCTTGGGTGACGAATGCCGTGCAAGAGCTAGCCGCTGGAGCCACGTTGCGCGATCTCACGGTGCGCGACGGCTTTCTCCACGCCATCGTCGATCTGGGCGGGCTCAAGGTGCCGGCCTGCCGCGACCGTTCCGGCGCCTGGTTGATCGATCCCGAACGGCGGTCCGTCCGCGTGCGGTTCGATACCGGGTATGTCGATGAAATCTCCGGGGAAGCGATCGAGCCGCAACCCGGTTCCGCGGCGCATGCTTGGCGCCAACTGGGATTGATCGAGGCCAATGGCCGGCCCACCTTGCGCGGGCAGATCTTCAGTTATTTCCATCAAGGCGAGGGCTTGGCGATCGCGGCGGCCTTGGAGGACGAGACCTATCCCGTGGACGACATCGTCGCTCACCTCGTGAACCTGCGCGCGGGGCACCGGTTTGAGTCCGACGCGATGCAGGACACGCCGAGCGAACGCCTCGGTCTCGCCTGCCGCCAAGCCTACGGCACCGCGGAATTCCCCGGTTACCTGCGGCTCGGCGTGCCCGCCACCTACGGCGAAGGCGCGGCGGAAGTCGTCGCGGAATTTCTCGCGGGTCGTCACCGGGACCGGGACGAGGAACGCAGCGAGTTCGGCCGTGGCGACGTGGAACGAGCCTTGGTCGAGTGGCTCAGCCTGCTGCGCCACATCGCCCACGCACCAGATGCGCCGAGCGCGCGCTGGAATGAGTTGCGCCAAGCCGCCGCCACAGTCGCCAACCGGCATCAACCTCGGCAGAAGTCGATGCTGCAACTGCCCGAGTTCGAAGCCCATTTTCTGCGGCAGCCGGTGCAGCACCGGTTGAGCCGGGTGTGAGATCGGATTGCGATCGAACGGCCCGCTCGTGCTCGTGCTCGATTTTCGAGTTTTGAACCGGATCGTTCTTTGGCGATACAGCGCGAAGGGGATCAACGATGTTTCGATTACGAGCACGAGCACCGCTTCGCTGAGCACGAGCACGAGATCGGTGCTGCCACTACGTAGGACGGGCATTCCTGCCTGTCCCGAGCCAGCGTCGGCGATGTGATCTCCGGCGGTAAATCGAGGAGGCCAGACACGAATGTCCGGCCTACGGCACGCCTGGGCCCTCGCAGGCGGAATCCTCGTGATCGTGCTCGTGCTCGTAATCGTGCTCGATTTTCGAGTTTGAATCGGATCGTTCTTTGATGATACAGCGCGAAGGGGATCAACGATGTTTCGATTACGAGCACGAGCACCGCTTCGCTGAGCACGAGCACGAGCACGAGCACGAGCACGAGATCGGGGCTGCCATCAACCATCAACAATCAACCATCAACTACGTAGGACGGGCATTCCTGCCTGTCCCGAGCCAGCGTCGGCGCCCTCTTCACCGGGCAACGGCCGACTGAAGTCGATTCCGAGCACCGCTTGGCTGAGCACGAGCACGAGCACGAGCACGAGATCGGGGCTGCCATCAACCATCAACCATCAACCATCAACCACGTAGGACAGGCATTCCTGCCTGTCCCGAGCGGCCGTCGGCGATGTTTCGGGCAGACAGAAATGTCCGCCCTACCAGGCGAGTGGCGCCGCGTTACTCCTTCACCACCGGCAAGCGGTAACAAGCCGCTTCCTCCGCGTTGCGCACAAACAGCCGGTCACCCACGATGGCGGGGTGGTTCCAGGTTTTGCCTTCGAGCAGCGGGACGTTCGCCAGTTCCTCGTGCGCCTCGGACGTGGCGCGGAGGAGGACGCCTTCGCCGCGCTCGCCCATTACGAAGAGCAGCCCGGAATCGGCGAGCAGGAGGACTTGTCCTTTGCCATAGCGACCGCCTTTCCAGGCGCGTTCACCGGTCGCGAGATTGATGCAGGTGAAAATACTGCTATCGAACCCGTAGGCGTGCCCTTCGTAGAGCACGAAGTCGTTGAAGTCCGGCTTGAGATAGCGGGAGGTCCAGACTTCTTCCGCGGTGAGGGCATCGCCATTGCGGGCCAGGCGGATCAATCGGGTGCCGGCGCCCATCCCCGTGGGAAGGAGGACGGTGTCCGCGGAGGCGAACTGCGGTTGCAGGGCGCGGTGATCCGTGTGTTTCCAAGCGTAGGAGAACCGGACGGCGCCAGTGGCCGGGCTCAGGAACTCCAACCCCAGGTTCGAGAGCATCAGCACGAATTCTTCCTCCCCATATTTCGCGAGCTGCGGCGAGGAATAACTGTCGTCCCCGCCCGGAGCGGACCAACGCGGTTCGCCGGTGGCGACGTCGAAGGCGAGCGTCGCTTTGTCGCCTGCCCCTCCGGCGTGGACGATCACGACGTCCCCGGTGACCAGGGGGGAGCTGCTGAAGCCCCACATCGGCGGTTGGCGGCCGGCAATTTCCCCGATGTTGCGCTCCCAAAGCATCGCGCCGTCCTTTGGATTCAGGCAACGCAGGATCCCCGTCGCGCCCTGGGCATAGAGCCGTCCCCCGGCCAGCGTGGGCGTGGCGCGCGGTCCGGGGCCGCCGAGGGGATCGTCAAGCCGGGCTTCCCAAGCGCTAGTCCACACCTGGGCGCCGGTCTCCGCCGAGTAACAGACAATCATTTCCTGCGGGCCGCGTTGTTCCTGGGTGAAGAGGAGGCCGCCTTGATGCGCAAACGAGGACCAGCCGGGACCCACCGGAATCTTCCAGAGAAGCTGCGGAGGCGTGGCCGCCCAATCCGAGGAAAACTTGAGACCGGTTTGCCGGCTGTCCCGCGCCGCGCCGCGGAAGCCGGGCCACTCGGAAGGGGATTCGTCAGCCGTGGCCTGTGCGCTCGCCTTGGCCGGGGCTGCGGCCGACGTCAGAAGCTTCTCCTCGACCGATTGGCTCCAGCGCCAGGTGAGCTCTTGTTTGAAGTTCCCCCACAAGCCCTCGGTCCGCGCCATCAGGGCAAGCAGCAGGACCACCAACGCCGCGCCCAAACCCACCGCCGTGCGACGCGCGGAAAGGAATCGATCCGCCAGACAAACCCCAACCACGAACAACGACGTGGCTCCCGGAAAGACGATCACGATGATCGCAGGGCCGTGCATCGATGGGTGCATCGCGAGAATCGCCAAGACCAGTCCGAGGAGGAGGCACCCGAAGCCGATGAGCTTCTCCCGGACCGTGGCCCGGCTGGCGGCCAGCCACCAGATCAAGAGAACGATCGAGCACAGCGCCGGACCAAACGCCGACACCATCCAGATCCACGCCGGTCCGTCCTCGATCGACCTGGCCACCATGGGCACCAGGATCATGATCGCAATCAAGGCGGCAGCCGGCCAGACACGCAGGGGACGGCGGGGAGACGTGGAGGCGAGGGATGAATCGTTCACGGTGCAAGATTGGGCGCGGTGCCCGCCTCCACCTTACGAATCACCATCCTTCGCTGGCAAAAAAAATCGCCCGTGACGGCCAAGCCTGAAGGGCTTGCGAACTCCAGCCCAGGGTTTGCCGGACACGACGATGGTTCAACCCCGAAGGTGGTTGCGGAGACCTACGGTGGCGCGAGCTCGTAATCGATTTTCGAATTTGAATCAGATCGTTCGTTGGCGATACAGCGCGAACGGGATCAACGATATTTCGATTACGAGCACGAGCACGAGCACGAGCACGAGCACGAGATCGGGGCTGCCATCAACCATCAACCATCAACCATCAACTACGTAGGACGGGCATTCCTGCCTGTCCCGAGCCAGCGTCGGCGATGTAATCTCCGGCGGTAAATCGAGGAGGCCAGACACGAATGTCCGGCCTACGGCACGCCTGTGCCCTCGCAGGCGGAATGCTCGTAATCGATTTTCGAGCTTTAATCGGATCGTTCTTTGATGATACAGCGCGAACGGAATCAACGATGTTTCGATTACGAGCACGAGCACGAGCACGAGATCGGGGCTGCCATCAACCATCAACCATCAACCATCAACTACGTAGGACGGGCATTCCTGCCTGTCCCGAGCCAGCGTCGGCGATGTGATCTCCGGCGGTAAATCGAGGTGGCCAGACACGAATGTCCGGCCTACGACAGTTACCAAACGAGAACTCCCGGTGAAACGGTCAGCTCATGCCGCGCCGCAAACCCATGACGTTGTGGATTCGCCCGGAGAAACGGGGGAAGCAGGTGCCCATCTTGTTCTAGAACAACCCGGCCACGGTCATCCCCACTCCGGTGAGGGGATTCTTGCCAGGTCGTCCGTGAACGAGTAAGATGATCGTTCGTATGCCGGAGATTTCGTTGGTGGAGGTTGAAAGTCGTCTGCACGTCGTGGAACTCGGCCTGCAGGAACTGCGAGCCCGGGTCGCCGGCGGTGTTCCTTCCACGGCAAATTGGCTCGACGTTGTTTCGGGTTCCATGAGTGACATTCCCGAAGAGACTTATCGCGAAATCATGGCGGCGGGCCGGGCCATTGTCGCCGGTGAAGCGGATCTGCGGGAAGACCTGTGACCTATCTCCTCGACACGGATCACTTCTCGATCTTGCAAAGGCGGTCAGGCCCGGAGTTCCAGAATCTTGCGACAAGAATGGGGGCGCATACCCCGGCGGATTTTGCGCTCTCGATCGTTACCTTTCACGAGCAGGTCATTGGCGCTCATGCATGGATTCAAGGTGCGAAGAATCCGCGTCAGGTCGTAGAAGGTTACGCTTTCCTGGATCGCGCATTCTTGGACTACGGCCGGTTTACGGTTCTGCGCTTTGATGAAGAAGCTCTGAGCGTGTTCTCAGGCTTTGGAGGTGGGCTTCGGGTCAATGTCAGAGACTTGCGGATCGCGGCCATCGCCATCGCGAACGGTCTCATTCTACTGACGAGGAATCGCGTCCACTTTGAGCGCGTACCGGGATTGAGGTTTGAAGATTGGGCCGTTGGCGGAGAGGGTTGAGTCCAGGCCAGCGACAGCAGGACGGGAACCGGGGGCCGGAGTGGGCGACGAACGCTTCCCGGTGGATCGGGCGGCGTTAGCGGAGATCGTTGACGACGATGGATGACATCCATGAGTCCATGAGTCCCGGAGGGACGATGGGAAGGGGCGACGTCTCTTTTTTCCCCTGCGTAGGATGGGCATTCCTGCCCGTCCGTGATCATCTGGATGGAGGAGGCCAGACACGAATGTCCGGCCTACGGCCGCTTCGCTGATCACGAATCATGATTCCCAATATCCGTGTAGATCTGCGCGATCCGTGGTTTGAGAAACGCTTGTTTGGGGAACCACGCATTTCACGGATTGGCACGGATAGGAATGCGCCTCATCCACTAGGCGGAATCCTCGTGCTCGTGCTCGTAATCGTGCTCGATTTTCGAGTTTGAATCGGATCGTTCTTTGGCGATACACCGCGAACGGGATCAACGATGTTTCGATTACGAGCACGAGCACGAGCACGAGATCGGGGCTGCCATCAACCATCAACAATCAACCATCAACTACGTAGGACGGGCATTCCTGCCTGTCCCGAGCCAGCGTCGGCGATGTGATCTCCGGCGGTAAATCGAGGAGGCCAGACAAGAATGTCCGGCCTACGGCACGCCTGGGCCCTCGCGAGATCTGGGCTGCCATCAACCATCAACCATCAACCATCAACTACGTAGCGACGGGCATTCCTGCCTGTCCCGCAGCGGACCGGAACCTGCCGTCGGCTTGGGCTGGGCGGACCACTTGCTCTCCACGGATCGCCGGGGCGGCGAAGCGCGATGGCAACGTGCCGCCGGAATGCGCGATGTTGCATTGGTTCCGTGCCAATGCGGATCGGACGTTCTCCGCAAAAATATCCGCCGTGGCAAATCCGGCTCGAGACAAAACATTTCGACACAAGGTCGAGCCGGAATTTCCGTTCGCATTCGTGCGATGTTTCAGGCCTGGACCGGGCGTGGCCTGGGACTTGGTGGCGCCGGAAACTCTCGGGCCGGAGATGCATGGTGGGTTTTGCGAAGCAAAAACGCCACGATCAAAATTGGACTGTCCCTTTTGCGAAGCAAAAACGCCACGGGCAGAATGCGATTGTCCCTTTTGCGAAGCGCAAACGCTCGGGGCAGCGCGGATTGCGACAAAACCAGCGCGCCAACTCGCCGCCCCATTCCGGCTCGCGCGAAACCCGGCAAAAGAACGGCCGTGCGCAATTTGGCTTTCTCACGGGTGATTTGACCAAGTCAAAAGCCGGATCTGGCCTCTCAAGTGTGATTGCTTCCAGCGTGACGGCCAGGCACGGCTCGACATTTTCACCAAAAATCATTTGCTCGCGTTGACAAGTGTTAGAATATGTTTGCGCAACGAACGCACATGAGCACCTCCCTACGCATTGAGATTCCCGTCCTGGCGCATCGAGACTTGACCAGCCAACAGTTTTTGGATGGCTGCCGCCGCATCACCTCCAGTATTTTGGCGGGCACGGAACAGATTCCGCCCCGTGAAGGCTTGATCCGCGAGCTTGCCAAAGACGGCGCGACGACAAGCGAGGAATTTGCCGCCCGGTTGATGCTCGATCGCAAAGGGGAGTTCACCCGGGAAAAACTTCAGGCCCACGGCAAACGGATTGGCTTCCTGCAAGCGCTCCCGCGGGAGTTGAAGACGCTGCTGCGCAACCCGGACCCGGCCATCCCCGATTCCAAACGGACGGCGGCCAAGGAGTTGCTCGTCATCATCGACAAACACAAGATCGCCGCCAAGCGCCGCAGCCAGGCGGAAGTCAGCACCGTGGTGCAAGCTCTGCTGACGGAAGCCGCGGAACCGGCGACCCAACAACTCATCAGCCGAGCCGGCGTCGGCCGGTTCTTTGAACTGCTCAAGCAAGCGCAGGCGGAGTATGCCGCGATCACCAAGAGAGAACAAGAGGCCACGGTCCAGGGCTCGCTCTCCGAGCCAGCGTCAGGAGAGGTCGACACCGAGACCGGCGGCCATGCCCAATCCGCCGCTGCGCCCGCCAAGCCGGTGCCCAAGCCACGCCTGGCCCGTGAACTGAAAGAAGTTCTCAGCAGCCAGCTCAACCTCCTCTTCGACCTCATGGCGCACCTCGCCCGCAAAGGACGCGCGCCCTACGCGCATCTCCTCGCCGAAAGCTGCGAAACCGTCGCCGAACTCACCCTAGTCGCGAAGACCCGTGAAACTCGGGAGAAAAAGGCCGAAGAGAAGCGGAAGAAGGGACAGACGCCAGCATCGGGGAGCGTCCGTGGTACGGCGGATGGGGTGAAGCCGGTGAATGGAGATTCCGCTTTGGCTGGGTGAGGTAGGAAGTGGGGATGATCCGCAGATTGCGCAGATTTCCGCAGAGAAACGCAATGGATGCCAGATGGAAACGATGAAACGGTTTGGTCACCACGAAGGACACGAAGAGCACGAAGGGATGGTGGTGCATAGAGCGCCATCGGGACCGAAGAACGGGACCACCCGCCGCGGCAGCGGCAAACCTGGAGGCCGAAGGGTCACTCGGGGAGCCTGCGATCAGCAGGATAAGCGGGGATGATCCGGGCTCGCACAAAGGCGCCAAGACACAAAGAATGCGGTGGGATATGAAGTTTGGGGAACTTGCCAATTTACCCTCAGGGCGGGCTAAACCTCCTGCCCGAAGCCTTTGTGAACTGGCCTCCTCTTCGTGCCTTAGTGGCTTTGTGCGAGGCTTCCATTGTCCTTTCTGGGAGAAACGCAATGGACACCAGATGGAGACGATCGTCCGGTCTGAACCCCACGAAGCGACCGTGCTGGGCGGAGGGGAAATGCGGAAGCCTCGGAACACCCGGCATCGCAGCCGGAAAGAGATCTCAGAGCCGATCTCCTGCCAAAGAGTGAGCCCTCACTCTTGCCCGGTCACAACCAACCATCCACGATCAACTTGCGGGGATACTTGTTATCGGCTGCACGCCGTGATAACGGGTTAATGGCCGCAAGCTGGTGAGCTATACTGTTCGGCAAAAACACAAGACTGTGCATTTCCCAAAACGACTAAATATCACACTCGGTTCAACCGCGGCGTTCGACGTCGATACCTATCTAGTAGAGACCAATGAGTATGCGGTCGCCCGAAGCACTGGCGGCGCGATTGGCGTCACTTGGAACCGTAGCGATGAGCGTCCGCAAGGATTTCCCAGCACATACAAACACCAGCAGTGGTTTATGCTGCCTGAACCCATCGCGCGCATGGTACTTGCCGGTGCGGACTTGTTCACCTGTGCTAACCAGACGGCGGGCGACAGCACCGGTCGTGAGGCTCAGCGGCAAAGAGCATTGGATGACGCAAGCCAGGGGCTCTGACTCTGCAACCCCAGGCCGAACAAGACGTGCATATTAACACCCACTAGCCTCTCTGTTTTCCATGTTTCCATCTGAATTCAACCTCAACCCCACGATTAACGTTGGCCACCTCTACTGGGTGTGTTATTACTTTAACGTTTGATCTAGAGAATCATGAGTAAACCACGGTTTAGACCTTCCAAGGCGATCTACGGATTATGGAGCAGATTTGAGGTCGTTCAGCAGTTGGCGGCGGATATGGAAGATGTCGTCGAGAAGAAAATACGCGATCTCGATGAGCGCGCGAAAGGCCTACACGAGGTCGAAGGCGAGGAATTCAGGGATTACTTATCCGATTCAATGGCTGATGAACATTACGGCTACCAAAGCGAATGGATTCCATTAATTCGCGAAAGTCTCCTTCTCAGTATTTGCTCATCATTTGAGTTTCACCTCGGTCGGCTGTGCGACGAGTATGCGGTCGCGTGCAGGACGCCCTTTCGTATGCGAGATTTGAATGACCGGGGCATTAAGCGTTGTCAGACTATGCTTGCGCGACTTGGGGTTGATCAGGTGGCTTTCGGAACCTCTTGGGATGCTGTCGCCCAAATTTTTGAAATCAGGAACAAGATTGCGCATGCAGGCGGATATCACGACGGCCAAATCCGAAAGAAGATCGTTTCACGATCAGACGTGTTCGAGCCGGGTGGAAAGTTCGATCGTTCTATAAGGATCCGAGCGGACGGAATTGAGAAAGTTTGTCAACACATGACGGAGGCACTTTGGCAGATCAATCGGAACCTCTACTCACCTCGTGAAACCATTCAGACCGAACAAGGCGCGGCTGAGCAACCCGCTGTGCCGCTGTGAGTTGAACTGCCGCTGCTAACTCGACGATTTACAGCTGTTGGGACGCGGCGCTCCCAGTATCCGGCGCCAGCGCGCGGACGTTAGCATCACAACATGAACATCTCTGAACTACTTGAGGCTAAACCAGCGATTGCTATCCTATCGGGGATCGGTGGCATAGCCGCTGCGTTGATTACTCAATGGTTTCTCAACAAGAGAGCTGTCTTTCGCTACGATGTGATCCATAATCGTGTCGGCCTATCGGCCGACGATGACATCTACGGCTCGGTGAGGGTAACTTGGAACAATACAGCATTGAATCATCTGTTCCTATCGACTGTGAGAGTTGCAAATGAAAGCATGAAGGACTTTGATTCCGTTGTTGTTCGGATTTTCTCGTCCAATACGCGACTTCTCACTGAGTTCACGGCGATAGAAGGAACGACCAGAACTCTTGAGTATACGGAGGAATACGCGGGGAGAATTCGTGTCACCGACGGAAGTGAACCAACTGAGGATCAGTTTGCGCTCTTCCGGAGACAGCGGGATTATATTGTCCCCATAATGAACCGGGGGCAGGTGTTGCGCTTCGAGTTCCTCAACTCGCCGACGTCGGATGCGCAGGCGATTTGGGTCGACATCCTGCACAAAGGCGTCACATGCAAATTCAAGAAACCGGTAAATCAGATCTTTGGAGTATCCCAGCCGAGGGCTGCTTTTGTCGGAACAGTAATTTGCTTGATGGTGGTAGGCTGGGTTGTGACGTCGGTGAGCAGTGTTAAAGTAGCCGCCGTTGCCTCCTTCTTCCTTGGATGGCTTGTTCTCATTCCTGGAGCGCTAGCGATCTTGGCGGTCCGAAAGCTCCGGGATGCTCTTGCTGGATAATGATATGGTAACAAGTCGGAGCAAAGAACCCCTGATCCGCCGCAAGTGCAATCTCTAGTTACCGTTCTAACCTCCCAAGCTTAACCCGAAGTCGCAAACGTCATGGCAAGGAACCCGGCCAGCCTGGAGGTAGACTATCCAAGTTGATAATTGTTGAACTAGCCCGAACAATCGCATCCCTCGGACGCCTGAACGGTGCCTGTGATGCGGGACGTTCGGCCAACGAAAATCGTCACACAGCATTCAACCCCCAGTGATTGATAGCTTCATGAAAGACAAGTTTTTCAACATCCATCTCATACAAGCCAGCCTTCAAACGCTGAACGTCCCCATGGACGAGATAGAGAAGTTCTTGACCATGTTTGAGAGTCTTTCCGCAAGCCCTGAAGCGTTCGCCAGATGGAACACCGAACTCGACGAGAAAGGAATCAGGGTCCTCTCGATGATTCTCGACACGAATGGAAAGAAGTTGGCTCAGGCATGCCTCCAAAGCTTGTTTACGTCGTTCGTGAACCATTATCAGATCACGGATCGCGAGATTGCCGCCGAAATCAAACGGGAGATCGACAGAATAATCTCATCCAATTGATGTTTTCCCGAAGCCACTCTACGGACTCACACTCACCAAAGCCGAACAAAGCGGTTGACAGCGTTGATGATTAGCACGCGCCCTTCGGGCTGCGAGAGCTTGTCACGTCCCGTGCTTGCTTCGCGCACGTCCGGCGCCATCTCCCTTGCCTCTGCTGTGTCTTCCTCACCGCCGACGTTCTCCTAAGAATTCTACGATGCGCAAGAAACACGTTGAAAATTGCCTCGCGGTGTCAGCGATCATTGTGACGCCTTTTGTGTTTTTCTGCAGCTCGGATCGTCCCGAGGCTGTTGTTGGAACCGTTCCCAATTGGCTATTTGCGGATTCTCTCCATTACCGAGATGCAATTCTAAATATAGTTTCTGGCTATGTTGTAAGCGTCATATTTTACTTTTTAGTGGTTTCCCTTCCTGACCACCTCAAGAAGAAGATACACCAGAAACACGCGCTTAAAGTGTATCGGAGCTTCAAGATAGATATCATCGGACTCATATTTAGCGCCTCTGGAAAATGCTATGGCACTGAGGAGATCGAGGAACTGATGGAGCCGTCTAGGTTCAGAGAATATTTCAAAGAGGACGAGACCGGTTCCGGGGGGCGGTGGTACGATTTTCTCAACGGCCTAGACGACTATCATCGTGGCAGAATCGCAACGGAACTTGAGATTCTTCGCGAAGAGTTACAGTTTTTAGTCAGTCATCATGACATAGACGATTCTGAGATCTACACTCATTTGAAGCAGGTTTCTGTAGCGATCCACGCCATGAGCAAAACCGGAGTCTCTTACGACGAACAGAAGCAATGGGGCCGATTTTTGTGGGCCCTTTTTTCCACCTTTGATTGGTCGTCGGGCTATCAAGATGAAGATCCGATTGTCCGCTCAATCCTCAGAATATAAGAGGGCGAACAAGGCGGTGGGGCAACTCCGCTGCGCTTCGTGCGTACCCTGTCACGTTCGTCCGGAATCATGGATGCACTGTAGTTCGATCGCCGCGTTGCGGGTCTTTGGCGACGACCTCGATCCTGAGGACGTCTCAGGATGGCTCGGTGCCACTCCCTCAAGCAGTCATCGAACAGGCGACGACGAAGTTTCGTCCGCAGGACGACGAAGGGTTCGAAAAACAGGCATGTGGTGCTTGGAGGCGAGCGGAGGGCCGCACGATTCCCTGCCAGATCAGGGATCCGATGACGTTCGCCAGGATGGAGAAGACGACTTTTACGAACAGGGGAGACCGCTGGACCTGCTCGATCCCTCCGGTGCCAGTTTCACAGAATCAATCCGAATGGCCTGCCGGGCGATCGTCGCCACACGAACCAAGGATTGAATCCGCCTGTGGGATGAACTATCCTCGTTGATCTCGATGAGTTTGACCGAAATTCAGCAACAGGTTTCTCAGATGTCGCCCGAAGAACGCGACAAGCTTTCCGCTTTTCTGGTTGCTCTAAGAAGTAGGGAAAGTGCATTTTTTTCTGAAGTTTCCAGGCGACTTGACGATCCATCCGAGAAGTGGATCGATTGGGATCAGGCGAAGAACGAGCTCGGATTCACGGACGAAGAGTTGCGACCGTGAACGATTATCGGGTGTTTTTGAACTACGAGGTGATGGAGACGCTTCGCAGGCTTCGCGGACCTGACCGCATGATTGTTGGGCGGTTCATCGAAAGCCTGGGACCAAATCCATTTCAAGAAGGGGACTACAAGGAAAAGGACCCTTCAGGGCGATACATAGAAATCAAAATACTTGGCCGCCATGCTCTGTTCTTCTGGGCTGATCACCCCGTCTCCGAAATAAAGGTGGTTGGCCTTAGGAAGGCAGACAAGCCATAGAATCAGCCAGGGAACGTCAACAAAGGCGAACAAAAGCCGCAGCAGAACCGGCCGCTGATCGCATCATGCACGGTAGTTCAATTACCGCGTTGCGGGTCTTTGGCGACGACCTCGATCCTGCGGTTCCAGATCGACAGGTTCCGCCGCTTTTTTTATGGGGGAATCTTCCGAGGGACTGGAGCTTTCCGCCGCGGTCATGGGGGTGCTGAAGCTGGGAAGAATCGATCCGTTGGCGATTGGGGGCATTCCCTCTGTGCTCCCGGTGTCCTCTGTGGTGAAGAAGTGCCATTTTCACCACAGAGGGCACAGAGTTCACAGAGACCAGAGTCGAAACGATCGGATTCGCAGCTTGCCATCATCTTCGTCCCTTCGGTCGCAAGCGATTCCGGTCGCCTGAACGGCACCGGTGATGCGGACGTTGAATTCGGGTCGACAGATCAGTAGAATCAAGGAATCTACAGAATGAGTGTCGCCGAAATCCAGAAGGAAGTAGCCTCGCTATCCGAGAAGGAACGTGCCGAACTTGCGGCCTTCATCCTCGATACGCTCGAAGGCGAATGCCATGAGGTCCCCGATGCAGAGGCACTTCGACGAAGAGATGAATTGTTGAGCGGCCAAGTCACAGGGATGAACCGCGCGGAGTTTGCCACTGAGTGTGGACATCCAGGCAATGGCTGAACTCATTTTTCACCCAGAGGCATCACAGGACGTAAGGGACATCCAATTTCATTATTCACAAATATCAGAATCCTTAGCTTCGCGTTTTTGGGGAGAACTGAACTTGATTCTTGATCGCATCGAGCAAAACCCCGAACAGCACCATTTTGATCGATCTGGGCTACGGAGATCAAACCTGAAGAAGTTCCCCTATCACGTGCTCTTTGAAATCACTCCGCAATGCATCTTCATCTTGGTGGTGAGGCACGATAAAAGGCATCCGTCTTACGGCCTCGACAGGAAATAACGTCAAGGCAGCACCAGGCGCTGAACGCCGAACACTGATCGCATCGGGTGGCCGCTGGGTGCTGAAGCTGGGAAAAATCGATTCGTTGGCGATTGGGGGCATTCCCTCTGTGCTCCCGGTGTCCTCTGTGGTGAAGAAGTGGCATTTTCACCACAGAGGGCACAGAGTTCACAGAGACCAGAATCGAAACGACCGGATTTGCAGCTTGCGGCCATCTTCGGCACGTCGCTCGTAAGCGATTCCGGACGCCTGAACGGTGCCGGTGATGGGGTGTGAATGATTGTGATGGACGCTGGAACGGAATTCTTGGGAATTCCGCTACTCAGAATTCATTCTCGTAGCGGAATCGCCCACGCATTCCGCCCTTTCTGACCATCAGTTCCATTTACGCCATCGTTCATGTGAACACTTGACGCCGCGTTTTCGGTGGGCCATCATGTCATGATGACCTTTGAAGCGATCGAAAGGGAAGCCTGCTCCCTCCCAAGCGTGGAAAGAAGACGGTTGATTGCCCACCTCGTCGCCTTGCAGGTCGCCGAAGATGACCCCGGCCATGCGGAAAAGATGGCCGCCAAGATTGATTGCACGGATCCATCGCGGTGGAAAACAATCGAGGAAGTAGAGGCTGAGTTGGGACTAGGCGATGGCGAGTCGTAATTACCGCCTTCTCATCGATGCGGACGTGATTGATTTTCTTCGAACAAGGCCAAGAAGAACGCAGGAGTCGATGCTTGCCAAGCTCCGCCAAATCGCGGCTTTTCCCGCAGATTTCTACGACTTCACAGAAAGGGATCGGGTCGGACGGGATCTTGGGGTGCATCTGTTTGGGAATTATGCAATCCGCTTCTGGGAGGATCCGGCCGACGGTCATCTGAAGGTTCTTGAAATCTCATCGGTGCTCCCGCCGAGCAGTGGCAAGCCGTGAGCGAACAAGGGGCGGATGACCGACGCCGGATCGGCGCTGCATCGCCCGGGAGTCCGGGATCATGACCATAAAATGCAGTTCGATCGCCGCGTTGCGAGTCTCTGGCGACGACCTCGATCCTGAGGACGTCTCAGAATGGCTTGGTGGCACTCCCTCAAGCAGTCATCAAAAAGGCGACGTTGAAGTTTCGGCCGCAGGACGACGAAGTGTCCGGAAAACAGGCATGTGGTGCTTGGAGGCGAGCAGAGGGCCGCACGACTCCCTGCCAGATCAGGTATCGCGCATCCTATTTGGCATGCCCTCTGTGCTCCCGGTGTCCTCTGTGGTGAAGGAGTGCCATTTTCACCACAGAGGGCACAGAGTTCACAGAGACCAGAATCGAGAGGCTCAGCTGACTCTGACTCTGACTCTGTCTTGGCCTGGGCGTACTCGTGTGGGAGGGGAACAGGGGGGGATGAATCTGGTGGACCGTGACGAAGTTTAAGATTTAAGGCGCGAAGAGCCGATCCGTTGGCGATTGGGGCATGCCCTCTGTGCTCCCGGTGTCCTCTGTGGTGAAGAAGTGCCATTTTCACCACAGAGGGCACAGAGTTCACAGAGACCAGAATCGAAACCACCGGATTTGCAGCTTGCGGCCATCTTCGGCACGTCGCTCGTAAGCGATTCCGGACGCCTGAACGGTGCCGGTGATGCGGGACGTTGAATTCGGGTCGACAGATCGCTCAGGCTGACTCGCCGCGATCAGCGGTCGCAGTCCAGTCGCTTGTTCGCTTCCCGGCTTCCGTTCGAATGATGGTCCGGCCAGACTGCTCCTGCCGCGCTCGTGCGGAGGCAATCATTGCATGGACATCGTAACCGTGCTCTTCGGCGATCGCCTCCTTGATCGAGCGGACTTGCTCCACGACGCTTTGCATTATGGTTTCATCAGTTTTCATCGCCTTTAGATCCTCCGGGGTGCAAATGATCGACATGGTGTGCCCGAGCCCACGGAAACATTCTCCGATCCTCTTCCATATTCGGGGATTGGCGATGTGTTTGCAATTCCAAGTGAGCAGGTAGTTGATCCCGTGGACCGAGGCGGTCGCGATGTGAATGGCATCCTCTCCGGCCTTCGCCGGTAGGATGCCGCTGCGAAGCAATGCGTCCGCGGCGATCTCGACCTCGTCATTTAGGTCGAGGAGCGGGAGACCGCGCAACATCTCGAGCCGTCGGGCCGCCATCTCGTCATCTCCCCGCTCGCTCTCATCCAAGACTGCTTGCGAACAGACCAAGTCAAACTCCTGCCGATGGTTGTCCCACCAAATCTTGGTCAGTTGCTGTCTTCCAGCCTCAATCAATCTCGGCGAGGGACGCGCCACGTATAGACTGGGAATCGTTGTTTCTATGTAGATTGATTCCTTCATCCGTTGTCATTTGTCGTCTGAAGCGATCAGTAGAATCAAGGAACCTACTGAATGAGTGTCGCCGAAATCCAGAAGGAAGTAGCCTCGCTACCGGAGAAAGAACGTGCCGAACTTGCGGCCTTCATCCTCGATACGCTCGAAGGCGAATGCCATGAGGTCGCCGATGCCGATGCACTTCGACGAAGAGACGAATTGTTGAGCGGCCAAGTCACAGGGATGAACCGCGCGGAGTTTGCCACTGAGTGTGGACATCCAGGCAATGGCTGAACTCATCTTTCACCCAGAGGTATCACAGGACGTAAGGGACATTCAATTTCATTATTCACAAATATCATAATCTTTTGGCAATCCACAGGTCACTGGAATGCATGCATGCATACCGCAACGTTCAGGAATCGACAATGGCGAGTCTCAGGGGTAGAATGCCAACATGTCTTTTGATGAATTGAAACGCGAGGTTGAGGCGCTCGGTCCGAGAGAAAGGCATGAACTCTCCGTCTTTTTGGTGCGTTTAGAAAACACAGAAAATCCTGATTACTGGCGAGAGATCCGAAGGCGGATCGATGATCGGGATCCCGAGCACTGGGTCAGCCTCGAAGAATTGACCAAGTCGTAATGGCAGAGGACTACAAGGTCTTCGTTCACATGGATGTCCTTGGAATTCTTCCGAAGTCCGGAGCACGCCGTGAGTCAGTGCTTCAATTCCTCGCTACACTGGGCAGTTTCGCTCACCTCGGCGGAGACTACCAGGAGAAAGATCCCGAGACTGGGAGGCCGGTTGAAGTGTCGTTGGTCGCTGGCTATGCGCTCACATGGTGGGTTGACGCACCGGTTCGTGAAGTTAAGCTCGTCCAGATTCGACCCGCAGATTGAACAGGGGCCCGGTCGTTCTTCGGTTACTATGGCCGAAGAGGATGGCGTGTCCGTTGACAGCCTGATTTTGACCATCTTATCTCAACGAATTGCCGAAGAGGATGCCGAATCGTATGTGAAGATGAGAGGCCGCCGCGGAAGTGCCGAAGCCTTGAGGAAGATCCTTGAGCTGGCACCCGATGTCGAGCCTTCGCCGGAAGACAGAGTCTAAGAGGAGAACCTGGCGGCGCAGTATCGCGCATCCTGTCTGGCTTGACCTCGGATTTGGAGATTTGGATTCGCCTGCAGCAGCGGTTCCAGATCGACATGTTCTGCGGCTTTTTCATGGGGGAATCTTCTGAGGGATTGGAGCTTTCCGCTGCGGTCATGGGGTTGCTGGCCGAGCGAGGTGTTCGGCTCGCGGTCTGCCTTTACGGACCTGATGGCCCGCCCCTGGAGCTTGACGCGCCCTGCCCATGCAGGTCTGGCAGAAATTATGGGGATTGTTGCGGCAGCTGGATGACTGCTGACACCAGGGATGGCAACGGTGGGCAATAACGTAGTTTGGTTCGATCTGGCCGCCGACTCGAAGGTGGGAAGAATCGATTCGTTGGCGATTGGATATGCCCTCTGTGCTCCCGGTGTCCTCTGTGGTGAAGAAGTGCCATTTTCACCACAGAGGGCACAGAGTTCACAGAGGCCAGAATCGAAATGACCGGATTAGCAGCTTGCTGCCATCTTCGTCACATCGATCGCAAGCGATTCCGGACGCCTGAACGGTGCCGGTGATGGGGTGTGAATGATTGTGATGGACGCTGGAACGGAATTCTTGGGAATTCCGCTACTCAGAATTCATTCTCGTAGCGGACGCTGGAACGGAATTCTTGGGAATTCCGCTACTCAGAATTCATTCTCGTAGCGGACGCTGGAACGGAATTCTTGGGAATTCCGCTACTCAGAATTCATCCTCGTAGCGGACGCTGGAACGGAATTCTTGGGAATTCCGCTACTCAGAATTCATTCTCGTAGCGGAATCGCCCACGCATTCCGCCCTTGCATGCAGAGGCGCGCTGCGAACCCCTACGCCATGATGCCTTTGATGACCTTGCCGGCTATTCCGGTGAGGCGGACGTCGAGACCTTGGAACTTGGTGGTGAGGCGGTGGTGATCGATGCCGAGGAGCGCCAGCATGGTGGCGTGGAGATCGTGGACATCGACAATGTTTTCCACGGCGCGATAGCCGAGTTCGTCCGTGGCGCCCCAGGTGACTCCGGGTTTGATGCCGCCGCCCGCCATGAAGAGGCTGAAGGAAAGGATGTGGTGGTCCCGGCCGGAGCCTTGACCCATCGGCGTCCGTCCAAACTCGCCTCCCCAGAGGATGAGGGTATCGTCCAGCAAGCCGCGTTGCCGCAAGTCCTCGATTAAGGCGGCGGTGGGACGATCCACCGTGGCGGCGCCGTGCTTCATCCCTTCTTCGAGTTGGCCGTGGTGGTCCCAGGCGCGGTGGTAGAGTTGGATCATGCGGACGCCGCGTTCCGCGAGACGGCGGGCGAGCAGGCAGTTGGAGGCAAAAGAACCATCGCCAGGTTGTTGGACGCCGTAGAGATCGAGCGTGGCCTGGGATTCCCCGGTGAAATCGGTGAGCTCCGGCACGCTGGACTGCATTTTGAAGGCCATCTCGTATTGGGCGATGCGGGTAGCGATTTCGGGATCGTTCTGCTCCTCGGCGAGCAGGCCGTTCATGCGTTGAATTTCCTCGATGACCTGCCGCTGGGTGCTCTGGCAAACGCCCTCGGGATTGCCGATGTAGTGGACGGCATCGCCCTTGGATTGGAATTGGATGCCCTGGAAGCGGCTCGGCAAGACGCCACTGCTCCACTGCCGGGCAGAGATCGGCTGCTGGCCGTAATTCCCCACGGAGGTGAGCACGATGAAGCCGGGGAGATTCTGGGATTCGGAACCAAGGCCGTAGAGAAGCCACGAACCCATGCTGGGCCGGCCCTTGATGATGGAGCCGGTGTTCATGAAGGCGTGGGCAGTGTCGTGGTTGATTTGCTCCGTCTGCATGGAGCGGATGACGCAAAGGTGATCCGCTTGTTTGGCGATCTCCGGGAAGAGGTCGCTGATCTCGATGCCGGATTGGCCGTACTTCTGGAAGTTGGTGAAGGATCCGCGCGCCTTGAGGACAGCGCCCTGGAGTTGGGCCAATTGTTGTCCGCGGGTGAATGACTCCGGGAAGGGTTGATCGTGGAGTTCCTTCAGTTTCGGTTTCCAGTCGAAGGTTTCGAACTGGGACGGCCCGCCCGCCATGCAAAGAAAGATGACCCGCTTGGCCTTGATCGGGAAATGCGGCTCCTTGAGCACGCCATTCCAATGCCCCGGCTTCTCTCCTCCCGCGGTTGCGGCGGTGGCCTCATTCTGCAACATCGAAAGCGCCAAACCGCCAAAGCCAAAAGCGCTCTGGTGGAGGAAAGCGCGGCGGCCGAGCGGGAAGGAGAGAGGGAGGGATTGAGGGATGGAGGGCATGGCGAGATGGAGCGATGGATACGGAGAGATTGACCTAGAGTTTCCAGTCGGAAGAGTTCCGGATCATGGTGATGAGCATGCCTAGAAGCTGGTCGTAGGCGTTGTGGAGACTCGTTGCTTCATCTGCTGCGAGATATTCGCATTCCTTGGCGAAGGCGATCCAGGTCTGGGTTTCGGCGGCCTCTGCTTCGGCATCGGTGAGCTTGGCGACGAACGCGGCGGGATAGCGTCTGTTGCGCCAAGCTTCAGTGATGTTTGCCGAGACTGAGCGCGATGAGCGTCGAACCTGACCGGTTAGCGAGTAGCGCTCTTCGGCAGGAAAATGTTTGCTGAGCGCAAATAGGTTCATGGCGAGTTCAAAGCTCCTTTGATAGACCGCAAGATCCGTGTGCCGCCGGATCACTTTCTTCCGATCTTCAACGGTTCGATGCATCGTTGGCGACTGCTCATCCAACCAGTCGATCTCGATCTCGCTCCTTCCCTCCATCACTCCGTCCCTCCATCAATACCTCGTAACAACCTCCTGCGTATTCAGAAGCACCCGCGCGACCTGGGTCCAGGCGGCGTGTTCGATGGGGGCCTCCTTCGGCTGCGGCGCCAATCCCACGGCGAGAAGCTTTTCGGCGTCGGCGGGGGCGGCGGTGTAAGTTTGGCGTTGCCCTTCGAGCAAGGCGAGGAGCGCGGTGGATTCTTTCGGGTTGGCTTCGCGATTCAATGCGAGGCGGAAGGCCAGGGCCAAGCGGGCGTCGTCGGTCGTGGCCGTTTTGTCCTCAAGCAAACGCGCCGCGAAGACCCGGGCGGCTTCGACGAAAATGGGATCATTCAAGAGGGTGAGCGCCTGCTGCGGGGTGTTGCTGGTGACGCGCGCGGCGGCGCACTCGTCCCGAGCGGGGGCGTCGAAATTTGCCAGCATGGGGTGCAGGAAGGTGCGTTGCCAATGCATGTAAACGCCGCGGCGCCATTGGTTGGCGTTCGTATCCGCGACGTATTCCCGGTTGGGAAACTGAATGGATTCGTAATACCCATCCGGCTGATACGGTTTCACGCTGGGGCCGCCGATTTCCGCGAGGTTGAGCAACCCGGCGATGGCCAACGCGTTGTCGCGCACGAACTCCGCTTCCAAGCGGCGCGGGTTTTGCGAGGCGAGGAGGCGGTTCGCGGGATCGATCTCCAGTGCTTTGGGTTGGAAACGGCTGCTCTGCTTGTAGGTCTCGCTGGTGACGATGAGGCGGATCATGTGCTTCAGATCCCAGCCGGAATCGCGGAATTCGCTGGCGAGCCAATCGAGCAGTTCTGGGTGCGACGGCAGCTCGCCCTGCGATCCAAGGTCATCGACGACGGCGCTGAGTCCGGTGCCGAAAAACACGGTCCAGAGCCGATTCATCACGGCGCGGGCGGTGATGGGGTTGTCGGCGGAGACGATCCAGTTCGCCAGATCGAGACGAGTGAGGCGCTTGGCGTCGGTGCTTTCGATCCGGCCGGGGAGGAAAGACGGAGTGGAGGGCAGCACGACGGGTCCGGTCTCGTCTTGCCAGTTCCCGCGGGGCAGGACGCGGACAGCCAAAGGCTTGTCGACGGCTTGGGTGACCATGCTCCAGGTCTTGCCCTCGAAGTATCCGCGCGCTTCGGCCGCAATGCGGTGGGCCTCCGTGTAGACGGCCTTGTCGTGGGCCGTGCTGAAGACAAAGCTCTTCAGGACGGCGGCTGCTTGCGCTGGATTGCGTTGCGCGGCTGGAACCGAAAATGCTCGCACCACTGTGGGGTCGGCGGCCTGCAAGGGCTCCAACGCGCCGATCGGCGTGACGAAAAAGCGCATGGGAAGCAGGTTGTCGCCTTCTAGTTTGGCCACGATTTGGTCGCCCGCGCTCACGGTGACCGGGGTGTCGAGCAGCCAAACCGCCCGGAGCTTGCCGTCCTTCGGGGGTTGGGGCGGGAGCTTCCATTCACTTTGCAGCCCGGGGATTTCCGCCCCGCCTTTGTAGGTCGTCCGCTTGGTGGCGGAGTCGCCGATCCGCAGTGGCAAAGGCCGAGGCTGGCCTGTAGCGGGTTGCCATTGCAGCGAAACCTTGATGGATTTGCCGAGCTTCGCCGTGACCATCTGGGGATCGAGCCCGTCCAAGGGCACGTCGATGCGGAACGCCGCGACGGATGGCGCGCCGGAAAGGTCGATCGGCAGATGCAAGGACTCGCCACGTCCGAGAGGGCGATCCAGGGTCACGGTCACGACGGGAGCGCGATTGGGAATCGGCTGGCCGTTGTTGACGATTTGCGGCAAGCCCGAGGTCACGGGCAGCCAGCCATCGGGACGCACTTTGAGGTATGGCGCCAGCGATGCTTCCCAAGCTTCCAGAGCCGCCAGCGTCGGGGCGTCGGTGGCGAGGCGCTCCAAGCTTGAGGTGAGATGGCTGTCGAGCGCCTGTTTGGCGGCGACGTAGCGCTTTTTGAGCCAGGGGCTTTCCACCTGGATTTCAGGAGGGAAAGGATATTCGTTGGTGTACCCGGTCAGCTCAGGCTCCCGGGTGTAGCCGTAGTCCGCGTATACGCCCCACTGGCGGACATCCGCGAAGAAGGCTTGCAGCTCGTAGAAGTCGCGGGTTTTGATCGGGTCAAACTTGTGATCGTGGCATTCCGCGCAGCCGAACGTGCTCCCGAACCAGGCTGCCGCCACCGACCGGACCCGTTCGGCGCCGTACTTCGCCAAGTACTCCTTGGGCTGCGCGCCGCCCTCGCGGGTCATCATGTTGAGGCGATTGTACCCGGTGGCGACGAGCTGTTCTGGAGTTGGCTTGGGCAGAAGATCGCCAGCAAGCTGCTCCCGGGTGAAGAGATCGAAGCTCTTGTTCTTGTTGAAGGCGGTGATCACATAATCCCGGTAGGGGAAGATGCGCTGATTCTGATCGCCATGGAATCCCACGGTGTCAGCGAACCGGGCGATGTCGAGCCACCACACGGCGAGACGTTCGCCGAAGTGCGGGCTGGCCAAGAGCGCTTCGACCAGTTGCTCGTAGGTGGCGCGTGGCGCATGGGATTGGTAGGGAACTCCGGTCAAGTCCAGCGAGAGTCGCCGTTGCAACACTTCCAAGGGCGCTTCGGGCGACGGCTGCAAACCTTTTTCCGCCAGTTTGGCTTGGATGAAGGCGTCGATCGGATTGACCTCAGCTTTGGGCGGAGCAGGTTTGGTCAAGGGAGCGTAGGCCCAATGCGGCTCGTAGACCGCGCCTTCAGCCACCCACTGCTTGAAGAGCGCCTTCTGCCGATCCGTCAGCGGCTTGTGTGCCTTCTCCGGCGGCATCGGATCCTCGTGATCAAAGATCCGGGCGATGATTTCGCTCGCATCGGGCTGCCCGGGGACGATCGGGACGATCCCATTTTCCGTTTCCTTGATGGCGTCTTCGCGCACATCGAGCCGCAGGCCGGCTTCGCGCGTCTTGGGGTCGAACCCATGACAATGAAAACAGGTGTCCGACATGATGGGCCGGATGTCCCGGTTGAAGGAGATCGGCTCCGCCGTCGCGCTGGCGGAGAGGAGGAGCAGAACGAGGAGGGAACGGGTCATGTCAGGAGAATAGGCTTGTCACCGGTTGGCCCTTGCCATCTTCGGTCACGTAAAACGGGCGTCCTTCGATGGCAAACTCCGTTTTTGGGCTGATCCCAATGGCGGTCATGATGGTGGCGTGCAGGTCCATGACACTCACCGGATCTTTCACCGCGATCAAAGGGCGTTCGTCCGCCGTTTCTCCGTGGACATAACCGGCTTTGGTGCCGCCGCCGAACATCACGACGCTGGTTCCACCGGTGAAATGCCGGTGCAGGCCGTAGTGCTTCATTTCCTCAATCCGGTCCACCTTGAACGTGGCTTGATCCCCGGCGTTGGATCCCGGTTTCCCTTCCATCAGGGCATCGCGGCTGAATTCGCTGGCGACGATTACCAAGGTGCGCTCCAACATGCCGCGTTCTTCGAGATCGCGAACCAGGGTGGCGATGGGCATATCGATTTCCCGGTGCAAACCGGCCACGGTCTGATGTCCATCCTTGTGGGTATCCCAATAAAGGAAGGGCACGTATTCGGTGGTCACTTCCACGAAGCGCGCCCCGGCCTCGACCAAACGCCGTGCCAAAAGGCAGCCGCGGCCAAAGCGGCCGGTGTCGTAATTTGCGTAGGCCTCTTTCGGCTCCAGAGAGATATCGAACGCCTCGCGCTCTTTGGAACTGAGCAGCCGGTAGGCATTGTCCATGCTGCGGAGCAAGGACTGCTGCTGGTAGTCGCTCATCCGGTCGCGATTCGGATTTTGGTCGACGAGTTTGCGGAAGAGCCGGTCGCGATTGGCGAAGCGGTTGGCGTCCATTCCTTTGGGCGGGCGGACCGATTGGGCGGCTTCCTCGGGGAAGGGGAGATTCATGGGGCCGAACTCGCTGCCGAAGAAGCCGGCGGTGGTGAACGCCTTGAGTTCCTCGCTTTCACCGACGCCCTCGAGGCGTTGGCCGATGTTGATGAACGCCGGCATCACGGAGTTGCGCGGGCCGAGCACCTTGGCCATCCAGGATCCGATGTGGGGGCAAGCCACGGTCTGCGGAGGCACGTAACCGGTGTGCCAATGGTATTGATGTCGGCTGTGGAGGATGCTGCCGAGGTCCGGTTGCACCGCGCTGCGAATCAAGGTGGCCCGGTCCATCATCCGCGCGATGTTTTCCAAGCCCTGGCAGATCTGGACCCCGTCCACCGCCGTGTCGATCGCCGGGAAGGTGCTCAACATTTTGGCCACTTCGAGCCCTTTCTCGAATGGCAAGTAGCGTTTCGGATCAAAGGTGTCCGGAGCGGCCATGCCTCCCGCCATCCAGAGCAAAATGCAGGCGTCCGCCTTGGCCGGCGGATGGGCGTGTTTCGCGTCGCTGGCCCAGACGGCCTGCGGCTCTCCCGTGGACCAAGCGGCGGCGCCGGCGGCGGCCAATTTCTTGAGGAAGTCCCGGCGGATCACCGGTTCTGGGGCGGAGGGATCGAGGTCGAGGTTCATCGCACGAATTGAAATTCCGGTTGCATGAGGACGGCCCAGAGAAAATCCGTCACCGGCTCCGGCGATCGCGTTTCTCCCAGCATTTGCGTGGCGGCGGCGAGTTCCTCCTGGCCGGGCGGTCGCGCCAACGCCTGAGAGTAGACCCACTCAACGAGCTCCGCGTTCGACTTCCAGGAGCGTTGGGTCAACTTCCGTGCGCCTTGTTCCAGCGCCGCCGTCAAGATCTGTCCGTTGGACAAATCGAGCGCTTCCAAGGTCGTCAGCTCGTCGGGGCGCATCGAGACGATTTGATCCCGGTTGGGCCGGCCCAGGGAGCGCATCAGGAAATCGCTCTTCATCAACGAAGCGCGGATCATCCGGGTGGAGGCGACGGCACCCTGGGCGAGATAGTTGGGGCCTTGCTGCTGGAGCGCCTGCGTCCAGGGGGCGATCGCGGGCACCACGGTGACCGGACCAAAGTCGTTGCCCAAGGCTCCGAGATTTCCTTCCTTGCCTTTGGGCGCGGACGGGCTGAACTGCCAGGAGCCGTCGCTGATCAAACTGGAATCCTGGCCGTTCGCGAGCTTGGCTGTCGCCTGGAGATAGAAGCCGGCGGCGTTCGGTCCGTTCCCGCCATTTTGGGCGATGACCACGATCTGGTTATCGCCCGCTTTGAGGCGGTCCTGGAGCAAAACCGGCGTGATCTGCTCCCATTGGTCACCTTGGATGACGCGCTTGTTGTTGACGTAAAGGGTGAAGCTGTTGTCGCAGGTGGCGATGGCCATGGCCGAGGCTGGCGCGGCCGGGAGCTTCCAGGTGGTGCGCAACACGATCGTTTCGCCGGACGGTGGCGTTTTGCCGCCGGCGGCGGAGCTTCCCCAAATCCACTGTCCCTGCATCTGAATGGTCTTCGCCATCTCTGGATCCACTGTGCCGCGGAAGACCGGTGCGTGCATGCTGGCTGGGGCGGAGCCGGTGAGCTGCCAGACCGCATCCACGAATTGCTCCGCGGTGAGGCGGCGTGAACGCGGGCCGCGAAAGACGAAATCGGCTTTGCTATCGGCGACCACCTCGCTTTGGGTTTGATAGATCTCCGAGGTGGCGATGAGCGCGAGCGTCTTCTTCAGGTCGTAGCCATTGCGTTGGAAATCCCGGGCCAGGAAATCGAGCAAATCCGGGCTCCACGGCTCCGTTTGCATGGCGTCGAGGGGATGGACAATGCCGTGCCCCATGAGCCGGTGCCACAAGCGGTTGACCAAGGTGCGGGTGAACCGGCCGTTTTCCGGATGCGTCATGAGGGCGGCTAACTGGCTGAGTCGCTCCTGGCGCGAGGCATTGGCATTGACTTGGCCCAACTCCGGGAAGAGCCAAGCGGCCGTCGCGGTCCGGCCTACTGGTTTGTCGCAGCGATGGACTTCCAAGGGCCGCTCGGCGTAAATCGCCGCCAACCCATAGGCTTCATCCAGTTTCCAGCGGTCGATGAAACTGTCGTGACACGAGGCGCACTTCAGATTGATGCCGAGGAACGATTGCCCGACGCTTTGGGCGAACTGAATCTCCACAGTTTGGCCCGCGCTGACTTCGCCGCGCCACTTGATGCCGTCAATAAATCCGCGGCTTGCCTCGGTGGGCGGGGCGAGGAGCTCCCGGGTGAATTGGTCGAACGGTTTGTTGTTCACCAGCGATTCGTAGAGCCACTGGCTGATTTGCTTGCGGCCGCCGGTGATGAATCCCGTGCCGCCGTAGTCGTTGCGTAGCAGATCATTCCAAAACGTCAGCCAATGCTCCGCGTAGTCGACGTCCCGGGCCAAGAGCTCGTGGATGAGGCGGGCGCGTTTGTCTGGCGCGGGATTGTTGAGAAAGGCGGCGACTTCCTCCGGAGTGGGCAACAATCCGATGAGATCGAGATGCGCCCTGCGTAGAAACGTGGCGTCATCGATCGCGCCCGGCCGCGTCAGCTGTTTGGACGCCAGATACGCGTCCATGAGCCGGTCCACCGGATGGTCGCGACCCTCGACCGCTGGGGGCAAGCTGACGTCGCGAGGTTTGAGCGGCGGTTCGTAGGCCGGTTTTTGGAACGCAAACCCCGCTTCCCACGGCACGCCCTCGGTTACCCATTGCCGAATGCGCTCCACTTCGGTGGCGGACAAGCCGGGGCCTTTCGGCGGCATGCGGACATCGGTATCGGCGGTGGTGATCAGTTCCAGGAGAAGACTTTTCTCCGGTTGGTCCAAATCGATCACCGGACCGTTCTCGCTCCCGTGCAAGAGCGCGGCGCGATCGTTCAGGGAGAACCCGCCCTTCAGCTTATCGCCAGTGTGGCACTCCCCGCAATGCTGGCGCAGGATGGGGACGATCTCGTGATGAAAATCGACGGCGGCACTAGCCGGGAGGGACCAGAGCAAGGGCCAAGCCAGAGGGACGAGGAATCGCATAATATCGGTCAGGATCAGGAGACACGGGGGCGGTGGCTCAAATCTTGCGGACGTCCGTCCCTCGCCGCCGTCGCTCCGGGTTCAAGCTCTACGGAGTGGCGGCTATGATTTTTTCAAGAACGTCACACTCAGCTGCTTGCGGAGCGTGAGTACAAATGCCATGTCACGAGTGGCTTCATCTCAGATGCAAGCGACCCATTGCACCATGATCACTGCGCAATCCTCCCTCGGGCGTTCTCGCCCATTCCCCGTCTCGCTGGCTGGCGCTGGCTTGGCGTTGTTGTTGCTGGCTGGCGTTCTGCCGGCGCAGACCACTTATTATTGGGACCCGAACGGCACGACCGCCGGGTTCTCCTCTGCCGCGGGCAACTGGAACGGCACGGCGACAAATTGGAATTCCGATTCCACCGGAGGAGCAGGCGGGGTAGCCATCGCTACCCCCACCAATGCCCACGATCTCAAGATCACTGGAGTGACGACTGGGACCATCACGCTGAGCGGAGCGCGGGTGGCGAAAACCCTTGAGTTCGCGAATACCTCCGGGAACAACGTCACGATTGCCATCAGCAATGGCGGTAGTTTGACCGTCAGCGGCGCCATCACGGATCCGGGGACCGGGGATGCGGTGATCACGGTGCAGAATACGACAGCAGGTTCCGCCGCTTCGGTCCTGAGTGCTTCCTCGATCGCCCTGAGAGATTTGGCACTGAACGCGGGAGGCGCTGCTCACTTCTTGACGACCGGGTTCGATATGAACCTGGCGGTGCAGCTCAATGTCGGGGATGAAACCAACAATCACACGTTCCGGCAGACCGGAGGGGTGATCGCCATCACCAACGGCGGTTACGGTCTTACCTTGCTGCAGGCGGACAGCGCAAATCCCACTTCCGTGACCCGTTATATCATGGATGGAGGCACGTTGCGTGCGGCGCGGATCGGGGTGGCCAATGGAAATGGCAACAACAACAACGTCAGCGTTTATGCCGGAACCGGGGTCTTTGAATGGAATGCCGGGACCATCGAGAACTTGAGCAGCGGCAGCACGCTGAATCTGCAGAACGGCAGTGCCTTCCAGCAATATACGGGCACGGGGACCAAGGACATGCAGCTCAACACAAGCAAGCCGTTGACCATCGAACTCTCGGGCAGCGGATCCGCGACCTTCAATGCCAACGGAACCGGATCGAAGATCTTTGTCTCCCCGTCGGTGCAGATTGTGGACCAAGCGGGAGCGTCCGGCACTCTGTCGAAGACTGGCGTGGGTGATTTGGTGTTTACCGGGGGCGGTTCCCATGCAGTGAGCACTTGGAAAGGGGACACCACCGTGACCCAGGGCAAGCTGATGACGGATTTCAGCGTCCTCGCCGGCAAACCGGCCACGGGCGGCACGGACAGCCTTGCGGATGCCTACAGCCCCGGATCCAAGCTGATCCTGAACGGCGGGAACTATGAGATGGTGGGCCGCGGCAGCGCGACGTCCCGAACCCTCACGGGCGCCTCCATCAACGCCGGGAGTTACACGGCAACGGTCGGCTCAAACACCGGGCTGGTGCCTGGCCAAGCGTTGACCCACGCGCAATTCCCCACGGGAACCTACGTTCGCCGCCTCATTGGAACCACCCAGGTGGAGCTGAACGCCATGAGCACGAGCACCTCCAACCTCTCCGGCCAGACTTTCGAGCTGGGCGCGGCCACTTTCGATAACAGTCAAACCATCGACGCGGTGGAAATGCGGCAGTCCGGGACGGCCACCACCGTGACGGTCACGCCCGGTGCGGGAACCTCGTCGACCCGTCTCGTTTTCGGCAACGTTTCCGGAGCCGGAGGGTTCACCAAGGCAGGGGCGGGACGCCTGGTGCTCACCGGCGCTTTGACCTACGAGGGCGGGACGGCGATTTCAGCGGGGATCCTTGAGTTGGCCCCTTCCTCCGGCTCCAGCACCCTGCGCGGCGCCATCACAGGCAGCGGGTCGCTCGTGAAAAGCGGCGCGGGCACCACGGTGATCTCCGCTTCCACGGCCAACGCGAATACGTTCACCGGTTCGTTGTCAGTAGTGGGAGGAACCCTGCGTTTGGGCTCGACCAACACGACCAACATCGGGACGGAAGGTCTGAAAACCGCGTCGTCCATCAGTGTTTCTTCAGGGGCGGAGTTGGTCTTCCGCAATAGCTCTGCGTTATCGAGCACGGCTCCGATTCAGCTTTCCGGCACCATTTCGACGGACGCGAGCGGAGTCAGCTTGGGCGGGTTTTTCAATCCGTTGGGTGCGCTCACCCTGAGTGGGGGAACCTTGCAAACGGGAACTGGGGCGAATGGCAGCTCGTTCCAATCCTACGCACTGAACGGGAGCGTCACCGTCAGCGGGACAGCACCGTCCTTCATCACGGCGGGAGCCGGCGAGGGCAACCGGGTGCATTTGGCTCATAATCAGACCGGGATTACTCGATCCTTCAACGTTGCCGACGTCACCGAGGACTTGGTCGTGGATTTAACCATCTCGGCGGTTCTCATCAATGCTTCGGCCTCTCAAGCGGCGGCCGGATTGAGCAAGAACGGGGCCGGCACCATGGTTTTGAGCGGAGCCAACACCTACACCGGAGCGACTCAGATCAACGAAGGCACTCTGTTGGTGAACGGAAATCAGTCCGCCGCGACGGGCGCGATCAGCGTGGCTTCCGGGGCCACCTTGGGCGGGAGCGGGACGCTGGGAGGCGCTACCACCGTGGCCGAGGGCGGGATCTTGTCGCCAGGGAACAGCCCGGGCCGCATCACGTTTGGTTCTGGCCTGACGCTTTCCACCGGGGCAATCTATCGCTGGGAGCTGCAGGGAAACACCACTTCCGGCGCAGCGGAAACCTTCGATACCGTCCGAATCAGCACTGGGCAGCTGGCGATTGGCAACGGCAGCCAGGTGGTGCTCAATTTCAGTGGCGCCAACTCAACGGTCGATTTCAGCCATTCGTTCTGGTCGGCCAACCGGAGTTGGGTGCTGTTTGAAAACCTGGGCAGTTCCACGCAACTGGGCACCGGTGTGCAGGTCACTGCGGGGAACGATTCGCTCGGTGCCGCATTTGGATCGGGACAAACCGTGGATGCAATCTTCCGCCTTGAGCAGGAGGGCAACAACGTAGTCCTGCGATACATCGTTCCGGATCCACCCACGCTGGGGATGTCGGATGCGGGAAGCATCGCTGCAACCGGGGCGGCTTTGTCCGGTGAGGTCGCTGATTCGGGCCGATCTCAAGTGACCACTCGCGGGGTGGTTTTCGCGCCGGTTTCGGCCAACCCGAATCCCGTCTTGGGTGGGGCCAACGTCGTCGCCGTGGAGGCGGGATCGCCACCGGGGACCGGACCGTTCAGTGTGGCCATCGTCGGCTTGGCGCCGGAAACGGCTTACGCCTACAAGGCCTACGCCACAAACCGCGCCGGGACCTCTTACTCCAGCGTGAAGACGTTTCTCACCCTGAGTACGAACGCAGCTTTGAGCGCGCTCGGGCTGAGTAGCGGCTCGCCGCAACCGTCGTTTTCCGGAGAACAATTGGAGTATGCGGTCGTGGTTCCCAACAGCACCACTACCATCTCCATCACCGCAACCGTGGCCCAAGCAAATGCTTCCGTGATCATCGCTGGAACGCCCGTGGCCTCCGGAGAGGCCAGTCCGCCCATCAACCTCTCCACCGGAGAGAATCAAATCCCGGTGCAGGTCACGGCGCAGGATGGCGTCACCATCCGGACGTATGTCGTCAAGGTGACCCGGGAGGAAACGGGCGTCATTAGCTTCGCCAGCGCCATCTACACCGTCAACGATGATGCCACTGCGGTGGAGTTGACTCTGAATCGCACCGGCGGTCAGCAAGCGGCCGTGGTGAGCATCCGGACGGACGATGGTGTCGCTCAAACCATTCCTCCTTTCGCTTCGGCGGTTGGGGGGACCGACTACGTAGCGACGCAAGGCAACGCCGCCACGGTGCAATTCGGCGCCGGGGAAACGGCCAAGACCACCACGATCGCGTTGATTCCTCGCCCCGGGACGAAGCTTCCCAATCGTCAATTCACCGTCACTCTGTTGAATCCGACGAACAGCATGAGCGTGGGTTCGGTTTCCGTGACTACGGTGCGCCTGATTTCCCAAGACACCATCCGCCCCACCCTGACGGTCACGGCTCCGGCGGCGGGAGCGTCCGTGAGCGAGGTTTGGCCCTTCACGGTGCGCGGGACGGCGGGGGACGCAGGTGGTTTGGATCGCGTAACCGTGACTCTGAACGGCGGGACCGCAGTGACGGCGGTTTTGGGTTCAGCGGCCGTTCCCACCTCCGTGCCCTTCACCGCTCCGGTGGAGCCAGTTCAAGGGGCCAATTCTCTGGAGGTCATCGCGCATGACCTTCGGGGCAACACGACGACTCTGACGCGGACGTTCCAGTTTTCCCGTCGTTACCAACTGAGCATCAGCCGCTCGGTGCCAGCCGCTACGCAGGTGGATCAGGCGGGCACGTTGACGCTGACAGCCAGTCCGGTGGCTGGAGCTTCCCCGTTGGCGCCGACGACGTCAAACGCCAACCCCCGGACCGCGAGTGTTGTGCCGGGAACCGTGGTCACATTGTCCGCGATGGTCAAGCCAGGGTTTGCGTTCACGCGTTGGGCTGGACTCCCTGCTGGATCAGAAGTGCTGGGCAATACGGCGCGTTTCACGATGCCAGAGGGGGACGTCGCCGCCGAAGCCGTGTTGGAACGGAGCACGGTCTTTGCGGGAGCGCCCGGTACGGGGAGCACGTTTGCCGGGCTCATCGCACCCGAGGCCGGGACCCCCGCGAGCAATGCGACGGTGGGCTTTTTCACGGGAGCCCTGAATCCCGGCACCGGCGCGTTGACCGGCCGGCTTTTGGTGGACGGACTTTCGCAGACGATCTCCGCGAGTGTGTTTGGCGATGGTTCGGTGGTGTTCGGGGCCGGCAATGCGCGGCAGGCTTCCTTCACGTTTGGCGGGCGAACATTGACGCTCGCCTACAATGCGACTTCGGGGCGGGATGCCTTGCAGATCCAGTTGACCAACGGCTCTTCGGCCAGCAGTGGCACGGCGTACCGGGCCTCTTATTCGGCGACGAATCTGGTTCCTGGCAGCTATCTGAACGATTCGTCGAAAGTCGGCGGACCTGTCAATCAGGGGATCTTCACAGTGATTTTTCCCGCAAAGGCCCAAAGCCCCGCGAAGGATGCCTCCAGCTACCCCCAAGGCGACGGCTATCTGACATTGACCCTGAGCAACGCGGGCGTTGTCAGCGGTACCGGCTTTCTGGCCGATGGAACTTCCCTTTCGGTCTCTTCCGTGCTGGTGCGCGGCCAAGAATGCCCGCTGTTTGTGCAGCTTTCGACTCCGGGGCAACCCACGACCGTCAAGGGCGGATCTTTCTTGGGAACTCTGCTGTTTGACTCCACCCGTCCAGACACGGATGTGAGCGGGACGGATTTTGCCTGGTTCCGGCCGGACGTTTCAGGGCTCACCCCGGGCAGCACGGCTGCTGCGGTGGCTGCAGCTAACTTATACACCAGCGGCTGGCCCCAAGGCATCCGCGTCGATGCGATGGGAGCGCTCTTCTTCAAGGCGCTGACGGTGCAGCAGGGAATCGACCTGGACGGAGAGACGCTCGATACCGACGGCAATATCTTACCCTACGAAGATGGGAAGCTGGCGATATCCAGTGGCAAGTTGCCCTCCGCCGTCATCAAGCAAAACTTCATCGTCTGCGGGAACAAAATCACAAAAATCCCGTCCAGTGACACCAGCTATACCTTGAGCAGCGCTGGGAGCACCTTTACGGGGACTTTCCGGCCCACCTGGACGCCTGCTTCCACGATACTTCCGAGCTTCAAAGGCGCCTATTTGCAAAAGGGCGCCCACAAAGGCGGGCACGGCTTTTTTCTCAGCAATCTTCCCAATGATCCGGATCCAGAATCAGGGGACATCAACTTCACGTTGGAACCGTTTGCCGGCTCGTTGGCGCCCCTGGCCGTCTCGATTCCGTCTTCGGTGAGCAGCCTATCTCCCTTCATGATTAGCGGGACGGTGGGCGACTCCCGTGGTCTGGCCCGTGTCGAGGTTTCGTTGAACCAAGGGGCCCCAGTGAACGCCGACCTCGGCACTCCCGGGACAAGCGGCACCCGCATCTTCAGTTTGGCAATCACTCCTGTCTTGGGAATCAACCGGCTCGACATCACATCGGTGGATTTGCGCGGGAACCGTTCGACGACGCAAGTGAACTTCAACTTCCTGCGCAGGTTCATTCTCACGCTGAACCGCTCGGTGCCAGATGGCGTCCCGGTCGATCAGGCTGGAACCGTCGCGCTGACGGCGCAACCTGTGGCCCAGGCGTCTGCCTTGGTGCCCACGACCGCCAATTCGAACCCTAAGTCCGCCCAAGTGCAGCATGGAACCAATCTCACGATCGCGGCCACGCCCAAGCCGGGGTATGCCTTTGTGCGCTGGACTGGATTGCCTACGGGCGCCTCTGCGCTTGGAACGGTGGTATCGTTCCCGATGCCCACTGACGATCTCACGGTGACCGCGGAGTTTGCGGCCAGCAACAGCTTGTTTGGCGGACCGGCTGGAAGTGGCAATGCATTCTATGGCTTGCTGGCGCCGGATGCCGGGGCTGCAGAATCGAACGCTACCGTCGGTTTCGTTTCCGGAACGCTGAACACCAGCACAGGGGTGTTTAGCGGGAGCGTGCTCGTCGATGGCTTGAGTCAATCCATCAGCGCTACGTTCTTTGGCGACGGTTCGGCTGTCTTTGGGACGACCGTTCGCCGAAGCACCCTGGACTTCGCGGGCCGCAGCTTGAGCCTGAGTTTAAACGCTGGGAGTGGAGCGGATCGCATTTCCGTTTCTCTGACTCATCCTTCGGGAACTTCCAGTTCAGGCATCGCCCGGCGGACGATTTACAGCCTCGCGCAGCCGGTGCCCCAAACCTTGCTCAACCGCTCGGCCACCGCGGGAGGCCCTCTGACTCAGGGCATGTATACGGTGGTGTTCCCGGCTCAAACCCAAAGCCCGGCTCTCGAGTCCTCGCGCTATCCGCAGGGAGATGGATTCGCCGTTCTGACGCTCTCGAACACCGGAAGCTTATCGCTTTCCTTGAGACTGGCGGATGGGAGCTCCGCGACGGCGAGCTGCGGGTTGATCGAAGGCGATGAATGCCCAGTGTTCGTCCAGCTAAACACTCCAGGCTCAAGCACCCAGAAAGGTGGTAGTCTTGCTGGAGTCTTGAGATTCGATCCGGCTCAAGACGACACCGATGTCAGTGGGCAGAACTTCCTCTGGTTCCGCCCATCGGTGACCGAGCTCTCGGGGACAACAGCGGCAGCCCTCGCCACGCAGGTCTACACGGACGGTTGGCCAAGCGGCTTGCGCCTGAACGCCATCGGAGCACTCTACAACACCGGGCTTTCGATTCAGACTGCGCTTGGGCTCGCGGCAGCCAACCCCTTGACTGGCAATGGACGCCTGGAATTGGCGGACGGAAAGCTTCCGGGATTGGTCACGAAGACCAACTTCAACATCTCTGGCAGCGTGGTTTCCAAAATCCCGTCCAACGAAAGTACCTTTACCTTGGTATTGAGTCCTTCCACCGCCATGTTCTCGGGATCGTTTCGTCCCAACTGGACGCCGATCGCTTCCGCGAATCCCCAATTCCAAGGCGCTTTCCTGCAGAAAGGGGCCTTCAAGGGCGGTTTTGGGTTCTTCTTGAGCAACATTCCGAGCGACAAAAACCCGGAGAGTGGTGGGGTGACCTTGACGAAACCATGATCTCGCGATCAGGCTGGTTTGACGATTTTCGAATCTCCGCCCTTATGAAAACCCGTTGGCAAGCAGTTGCGCTCACAGGACTCATTCCGATCCTCCTCAGCTCCACCAGTTGCACCATGGCTACCGTGGAACGCACCGTCCGGCGCGGGAGCCGTGAAATCGCCCGTGATTTCTCCCGGCTCGGCCGCAGTCTGGAGCATGGATTCGACAATCTCTTCGATTCCCGCCCGGCGAGCCATGCAGCGTATCGGCCGTCGAGTTCCCGTCCGAAGCCGAGGGCAGCAGCCAGGACGTCCGTCCCCGCACTGGCTCCAGCGGGACCTCCCTTCGCCACGGCGGTCCCCGGACGCAGCGGATTCGTCAAGCTACCCGGCCGGGATGATTTGCCAGAAGTCGATGTGCGAGGGATACCCTCTGGCACTTCGATTGAAGTTCCTGACGCCGGGGGCGGGAGCATTGGGTTCAGGGTGCCCTGATGAGTTGTTTGGTGTGGAGGCTCTCGCCCGCCGCGTTTTCGTTTGAGTCGGTAGACAAGGACGCTGAGGAGCTTCAGAGTTATCACGGGAGCTGCGGGTATGCTGAAGTCCTCATCCCACCACGCTATTTTTCCGAGGTGACCTTGCGGAGCCAGTGAGGCTCTCAATGGTGTGCCGATGCAGATTCAAGGCAAAGCAGCGGTCGTGACCGGGGCCAGCCGGGGCGTGGGGCGGGCGACCGCGTTGGCGCTGGCTCAGGCGGGGTGCGCGGTGGCGATCAACTATCACCGCTCCGCGACGGAAGCGGAAGAGGTGGCGGCGGAGGCGCGGAAGTTCGGCGTGAAAGCAATCTGTGTGGCCGGGGACGTCGCGGACGATGCCGCTTGCCGGGAAGTCATGGACCGGGCGGCGGCGGAGTTTGGGCGGCTCGATATTTTGGTGAACAATGCGGGCACCACGGAGTTCATCCCCCACGACCGGATGGAAGACGTGCTCGACGCGCATTGGGAGCGGATCTTCGCGGTGAACGTGAAAGGCCCGTTCCAGTGCATCCGCGCGGCGCGTCCGTATCTGCAAGCGTCCGGGAATGGCCTCGTGATCAATGTCACCAGCGTGGCGGGCGTTGCGGGGACGGGAAGTTCGGTGCCCTACTGCGCCTCGAAAGCCGCATTGATCAACATGACCATCTCGCTGGCGCGGGCGCTTGGCCCCGGCATCCGGGTGAATTCCGTGGCTCCCGGCTTCATCGCGGGTGAGTGGCTCCAGAAAGGGCTCGGAGAAGAGTATGAGGCGGCCAAGGCGGCCCGGGAAAGTCTTAATGTGCTCGGGAAGGTTTGCCTGCCGGAAGACATTGCCGCCGCGATTCTCAGCTTGATCAGCGGATCGGATTTGGTCACGGGACAAACGTTGGTGTGCGATGGCGGCATGCTTTTGGGGCCGAAACCGTAGGCTGGTGGTGATGGCTTGCCGCGACGAGCGCTGCGCAAAACCGGGATGGACATCCGGCCGGAGGATCGCGCAACATACGGGCGGCTTTATGCGACTCCTCACTGCATTTCTGCTGCTCCTCGTGGGCAACGCCGGTGCCGGGCGCCAGCAACCGAACGTGATCCTGATTCTGGCGGATGACTTCGGCTACGAATGCCTGGGCGCAAATGGGGGCACATCCTATCAGACGCCGGTGTTGGACCACCTGGCCGCTACGGGAATGCGTTTTGGCCACTGCCACGTCCAGCCGCTGTGCACCCCGACCCGGGTGCAGCTCATGTCGGGGATCTACAATGTGCGGAATTATCTGACGTTCGGCACCATGGATCCCGCCTCCTACACCTTCGCCAACGCCTTCCGCCAAGCGGGCTACGCCACCGCGGTCGTGGGCAAGTGGCAGCTCGGGCAAGATCCCAATTTGCCGGCGAAGTTTGGGTTCGATGAATTCTGTTTGTGGCAACACACCCGCCGCCCGCCTCGCTATGCCAATCCCGGACTGGAGATCAATGGCGCGGAAAAGGATTATCATTCCGGCGAGTATGGCCCGGATATCGTCAACGATTACGCCATCGATTTCGTCACTCGGCACAAGGATCACCCGTTTCTTTTGTATTATCCGATGATGCTGACGCACGCTCCGTATCAGCCCACTCCAGACAGCCGGGACTGGGATCCCAAGCGGAAGGGCGAGAAAGGCGGTGCCTCTCCGCAACATTTTGGGGAGATGGTGGCCTATATGGACAAGCTTGTCGGCAAACTGGTGAGCCGCCTGGATGATCTGGGATTGCGCGAGGATACCATGCTTGTGTTCCTCGGAGATAACGGGACCGGGCAGGGGACGAAATCCCGGATGGGCGACCGGATCGTCACCGGCGGAAAGGGGAAAATGACCGCTGCTGGAACCCACGTCCCGCTGATCGTGAATTGGCCAGGGCGAGTCGCGCAAGGCCGGGTATGCGTGGACTTGATTGATAGCGTCGATTTGCTCCCGACGATCTGCGCCGCCACGGGGACGCCTTGGGCCGGGGAGCGCGTGATCGATGGCCGTAGCTTTTGGCCGCAGCTTCAAGGGGAACCCGGGGAACCGCGCGCCTGGCGTTACAGTTGGTATGGACCCCATGATGTGTTGGAAGGCGAGTTCGCCGCCACTCGGAACTTCAAGTTGTATCGGGATGGGCGATTCTTCGACCTGCGGGCCGATCCCGAAGAATTGTTGCCCATGGCCGAGGCCAGTCTCCAGGCAGGCAGCGAAGCCGCGACCGCCGCGGGAGTGCTGCAACAAGCGCTGGCCGGGTTCGCCAGGGCCCGGCCGTTGGAGATGGCGAAGCCGCTCGCTTCGCAGCAGCCGACTGGCAAAAAGAAGCGCAAAGCTCCTGAGCCGGAGTAAGAGCAGCTCGCCGCCAAAAAAGTCGTGGGGAGAGCGCAACCGTGAAGGGCAGCGGCAGTTGATTCTTAAACATGCACCGCATTCCTCTGATTCTGGCGATCACGGCTTCCTTCGCCTCGGCTCAGACTCCGCCGCCACCGAACCGCTTGCCGCCGGGCGTTCAGGCACATCGCGACCTGGCCTACGTGGAATCCGGGCACGAGCGGCACCGGCTCGATCTTTATCTTCCCGCAAAGAATGAGGGACTGCTTCCCCTGATCATCTGGGTGCACGGCGGCGGCTGGATGAATGGCAGCAAGGATGGCTGTCCGCCACTGCGCGCTGGATACCTGGAGAAAGGCTACGCCGTGGCCAGCATCAACTACCGGTTGAGCGGGCACGCGATCTTTCCGGCTCAGATCGAGGATTGCAAAGCCGCCATCCGCTGGCTTCGCGCGCATGCTCAGGAGTATCATCTCGATCCGGCGCAGTTTGGGGTTTGGGGCAGTTCCGCGGGCGGACACCTCGTCGCGCTGCTGGGAACGAGCGGGGACGTAAAGGCGTTCGATACCGGTGCGCATCTCGATCAATCGAGCCGAGTCCAAGCGGTCTGCGACTACTACGGGCCGACTGACTTCGCGGTGCACGTTACCACCCCAGGCTACGAGCGCCACGCCAGCGAGTCCTCACCAGAGTCGAAGCTTCTGGGCGGGGCCATCATGGAGAACAAGGACAAGGCGGCCAAGGCCAACCCGATCACCTACGTCACGCCGGACGACCCGCCGTTTCTCATCGTGCATGGCGACAAGGATGCCACGGTGCCTCTGAACCAAAGCCAATTGCTCTTTGATGCCCTGAAAAAGTCCGGCGTGAGCGCCCACTTCCACACGATCCATGGCGCGGGGCACGGCGGACCTGGGTTTGGCGGGACGGAGGTGGATGGCATGGTCGCGAAGTTCTTCGAGGAGCGCCTGCAAAAGGGATCGACCGCCATCGAAGCGGTGGAAAGTGAAAGCACCGCGACGGCGGTGTCGGGCAACGCGGGACCGAAACGAGGCATTCCTTGGGAGGTCATCGCGGCCCGGGAAGACAAAAATCAAGACGGCAAGGTCACCCGCGAGGAGTTCGGCGGCCCGGCTCCGATGTGGCAACGGCTGGATCGCAATAGCGATGGCGTCCTCACGCGGGAGGAGTATGGAGGCAACGCTCCACGGTGAGACGGTGGAGTGGTGGAGTTTCTGGCAATCGGGTCAACATCCAAAGCATGCGCTCCACAACCAGTGGGCGTGCGCTTCAGCTTTGCTCTTTGTCCTTCAATATCCTGCGAAGGAGTTCATTTTCACGCTCGGCGGCCTCCCGGCGCCGCTGCTCTTCCTCCCGACTCCGCTGCACTTCTTCCAGACGCTCTTGTTTCTCCTGCAATGCGCGGCGCGTGGCTTCCAGCTCTTGGGACAGTTGTTCCTGTTCGAGCTGGTAAAGGTCTTCCAAGGTCATGATCTGTTCCATTTCCGGGCTCTCTTGCAATCGGTTCAACGTCCGGAGCATCCGCTCCACCACTGGGTCAGTTTGCGCCAAGTCTTGCTCGACCGCAAGACGGTGTGCATCGCCTTCGAGTTTTAGGCGTTGATCAAACACGGCGAGGACCTGTTCCAGCCGGCTCCCTTGATTGGCGTGGATTCTCGGGATTTGGATAAAGAGCGCGTCGTGGGTGAGTTGCTCGATGAACTCTGCCGGTGTGATCACGGCCAACTCTTTCCCGGTCACCGCGTCCTCATAACGCCGCCGCACGCGGATGGCCATCGGGAGCGCTTCATCGAGGACATACCCCAAGAGGTAGATAGAGATGATGGGAAGGGATACCTTATGCACGATCTCATTGACGACGATTTCCTCGACGGACTGATAGCGGCTGCCCAGGTAGTGTCGAAAGCGAAGGGCGTTGCGTCCCAAATTGGTTTTCTGCAGCTCGATGAGCACTTGGTAGCGTCGGCCAGACGCGGTCTCGACCGTGGCACAAAAGTCGAGCCGGAAGACTTTCAGTTCGCTGGTTCCCGGAGTCCGAAAGGCGTGCTCCTGGGCCAGCAATTGAAGCTGAATCACCTTCATCTCAATCAGGATGGAAAGGAACCCCCGCGCCGTTTCGAGATCCTCCAAGAGAGCTTTGAAGACAGAGTCGTAGAGCGGATTGGCAATGAGCAGCACGGTCTTACCCATGCGCAGGAAGCCAATCCGCGCAAGGCAGCCTCTTGCTCTTCCGGCCGCGACACGCTACGGTGACCGCGCGATGAACGGCAACAACGATCGCTGTTATATGAGATCAGAAAACTCGTGTCCGCGAAAACCATATCGCTAAGGGAACAGTACCGGCTTCCCATTTCCGCGTAGAGATCGACCAGATCCTGCGCGGAGAGAACCGCCTCACCGGAGCGGTTCCGTTGCAGCGCCGCACTTTCCTCCCAGTTCATGGCTGGTTCCGGCGCGGGAGCCCCGGCTTCAGAAGCGACGTCCGGCTTCAGCACCACCTCTTCCCCAGCCTCAAGCCAAGCAAGGATCGTCGCCAGACGAGTTGTCAGATCCCGTGCGGTGGCGGTTTTCAGCTCCGCACGCTCCTTCAGCATCCACGCGGGAATCGTCGCCCGCAGGTTTCATTCATCCTAAATTCAGCGCTGGCTGGGGGGATGGCTCCGCTCAAAGACTCAAGGAACCAAAAATGCCCCGAGGATTCCCTGGTTAAGGGTTGCCAAAGTGGCTCCGTGGGCTTCGGCTAGGCGAACCAAATGGGCGTCCGTAGTCTGGCCTGCTCCGTGGCACCAGGTGGGCCAAGTTCGTGATGGTTCGTCGTCTACCAGAAAGTGGTGCGCCGCTCCGAGTGACTGAATCATGCTGGCCAATACCCTGCTGGCTTGGGCTGGAGTGACCCGACCACGCGATCTTTGGATCGAGACGCGGACGAAACCGAGTTCCGGAATCGCGGAGGTCAACAGCTGCGTGCCGGTCACACCTCGTTGAGCGGCCAGCCACGTCCCAACTCGGGAATGATCGGCGTGGTCGGCCCAGCCCCAAGCGACCAGCAAATTGACGTCCAGGAGGTAGATCATGGAAAATCGGACAGCATTTGGCGCACCGCGCCGGTATCGAGGGGGGGGAACTCCGGCCCTCCCCGAAACACCAACGATCCTGTGTAGCCACACTCAATGACTTGGATGGACATCGTTTCCAACGCCTCTCCACGAGCCCGCTTCCGCAAGAATTCCGAGACGGAGAGATCCGCCTCCCGGGCGAGTCTGCGGATCTCCTCCGCTTCTTCATCCGTGACTTTAAACGAGAGCGTTTTAATCGGTCATATCGTATTACCAAATCCGACACCAGGCAAGAGTGACCAGCTACCGGCAGAAACTGCCCCAGCGCATCCACGCGCCTTGCCCACGCGGGAGTTATCGTCCGCAGGTTTCATCCTAAATCCGGGAAGGATCGACCACGGAAAACACGGAACTCACGGAAAAAGAGGGACTGAGCACACGTCGGGCATTCACCCAAGAGGCGACCGGCTGTTCCTTTGGCTCACGCAGGATTACGATTCTCCCCTGACCGGGCGGTTGGGCCAACCGAAGAGATCACCGGCTTGCGGGATGGCTTCATACTGCACTGCCTGCACTCCACATTGCTCCAAGCGGTCGAGTTGGCGCTGCACAGGTTGCAGAGCGATCTCCATGTCTGTGGCCATCGCTCGGTCATAGGTTTCGCCGTAAGGAAAGAGGTGAAGCAGGACGGCCTGCGCTGCTCCGCTTCCTAAGAAGTTTGCGAGTAATCCGCTCACGACTTGAATTGTCAGTCGGATGATCGATTCGCCTAAAGAACACCCTAATCCGCCAGAGCGCCAGACAGCTGGAAGCGGAAGCCAGGAAGGGCGGTGGATGGCAAAATGTGATCCGAGGGCACTTCAAAGACCTCAGAGTAGGTTCCCGCAGATGGGTTGCGGAAGACTTCCGTGATCCCTTCCTCCGGCTGCACGATCCACACTTCCGGCACGCCTGCTTTGGCAAAATCGCGCGCCTTCGCCCGGTCCAGGGCCAGCGAATGAATGGCCACCTCAATGACGAACTGTGCCGTGGTAGGCTTGGCGTGCCGGAATTGGATGCGTGATCCGCGCACCACCGACAGATCGGGTTCGGGTTCCGAGTCGCCGATCGTGATGGGGTCCTCCTTGCGAACCCAAAGTCCTTCCCCGGCACAGTGGGTTTGGAGCAACTCGAAAAGCAAGTCCACCAGGTAAAGATGCAGCGCTGACTTCGATATTTTCTCCACAATCACCCCGTTGATGAGTTCCACCGGTTTGTCCGTGAAAAATCCCAGCTCAATCATCCGGTGATAGCGCTCAATCGTGACCGGCTCCACCCGCCGCCGGACTTCGGGAATCTCCAGCACCTCAAGCATCATCCCAAACCTATTCTCCGTTCCCATCCGCCGCAAGGCCTTGTTTCGGAGCCAAAAAGCTCTGGCCGTTCCGGACTGGGCGGTTTCTTTCATTGCTAGCGGCCAGACGTGGGGAATCCTGTGAAGCATGTCCGCCAAGACGAAGCTCGGTCGACACGAACCACTGGTCACTGTTGGGCAACGGACGGAACCTGGAACTTTCCGAAGCGGATGTGCGTGCGTGTCTTGTCCTTCGTGCCGCTGTCCCACACGGCGCGGAACTCGCCCGGGGCGATCTCGATGAGCGTCGGGTAGGAATTGTGCGTGCCGGCGTCAAAGAACGTCCGCTCCCCGGCCCACGCGCCACCCGCAGGCTTGAGCTTGTAGCGAAGCGCCATGCGGCTCCATGCCGGACCGTCGTTATATACGTAGAGATGGGTGCCGTCCGTCGCGCGTCCAAAGTAGCCTTTGGAGACGCTGTTCCAAAGATCCGGTTCCTCTTGCGCCGCGCTCCAGGTGCGCCCGCCATCATTGCTCACGCTAGAAAAGGCCCGGGGCGGATCGAGCGGGAGATTGTCCTTCGCGCCATCCTGAGCGGTCCGCATGACGAGCTTGAGTTCGCCCTCTGCATCGCCCGTGGCGAGGTTCCCCTCGTGCAGGAAAACGGGACCGCTCTCCGGCTTCGGTATGTGCCCGGCGAGACGCCACTCGAGGAGGCTGGTGCTGCTGAGGATGAACTGGTCGCGTGACCCGAGCGGATCATTGCGCCGTGTGTTGCGATGGGCCGGCAGCAGGTATCTCGATTGCCCGTTCTCCACGATCCGGTGGATGCCGCCGACGATGATCAGCGGCCCCGTGTAATGCATGGCCAGTTCCACCGGTGTCCACGAGCGACCGCCATCCGCGCTAAAGGCACCTGCGAGCTGCGAGTCTTCGCTGTGCTGGTAACTCATTGGGCAGCGCATCGCGAAGCACCAGAGCACGTCTTCGCCCGGCGGTTTGTAGAGCACCGGATTCGCGTAGCCGAACTGGATCGACCCGTGGCGCTGGTCGTGATCGAAAACAAAGGCCGGTTCGCTCCACTTGTCCCCGTCATTGGTGGACACGCTTGCCAGGATGTCACCCATGTCGGTTTTCCCGGGAATGCCCGCGCCGAACGCGACAACGAGGTGCTTCGGCTTCCACTCCGCGATATAAGGCTCCCACAGCAAGGCCGCGCCGGGATGTTGCTCGACGCTGCGGATCACGCGCACGTCCTTCACATCGCCGGTGAAGCCGACGTCTTGAGCGGTCGTGAACGCGCAGCCGATCACACAGGCCAGGGATAGGATGAGACTGGATTTCATGGGGTCGATGGTTTGGGGGGGCAAAATATGACTATGGGAACGGGAAGGCTCTCATGCCAGCGCGTTTCACTGGTTTGCAAATTGACCAGTAGCCCCCATCGCCTCAAATTGGGCGCGATGCGATCCATTCCGCCACGCGTCCTGCTCGCGGGCCAGGCCGTCCAAGTGCTCCGCGAAGAGCTCTCCCGCGGCGTTTGGGCCAATCACCTGCCGGGCGAACGCGAACTGAGCGATCGGCTTGGAGTGAGTCGTTCGACCCTGCGGACGGCTCTGGATGTCCTGCGGCGCGAAGGCTGGCTCGAAGTGGCTCAGGGACGCCCGACCCGAATTCTCAAATCCTCCGGACAACCTGTCGCCCGCCCGGCGAACGTGGCGCTGGTCACGCCCGTTCCGTTGCGGGCGATGCCTCCGTTCATGCTCCATTGGTTGGATGAATTGCGCGACGAACTCGCCGCCGCGGCCTACCAGCTCGATGTCCACGTCGCTCCGACCTGTTATCGTCCCCATTGCGCTCGATCGCTGGATAGTTTGGTCCGGCGTTCGCCTGCGGCGGCTTGGGTGCTCTATCTTTCCGCTGGCCCGATGCAACGCTGGTTTCAGGAGCGCGCGCTGCCGTGTCTGGTCGCCGGATCGTGCGTACCCGGGGTGGAACTTCCGGCGGTGGATGTCGACTATCGCGCGGCGTGCCGGCATGCGGCGGGCTGGCTGCTCGCGCTTGGACGGAGGCGCATCGCGATCGTGCTACCGGACAACGGCTGCGAGGGGGAGATGGAAAGTGAACGGGGATTTTACGAGGCGATTGCCCACACGCGCGTCGAGCAGGCCTCCGCTCTCGTGATTCGGCACGACGGAACACCCACGCACCTCGCCACCGTGTTGGACGCCGTACTGCGCCGGCCCGCGCGCCCGGATGGGTTCATCGTGGCACGGTCGGCCCACGCGGTCACGGTCGTGACGCATCTCCAGCGTCGCGGCGTGCGAGTGCCCGAGGACGCGACGGTGGTTTCGCGCGATGACGATGCGTTTCTGGACTCCATCGTGCCGCCCATCCCGAGGTACGTGTGTCACCCCGCGCGATTTGCCCGCCGTATCTTGCGAGCGGCGCTGGAGTTGGCGAGAGGAGGAGTGTCGTCCACCCGGCCGGTGAGACTGCTGCCGAAATTCGTCTCGGGACCGGAAACCTAGTTTTGGCCACCCGCGCCATCCCGGCTGCCCCCCCTCCATCCCCGGGCCGACCGAATCCTGGGGACAGACCATTTGTGGGCAGAAGATCACCCGGTTCGAACTTTGGTCCCGAGCTTGGACGATCCTGCGGAACCAGTCTCCCAAGGCGGACTTGGAGCGGTGCAGCGACTGCTCCGCCAGGCGCAACAGACTCCGGCGCCAGGCATTTCTCACATGAACATTTCGCGACACCTGATCAGCGGGAGCCCCTGACGCTCAGGGGCAATTGGCCGTCAACGCGAGACATGCCTGCCCTGCTGGACATCGCCACGGCGGATCCCGGCGGAGCCAAGATTGCGTCCAGGTTTTCGCAGTGATACGGTCTCGGAATGATTACCATCGAATCCACGGACCAGGGAATCAGTGTCTTCATTCCCCGCGCGGAAGTGGACCCGGTCCGGCTCGAACAGATGTTGCGACCGCTCCGCCTGGAAGCCGCCGTCTCCGCAAGCCGCATGACCGATGAGGACGCGGACAGTATGGCCGAAGACATGAAGGCCAGGTGGTGGGCGGAGAATCAACATCGTTTCCTCCCCTCCGACCCATCTTGACCGATGCGTGTCGTCGTGGACGCGAACATTGCCTTTCGGGCGCTTGCCCCGACGAAGAATTGAAGGCCGGACTTCGCGCTCGCGGGTTCGATCCGTTTTGGGAGCCGTAAGGGCTGGTTCGAAGCGTTCCAGAGCCAAACCTCTCTTCCGATGCGTGTGCCACAGGTCGAGTTTCGGATGCGTGAGTGACAGCGCAGTGAAGCTGTCCGATGGAAAGAGCGAATCCGCCCGGCACGCCCCGGAGCATCGGCGAGAATTCGGGCAGGCAGAAATGCCCGCCCTACGGAGCCTTATCCCTGCCGGCGCTTGGCCTCTTCTCCGCGGACTCAGGCGACTAGGCCGTTGGCCGATTCTGTGGCAAGCTGCCCGGGATCTTCGCGGGCTGGAATCGGTGTCGCTTTGCGGTTGGTGCCGCCATTGACTTCGCCTGCCTTGCTGTCGGCGAGCGTGGCGCGGAGTTGGCGGGCTTTGGCTAGCGTCGCGTCGCGTTTGACGAGGATTTGGGCCAGTTCGACGGCTTTTTCCGCATCCAGGAGTTCTTCCTTGGCGGCGCGGACTTCGGCGTTGGCTTTTTCTGGTTCCGACAAGGAACGGCTGGCGGCGAAGTGGATGGTCTTGCGCTTGTCCCGGTAGGTGGCGACGAACTCGGGATGGTGTTTTTCCAGGAGCGGCGCCAAGCGGTCCATGTGAGCGAGTTGTTCGTCGGCTTTGGCGATGAAGAGGGGGATGGATTCGTTGGCCCGTTTGCGGGCTTGGATGATGGAGCGGGGTCGGCCGATCATTTGGCTGAAGCGGCCGTGGAGGACGGTGACGTTGTCGATCAGCTCGGCGGTGACGCCGTAATCCGCCAGCGCAGCGGCTTCGGTTTCCGCGGCCTGGTTGACGCGGTTCAAGAGACCGTCGACCCAATCCGCGGCTTCGACTTCCCGGGCGCCGGTGATGCTGGAACGGGTGAGGTGGGCTTGGCGGGCCAGCTCGTCGTGGCCATTGACCATGGCCCAGGTGACGAACCCTCCACTGAGATTCGCGGCTTCCTGGGCCAGGAGACTGAGAATGGAGGCTTTGCTGTCGGAGGAAGCGGTTGAATCGAGCTGGAGGGAGAGACTGAAGCGATCTTGCAAGCCCTCGACGGCCAGCTGCAGGCGTTCCGCGGCCAGGGCAAACCCGGCTAAGTGGGTGACCGAATCGGAGTTTTCCGGCGCCGTGCAGTGATCGACGACGGCCAGGAACATGAGGAGTTTGTTGGTATCGCGCGTTTTCATGGGTTGGATTGTGCTTGATAATAAGCTGTGATTAATGATCTGCAACATTGAAGTTTCTGTTTTTGGGAAGGTTCGGAGTGCGGGGACTCGTCACCGCTTTCGCTCCGAGGCTTGCCGAGGAGGGATTTCTGCCTCAGCAAGCTTCGGGCGGGAAAGCGGAGACGCGTCTCCGCAGTCCAAACAGCTTCGCGACGAGATTCCACCTCTTCGCAGCGCCGTCACACTCCTTAGCGGTGCCGTCACACTCCTTAGCGGCGCCGTCACACCCCTTAGCGGTGCCGTCACGCTCCTTAGCGGTGCCGTCACCCTCCTTAGCGGCGGCGTCAC
>CAMCXS010000006.1 GCA_945883495.1 Akkermansia muciniphila
TGGAGCTTCAACAACCACGTCATGCCGGTTTTGGCCCGGAACAATTGCAACATGGGCGCATGTCACGGGGCGATTGCTGGCAAGGGCGGCTTTCGTCTCAGCCTGCGGGGATATGACGCCGCGGGGGATTACTACAAGATCACCCGGGAGATGCGGGGACGGCGGATTGAGTTTGCCGCGCCCGCGCACAGTCTGCTGCTGACCAAACCGACGGCGGCGACTCCCCACAAGGGTGGACGAAGGATCGAGCCGGATTCCCGGGATTACCAGGTGCTGGCGGAATGGATTTCCCAAGGCGCGGCCGGGCCCTCGGAGAAGGAAGCGACGTTGACCAAGTTGGAGGTGTTGCCCGAGCGCTCCGTGCTTAGCGTTGGTGCCAAGCAATCTCTCCTCGTCCGCGCCGCCTACAGTGATGGGCGGACCGTGGATGTCACCAGTTGGGCCAAGTTTACTTCCGCCGACGAAACCGTCGCTTCGGTCGATGAGCGTGGGAACATCAGCGTGATCGGCTCTGGCGAAGGGGCGGTGGCGGTTTGGTTCTCCAGCCAAATCGTGATGGCCCGGGTCACCGTGCCGTTCGCCAACGCGCCGGATCGCCAAGTCTACGCCGCGGCGCCGCGCCGCAATTTCATCGACGACTTCGTGATCGCGCAGCTTGAGGAACTGCGGTTGCCGCCTTCGCGCCGCACCACGGACGAGGAGTTTGTGCGCCGGGTTTATCTCGACACCATCGGCATGTTGCCGGCGGCGAAGGAAGTGAGGGAATTCATCGAGGAGACGGCGCCGGACAAGCGTGACCGGCTGGTCGAGCGGCTGCTCGCCCGGGAGGAGTTTGTCGACTATTGGACCTACCGGTTCGCGGACGTCTTCCTGATCAATGGCAAGCTCCTCCGGCCCGAGGCGGTGAAGGCCTATTATCAATGGCTGCGCGGAAACATCGCCGCAAACGCCTCGTGGGCCGAGATCGCCCGGGAAGTGGTGACGGCTACCGGAGATAGCAACGTGAACGGCGCCACGAATTTCTATGCGGTGCATCAGGATCCAGAGACGATGGCGGAGAACGTCAGTCAGAGTTTTCTCGGGTTATCGATCAATTGTGCGCGTTGTCATAACCACCCGTTGGAGAAGTGGACGAATGACCAATATTATGCGTTCGCCAATCTATTCTCCCGGGTGCGCGCCAAAGGTTGGGGCGGCGACTCCCGGAGTGGGGATGGTCTGCGGACGATCTACGTCGAGTCACGCGGTGATCTGATCCAGCCGCGCACTGGGAAACCGCAGCCGCCTGCCCCGCTGGATGGCGAAGTGGTAGAGCCGGAATCGGTCCGGGACCGGCGGGAAGCCTTGGCGGAGTGGCTCACGGCGAAGGACAATACCTTGTTCTCTCGGGCGATCACCAACCGGGTTTGGGCCGCCTATTTGGGACGCGGTTTGGTTGAGCCGGTGGACGATCTGCGGAGCTCCAATCCCGCCAGCAACGAGCCGCTCATGGAGGCCCTGTCGAACTATCTGGTGGAAAAGAACTTCGACTTGAAGGCCTTGATGCTCGTCATCTTGCAAAGTGAAACCTACCAGCGGAGCAGCGAGGTGCTCGCCGCGAACCGGGGGGATTCGCGATACTTTTCGCGTTATTATCCACGGCGCCTCATGGCGGAGGTGATTCACGACGCGGTCTGCGCGGTCACGCAGGTGCCGTCCAAGTTCGAGATGATCGAGCTCACGGATGGCAGCACGGAGAAAACGGCGATCTATCCAGAAGGGACGCGCGCGATGGAACTTTACGATTCCGCCGTGAGTTCATATTTCCTTTCCGCTTTCGGCCGGAACAAACGGGAAATCACCTGCGAGTGTGAACGTTCCAACCAGCCGAGCATGGTGCAGGTATTGCATCTATCCAACGGGACGACGCTTAACGACAAGTTGGCTCAGTCGGCAGGCCTGATTCAGGGATGGCTGTCCGGCTCCTTGACCAACGAGCAAATCATCGAAGAGGGCTATTTAGCAGCGCTGTCGCGTCTGCCGACTCCGCGAGAACGGGATGGGTTCGCTTCGTTACTCGTTGGGGCGGAGGGGCCTGAGCGGCGCGTCGCGCTCGAAGATTTTGTGTGGTCCATGCTCACTTCCCGGGAATTTCTCTTCCAACGCTAATGAAGATCGCTTCCATTCTCTTCATCTCTGTCGCGACGGCGGTTGCCGCGCCAGACTACCGCAAGGATGTGCTTCCGATCCTCCGCGATTATTGTGCCGGTTGTCACAACGGGCGTGACCTGGAAGGCGAGTTCTCCGTGGAGACATTTGCCGCTCTAATGGCCGGCGGGGAGAGCGGGGAACCGATCCTGCAAGCGGGGAATGCGAGCGAATCCTACCTCGTTCGAACCATACTCAAAGAAGCCAAGCCAGCGATGCCGCCGCGCAAGGAGCCGCAGCCTTCCCGGGCGGAGATTGCGGTGCTTGAGGAATGGATCAACGCCGGAGCCCATGGTCCGGCCGCAGGGGAGGACAAGTCGCTGCTGGAAGAGCTCGCGGTTCCCCAGGTGGCGGCGGCCCAATTGGCAAAAGAGCCGGTGACGGCGCTCGCGGCGTCTCCAGATGGGAAGACTCTCGCTTTGGCTCGCTACGGACGGATCGACCTGCTCGATGCCGCCTCGCTGCAGTGGCGGAGCGGATTCCCGATCGAGGAGGGAAAGATGAACGCGCTCCACTGGTCTGCCGATGGTCGCCAAATCGTCACCGCTGGAGGGATTCCCGGACTGAAAGGCGTGGCCATCATTCGGGACGCGGCGAGCGGAGTTTCCGTGCGCTCTTTCGGGCAGGGGCATCGCGACGTGCTTTATGATGCCGAGTGGTCCCCAGATGGTTCTCTCCTCGCGACGGCGGGATACGACCAAGTCATTCGCCTTTGGGAGGCGGCCAGCGGGAAATTCTTGAGGGAGTTCCCGGGCCACAACGGAGCGGTTTTCGATCTCGCGTTTTCTCCAGACGGCAAGTTGCTGGCCAGCGCGAGCGGCGACCAGACTTCGAAAATTTGGCGGGTCCGCGATGGGGAACGGTTGGATACCTTAAATCAGCCGCAGGGAGCCCAGTTTCGCATCGCGTTTTCTCCTGATGGCAAATACCTGATGGGTGCCGGAGCAGACAATCGGATCCGGACTTGGCGGCTTTTTTCGGTCGATGCTCCCGAAATCAATCCGGTGCTTCAGGCGAGGTTTGCCCATGAGGCGGAGGTAGTGCAATTCGCGTTTGATCCCAAGGGGACGCGGCTGCTTTCGGCTTCGGGGGACGGAAGTGTGAAACTATGGACGCTTCCCAGTTTGCAGCCGCTGGCAGACTTAGGCACGCAGCGGGAGGTCGTTTCGGGGATCTCGTGGGCGGGGAACGGCTTTGTGGCGGCGACGCTGGAAGGAAGTCTGAAGCGTTACTCGGCGGAAGCGAAGGGCGCCGCGACGGAGAACAAGGGATCGGAGCTGGCGGTGACCATTCCAAGTTCCGGCGAGATTGTGCAGGTGAGTGAGATGGAGCAGCCATCGCCCCAGAGCATCACCATCCCGGCGACGATCCAAGGCAGCATCGGAACTGCGGGGGATGTGGATGAATTCCGTTTCGACGCCAAGGCCGGCGAGCAGTGGGTGTTTGAAGTGAAAGCGGCTCGGAACAAATCGCTGCTGGACTCCAAAATTGAGGTGGTTACGGCGGACGGTAAGGCGATTGAACGCGTAGTGCTGCAATCCGTCCGGGATTCTTGGTTCACCTTCCGCGGCAAAGACTCCGACACCTCGGATGATTTCCGCCTCAACAACTGGCGAGAGATGGAATTGAACGAATATCTCTATTGCAACGGCGAGGTCGTCAAGCTGTGGCACTATCCTCGTGGGCCAGATTCCGGCTTCCGCGTTTATCCAGGAATGGGGAACCGCCAAACCTGGTTTGATACCTCGCCGCTTTCGCATGCTTTGGGCGAGCCATGCTATATCGTTGAGCCGCTGCCTCCGGGAAGTCAGCCGATTCCCAATGGCCTGCCGCTTTACCGGATCTATTTTGAGAACGACGACGACGCCTCGCGGCGCTCCGGGAAGGATTCGAAGCTGACCTTTACCGCTCCAGCGGCTGGGAGTTACATCGTTCGGATTCGCGACGTTCGCGGACTTGGCGGAGCGGACTATGGCTACCAACTTGTGGCTCGCCCCCTGGCACCGGATTTCGAAATCGTTGTAGAAGGAAAGGGGCCCAAGATCGCTCCGGGGAGTGGCAAGGAACTTACGTTCCGGGCGGTTCGCGAAGATGGCTTCGAGGGGCAGATTGAGCTGCACCTGGAAAACCTTCCGCCTGGATTTAGCGCTGGGGTTCCGGTCACGATCGAGGATGGGCAAGAGCGGGCTTACGTCGCCCTTCACGCCGCCGCGGATGCCCCTATGGTTTCCGAGGAATTGGCGCGCAAAGTCCGTGTGGTCGCTCGGGGCATGATCGGCGGCAAGCCTGTTGAAAAAGTGGTGGGTGATCTTGGAATGATCGCGTTGGGAGCTGAACCGAAGTTGCTTCCGCGGCTGATGGCGGCTGGCTCCGTCGTGACGATTCATCCGGGAGAGACCATCTTTACAACAGTCTCCGTGGAGCGGCGCGGGTTCGACGGGCAAGTCGAGTTCGGCAAGGACGACTCCGGCCGCAACCTTCCGCATGGAGTTTACGTTGATAACATTGGCCTGAATGGCCTCATGATCCCCGCTGGGAAGAGCGAGCAGAGGTTTGCGATTACGGCCGCGAAGTGGGTTCCGCCCGGCGAGCGTTGGTTCCATCTGCAGACCAATGCGGATAGCGGACACAGCACGCTGCCGGTCAAGATCCGAGTCGTGCCGCACTGATGACCGTTACGGGGACGGCTGAGATCGGATGAAGGCATCGCGGGCTTCGCGGAGCTTCACCATTTTGGCTTGCTTCTCGGCGATCTCCGCTTCGGATTCGCGGATTCGCTGTTGCACGAAATGGTTGTTGTCGCCGAATTTGCGCCAAGGGCCTGGCGGGACTTCGTCGAGTTCGACGAAGCGCCAGTCGCAAATGCCACCGCTGCGCAGGCTAAGAACGTCGCGAACGGCGGGGGATACGTCTAGCCCAGCGGTGTTGTTTTTCGTGGTCCGGGGACGCTCCTCGCCGAAGACATAGGGCCAGTCGTCGGTTTCAAATGGGCCGACGTCTTCCCACTGGGCGTAGCAGAGCTTGGAACCGTGGCGGATGGCGATCCACTGGCTCTTGAGGACGGTTTCACCGAACTCGGTGTAGCGCTCCTTAAACCAAGGGATCACTTTTTGGGCGGTCGGCTTGGTGCGTTTCCAGCCGGCGAGATCGTTGTAGGGGAGGGCGCAGTAGAATGGATTCTGATTGGGGATAAAGGCGGCGGGGCGGAAGTCCCAAGTCCGGGCTTTGGGATCGGGATCGTCGTAGCCGCCATAATTCTCCATCCACTTGGTGTCCCAGGAGCTAGCGACGTTCGCTGGGCTATTTTTCTCGGGATTGGCGGGCTCTCCGATCCAGAAGATGGTGGCCACGACATTCTTTTTCCACGGATACTTCGTGTAGGTCTCCCGGGGGCGAGTCGGGGCGAAGACCCGTGGGACACCGACATCCGGTTGATTTTTGTCGAGCTCGTAGCCGGGGAGGTAGCGCTCCCCGGAGCGGTATTTCTCGTCGAGCTGCTTGAGCAGAGCCCGGGTCGACGGGTCGAGGTGCGAATACGGGTCCGCGTGAAGACGCGGAGCGGCCAAAGCGAGCGCAAGGAGGATGACGACGCGGGGAACGCAGGCCATGAACAAGGGCGGCTGCGATCTTAGCGCCGTCCCTGACGCGGTTCAAGCGCGAAAGGTCGCGGGCGTTTCCGCGGCACCAGAGACTTTGCGGCATTGATGTTTTGGTCTTTGGTGATAGGATGATGGGTCTGTCCCGTCGAAAGCTTTATACTCATGGTTGTTTCGTTTCTCGTCTCGACGCTCCAGTTCCTCGGAGTGTTTTTTTTGGTGCTTGTTGTCTTCAACCTCATGATCGTGGTCCACGAGCTTGGCCACTTCTTGGCGGCGCGCTGGAGGGGATTGCGGGTGGATAAGTTCCAGATTTGGTTCGGGAAGTGCATCTGGAAGAAGACGATCAACGGGGTGCAGTATGGCTTGGGCACGATCCCCGCGGGGGGCTTTGTGCTGTTGCCGCAGATGGCGATGGAAGCGGTGGAGGGCAAGATCGAGTCGGAAGAGCCACTTCCGCCCGTGAGCCCAATGGACAAGATCATCGTGGCGTTCGCTGGTCCGCTCTTCAGTTTCCTTCTCGCCATCTTTTTTGCGGTGGTCGTCTGGATTGTGAAGTATCCCGAGAGCCGGGCTTCCAACTCAACGACGATTGGCTTCGTGGAAGCGGATTCACCGGCGGAACGGGCCGGATTGCAGCCGGGGGATGTGGTGCGTACGGTGAACGGCCGTCAGGTGACCACGTTCGGTGGGATGTCCGAGAGTATCCAGTGGGAGGTCATGAGCAGCAAGGACAACTTGCTGCGCTTCGAGGTGGTCCGGGACGGCAAAACCCTGGTGATCCCGGTGGAGGCGCCGGTGCCGAAGATTCCCGATTCGGTGAAGTGGCATCAGCGGCTTTTCCTGCGTCCTCCCTTCCGCCAAGTGGGCGTGGGTCCAGAAAGCACCCCGGTGTTGGTCGGGAAGGTCATGGAAAACAGTCCTGCCGCGGAGGCCGGGTTGAAGGAGGGAGATCAGATTTTGCGCCTTGAAGGCAAGCCGATCTATCATTTCTACGCGATCTTGCAGCACGTCAGCCGGGTGAAACCGGAGACGGTGAACTTCCAGCTTTTGCGCGACGGCAAGCAGATCGAGATCGCCGTGCATCCGCGGGTGCCCGAAGACCTGGGTGATTTCCCCAAAGAACCTCGCATCGGCATGGGCGAGATGCAGGAAGGGGATCCGCGGCGGCCGTTGCAGTTCCGGGACAATCAACTGAAGCGGGATACGCCCATGGCGCTCATCGTGAAGCCGTTGAAGACGATGTACAACACGCTCACCGCGGTGACCACACCCGGGACCGGAGTCAACGCGATGCACCTGAGCGGGGCACCGATGATCGTTTACATCTACTACAAGCTGTTCAAGAACCCGGACGGCTGGCGCCTAGTGCTTTGGTTTAGCGTGTTCCTGAATGTGAACCTCGCCATCATGAATCTGTTGCCAATCCCGGTGCTCGATGGCGGACACATCACCATGTCCATCTACGAAATGGTCGTTCGTCGGCCCATCCCAGCGGAAATCATGAAGGTGCTTTACTCCGGCTGTGCCTTGCTGCTCTTCGGATTCATGATCTTCATCGCGGGATTCGACTTCCGGGACATCTTCTCAGACGTCAGCACCCAGCAGAAAAAGCCTTTTCGCTTCTTGGAGACTGGCGCGACGCCCTGATCGGGTCCAAGATCCGGCATGGCCGGTTTTGGTTCTTCCTTGTCCTACTGCGACTCTCTTTACCACTACCAGAAACGCGAGACCCGCGAGGTGCGCGTCGGCAAGGTTGGCATCGGCGGATCCAATCCGATCCGGGTGCAGTCGATGTTGACTTCGGACACCCGGGACACGGAGGCGTGCATCGCGGAGACCTTGGGTTTGGTGGAGGCCGGTTGTGAGATCGTCCGGATCACCGCGCAGACCCGCAAATACGCGGAGAACCTGGAGCACATCAAAGCCGGGTTGCTGGCGCGAGGGTGTGATGCCCCGCTCGTCGCGGACATTCACTTCAAGCCGGACGCGGCCATGGAAGCGGCCAAGTGGGTCGAGAAGGTGCGGGTGAATCCCGGAAACTTTGTCGATAAGAAGAAGTTCGAGATCCGCGAATACACGGATGATCAGTACGCCGAGGAATTGGCCCGGATCGAAGAGCAGTTTGTGCCCTTGGTCCAGCTATGCCAGGAGCGCGGCGTGGCCATGCGGATCGGGACGAACCACGGATCCTTGAGTGACCGGATCATGAATCGATATGGTGATACTCCGCTCGGGATGGTGGAGAGCGCCTTGGAGTTCGCCCGGATCGCGCGGTCGCTGAATTATCATCAGTTCGTCTTCTCGATGAAGGCGAGCAATCCGAAGGTGATGATTGAGGCGTACCGCTTGCTCGTGGCGCGGTTGCGGGAGCTGGGGGCGGATTGGAATTACCCGTTGCACCTGGGCGTGACGGAAGCCGGGGACGGCGAGGACGGCCGGATCAAGAGCGCCATTGGCATGGGCTCGCTACTCACGGATGGAATTGGCGACACCGTGCGGGTTTCTCTCACCGAGGATGCGGTCCACGAGATTCCCGTGGCTCGGGCGTTGGTGGATCATGTGGCCACGCCGTTGGGGGAAAGCGCTGGGCGGCAAATTCGGGTGGCCGAGCCGGGATCGGCGTTCGACCCGTTCTCGTTCGCGCGCCGGGAGTGCGAGGTCATCGAGGTGCAAGGCGTGCCGGTGGGCGGCGGCGAAACGGTGCGGGTGGCGGTGACCCCTTCCCAGTGGGATGCGGTCAAGGATCGTACGGGCCGTTTGGGTGATTTTCAGCCGGAGATCGTTTGGGCGGATGGAGTCGAGGTCGATCCACTGGATGACGTCGCCGTGGCGGCCTTGAATGCCCGAGCCGAAGTTTGTCTGGTGGCAGTGAGCGATTCCTGCGCGCTGGACGTGGTGCGAGCCTACCGTCTGCTCGCGGCGAAGCTGGACCAGCGTCATCCCATCCTGCTCAAGGACGGCTTGTCGGAACCCAATCAAGCGGCGTTGCCCGGCCTGCTCCGCGCGGCGACTCACCTGGGCTCATTGCTTTGTGACGGAATCGGCGACGCCGTTCTGGTGCGCAATGAAACCACGGCGGAAGGGGCCTTGCGTTTGGCTTACAACATTCTCCAAGCCGCTGGGGTGCGGATCTTCAAAACCGATTACGTGGCCTGTCCCTCCTGCGGTCGGACGCTCTTCAACTTGCAGTCCACCACCCAAAAGATCCGCGCGGCGACCGGGCATCTCAAAGGCGTGCGCATTGCCGTGATGGGCTGCATCGTCAACGGCCCAGGCGAAATGGCGGATGCCGATTTCGGCTACGTCGGAGGCGCCCCTGGGAAAATCAATCTCTACGTGGGGAAGACGGCGGTGAAGTTCAACATCCCCGAGGAAGAAGCCGTGGAACGGCTCATCGATTTGATCCGCGAGCACGGCCGCTGGTTCGAGCCGGCGATGGAAGCGGTGGAGGTTTGAGGGAGCTGGAGGCGTGAGATCCGAAGGCTCGACTGAGCCTTCGGAAGGCTGGGGGCGCGAGCTCGGAAGGCTCGATCGAGCCATCGGAAGGCTGGAGGCGTGAGTTCCGAAGGCTCGATTGAGCCATCGGAAGGCTGGCAGCCGTGAGTTCCGAAGGCTCGATTGAGCCATCGGAAGGCTGGAAGCGTGAGCTCGGAAGACTCGATTGAGCCATCGGAAGGCTGGAAGCGTGAGTTCGGAAGGCTCGATTGAGCCTTCTGAAGGCTGGAAGCGTGAGCTCGGAAGGCCTGATTGAGCCATCGGAAGGCTGGAAGCGTGCCGCTCAGAAGGCTCTGCTGAGACTTCGGAACGCCGGGGGCGAGGGCTCTACTCAGCGATCAGCCGCCGATCAAGTCACTGCGCAAGTTCACCGCTTCCTTGGCCAACGTTTCCAGCTCCGGCAGTTTGCCGTTGAAGCTGTGGGCCACCGTCGGCACCGCAAGGTGAACGCCGACTTCCCGGAGTTGGGCGTCGATGTCCAGGAGGATGCGGGTGCGGATCTCGTTGAGGCGGCGGGGATCATCGACCCAGTAGCTGAGGACGAGAGAAATGCTTTCGTTGCCGTAGGCCGTGAAGGAGATGTCGGCATTGCGCACGCCTTCGATTTGGGTGGCGATGCGGAGGAAGAGGCCGATGGCTTGGTCGCGCTTGGCCGGTTCCGTTTCCATGTGGAGATTGAGCGGAATCTCTTCCTGGGTGCGCTTGTTGACGGTCCGGTTGTGGACGACGGAGGCGGTCAGGTGGTTGTTGGGAATCATGAGGAGCGTCCCGTCCCGTTTGCGCAATTGGGTAATGCTCAGGCCGATATCCTCCACCATGCCTTCGACCATCTCATCGCCTTCGGTATCCACCCGGACATAATCGCGGATGCGGAAGGGCCGGGTGGCGTAGAGGGCTAACCCCGAGATGAAGGGGCTGATGGCGTCGCGCGCCGCGAAGCTGACGGCCAAGCCGCCGATTCCCAGACCGGCGAGGACGGCGGCCGGGTCTTGGCCGAAGGCCTTGAGCATGAAGATGCACCCAATGACGGAGACGCCGACCTTGGCGGTTTTGCGGCCGAGGTAGAGGAGCTGGACATCGACGGTTTCCGAAGCCTCGGCGAGAGGGAAGAGGATGTACTCGAAGAACTTGTCGATGAGGACGAAGCAAATCCAGCCGACATTGACGGTCAGGCAGAGATGGATCGCCGTGGTGACGATGCCATGGATGTTGAGAAACTCACCGGAAGCGGGGTGCAGGATCTGGGCGGCGATGCGAATCCCGAGCAGGGTGATGAGGTAAACGATGGGTTGCTCCAAACCGGAGAACCAAGTTTCCCGCAGGTTGACGCGATCCCCTCCCACTTTGGCGACGACCCGGGAGGCCAGGGTGAGGACGGTGTTGAACAGGCTCCGCGCCAGCAGCAGGGTGAGCACGACGAGGCCGAGGAAGGAGAGATACTCGCCGATGGTGTTGTTCGCGGCGGAGAAGCGAAGCAGGGAACCGGCGGTTTCCTGGGTGTTGATCCCCAAGGCGGCGAACGAGCGCAGGAAGGACCAGATCCACCAGCCGGTCATGAGGACGCGGTAAACGACCGGAAAGTAATGCCGCTCCGGCTCGCGAACCGACGTGGTGATCCACGGTTCCAGGTAGGTGCGCCAGAGGAAGCGGGCGATCCGGGCCACGATCCAGCAGAGAGAGAGAACCAGGATGAAGGAGAAAAAGCCACGCAGGATCGCTCGGGTATAGTGCGGCTTCCATTGGAATGGCACCTTGTTGAGGACGGCGGAGGCCCCATCTTTGGCGTCGATCGTCGCAGCCTCCGCTTTCGCTTCCACCTTAGCTTTGCCGCTCGCTGGCTCTGGTCCCGGTTCGGGGGGCTGGGCGAGGAAGGCGGTGCCGGCCACCGCAAAGAAACAGAGAATGGCCAGGTGAAGGGGCCCACCGACTGCCCGGGCGATGCCCTTGCCGAGCTTCTCTGGCAGCCGGGACAACGAGAGACGGATGAGCCGGCCGACGATTAGCGAGACAATCAAGCCAGTGAACCAACCCGCCACGATGGCTGCGGCGAGGAAACCGTAGGCCATGACGGTGTTCCCGAAATACTCCCGGGCGAGGAGATCTTGGATCGGCTGCGGCAGGGCGAACTGTTGCAGGATCCAATTGCCCAGGGTTTCACCCAAGCTTTCACTCTGATCGGACCAGGAGGGAGAAGAGGCGTTCATAGGGCGCGTGCGAACCGCCGAACCTTTGCCCGCAGCGTACGGGGAATCAAACCGAAACTTGGACGCGTGGCAGGCCCAACGCCTCGCGGACCCGGCTGGCTTGCGCGATGACTTCTTCCGGGGTGGGGGCGAGGAAGGTCATGTGGCCCATCTTGCGGCCGGGGCGTGGTTCGGCTTTGCCGTAGAGGTGCAATGTGGCGCCGGGCGTTTCCAGGAGCGTCAGCCAATTCGGTTCCTCGCCGTTGGGCCCCCAGACATCGCCGAGGAGATTGCTCATGAGGACCGGACAAAGCGTTCCGGTGCCGCCTGCGGGAAGATTGCACACGGCGCGGAGTTGCTGCTCGAACTGGGACGATTCGCAGGCATCCAGCGTGTGGTGCCCGGAATTGTGGGGCCGCGGAGCCAGCTCATTCACCAGGAGGCGTCCGTCCCGGCTCAGGAAGTACTCGACCGCGAGGACGCCCTGAAAGTCGAGCGCGGCGGCCACTTCCCGCGCCACCTCTTCCGCTTGGGCGACGAGTTCCGGAGGCAGACCGGAGGGAACGAGCGACCAATCCAAGATGTGATGCCGGTGGGCATTTAGGGCGGGGGCATAACAGCGGACTTCGCCGAGCCGGTTGCGCACCACGATCACGGAGAGCTCCGCCGCGAGGTCGATCCGTTCTTCCAACACTGCGCGTGCCGCGCCGAAATCCTTCCAAAGCTGGCCGGCGTCGCCGTCACGGTTCACCGGAAGCTGCCCTTTGCCGTCGTAGCCGAATTCGGCGGTTTTCAGGATTCCGGAAGCTGCGGGAAGCGCTTGCAGGGCGGCCGCAAGACTGGCTTCGCCGTCGACCACTTGGTGCCAGGCGCAGGGGAAACCATGACGGCTGAGGAAGTTCTTTTCTCGCTCACGATGCTGGCAGATCGTGACCGCTTCCGGGCCGGGGGTCAGTGGGATGCGCGCGGCGATCTCGTTGAGCAGGGTTGAGGGGATGTTCTCGAACTCCACGGTGGCGACGTTCGCCCGGCTGAGAAACGACGAGAGCGCCTCTTCGCAATCGAATGACGCGTCCAGCACCAAATCGGCGAGCGTGGCGGGCCCGGGATCTCCGTCTCCGGTCCAGGTGACGACGCGGTAGCCCATGCGGCGGGCTTCCAGGGTGAGCATGCGGCCGAGTTGGCCACCGCCAAGGACGCCGATCCAGGTTTCTCCGGGCAGGTAAGGACGGATGATCATTCGGGTTTGGGAAGAGCCGGGAGTTGCATGGCTTCGACTTTAAGGCGCAGGCCGTTGCGGTAATCGGCCAAACGGCGCGCCAGTCCGGGATCGGCCAACGCGAGCATTGACACCGCAAAAAGCGCGGCGTTCACGGCTCCGGCATCGCCGATCGCGAAGGTGGCGGTGGGGATACCGGCGGGCATTTGCACGATGGAGAGGAGGGAATCGACCCCGTTGAGCGTGCTCGACTTCACGGGCACGGCGAGCACCGGGAGGTGGGTCAAAGCAGCCGTCATTCCCGGAAGGTGCGCAGCGCCCCCGGCTCCGGCAATGATGCACTGCAAGCCGCGCTCGGCGGCCGAGGTGGCATATTCGTAAAGCAGATGCGGGGTGCGATGGGCACTGACGACCCGGGCCTCGTAAGGCACCGAAAATTCATCCAGAGTGCGCGCGGCCAAACCGAGGGTGGGCCAATCCGACTGACTTCCCATGATCACGCCGACGAGGGGCGCATGCGAGCTGGAGCTGCTTCCGGTCATACCCCGCCTCCCAACATCCTCCCGGGGCAGGGCGCAAGTGGATTGTCGTTCCGCTCTTCGGGTGGAGGGATGGAGGGATGGAGCCGTTGGAGGTGGTGGTGGATCCCTTTACGAGTGAGGCGGTGAAGGAACCCGCCAGCGCGGCCAAGCAGAGCACGCGGGCCGATGACACCACCCTTGACCTGGCAACGCTCCTGGAATTGGGCCGGAAATCACAGCGTCCGCCATCTCAACGACATGGAGTGCCTGAAGGTCGCGGAAACGCTCGGCCAGGGACTTTGGAGGGGGGGGCGTCCTCCTGCGGGAGGTGCCGTCAGTTTCCCCGCGTCATGGCTCGGCACCGACGGCCCCGTCAGGAGAACGCTCCCGTTTTTCAACCCATCCGATGAGAATTCCGATCGTGGCCCAAAAGCCAAAACAGCTGACCAGGGAGAGCTCCAATCTTTGCGTGCCCAGCGCACTGTAATGTTTCAGCACCTTATCCTTCTCGGCCCTTGCCGCTTCCGCCAACCGCTCGAACGATTCTTGAACGTTCGTCTGCTCGCTCACGGCGGGAAGCCGTTGCATCGATTCCGCCAGTCGCTCCTTCTGGTCTCTGATTCGTCCCTGGGTCAATGCCCAACGTGCCACGAAGAGCGAGAATTCGATCTCCTCCAAAACCGGATCGCCCTCCAGACGTTGACCAATCAGGTCCAATCTCCGCGACTGAATCTTCAACATCGTCGAGGCTTGGGAGTCCAACTGCTTCGTGGCTCTCTCCAGGTCATTGCGCAGGCTCAGGTTGCCGGCGGTCCGCTTCGCATTCTCCTCCGCCTCCGCCTGCAAACTCTCCAATTGGCGCAGCAACGGAAGAAAGTCACTCGGATGCCGCCGCCCGGGCAATGGCGCTGCCGCTCCGGCGGCGTCTTCCCGGGTCAGTCTCCCGATCGGCGACGGCGGCCAGGATGGCGCTCACGCGGCGGAACCCCTTGCGCTGATTCTCTCTAGATTCCGAGGAATCCCAGCTGAATCCCACGGCGGCCGGTGAATCGTGGGCGGGCGGGCTTATAATGGAGGGTTATCCTGCGCCGCGGATTGAACCTTCTTTTTGTCCCTCTTTTTTAGCTTTTTCGAGGAATCTCGAGCGGTGCCCTTGCCGCCGGGCGGATCAACATTCGCCTGGTTCCACGCGTCCCACTTGGCCTGGAGTTCGCTCGTCTTTTCTGGCATCGAGGCCGCCAGGTCTTGGTCCTCGTGGAGATCTTTGGAAAGCCGGTAAAGTTTGGTCGCGGAAACGGCTTCGTGACGTCCGGAATTCGTGTCCGCGTTGGTGTCGTAGCGCAACAGTTTCCATTCGCCCATGCGGATGGCCATTTGGTCACCAAAACGCCAGTAAAGCGCCTCGTGGGGCGGGCCGACTTGCTCACCAGACACGAAGGGGAACAGATTCACGCCGTCCAGTCTCCACTCCGGCTTGGGCTCCACCCCGGCGGCGGCGAGGGCGGTGGCGTGGAGGTCAAGTTGGATGGCGGGTTGGGAGTAGACCGCTGGGGTCAGGTGACCCGGCCAAGCCACCAGGTAGGGGACGCGAACCCCGCCCTCAAGAGTCGTCCGTTTGCTGCCGCGAAGCGGATCATTGCCGGACCCGTTGCGCGTCACCCCGTTCATGGTCGGCCCGCCGTTGTCGCTGATGAACGTGATCAATGTCTCCTTTTCCAAGCCGGCTTCGGCGATCTTTTGGCGCACCGCGCCGATGGCATCGTCCATGGCCACCATCATCGCGGCGTAGGTCCGGCGTTTCTCGTCGGTGATGCTAGCCAATTTGGCCATCCTTTCCGGGGTGGCGTGCATCGGTGTGTGCACGGCGTTGAAGGCGAGGTAGAGAAACCACGGACGCTCCCGGTGGCGCTCGATGAAGCTAACGGCCTCGCGCCCAAAGGCATCGGTCGTGTAATCCAGCTCCTTGACCGGCTCGGTGCCGCGCAGAATCCCGCTGGCTTCGAAGTAACTATGAGATCCTCCCAGGAATCCGAAGAACTCATCGAAGCCGCGCTTTTGCGGATGCATCTCTGGGCTTTCTCCGAGATGCCATTTGCCGATCGCAGCGGTCGCGTATCCCGCCGCCTTGAGGCGGTCCGCCAAGGTCGTTTCCGTCAACGGCAACCCACCGCCCGGACCACCGGAATTGAACTCATGCCCGAACCGGGTTTGATAGCGTCCCGTAAGCAGTCCGGCCCGGGTGGGCGAACAATACGGACCACTGACGTAGCCATCCGTGAAACGCACCCCGGCGGCGGCCAAGGCATCCAGGTTCGGCGTCGGTATGTCCTTGCAACCATGGAATCCGACGTCGGCATAGCCCATGTCGTCGCCCACGATCATGAGGACGTTTGGCTTTCGATCGGCGGCGCTGGCTAGCGTGGCCAAAGCGCCCGAGAGGACGGCGAAAACAACGTGGCTTTTCATCATCGATTCAATCGTCGGTTCCAGCAGGGGTGTTCGGGTTTTGCGGCTCATTGTTTTGGGGAAGGCAAGCACGCAGGCGCACCAGTTCGGGGGCGAACTCCGGATTGGGCGCCAGGTTGCGCCGTTCCAGCGGGTCATTCTGGTGATCGTAGAGTTCCTCGGAGCCGTCTGCGTATTGAATGAGGCGCCAGCGCTCATCCCGGATCGCGTGATTTTTGTATCCCATGGTGGAAAGGGCGAGTCGATCCCAGGCGGCGACGGGGTTTTTCAGGAGCGGAACCAGGCTGACGCCGTCGAGATCCGGTTTGGCCGGGAGCCCCGCAAGCTCCAGCAGAGTGGGATAGAGATCGATTAAGCCAACCGTCCTCGGACAAACCTGCCGCGCTGCGACCCCTGGTCCCGAAATCACCAGAGGCACTCGGGTCGAGCCCTCCCAGAGCGCCCCCTTGGACCACGCGTTCTTCTCGCCAAATTGATACCCGTTGTCCCCGCAGATGACCACGATCGTTCGTTCGGCGAAAGGACCATTTTCCAAACCCGCGAGAATCCGCCCGACGCAATCGTCCGCGTAACGGGAGGCGGCAAGGTAAGCCGCCATGAGTTCCTTGCGCCGAGCGCGCAATTCTGCCGCGGCCGCGACCTGCTTCTCCTTGGTGCGTGAGGCGGCGGGCAGTCCCACGTTTTCGTCGGCCGCCAGGTCAGGAACGGTGATCTGGTTCGGAGGAAAGAGATCAAAATACTCTTGGGGGACATACCACGGGGTGTGTGGCTTTACGATGCCGCAGGCGAGAAAGAATGGTTTGGGATGTGGCCGACTCAGAAATTCCGCCGCCCAGCCAGCTAACTTCCAATCTGCCATCTGCTCCCTGCTCTCCGGAAACGCCCCCCAGTCGTGCTTGCCGGCCAGGCCACTGAGAGGGAGCTTGTCCCCCGGTGGGGGCGGATCCTCCATCCGTCCCTTCCTGGTGGGATTCATGGTCTCATCCCACGGCCCGCCTTCTTGCTTGCTGACGGAGCCGAACGAGGAGCCGAACACCTTGCCGCCCCCGGCGGTGAGGTAACCATGCTGGCGAAAATAGCCGGGTAGGGAAGGAATGTGCCGCAGCAGATGCCCTTCAGGAGTTGCCCCTTGCGAGTTGTGGTAAATGCCGGTCGTCGACGGACCCAGCCCGGAGAGCAAGGCCGTGCGCGACGGATTGCACAGGGGCGCGGCGCAATAGGCATGGGAAAAGGTGACTCCTCGTTGAGCGAACCGATCCAACTTGGGCGTCACCGGCTGCGGCGCCAAGTCGGTGCGTCCGGCAAACGCATTCTGGTCGTCCAGAATGATGAGCAGGACGTTTGGGGGCGGCGCCTCCGCCCCCGTCGACGGAGCGAAAAGAGCGCACCAAAAAGCGAGCGTCCATCCAGCGAGGATCGGGCGAGAAGCGGCCATGATCTGGTTTCATGAAACTCCAGAGCCGTGTCAGAGTTGCAGTGCGCACCGTGGGGGCCAATCCATCAACGACGCGCGCAGGGCGTGCCGCTTTTGTCACCGTGGTACGATGCCGAGCAAGTTGCGGACCCGTTTCCAGGGAATGATCGTGGCGGGGGCGTTGCCGGCGCCTCGGTCTAAGTAGAAGCCGGTGGAGGAGCCGCCGTCGAGGTTGATGGCTCGATCGATCTTCCAGCCGGTCAGGCAGCCCGAGGATCCGAGGCATTCTCCCAGGTCGGCGAGCGTCAACGAACTGAGCGTGGCCCCGATGACCCAGTGCCCGCGCCAATCCGTGGCGATGAAGGTGCGGCGACGTGGGTCGGATGCGGACAAGCCCCGCACGGTGGTTCCGGCTTCGACGAGGTAGGGACCGGTTTGCAGCAGCGCGGTGATGCCGGGGTGATCCTTGAATTGGGCGCGGCGGACGATGTGAATCCCTTTGGCATCGCAGAAGACCACGCCGCTAAGGAGTTTGGAGGTTTCGAGGCTTCCGAGCCGCTTGCCGCCGGTGATCATCAGGCCGAGCGGACGGTAGTCTGGATGGAAGAAGCCGCCGTTGACCCCAGCTACGCAGCCGTTCACCCGAAAGGCTTGGCTAAACGTTCCGAAGGCCGGGTCCGGACCGGCTCCCTGGTCGATGACTTCCAGCTGGAAGGATTTTGACGTGAAAAACGCCAACAGAGCGGTCGCCTCGGTCCCGTCCGTGGTGCGGACGGCGGTGCGTTTGGCGTAGACGAGTTCTGGGGTGATTTGCTGACGGTCGGTTTCTCCGGTGAACTGCCACTCGGCGGCTGGCAGCGAAATCAGACTGGAAAGGAGGAAGAAGAAAAGAAATCTCATGCGGAGCCGGTGGGCTTGGTGGCCAAGGCCAATACGGTTTGAAAGTGCGGTGGCTCCGGCTCCCGGTCAACGATGGCGATTTCGATCTCCTCGAATCCAGCGCTTTCCAGGAATCCGAGCAACTGAGATTGGGAAAATCCGAGCCAGCTGTCGAGATAGAGCTCGCGCGCTTCTTCAAAGCTGTGCTGGAGGAGATCGAGAACCACGATCCGGCCGCCAGGACGGAGAATTTTCATAGATGCCTTGACCGCGCGGTCCGGACGGAGGGCATGGTGGAGGGCCTGGCTGAAGAACGCGAGATCCACGGAACTGGGCTCGATCGGCGGGTTCTCCAGGTCGCCTAGCCGGAACTCCAAATTCGACACGCCGTTTTGTCGGGCGATGCCGGAGGCGTATTCGATCATCTTGGGCGAGTTGTCGATCGCAATGACCTGTTGGGCGCGTTGAGCTAGCAACTGGCTGAAGGTGCCTTCCCCGGCGCCCAAATCGGCGATGACCATGGGCGGCATCAGCTTGAGAAGGGTTTCCGCCAAGCCCTTCCAGGAGCGGCCTGGGAGATAGGTCTTGCCGAACTTGCCGGCCAGCTCATCGAAATAGGCCCGCATCCGGTCGGAACGGCGGGCCAAGACGAGGGCCAGCGCCGCTTCGTCCGCCTCGGTGTCCTCCAGTTCCGGCGCGGCGGCATCGAGGAGTTCGCGGAGGCGCATCCCGTGGCGTGGTTCTTCGACCAATCCGTAGATGACCCGTTTCCCCGAGCGCCGGTCCTGGACCAGTCCGCCTCGCTTGAGTTGGGCCAGTTGGGTCGAGATGCGCGATTGCCCCATCGAGAGGATTTCCTGGAGTTCCGCGACGGAGAGATCCTCGCGGCGAAGAAGGCAGAGGATGCGCAGGCGGGTGGGGTCGGCGAGACCGCGCAACGAATTTACGATTGACGCCATGGCTTCCACGACTGATACATCAACATATCACGATTTGTAAATATGTTCTCCCGCTGAGCCCATGTCCGACCGTTTCATCTTCTCCTCTGAGTCCGTCACCGAAGGTCACCCCGACAAAGTTTGCGACACCATCTCCGACGCCGTCCTGGATGCTTGCTTGTCCCAGGACATCAAGTCGCGAGTGGCTTGCGAAACGATGGTGAAAGACAATGCCGTCATTCTCGGCGGCGAAATCACCACCGGCGCCAAGTTCGACTACCGCGAAGTCGTCAAGGACGTGCTCGTGGGCATGAACTACGACTCGAAGTACGCTGAGGGCACCCCCTACAGCTACACCTGCAAGTTCGACGCGCAGAACTTCTTCTTCATGAACCTCCTGGGCCAGCAATCCCAGGACATCGCCCAAGGCGTGGACGCCAAGGCGGCGGAGCACAAGGAGACCGCGGAACAGGGCGCCGGCGACCAAGGGATCATGTTCGGCTACGCTTGCGACGAAACGCCGCAGCTGCTGCCCGCGCCGATCGCCTATTCGCACATGCTGGGCCGTGAGATCACCCGGATGCGCAAGTCCCGGGAGCAGACCTGGCTTCGCCCGGACTCCAAGACTCAGGTTTCCGTCGAATACCGTGGGGGCCAAGTTTGCCGCGTCACCGCCGTCGTCGTTTCCACGATGCACGCCGCGGAAATCGATACCGCTGAAATCCGCGAGATCCTCAAGAAGGAGCTGATCGAGAAGGTGATTCCCGGGAACCTGCTGACTCCAGAGACCAAGTATTACATCAATCCGACGGGCAAGTTCGTCATCGGTGGTCCTGAGGGCGACTGTGGATTGACTGGCCGGAAGATCATTGTCGACACCTACGGCGGCATGGGCCGTCACGGTGGTGGCGCCTTCTCTGGGAAGGATCCCTCCAAGGTGGACCGTTCCGCGGCTTACATGTGCCGCTGGGTGGCCAAGAACATCGTGGCCGCCGGGCTCGCTCGCCGTTGCGAACTTCAGGTGGCCTACGCCATCGGCTATCCCGAACCGATTTCGCTGCGCGTCGATACCTTCGGCACCAACACGGTGGACGAAGCGAAGATCGAGAAAGCGGTGAGCGAGGTCTTTAACTTCAAGCCGGCGGAGATCATCAAGCAGCTCAACCTGCTGCGCCCGATCTATCGCGAAAGCACGAACTACGGCCACTTCGGCCGTGAGGACAATCTGGACGCTCTCACCTGGGAGCGCACCGACAAGGCCGAGGCCCTCAAAGCCGCTGTCGCCTAATCCGCATTCAGCATTCCGCAATCCACATTCCCCATTTTAACATGTCGACCACCTTCAACGACTTCAAAGTCAAGGACATCGGACTCGCTGAGTTCGGCCGCAAGGAAATCCAAATCGCCGAGCACGAGATGCCCGGCCTGATGGCCATCCGGGAAAAGTATGCCGCCACCCGTCCTCTCGACGGCGTGCGCATCACTGGATCGCTTCACATGACCATCCAAACGGCGGTCCTCATCGAGACCCTCGCGGAACTCGGTGCCTCGGTCCGTTGGGCCAGCTGCAACATCTACTCCACTCAGGATCACGCGGCGGCGGCCATCGCGGCGGCGGGGATTCCAGTCTTCGCCTGGAAGGGGGAGACGCTGGAGGAATACTGGTGGTGTACCGAGCAAGCGCTGCGTTTCCCTCATGGCAAGGGGCCGCAACTCATCGTCGATGACGGCGGCGACGCGACGCTCTTGATCCACAAGGGATACCAACTGGAGAACGGCAGCGATTGGGTGAACACCCCGTCCGGCAACGAAGAAGTCGCCATCATCAAGAACCTGCTGAAGCAGATCCACGCCGACTCCCCGAACATCTGGCACGACGTCGTCGCCGAGTGCAAGGGCGTCTCCGAAGAGACCACCACGGGCGTGCACCGCTTGTATCAGATGGTGGAAGCGGGTGAGCTCCTCTTCCCGGCCATCAACGTCAACGACTCCGTCACCAAGTCGAAGTTCGACAACCTTTACGGCTGCCGGGAATCGCTGATCGACGGCATCAAGCGCGCCACGGACGTCATGATTTCCGGCAAGGTCGCGGTCATCTGCGGTTACGGGGACGTCGGTAAGGGGTGTGCCCAAGCGCTCAAGGGAATGGGTGCTCGCGTCGTGGTCACCGAAATCGATCCGATCTGCGCGCTCCAAGCCGCGATGGAAGGCTTCATGGTCACGACCATCGAAGACACGCTCGGTTGGGGAAGCATCTACGTCACGACGACCGGGAACATGGACATCATCACGCTGGAGCACATGCAGCGGATGAAGGACCAAGCGATCGTCTGTAACATCGGTCACTTCGACAACGAGATCCAGATGGCGCAGCTCAATAGCGCTCCGGGCGTGAAGGTCACCTCCATCAAGCCTGAAGCCGAAGGCGCGGTGGACAAATACACCTTCCCGAGCGGAAACAGCATTTACATCCTCGCCAAGGGCCGTCTCGTGAACCTCGGTTGCGCCACGGGCCACCCGAGCTTCGTGATGTCGAACAGCTTCGCCAACCAAACCTTGGCGCAGATCGACCTCTGGAAGAACCGCGGCAAGTATGAGAACAAGGTTTACCTTCTTTCCAAGGAGCTCGACGAGGAAGTTGCTCGTCTTCACCTGGAGAAGATCGGTGCCAAGCTCACCGTTCTCAGCCCGTCTCAAGCCGAGTATCTTGGCGTGAACGCGAACGGCCCCTTCAAGCCGGCTCACTACCGCTACTAATCTCCACTCCGATCAGGCAAAGGTCGCGCTTCAAGTCGTCGGCCTTGCCCCATTCGAGGGCCCTTTCACCCGCTCGGCGCAAACCGTCGTCGAGCGGGTCTGTTGTTTCTTGGACTAGCAGTTCGGCCAGGGTCTCCTCCGTGAATGTGTCTCCGAGGAAATTCTCCATTTCGAAAAAGCCGGAATTGTAGAGAAACAGCCGGTCTCCGGGGTGGAGATGGAGGAGCTGGTTTCTGAATTGAGCATCTTCCCGGATTCCAACGGCGGGAGGAGTGAGTTTGCGGACGCGGGCCCGACCTCGGGAAATTAAGATCGGACCCGGATGCGCCGCGGACGTGTAGCAGAACGTCATTTTCCGGAAATCGAGGATTCCGTAGAGGAACGTGAAGTAACGCAACCGGTCGAAGTAGCGGAACCGTTCATTGAGCCAGCGGGCGACCTCGGCGGGTTCCTCGACCGGAAGCGGACCGGGCTCGCCAGACGGCCGGCTCATGGTGAGACTGAGTTGGGCGGACATCAATGTCGAGCCGACGCCATGCCCGCTGAAGCTGGCCACGTAGACCCCGACGCGATCCTGGTCTAGAGGGACGAAGTTGAAGGTATCGCCGGAGTGCGCCTCGCAGGTTTTGTGATACCAGGCAAAGTTCGCGTGCTCGGTGAGCGGTGGCGCGGAAGGCAGAAAGGCATCTTGGATTTCGGCGGCGGCTTGGAGTTCGCTCCGCATCCGGCCGTTGGCGACGTGGAGCTGGAGGTAGGCCATGGCGAGTTCTTCGTTGGCTTTCTCAAGCTGCTGTTGCTGCTCCATGATCCGGGCGCCGGCGCGGACCCGGACGCGGAGCTCATCGGAGTGGAACGGCTTGCGGATGAAGTCATCGGCTCCGGCCTCCATCGCTTCGACCAGGTGGGACATGCTCTCTTTCCCGGTCAGGAAAATGACGTAAACCGGTTGCAAGGACTGCTCCCGGATTTGTTTGAGGAGGGTCAATCCGTCCACGTCTGGCATCACCCAGTCGGTGATCACCAGGGAGGGGCGGTGCTCCTGGAGCAATCTCCAAGCGGCGGCGCCGTCCGAGGCGGTGAGGCACTCATGACCCCAGCTTTGCAACAGCGCGGAAATGCGCCCGAGGGTGGCGCGATCATCTTCAGCGACGAGAACCTTCATTCCAAGAGTCAATCCTTTCTCAGGAAACCGCCCCCTTGGCCCGGAAGCACCCTAGGCCGAGATGAGGCGAAGGGAAGCGGAAATCGGCCCCGCGGCGTACGGGCTGGCACGAATTGGGGGGGCGCGCTTCTGCATTCCGGCGTTGCGTCCCGCCGGGATCGAGCGGAGGATCGGGGGCTATGGCAGGAAATGTCTCCCTGGTTGTCACCCTCGTTGGTCCGGATCGTCCCGGCGTCGTCAAATCTGTGTCCACGACTGTCGCCGCGCATGGCGGGAACTGGGTGGAGAGCCGGATGGCGCGTTTGGCGGGGCAGTTCGCGGGCATTGTTCACGTCGATGTCCCTGGCGAACAGGCGGGGGCGTTGCGTTCCGCATTGGAGGGCTTGGGTCTCTCGACGGTGGTGGTGGAAACGTTGAGCCACGAGCCAGCTCCGCAGGTGCGGCATCACTTGGAGTTGTTGGGACACGATCGACCGGGAATTGTCCGCGATCTCTCGCAAGCCTTGGCTGCCCGCGGCATCAACGTGATTGAACTGGAAACGGAATGCGTCAGCGCTCCCTGGACCGGAGAGATTCTCTTCAAGGCCACGGCGGAACTCTGCTTTCCCGATGGAACCACGCTGGAGCAGGTGCGGATGGACTTGGCCGGGCTCTCTCAGGAATTGCATCTTGAGATCGATCTGACTCCGCCCGCTGAAGATCCCGAACCATGACGGGCAATCTCCTGCACAATACCCGCGTCTATCTCTCTGGGCCGATGGATTTTGTCGGATCCCGGGTGGTTGAGAAGTATTTTGGGTGGCGCGCGATTTTGACCCCAATCCTCCGGGCGCTTTCGATCACGGTGCTCGACCCATGGAACAAGCCTCGCGTCCTGGGGCATACCGCCGATTACGGGCGCGAAGGATTGGTGCCCGCCAAGGAGCGCTATGTAGCGGATTTCTGGACGTCCCACCAGACACGCGCCCGCTTTGAGCAGGAGTTCTGGGAGACGGTGCATATCGATCTGCGGATGACGGATATCAGTGACTTTGTGATCGCTTTCGTGCCGACGAATATTTACAGCGTTGGCACGGTTCACGAGATCATCACTGCGCGGAATCAATTGAAGCCGGTGCTCTTGATCAGCCCGCCCATCAGCTATGACTTTTTTCCGGCGTTGAAGGATTTAACGGCCGAGCAGAAGAAGGCGCTGAAGTTTTACGGATTGAAGGAGAATCCGCACGGATTGCCGAGTCAATGGTATGGCAATATCGTGGGCGGACACAATATGTTTGATGGCTTCGGCTGGGAGCATTTGGATCTCAAGGGACCGGACTTCTATGAGCGGCTCATTGGAGACTTTCTCGATTCTCAGCCGGCGCCCGGGGAGAATCCTAAATGGCAGCAAACCCGGAAGTGGGCCGCGCAATTTCAACCGCTTTGCGAATTGCGGGGCGGAGTGCTGGATCATGTGGCGTTCCCTGACGGCGCAGAAGAGAAACTGTTGCGACAGGCGCTGGAGGCCCCGGTGGAAAAAGAGCGACATTACTTCTGGTACAACCACGCGTATCAACCGAAGCGGACCTTTCTCAGTCACCTTCTTTCCATTGCTTCGGGGCATATCCCGCCCAAGACGACGATTCTTTCTGAGTACGACGACAATGGCATCGTCTGTCAGAGGCCTCTTGAATCGATCGATGACAACTGGCTTTTGCTCGGCGCGGAGAATCTTTAGGGCGGGTTTCGCGTCGTAACCGGCATGAAGACGTGGGCTTTGTGGGGAATCGCGTTTCAGTTGTGGGGGGCGGCGTCTCAGGCCCAGGAGGTGTCACTGACGATCGAGGCGCAAGTGGGAGACGCAGGGTTCCGGCGGGGAGCGGCGGTTGTGATTCAAGCAACGCCAGTTCGACTGCGCGTGGCTGGAGCGAGTGGCCTTGAGGAGGTCCGGTGGTTTCAGATCGTTCCGGAGACGGCGCGTTCTTACAAAAACGCTAACCACCCCTGGGAACGGGAGCCCTACAAATGGGTGGGCTTCGGGAGGATCGACTACCATCAAGACGAGATTGTTTCATGGCGGGGCAAGACCGAGGTAGACCTCAAGCCGGAAGAAATTTTCCAGGGCGCGAGTCACTCGCCGTTTTATCATGCGGATTTGGGTAGCTTCTGGCTGTCTGTTCAGGCCGTTGCGGGTGGAAGGAAACTGCGGTCGGTAGGCTTGGAAGAGAATGGAGATCGTAATCTCTCTCCGGCGGTGTTTCGGCTCTCAATTCAACAGGACGCTAGTTACCTGGGCTTTCTGACCGGGTTTTTCAATGTGCCGGGTCTATTCGGTTCCGTGCCATCGCAAAGCTTCCACTATATTGGTGTGGATTGCGCCGATGTGTTGGTGGCCGCGCACCGGCGCTGGAAGGGGCTGGAAGAGCCCGAAGACTTCAACGTGTCCATGCTGGTGAAGGCATGGAACAAGGTCGCGGAGTTTCCTGTGGCCGGTGGTGCGCCGAAGAGCTTGGTTCACTGGGGAACCCAAGTGCTGCCCGGTGATGCCATCGCGGTTTGCTATACACCGGGTAAGGCGTTCCAGCACATTGGTGCGTTATCGAGGGATGTGAACCGGAACGGCAGGCTCGACTCCGCCGACGAGATCATTCACGCGGGCCCGCAGGCGCTCCATCGCACGCATTTGCGCGAAGGAGGCTTTGACGGAGACGTGGTGATTCTCCGGCCTCCGCCGTGAACCAAGTCAACTGGTGCGACGTTTCCGCCGAGCGAATGACCAGGGCGGCAGAGGCTCGAAGCTCTTGTTCGCACTGGGGGAGTGGGTAGAGGCAATACATACCGGAGCGATGCGGCGCTTCCAGCCAGCGGACTTGGCTCGGCGCGCCACACCCATGCAACACAGGGCCGTCCACTTCCAATCGATGAGGCGCGATCTGCAGTCCGAATCCGGTCGCCTTTAGATAAGCTTCTTTTGCCGTCCACAAGCGCAGCAAGGCACGGCCTTGCCGATGGGGAGGAATCAAGCGAATCTGGTGTGCTTCGACTTCGCTGCAAATGGATTGGATCAGGTCCTCCATGCGTCCCTCAGAGTTGATTTCCTCAAGATCAACTCCCACATCCGCATCGCGTGAAAAAGCGATTAGAGCCTGATCACCGCTGTGGGAGAGGTTAAAATAGAGCGGGGCCGTAGACGTTGCTAGGAATGGCTTGCCCGAGGCCGTGGTGGCGATTTCGACTTTGTCGGCATCGGCCCCAGTGTAGCCAGCCAGCAATCTTCGAAGCATGCCGCGGGCGGAGACAAAGCGTCTCCGGTCGCGCTCGAAGCGGTAGGCGTCCGCCCGGCGCAACTCCTCTGAGGAAAGCAATCGCGCTTGACGGGAGCGTAGCCCGCTTTCGTCACGGAGATGAACTTGCCAGATATGAATTTCTCCCGAGAGGAGCGGGGGCGATACCTGGGGCATGCGATTAGGAGTTCAATACACCCTTTTCCCAGGGAAGATGGCGAGGAGATCGGGGGGGGGCTGGGAGCGGAGCTGATTGTTGTTGAAGTTCGAACTCCTTGGCTAGTTGGCGAATGGTCGGAGCCTGGAAGAGTTTCCCAAGGGGTAAGGCGATTCCGAAGTTCTTTTGAATGGAAGACAGAAGACGCATCCCTAGGAGTGAGTGCCCTCCAGAGGCAAAGAAATCAGCATCAAGATCGGTGTTTGAAAGACCGAGAACTTCGTTCCATAGCGGCAATAAGGTTGCCTCGGCCGGAGTCAGCTCCTCTTCCGTCTTATCTGGAAGTGGGATCAAGCTGGGCTCCGGAAGCGAGTGAATATTGATCTTGCCGTTTGCAGTGAGCGGAAGCTCGGGGAGCACCGTGATCGCGGATGGAACCATATAAGAAGGGAGCTTCGATCGGAGATACTCGGCGAAGTTGGCAGGAGTATCGGATTTTCCGGGATGCAGTGACAAATAGGCGGCCAGGAAGCGCCCACCGGCACCATGTCCTCGAACGGTGATTTTGCACTGTCGCACGGACGGATGGCGGTCAAGGTGGGCTTCCACTTCTTCTGGTTCGACACGGAATCCGCGAATTTTGACTTGCTGATCGATGCGGCCCAAAAACTCGATGCGTCCGTCGGCCAAGAAGCGGCAGAGATCGCCCGTGCGATAGACGGGGGTGATGGCTGAGGACGTGAATGGGTCGGGAAGGAAATGGCTGTCCGTGAGGCCGGGACGGTTCCAGTAACCGTTGGCGATGCCTTCTCCTCCAGCCCAGAGCTCACCGGGAATTCCAGGGGGACACAAGGCGCCGCGGTCATCGACAATCCAAGCGGTAGAATTGGAGACGGGGCGTCCGATGGGGAGGCGGGAGCGGCTCAAGTCCGGGAAAGCGATTGGGTGGAACGTGGTAAAGGTGGTGTTCTCCGTCGGGCCGTAGGAATTGACGATCTGGCAATGAGGGTGCGCTTCGTGAATTTTGGCGACATGGCTCAACGAGGCAACATCTCCCCCGGTGAGGACACGCTGCAAACTGCGGAACGCATCGGGTCTGCCGTCGGCGAGTGCTTCGAAAAGGGCAGCGGTAAGGAACAGCTGGGTAACGTGCTCCCGTAAAATAAGATCGGCGAGTTCATCGATGGTGCGGTGCCCGGCAGGGGGAATCACGAGGCGGCCTCCATGCAGCAAGCTTCCAAAAACTTCGCACAGGGAGACATCGAAGCAAATGGACGCCGCCTGCATCTGCGTTTGGCCGGGATCGTATTGTGCATAGTTGGCTCCGAATACCAGTCTTACGACGGCACGATGAGGAAGAAGTGCCCCTTTCGGCTGACCAGTAGAGCCTGAGGTATAAATCAGAACGGCATCGCTCTCCGGTGTGGTCTTAGCGTGACGCAGGGTGAGCTCGGTTCCGGTTCTCTGAAGCGCATCTTGGACCGAAAGAACAGGCACGCCAGCAGGGAGTCGCGGCATCAAGCTGGCCTGGCTGATCACGACCGAACTGGCGCTGTCTTCAAGAAGAAATTGGATGCGATCGGCGGGATACTGAGTATCGATGGGAACATAAACGCCTCCTACTTTTAAAATGCCAAGAATGGCTGCATAAAGTTCCGGAGAGCGCTCCAAGAAGAGGGCGACCCGCGCCCCTGAAGGAACCTGGGCATCGATCAGCGCATGCGCCATGCGTCCGGACAGATCGTTGAGTTCAGCGTAGGTCACGTCGCGATCTTCGCAGCGCAACGCAATCGCGTCCGGCCATCTGATAACGGCTTCAGCAAAGAGCTCAGGCAAAATGCGCTCGCCAGGAAATTCCGTCCCGGTTTGATTCCAGGACTGGATCTGGTGCCGATGAATGGGAGAGATGGCCGAGAGGACGGTGGCCAGAGGCAGCACGGGGTGCGACCTTGCGGTATCCAGCATGGCGCGATAGGTATCCAGCCAAGCCTGAATCGTCGCCCGGTCGTAGATTGCCTCGTGGAAGTCGAAGCGAACTTCCAAGCCCTCAGGCGTTTCACAAGTCTTCAAAAAAAGAGGATGGGTGGAGAACTTGCGTTCCACTTCCCGGATCGCGGTTTGCAGGCCGGTCATAGGAACTTCAACGTCCATACGCTCGAAATTGAACACAGCCTCCAATAGCGGTCGGCGATCCGGACTGAGATCTTTGAGAAGCCGACCGTAGGTAGTGCCCTTGTGCTCCAACGCATCGAGCAGACGATCTTGAGTCGTGCGAACATAGCTGGTGAAGTCCTGGGATAAGTCAATATCCGAAATCAGGGGAATAGCGTTCACGCAGTGACCAACCAAGAATTCTTGATCCGTTCCAGACTGCCCGGCGGCGGGGAACCATACGGCGAAGCGCTGTTGGCGGCTGATGCGGTGCAGAAGCAATTGATACGTCCCCAACAGCAAACTAAATAGCGTGGCGCTTGCTTGGGCAGCGCAGCGCTTCAATTCCATCAGGTCCCCTTTTCCGAGGTTGTAGGCCACCGAGGCACTGCGGAAGCTGGTTTCACGGGGCGCGGGGAAATCGGTTGGGAGTCGTAGCGGTGCGACCGGCACGGCAAACTGCGAGAGCCAATAGGCGGTGTCCTGGCCTTCCTGTGACTCGCGATGCTTGGCTGCATTGACATAGGCAGCAAAGCTCGGGGGGGCGGGCAACGTGGGCTGGCGGCGGGCGCAGCGTGAGTTGTAGCACTCTCCTAGCTCGCGAAGGAGAGTATTATAGGACCAACCATCGCAGGCCAAGTGATGGGCGTTAAGAATCAATACATGTTCATCTGCGGCTTGCTGGACCAGCACGGCTCGAAGCAATGGGCCGTTCACAAGGTCGAAGGGAGTGGAGCGTTCCCTGTCCAAAATGGCCTCGATCGAGGTGCGAGTCTCAATGGACAGGCGAAACGAGAAGGAATCGACCGGCTTTGTGAGGAAGCCGACTCCGCTGGGCAAGAAGGTGGAGCGGAGGGCGTCGTGGCGCTTTACGAGATCCGTGATCGCGTGTTCCAGGGCTTGTGTGTTCAGAGCACCGGATAGCCGGATAGCGTTGATCTCGTTGAAGCAGAGGGATGCGGCTTCGCCCATTTGAGAGGCGAGCCAGACCTCCGCCAATGGTTCCGTCAGCGGATGAATTTGTGGCGCGGGTTCAGGGGTGTTGGGACGAGATCCGTTCTGATACAAAGGTTCGGTGCCGGGTGCGGGCTCAAAGAAGCCGCCGTGTTGCAATTCCGTGACGGATTCCCGGAAGGCGGAGATCACATAATCCACGTCCTCGTCGGTATGGGCCGCCGTCAGGTAACTGGGGAAGCCTTCTAGGAGGAAAACACCTTTGTGGCGCAGATGGAAAAAGAGCAGATTGGTATATTTGTGCTCGTCGATTGCGCGAACGAACATTTGTGAGCCGAAGTTCGGCATGCGCAGGGGCGCGCCGCTTTCCACGAACATGCGATCGACGCTTTGCGCGAGACGATCGGCCCGCTCGCGGATTTGGGTCCAGAACTCTGGGCCTTGACCGCGCAAGTGTTGCAGCACGGCTTTCACCGCTGCCATGGCCAGGGGATGCCGCACAAAGGTTCCGGCGAAGAACGTAACGCCTTTTTCCGGGAAAGAATCGTCGCCGTAGTTCCACATCCCACCATCGAAGGTGTCCATGAACTCGGCTTTGCCAGCCACCACTCCGAGGGGCATTCCGCCTCCCACGACTTTGCCGTAGGTCGCGATATCCGCGGTCACCCCGTAAAGTTCCTGGGCACCGCGTGGTCCGGTGCGGAAACCGGTGATGACTTCATCGAACACAAAAACGGTGCCCGAGGCTTCGGTGATCTGGCGCAGCTCCCGGATAAACTCGCGCGGTTGAAACTCGGGACGGCGGCTCTGGATCGGTTCAACGATCACGGCGGCCAGTTCGTGAGCCCGGCGGCGAATGACGTTGAGGGCTTCTTCCGTTCCATACGGCAGGACGATGACGTCTTCCACGGCGCGGCGCGGAATCCCTGGCGCGATCGGCAGAGAGCGAAGTTGGTCTCCGGAGCCAGCGCCTTTGACCAGGACTTCATCAAAGTTCCCGTGATAGTCTCTGGCAAAGACGACAATCTTGTCACGCCCGGTTACCGTCCGGGCCAGGCGCATGGCGGCCTGGACGGCTTCGGAGCCCGTGTTCACGAAGCTGGCCCGCTCGTTTCCAGTGACCTCGCAGAAGAGCTGGGCCGCTTCCATGGCGCTAATGCTCTGCGGGCCGACTTCCACCCCCCGGTCAAGCTGGGCATGGAGCGCCTCCGTGACGAAGTCTGGTGAGTGTCCCAGAAAATTCGGACCGAATCCGTTGAGGAGGTCGATGTATTCGTTTCCGTCCACATCGAACAACCGCGAGCCCTTGGACCGCACGACGGCAATTTGGTAGATCATTTCCTTCCACCGCCGGTTGAAGCCAGAGACAGTGCGGGGATCAGCATGCCAGCGCCGGTATTTGGCTGTCAGCTCCTTGGACGTGCGGGTCTTGGCGACGTATTTGGCGATCAGATCGTCGAGGTGGCGGCGCTGGCGAGAGGTGAGCGAATCGTCGAGATTCCGGTTGATGGCGGTGCAGGGCGCGGAGACGGGAGCCGGGGCTGTGACGACCGGCGGAGTCGCCGAAACGGGGGCGGGTTGCGGGGGCGCGGAGGGTAACCCTTGGAGCAAGACGAGCTGCTGGCGCATCAAGTCCAGCTGTTGTGCGATGACGGATTCGAGATGGGAGCTGGCGGCGGGCAGAGATGCGTCTGGCGGAGCTACGACGCTGGGCGGAGCCGTGGGCGTTTGCGACGTTGCCGCTTGGGAGGGGGCCAGGACAGGGGGGCAGGGCACTGGTCGGAAGGCCTCAATGGGCAGGACCCAATCGAGGTGCGCCACCATCGCATCGATGCTCGGGAGTTCCGTCATCATTTGGCGAAGGGTGATCGGCGTCTGGAATTGATTCTGCAGAGCTTTGCTCACTTGGGTGAGGAGCAGGGAGTCAAAGCCAAGCTCCAGAAACGACGCATTGCCCACCAGTTCCGCCGTAGGAATGCCGGACAAATCGGTGAGAATGCCGCGGACGGCGGTGGCGAGCTGAGGGATTCTGGAGGTGGATGGAGACGGGGACATGATCGGTTCAGACGAGGGAAGAGTGGGGAAAGAATCAGAGTGGAGTGGACGGGCATCGACCCAATGGCGCTTGCGCTCGAAAGGGTAGGTCGGAACGGTGACGCGGCGGCGTTGCTCGGCGGCGTAGAAGGCGTTCCAGTCGATCTGGACACCGCAGGTCCAGAGGCGGCCGATGGATTGAAGAAGGTGCTCGTGATCGCAGCCTTGCTCCTTCAGATGCCGACAGGTAGAAACTGTGACGTGACCGGCTTGGCGTTCGATGGATTGACGGACCAACCCAGTCAGCGATTGGCCTGGGCCGGTTTCGAAGAAAATTTGCCCTGGTTGTGCGGTGCTGGCGCGCACCACGGCGCGGTGGAAGCGAACCGGCTCGCGGAGATGGGAGGCCCAGTACTGGGGATCGCAGGTTTCCCGTGCGGTGAGCCATTCCCCGGTGACGGTGGAGAGAATGGGGATCTCCGGGGCGCGCAGGGAGATGCCGTTGAAGGCATCCGCGAATGTTGGCACCACTGGATCCATCATGCGGGAGTGGAAGGCGTGGGAGGTGTGCAAAGGTTGCACGGCGACCCCGTCCGCCTCGAGGCTGGCGCGTAACATGTCCAACTCCGGGGGCGAACCGGCGACCACGCAGAGACTTGGTCCATTGACCGCCGCCAGATCGAGACTGGACGGCAATCGATTCAGCAGGTCCGCCTCGCTCAGCCGCACAGAGAGCATTCCACCGGCGGGCAGCTCGCCCATGAGACGGCCACGCGTGGCAAGAAGGCGCAGCGCCGGTTCCAAATCGAACACTCCGGACAGCGTGGCGGCGACGAATTCACCCACGCTATGCCCGATCATGGCGGCTGGCCGGATGCCCCAGTCCATGAGCAGCGAGCCGAGAGCATAGCTCACCGTGAAGATGGCGGGTTGCGCCAAAACGGTGTTCTTCAGCTGACGATTGGCCTCCTCCGGGCTGCTGCCGTTGGCGGGGTAAAGGATAGTGGTCAGCTCGAGCCCCAGATACGGCCGGAGAAGGTCCGAGCATTGATCCACCCGGCGGCGGAAACCGGGTTCTGTATCGTAAAAGACCCGTCCCATGTTGACGTGCTGCGCGCCTTGGCCGGGGAACAGGAACGTCACTGGAGGGTTCTCGCGAATCGCCTCTCCGGACACCGTGGCGTCGGTTTGCAAGGCTTGGACCAGAGACGCAAAATCAGGGGAGGCGATGGCGCGGCGGTAGCGGAACGGCTTGCGCCCGATCGCCAACGTCCACGCGGCGTCCGCAGCCTCGATGGAGCCGGGGGCTTGGGCGAACTGGGCCATGTTGGTCGTCGCGGAGGAGAGCGATTCCGGAGAGCGGGCAGAGAATAAAAAGAGCTGATTGGGACGGACGCTGGGACTAGAGGTGAGGGAAGGAGCCTCTTCCAGAATCACGTGGGCGTTGGTTCCTCCGACCCCGAATGAACTGACGGCGGCGCGCCGCGGATTTCCCCGAAGACCTTCGGTCCAGGGTGTCAGCTTCGCATTGACCCGGAACGGGCTTGAGGCAAAATCGATCTTCGGATTCGGCGCGCGGAAGTGAAGCGTCGGAGGCAAGGCCTGCTTCTCAAGGCAAAGCGCCGTTTTGATGAGGCCGCAGACGCCGGAGGCCACGTCAAGATGCCCAATGTTTGTCTTCAGCGAGCCGATGGCGCAGAACCCATTCTCCTCGGCTCCTCCGGCGCGAAAGGCTTTGGTGAGGGCATTTACTTCAATGGGATCGCCCAACGGGGTGCCGGTACCGTGCGCCTCGATGTAGCCGATTGACTCAGGTGTCACCTGGGCGTCCTGCTGAGCCATACGGATCACATCGACCTGGCCTTCCACGCTTGGAGCGGTGTAGCTGTGCTTGACTCCGCCATCGTTGTTCAAACCGGTGCCGCGAATCACGGCGTGGATGTGATCGCCATCGCGCCTTGCATCGCTGAGCCGCTTGAGCATGACCACTCCCGCTCCATTGGCGAACACGGTACCGGTGGCCTCGGCATCGAAGGCTCGGCAATGGCCATCTGCTGACAGCATGCCTTCGGTGGTATGGAAATAACCGCGCTTCAGGGGAAGGGTGACCGTGACGCCTCCGGCCAGGGCCATGTCGCAGAGTCCAGAACGGATCGCCCGGCAAGCCTCCACGACCGCCACCATGGACGTGGAACAAGCCGTTTGCAGGGTCATGGCGGGGCCGCGGAGGTTCAGTTTGTAGGCGATCCGGGTCGCCAGGTAATCCTTGTCATTGCCCAACTCGGTTTGGAGCGAACCGACCTGAATCGATGGGATCAATTCCGCGAGGAATTGGCGGTCGGTGCAGAGGTTCGCGAGGAGATAGGTATCAAAGTAGGCGCCCGCGTAGACGCCGATCCGTTGCGAATGGCTGTCTGGGGTGTAGCCAGCCCGTTCCATGGCTTCCCAAGCCAGTTCGAGAAAGATCCGTTGCTGAGGATCCATGATCTTCGCATCTTTGGGAAGGATCCCGAAGAAGGCGGCATCGAAGAGATCGACGCCGGAGATCAGCCCCTTGGCCGGGACGTAGCCGGGTTTGCCGAAGTTCTCCGGATCGTAAAGCTCCTCGTGTTGAAATCGGGAGATGGACTCGACTCCGTTGGCCAAGTTATCCCAAAACTGTTGCGGATCATTCGCGCCGGGAACCCGCAAGGCCATTCCGATGATGGCCACGGCGTCTTGTTCCGGGGGATGGATCCGGGAACGAACGGGCGCGGCAAGGTTCGAGCTGGCTCCCTTCCCCTCCAGCATGGCGGCTTGTTTGGCGATCGTGGGAAGCTCAAAAAGGTCCGTCAGCTCGATCGCCACTTGGAGTTCCGTTCGGATTGCCGAGTGAAGGGCCACGAGAAGCACCGAGGTGCCCCCGAGCTCCGTAAATGAATCGTGGATGCCCACGGAATCGAGACCAAGAACGCGACGCCAGATGGCGGCCAAGCGTTCCTGAGTGGCCGTCCCGGGGGGCGTCAACGGTTGCGAAAGCTCAGGGCGGGGGCGCCGCGGTGCGCAGAAGGTGTCGAAAAACAGCTCTACGTCCCACCACTTGCCGGCGATCTGCTCGGCGACATCGATGGGCATGTCGGCGCGCTCTTGAGGACAGACGGGAGCGGCAGTGGCCGGAGCTAGCACCGCATCTTCTGGCGGCAGTGGCGAGAGTGAGGCCGCAAGGGAAGCTGCGATCTGGAACGTATCTGATGCCGTTTGCTCGGCACCGGTGGCGCGGAGGAAGCGCAGGAACGGCTCGTTGCGGTCGCTCGCCCGATAGGAGAACGCCAGGGTTCCCGCTCCGATGCTTTGGGCACGCTTGGCCAACTCAATGAGCATAGAGCGCTCGACGCCTTTTCCGAGCGCCCGGCAGCTCAGAATGAATAGCTCAATGGAGAGAGTCTCCGCATGTGGGCGGCAAAGAATCGCTCCAACCAATCCATAGTCGCCGAAGCGATCGCGAACGCGAACCGTGAGGCAGGTGGCGCCGTCGGCTCTTCGGGCAGTGAGGTCCGCTTCGGTGAGTCGAAGACCATTCGCGTTGAATTGATTGGTTCGCTTCGTGAGTTGGGACAATCGGGGAAGGTCCTCGATCGTGCTGTCGCGAATCTGAATTTCGAGGCCGATACCGCGGAGGAAGTCATGAAAAGTGGAAGACCGGGCGCGGAGTTGCATTCGCTCTGCCTCGCTCGCGTAAAAGCCTGCGCGAAGCTTGTCTTCATCCGTGGCTGAGCCGCCGTCCAGCGCCCAGAGATGACGCAAGAAAAACGAACGTTCATCTCCATCCTCCGGAATCGTTAGCGCTAGGACGGCTGGGCAATTTGCCCGCACTTCGGCGATTTCAGCGGGGTTGTCATCCAGGAAGACAAAACTGTCCAACCCGAGATTTAGCTCGGAGGCCAATTCACGGAGACTCTGCGACTTTGGAGCCCAGCTGACTTTCCAGCCGGAGAAGTCTTCACGCCGTATCCCTAGAGAGCATGGCTGTTCGGCGAAAACCCGATCGACGTCAGCCTGGATGTTTTTGGAGCAGAGAGCGAGCAGGACTCCTTCCTTCCGTTTGCGAAGCGCGAAGGTGCGCAACTCCGCGTAGGCTCCGCTGAAGTCGAGCGTGTTCGGGCTCTCCTCTCCGCAGATTCCGCCCCAAATCGTGTTGTCCGCGTCCAAAACAAGCACTTTGGCCGTTGGGAGGATTCGTTTGCAAAGGCGGCGAGTGATCAGCGCCGCGATTGCCGTAAACATGGACCCTGAGTAGGGAATGCTCGCCGCGGCGTCGGACTCGGGATCGAACATGTCCCGAACGAGGTAGTCTTCTCCCCATTGCGCCGAACAGTACGGCTCGACGTTGGCGAGAGCGGACCATTCGGAGATCAGCTCGAGCTCAAGTTTGAGGGTGTCGGGATGCAGCTCCGGCTCTGGGCAAAAGACGATTTGGTGCTGGGCATCGCAGCGGGCGGCGAGATCTTTGATCGCAGAGGCCAAGGTGGCCGCAGCCTCGGGAAGGCGATTGGCCTCTGCTAAGTCGCTGAGTCGAATCAGAAATACGTTGCAGCCCTTGGAATTCCGTCCTGAGGCGCTGTTGGGGTCGAGCGCTTCCGCGAAGATCTGATTATAACTGGAAAGGGCTACAGAAGGTTTGATACCGGTGACCTTGAGCCACTGCTCCAAAGGTCTGAGCAACGGTTCCGCGGTAAAAGAGGCGGAGATCTGAATGGCGGCGTGCATGAGGACGACGAGGCTCGAGTGGTGGTGATGATCGACTCGACATGATCATCAGGTAGAGTTTACTATAAAAATGCGAATATAAAAACCATAATTTAAAGAAAATGGCGCTACCCGGCTGAATCCGGATTGCGACGACTGCTTGTCAGTTGGGCCGTGAAAGGAGATAGTGAGCGCCTATGAGAATTTCTCAGCGCTCACTCCAGCGGACGGCTTGCCTGATAGCCCTCTTGCTGGGCCCGGTTGGAGGCAGTACCGGTTTGGCTCAAGAATCACCGGAGGCCACAGTCCCAGCCGAGCCTGGTCAAGCTGACAAACCTGGAGCGAAGGGGGCCAAGGCGGCTGAAGATCTTGGATTTGAGCAGATCGAGATCTTGGTTCACGTCATCGAATTGATCCGCCAGGAGTATCACGACGAGAGCCGCGTCACTTACCAACGGTTGATCGATGGTGCCTTGGAGGGAATGCTGGCGAATCTGGACCCGCACTGTCAGTTCATGCCCAAGGAGATCTTCGAGCAGATGCAGCAAGATACCGGAGGCACCTATGACGGGGTGGGCATTACCATCGCGTTCCGGAATGAGATGCTGACGATCGTCGCGGTGCGCGAAGAAGGGCCGGCGGCGCGGGCTGGAGTACTCGCCGGTGATCAGATCATCAAGGTCAATGACATCTTGGCCGATAAACTCGGCTTGGCCGAAGCCATGGAAATGATGCGTGGGAAGCCGGGACAACCGCTGAAACTGACGCTGCGTCGTCCGGCCAACAATGAACTTCTAGAGATCGGTCTGGTGCGGGAAGTGATCCGGGAAGCCACCGTGACCGATGTGATGCTTCTCCCGAGCCGTTACGCGGCCGAGCGGAAGATGGGATATCTGCGTCTTACGCAATTCGGAGAAAGTACGGTGAAGGAACTCGTCGATGCGCTGAACGACCTGGAGCAGAAAGGAATGGAAGCTCTCGTGATGGATTTGCGAAACAACCCGGGCGGTCTGCTGACGGCGGCCGTCAACACCTGCGGGGAGTTCGTTCCGCCGGACACCGTCGTCCTCACCACGGAAGGTCGCAATGCAAGCCGTAACTCCAAGACCTACCGGACTCCGCCTGGAACTAGGCACGTACGGAGCTATCCGATGGCGATTCTGGTGAACCACGGCAGTGCCAGTGGAGCCGAGGTGGTGAGCGGTGCTTTGCAGGATTTGAACCGGGCTCTGGTGGTCGGCGAGACCACGTTTGGCAAGGGATCGGTCCAGCAGATCATTCCGGTCCCCAATAGCGAAGGCAATGCGATCCGCTTGACCACGGCCCGTTACTACACGCCGAGCAAGCGGACGATCCACGAGCATGGCGTTGAGCCGGATATTGTTTCCACTCTGACGCCGCAGGATGAGCGCAATCTCATGACGTGGTTCCGGAGGGACACGCTCTCGCCCCAGGAGCTGAAAAAGATTGAGGATTGGGAAGATCGACAACTTGCCCGCGCGGCTGATTCTCTCAAGGGCGCTCTGCTTTTTTCGGGAAGCTACGCTGGAATGAAGGGCGCTTCCGCCAAGTCGGCCCGGACAGCCACCGCAGGCCCGGAGAAAGAAGCGGCTCCCGCGGCAGCAAATTGACGCCAAGATGCCGGAGCGGCCACGAAGAGGGGAACAGGGCGAGGTTGTCCTTGCCTTGGAGACGTCTTGCGATGAAACGGCGGCGGCCGTCGTGCTGGGTGAGGGCGAAGTTTTGGCGAACGTCGTCGCCTCTCAAATTGCGTTGCACCGTCCGCACGGGGGCGTGGTGCCGGAGTTGGCCTCACGCGAGCACAATTTGGCGTTGATGCCGGTGGTGAGCCAAGCTCTGGCTGAGGCGGGCTTGGAATTGGGCGGCTTGGACTTGATCGCCGCTACGGCGGGACCTGGATTAGCAAGTTCGCTGCTGATCGGAAACACGGCGGGCAAAACGCTCGCCTTGGCGCTGGGACTGCCGTTTTTCGCGATCAATCACCTGGAAGGGCATCTGCTCTCCCCGTTCGTCGGTCAACCCGGCGGAGTGAGACCATGCGTCGGACTCATCGTAAGTGGGGGACACACCATGTTGATTGAACTGCGAGGACTGGGGGGCTATCGGCTCCTGGGGGCCACCCGGGACGATGCCGCCGGCGAGGCGTTTGACAAAGGAGCGAAGCTTCTCGGGTTGCCGTATCCAGGCGGGCCGGAAATGGATCAACGTGGGCGCCAGGGAGACCCGGCTGCGTTCGAGTTTCCCCGGAGCATGGTGGATTCCGGAGATCACGCGTTCAGTTTTAGCGGCTTGAAGACTTCGCTGCGCTATCTTCTGGAGAAATTGACTCCGGAGGACCAGGCGGCGAGTGAGAACGACCTTTGTGCTTCGTATCAAGCCGCGATCGTCGAGGTGTTGACGAGGAAGGCGCTCGGGGCGGTCCGGGCGACGGGACTCACCTGTCTGACGGTCAGTGGAGGGGTCTCGCGAAACTCGGCTTTGCGTCATTCTCTCACGGCGATGTGCCAGAGAGAAGGGATCGAGTTGCTTTTGGCCGGAGCGGATTTAGCCACGGACAACGCGGCGATGATCGGTTACGCCGCGCTATTGAAGTACCGGGCAGGACAGCCCCAAAGTGAGCTGTCCATGGACATCGATCCAAACTTGCCTCTGGCGCTTAGCGAGGCACGGCTCTGAGGCGGTTTTCCAAGAACCAGACTGCCCATTCTCCGGCCAAGGTATCGCGGTTTTGCTTGTTCATCGCCTTGGCGACGTCCCGGAGTTTTTGGGTGGCGTTGGGGAGCCATTCCAAAGTGCCGTCATTGGTGACGCGGAATCCGGCCAGGGCTTCCGCCAAGTCGGGAAGCCAGAGCGGTGCATTGTAACTCTCCGGCATGTGACCGATGAGCGGTGGATTGACGGCGTGGAAACTAGGTAGCGCCAGCGGATCCGCCTCGCAAACCACTCCTGGGAGCGGGAGTGGCATGGGGACGCGGGTGCTGGGGAGATCGAGTTGTTGACCGGCCGTGGCGCTGTCCCACATGCGAAGCCGGCGGGTTTTGTCGTAGAAGAAGAACCACTCGCCGTCACCGGACATCGCGGCAAACTGGGCATAGCCTTCCACGGCGCGATCTGGAGCAATGATTTGGCGTTGTTTGCTATCGATCGCCACGATGCTCGACTCGGCATGCTTCGAGGATTCCGGGGCGTGAGCGGCGAAAATCCGTTGAAACGCGGGGGAGAAGGCGAGCAGCGACCCGCGGTGGTCCACGGGCCAAGGGGTAGACATGGTCCAGAGCGGTTTGCCGTCGAGGCTGATAACTTCGATTTGATCGCGGTAAAGCAAGAGGATCGAGCCGCAGGACTCATTGATCAGCCAATCGTCAAACAGTCCATCGGTTCGCTCATACAGTTTGGCGCCGCTTTGATTCACGAGGGCCACGTGGCCTTCTCGATCCAGAAGGAGTTTCCAGACGGCATCGGCGGCTGCCGCCAGTTGCAGCGGAGAAGTGCCTTCGGGAGCCTCGCTGATCGAGGTGGTCCGTTGGCGCAACATCGAACCCAGGGAGTTGATCGGGGGAGTCAGAGCGTACTCGGAAAAAAAGAGCCCGGATCCGAGTTTTCCGTTCTCAATCGTCGCCAAGTAAACCCGCTCAAGACCTTCATCATAGTAAGAGGCCACGATTTTGCCGCGCTTCAGAATCGGTGACGTGGCACGGGGATCTGCGGGCACGGCGTCGGTTTGCCCACCGTCCCAGGCGGCGCGGTGGATGGTCCAGGTGCTCAGCGGCTGTCCGTCTCCAGAACGGAGTTGATCGGTCTCTTGCAGAGCGACGGTGGCGTTTTCGGACGGCGCGAAGGTGTCTTCGACTCCGCTGACCTGCTCGCCAGTGAAACGGTTGATGATCAGGAACGGGGTTTCGTCCTTGGCGCGGAGCAGGCCGATGTAGGTTCCATCGATAGAGGCTTTGAGACCCGTCGCAAACGCGGAGTCTTTCACTTTGAACGGCCCCCAGGATTGGAGCGGAACGGGGACGGCTTGGTAACTGAGTAAGTAAAGCAGTGCGGCGGTTGAGGGATTGTTCGATGGGCGGTTGCGCAGGGACCTGGCCAACCTCGCCAAGGCCAAGGGGAAGCCTTGTTCGATGTCGTCACCGATCAAGCGAGCTGCGAGACGGGCGTCGTCGTCGGGGGCCGCGATTTTCCGGCAGGGAAGCTGGGGGAAGAACAAGGGCGAAGCTTCGCCCGTGCGCCACGGCATTTGCGCTCCACCGGTTGATTCTCTGACCATCCGGCCTGCTTGATCAAGAATTTCGCGAAACTCGGCATTTGCTGGGAGGGAGGCGGCGAGGGCTTTCGCGAAGGCGCTGTTCGGTTCCGTCGCCGGCTTGGGAATGAGGCTTCCTGGGCTGGCGGAGTAGGCTACAAGCGTGGACGGGCCCGGCTTCATCTCCGCAAGGCCGGTAGGGCTCAGCGCCGCAACCGAGCGAATCGAGGCGAAAATCCGGGAGAGGTGCGTCGAGGAATCGACGTTGTTGAACGGATTGGGTCGGCTTGCGTCGAGCAGCAACGCGCTGAAGCGATGGGGACGAGCGGAAAGGACGCCGATCAGGTGATCGACCGGAACGGACGTGGCGCGCACCTGATCTTTGTCGACGAAGCTGACGCCGACCGGAGCGAGGAAGTTCTTGGCTGCAACTTGGACGGCGTGACCCGTGTAGTAGATGACTAAGCTGTCGGCGGGCTGCAAGCTGGCCGCGAGTTGCTCAACGGTTTGGATGATCTTGGCACGGTCACCGTCGATCAAGGTTTGGACCTCGGCTCCGGCTTGGCGAAAGGCACCGAAGAGCAGGTTGAGATCCGGCTCAACGGAGGGGAGATCGAGGCTCGCCTGTGCGGGATTCTGGGCGGAGTAGCGCCCATTTCCGATCAGCAGAACCTGGAAGCGACCCGGGCGTTCCAGGTCCGTCGGCAGGATTCCGGCATCGTCCTCTTCCTCCTTAGCGTCTGGGGAAGAAGCCAGCTCGGCTTGAGCCGGGAGCTCGGCTGCGGGGCTTTCGGGCTGGGCGGCTTTGGTTGTGCTTTGCGGCAAGGTGACTTGGCCCATCGGTTTGATCCAGGTAGGCACCGTATCGTGTTTGGCATTCTCCCAACTCCATCCAGAAACAAAGACCTGAGAGTTGTCCGGAAGGGTCAAAACGGCTTTCACGCCGACTGACGACTCCTTCGTCATCCGCTTGAGAACTTTCGCTGATTCTCCCGGGGAACTGAGAATGCGGTAGCCGCCGGGGGTCCTGATGTCGCGTTCCTCGGGGAAAACTTCGATTTGGCCATTCCAAGCCGTTTCGAGGATTTCCTCTAGAGTGGGCGTCTTGGCGGGACGAACCGGAGCGGGCGGGCCGACGAGATTGTCCTGCGTGGAGACGGAGCTGGGGGTTTCGGGGGCTGGCTCACCGAGCGAGATCTGGCTAGGGAGCCAGCAGGCGACCGCAAGGACCGCCAAGAGTGGGCGTGGGAACGGAAAATTCATGGGGGAATCAGGGCCGGGGCGTACGGTTTGGACGATAGAATGGACGAATCAAAGGAGCGAATTTGCAGCGGCTTTGATCGCCATTCTTAAGAAGTCTACGTATACGAATATACGCTAAAGCTAAACCATGTCAGGCAAATCTTCAAAAAATCGCGAATCTGGGAGCTGGATTTGCGAGAAAATTTGTCAACAGCCTGGCTTCCCGAGACGCGACCTGATCCAGAATTGGCACGCCGATGTTGCGGAGTCTCTGAGGGGGCCCATCGTCCGCAGGGATGAAGCAAGGTATCGCTCTGGTTATCGCTCTGGCGATTGGATATTTTTGTGGCCGCTATGAAATTCCGCTCCCCGCGCCGCCGCATTGGTTCGGTGTCGCCCTCATCGCCTGCATTTGGCTGGGGTATGTCTTGGCCAAGCCCTAAGAAACCGCTTGAAATGACCATCCTGACCAAGCAGTTTCCCGGCCCCACGCCCCATGGCAGAAAAGCTGGAAAGATTGCCCGGCTTCCGGGATTTCTATCCGGACGCTTGTGACCTGCGAAACTACGTTTTCGAAACGTGGAGGCGCGTCGCCGCGCGGTATCGGTTCGCCGAATACGAGGGACCAATTCTGGAGAAGACGGACCTTTACCGCCGGAAAAGCGGGGAGGAGATCACCGGCCAGCTCTTCCATTTCGTCGACAAAGGCGATCGTGAGGTTGCGATGCGGCCAGAGCTGACGCCCACCTTGGCGCGGATGGCTGCGGCCCGGCAGCGGGATTACCGCAAGCCGATGAAATGGTTTTCGATCGGGCCGTTCTTCCGCTACGAGCGGTCGTCCAAGGGCCGGTTGCGCGAATTCTATCAGTTTAATTGCGACATCCTCGGGGAACCTTCGGAACAGGCGGACGCGGAATTGATCGCCATGGCCATTGAGGTCATGCTGGAGTTTGGTTTCCGCCAGGGGGACTTCGTGATCCGGCTGAGTGACCGCGCCGCCTGGATGGACTGGCTGACGGAACGGGGGATTTCGGGCGATGCCGCGACCGAAGTGCTCCAGGCAGTCGACAAGCTGGGCCGGGAGGAAGAGTCGAAGACGGTCGCGCAACTGGCGGCCGCAGGCACCAGTCTGGACGAGGTTCGCGCGTTCATGGCGCAAACGGAGGCGGTTTCCGCCCGGGCCACGGCGATTTCGCGGAATCTGGGCGCTCGCGGGTTTGGCGGATTTCTGGAGTGGGACCTCGGTATCGTCCGGGGCCTTGCGTATTACACCGGGACCGTTTTCGAGGTGTTCGACATCGGCAAAGGCATGCGCGCTGTGGCCGGCGGCGGGCGCTACGACAACCTTGTAAAGCTGATCGGCGGGACGGACTTGGCGGCGTGCGGATTTGCGATGGGGGACGTAGTGATTGGCAATTTCATCGAGGAAACGCCGCACGCCAAAGCCCGGCTTGAAGAGTGGCTGGCAGCGCGGCGCAGCACGGATGCCTTTGTCGTCGTAGCGGATGAATCCCGGCGCGATGCTGCTTTGGCGGGCGTGCAGGCGTTGCGCCAAGCCGGACTCCGGGTTGATTACAGTCTGACTCCGCGAGCCGTGGGCAAACAGTTTTCCTCCGCCGAGGAAGCTACGGCGAGTTTCGCGGTCATCTTCGGCGCCAGTGCTGAATCGGTGTCGATCAAATCGATGTCCGACCGCTCAGAAACCGCATGTGAAGCCGGGGCGCTCCCGGAGACTCTCCTCAAGCTCCTTGGCCGTTCCCTCTGACCCCTAATTTTTTACCATGTTCCGCACCCATCACTGCAACGAGCTGCGCAAGTCTCACGTCGGCAAAACCGTCACCCTGGTCGGCTGGGTGAATTCCAACCGGGACCATGCCGGGGTTATTTTCACCGACCTGCGCGATCGCGAGGGCGTGACGCAGATCGTGTTCAAGTCCGACGAGTATCCGGAAGTGGCGGAGCTGAGCCACAAATTGCGCCAGGAAGACGTCATCCAGGTCGTTGGCGAAGTGGCGGACCGTCCGGAATTCAACGGGCAAACCACGGTGAACCCGAACATCGGCACGGGCGAAATCGAAGTCGTGGTCCGCGAGTTGCGCGTCCTCAACAAGGCCGACGTTCTGCCGTTCCAGCTCGACAAGGAGCTTTCGAATGAGGATTTGCGGATGAAATACCGCTACCTCGACCTGCGGCGTCCTCGTCTCCGTGAGAACATCCGGTTGCGCCACCGGGTCACCAAGGCGGTGCGCGACCATCTGGATGAACATGGCTTTATTGAGGTAGAGACCCCGGTGCTGTCCAAGAGCACGCCGGAAGGGGCCCGGGACTTTTTGGTGCCCAGCCGGCTCAGTCCAGGGAAGTTTTACGCGTTGCCGCAGGCGCCACAGCAGTACAAGCAGCTCCTCATGGTTGCGGGCGTCGAGCGGTATTTCCAGATCGCCCGTTGTTTCCGGGACGAAGACCTCCGCGCGGACCGCCAGCCGGAATTCACCCAGGTGGATATTGAGGCCTCGTTCATCACGCAGGAAGACATTTACCAGCTCATCGAGGGTTTGCTCGCCGAGGCGTTTGAAAAGGGGATTGGTGTCACCATTCCGAAGACGTTCCCCCGCATGAGCTACCAGGAGGCCATGGACCGGTTCGGGATCGACCGTCCAGATACCCGTTTCGGGGTGGAGATCGTCGATCTCACGCAGGACTTCATCGAGAGCAACTTCGGCGTGTTCAAGCGCGCCGCGGAAAGTGGCGGCGTGGTCCGGGCGATCAATGCCAAAGGCTTCGCGGGGATCACTGCTGGGCAAGTCAAGCGCCTCGAGGAAGTGGCCAAGGAAGCCGGTGCTGGCGGCTTGGCCTATATCAAGGTGGAGGGTGGTGAGTGGAAGTCACCAATCGTGAAATTCTTCAACGACGCCGAACGCGAAGCTCTCAAGACCAAGCTCGGCATTGAGGAAGGGGACTTGATTCTTTTCGGGTGTGACAAGTGGGAAACTGTTTGCAACGTGCTCTACCGCTTACGGACTGAGGTCTGCCAGATGCAGGGCTTGCTCGAGGGCAACACGGACCTCAACTTCCTTTGGGTTTACGATTTCCCGCTGCTGGGCTACGACGCCGAAGAAGGCAAGTGGGGCGCAGTTCACCACCCCTTTACCCGTCCCAAGGCGGAAGACGTTCATCTTCTCGGCGACGAGGCCAACTTCGGCAAGGTCCGCGCTGATGCCTATGACGTCGTGCTCAACGGAGTCGAGATCGGCGGGGGCAGCATCCGGATTCACGAGCAGGAGCTGCAGGCACGGGTGTTCACGATTCTCGGCATCAGCGAAGAAGAGCAGGAGGCGAATTTCAGCCACATTCTCACTGCCTTCCGGTTCGGAGCTCCTCCACATGGTGGGCTCGCCCTCGGTTTGGATCGCCTAGTGATGTTGATCGCCGGGGAAACCAGCATCCGTGAAGTGATCGCCTTCCCCAAGAACAACAAGGGCGTCGATCTCATGTCCGACAGCCCGGCCGAGGTTGATTTCAAGCAGCTTCGCGATCTCTACGTGAAGTCGACGTTCCAAGAGAAAAAGAAGAGCTGACCGCGTTTACTGAGCTGGATCGGGGCGGGGGAACACCTTGCGGTGCACCTCCAAAATCCGCGCCAGTTCCTCGATCGGCTCCGGGTGGTCATCGACGCGCAGGTCGCGGTAGCGATCGTTCAACCCTCCGTAGCCCCAACCATCGCGGACCACGAGCAGGGCGGCGGATTGCTGGCCGCGGCGGTCACCGCCGGCGGTTTGCCCTGCCCGCAAGGCGGCGATGAGCCGGTCGGCGAGTTCTCCTTCAGCCGATTCGAAGGCTTTGGCCATCGCATCGAGCACTTCGGGGCCGGCAAGCAGGTTGCCTTGCACGGCAAAGTCTTTGCCGGTGCGGTGCCCAGCGTGGTCTAGGCATTCCGATCCGGTGAACGCGGCGCTGGCGCCAGCAGCGTTGATCAGGGCCAGCTGCCTCTTTTCGCGCATCGGATCATTTTTCAACAGAATCTCAAGGCAGCGCTCCGGCGGAATGCGCTCCCGTAACAGGACCAAGCCGAGGGGAGCGAGCTCGACATTGGCCAATGACTGGGTGGCGATGACGCCCACACCTGCTTGCGCCGCGGGGACGATCGCTCCGACGGCAGGGACACGAGACTGAACGGCGAGGCCCAGCTCTCCGGTGGCGGGATCGTGGGCGATGATCGAAAACGTGCTCAATTTTGGAGGCTCGGCGAAGCATGGCTGCGCAAAACCGAGGCAAAGTCCGAAAAATGTGACCAGAAGTTGAGCGGGTGGCGTGATTGGCATGGCGGCTGCTTTTCTTGGATTCGTCTGCGGGCTGCCACGCCTCGCAAACGCATGGTAGGGCCGGGCGGGTTAGGGGTTTCCCGCCCGGCCTTCTGCGTCTAGGTTGCGCAATACGGATTGGCCTCGCAAGACGGCAATCGCCGCCGCGCTCCAGGTGACCAGGCAAATTCCCCACCACACGCCCCACGCTCCCCAACCAAACACGAAGGCGAGCAGCCAAAAGACTAGTGCCGGGGCGGCAAACTGGCGGTAGAGGCCGAGGATCAATCCAAACAACGGCCGTTTCATGCCTTGAAGCATGAACACCGTTTGGAAGAGAATCGGATATGCCGGCAATGTCAGGGCTGCGATCCCAAGATAATCAACTCCATGGTTCACGACGTGCTGGTCCTGGGTGAAAAGCGCCATCATCGGACTCCGCAGCAGAGCCAAAACGAGCCCGCCGCCGACCATCATGATGACGCCGAGCTTGAGCGTGGTGTGCCAGGACTCCTTGACGCGGTCCAGGCGGCCGGCTCCGAAGTTCTGCCCGGCCAGGGAGAGCACCGCGAAGTTGAGCCCGATCGTGGGAAGCAAGATCATCTGCTCGATCCGGGTGGCGATGCCGTATCCCGCCACCGGCTCTTTGCCGAAGCGGCTCGCGAACCAAGTGATGACGAAAATCCCCAGAGCCACGGTGAGCATGTTCAGTCCAGCGGGAACGGACTGATTCGCAATCTCCTGAATCCTTTTCCATCGTGGCGCGAAGAATCTTGGGCGCACCGATTTCATGATCTCCGATCGAGATAGGTGGAAGATCAGGTAGATACAGCCCAGGAACTGAACCACCACTGTGGCGAGGGCGATTCCAGCGATGCCCATGGGCGGAAGGCCGACGCCGCCGTAGAGGAACCAGGGATCGAACCCCAGGTTGAGGAGAAATCCGCCGATGAGGACGTTGCGAAACACGCGAGTTTCCCCCCGGGCGTTCAGAATCGCGTTGAGCGTCATTTGCAAGATGAAGAACACCGTTCCGGCCATGATGACGTTCATGTATTCCAGCGCCATCCGCAGGTAATCACCCTCCGCGCCGAGCAGCCGGAACAAATTGGGAGCCGCGACGAGTCCCGTCACGGTCAAGAATGCGGATGTGATCACCGCGAAGACGAGCGTTTGGGCAAAAAGCAGAGCTGCCTCCTCTTTGTCCTCACGCCCCAGAGCATTGGCGATCAACGCAGTGGCGCCCTGGCTCAGGCCGCTGCCCGAAGCGAGGATTAGAAAAAATACGGGGAACGAAAGGGAGAGGGCAGCCAAGGCATCGGTCGAAATCTTCCCCGCGAACCAGGTATCCACGAAGTTAAACATCGTGTTGAAGAAAAAGCCGATGCTGGCCGGAAGAGCGATTCGGCGGATCAAAGATGGGATCGGGTCGGATGTCAGATTCATGGAAAAAAGGGCCGCGGGCGCACCTTACAGTCGCTTTTGGTGTCATGACCTTCCGCGCGATTTGCGTTGGCTACATCGCCTTCCGGTGGATTGGATTGCGCAGCCCGCCGGGCCGTGCCAAGTAGGGGTGAATGGAGCGAAAAAGGATCGGCCTAGTGCGACGCGGCTACTCGAACTCGGGTGGAGCGGAACGCTATTTGCAGCGGTTTGCCGCCGCCTTGGCTGATCGCGGGCACGAGGTGACGCTCTTTGCCTCGCCTGAGTGGCCAGATGGGGATCGGCAATTCCGGGAAGTGATCCGGATCGGTGGAGGGGACCCGATGTCTTTCGCGGACAATCTCACGAAGGCGAAGCCCCATCAACATTGCGATGTGCTCTACAGTCTGGAGCGGGTCTGGGATTGCGATTTTTACCGGGCGGGTGACGGCGTTCACCGGGCGTGGCTGGATCGGCGGGCCAAGTTTGAGCCCTCCTGGCGGCGATGGATGCGTCATGTGAACCGGAAGCACGGCCAAATCCTGGATCTGGAGGCGAAGCTCTTTGCCGCCGATTCTAAGACCCAAATCATCGCCAACTCGGAGATGGTGAAGTTCGAGATCCAGAGCTACTACGGCAAGCCCTACAACCGGATTCACGTCGTCTACAATGGCTACAAACCGCCGGCGATCGCCGGGGATCCCCGGACTCGGATTCGGGGGGAGCTGGGGTTCCGGGATCAGGACATCGTTCTGCTCTTCAGCGGGAGCGGTTGGGAGCGCAAAGGGCTCCGTTTCGCCATCCGTGCCGCCAACGCGCTGCGCGCTGAGGGCGTCAAGTTGATCGTGGCCGGCCGGGGAAGGCAGACTGGGATGCCGAGCGGACCCGTCCGCTACTTGGGGGCGGTCAAGGACATGACCTCCTACTACGAGGCGGCGGATATCTTTATTTTGCCGACGCTTTACGATCCATTCTCCAACGCCAGCCTGGAGGCGGCCGCACATGGTCTGCCCGTCGTCACCACGACGGCGAATGGCTTTTCCGAGGTCATCCACCACAGCCGGTTTGGCTCTGTGGTCGAGGATCCAAGCGATGTCGCCGCACTGGCGGAAGGGATTCGGCGTTGGCTGCCCGCGACGCGGCGTCGCTCCAGTCGAGAAGAGATCCGCGCCTGGGCCCGTGCGTTTCACGTGCGCGACAACGTGCAGCAGACCTTGGCGTTGCTGGCGCCCTTTGGGGATGTTTGAGCTGAAATCGATCTCTCGCATCCATTGGTGGCGAAGATTAATGGCTGGGTAACATCTGGTCGTATAGCTTGAGAAGCTCGTCGACGTGTCGTTCTACGCTCCATGGGTTTTGCCAATACCAGCGATGCGCTGATGCGCCGAGCTTCGCTGCCGTTGCGCTATCGTCTGACAATCTTTTGATCTGATCGCATAGCGAGTCCACCGACCCGTGATCAAAGATTAAGCCTGTCTCGTCGTGGCGAACAAAATCAATGGCCGCGCATCGGCTTGATACGATGGCTGGAACGCCAGCCGATGCCGCTTCGACGACCACAAGCCCGAGAGTCTCATACCACAGTGGTGGAAACACGAGCGCTCTGGCGCAACGCAGCCAAGTCCGGACTTCGTCTTGCGAAAGCCAGCCTGTAAATGTTGCATCGGGGCACTCGCGCCGCAGTTCTTCAGAGAGATCTCCATCGCCAATGAAAACGGCGTTAATCGCAAGTCTAGAAGTCGCTTTGGCGAAGATCTGAGGACCCTTTTCTCGGGAGAAGCGACCAATGAATACAAAGGCGCTGTTTGTTCCCACCGGGGCGGGACCGATGTTTTCGGCTTGGACCGGATTCGGAATGGTTGTTATTTTAGCCTCTGCGGGCAGAAAGGGTTTTATGACATCGACACTGAAGTCGGACACGCCGATGAAATGGCTGATTCGGCGATCGATCCGTAACCCTTGATTCTGCAAAACCGTCCGGGCTACCCGCCATTGTTTATGGAGGAAATTCCGGCGGTCACAGTTGCAGGCTATGCAGCTCCACGATTGCGGAGTCAGTTCGCAGATTTTTGACTGCTTGTGCAGAAAAAAACCGCCAGTTGGGCAAGTGATGAAGAAATCGTGCAACGACAGAACCACGGGAAAGCCCATGTCGAGGGCGGTGGCGATCACGGAAGCGGAGAGCGCGATGGTGTAGCTGTGAACGTGTATGACGGTTGCATGGGGATCCTGCTTGGCCAGTGCACTACGAAGCCGACGGGAAGCTACGAAATTATAGAGGCCGTTGCCTATCGCTCGCACCCGGTTGGGATCATCGCGAATGGTCTCCTGCTCCAAGCACAAGTTGCGAATTCCCCGCTCTTGGTGCACTCCATCCCCTTTGGCGGTGAACAGGGTTACGCGACAGCCACGCCGGGCCAGTTCCATAGCCGACAGAAGTGCGACAACCGATGAACCGCCATTGGGCGTGGAATAGTCGTTGAGTATAAAAACTTCGGGACGTCTCTCAATGCCCATTCTGGAGGATTGCTTCGCTGGTTTTTGGGCCAGAAATCCGCAGACGCTCCAGATAGCGCGGAAGGTTGGTGGCGCGATACCACATTCTAGACAGCGCTAGGGCTAGAAATCCAGGTGGGGAGCCTAAATGGCGGTTGACGATATCGCGGAACTCCGACCGCGTCAGAGCGGTGTTAGCGGAGAGTTGACCGCGGCGAATGCGAAATCTGCCGACTTCGTGCGGGGTGAAGCGAAAGGCAAATCCAGCTTGGAGGGCCCGGACCCAGAAGTCCAAATCTGAACATAGACTGTAGCGAAGATCAAAGGAATTAAGGTCATAGACCACATCCCGACGCATGAGCATGCCTTGCTGATTCAGTGGACTGATCGATTGGTGAAGTAGCAGATGGAGCCTGGAGGGATCTTTCTCAGTGGTAATCCAGCCGATTGGGTGGGAAACCTCATTGATTAAGCGAACATTTCCGTAGACAATAGGCTCTGGGCTGGGACGACTGAGATGAGATTGGAGTGCGGTGGCAAAGCCGGGGCCGATAGCGTCATCGTCGTTTATGTAGGTAAACCATTCCCAGTCATCGCTGATCACCGCGCTGAGTGCAGCATTTAGTGCTCCATAGATCCCTCCCTTAAGTCCAGCATCTTGGATTACCTTACAAAATGGGAAGCGAGCCGTGAGATCCTGGAGTCGATGTTCAGGACAACTGAGGACGTGGAAGACTGGAAAGGGTAACTCGCGAACAGAATGGATCGTCTCTTCCAAAAAAGCAGAGCTCCCCAGTGTAGGAGTTACAACAAGCAGGGTAGGGAGAGGCTGCGGGGCTGAATTGCGGGCGGGGAAGAGATTCATGCCGAGGTGGTGTGGATTTCAAGATAGAGAGGCACAGTCTGATCACGCCCTGGTCTAATCGTAGGCGTATGTAATCACCGGCTTTGCAGGGCTTCAATTTGCGATATTCCTTGAGTGATCATCCGGAAATGTCCCTACATCGGCGCGCGGTCTTTGGGCGTGTCTGGGTATCGGAGCGTGCGTTGGTGGGCGCTCCGACCGGTTCGCCGCAAGCGGCCTTGCGATGGCCTAGCCCGGGCAGGGGGAACACTAAGGGCATGGAGCTCTGAGGCATGTCCTAAGCGAGTAAGGAGGATGCAGCGAGGAAAGTCTTGAGCTGTTTCCGGCTTGATGGCACCGTAGGCAGGTTCTCATGGCGGCCAATCTGTCCGCCGCCGGAAGTATTTACCTCTATCATCCGATGAATACACAAAGAAAGGCTCTGATTTCAGGTATTACAGGGCAAGACGGGTCCTACCTTGCTGAGCAATTGCTCGCAAGGGGGTATGAGGTTCATGGGATGATCCGCCGCTCCAGCTCATTCAATACTTCGCGGATTGACCATCTCTATAACAATCCGGAGTTGCTGGATCGAAGATTCTTTCTGCACTACGGGGATCTTACCGATTCCAGCAACCTCAACCGCTTGTTGGAGCGTATCGGACCCGATGAGATCTACAACTTAGGAGCTCAGAGCCATGTGAAGGTTTCGTTCGATGTACCTGAGTACACGGCGGAGGTTGATGGCATCGGAACTTTGCGATTCTTGGATGCCATCAAAGAGGTCGGGCTAAAGGATCACGTCCGCTTCTACCAGGCGTCGACCAGTGAGCTTTACGGGAAGGTGCAGGAGATTCCGCAGACGGAGAAGACTCCATTTTATCCCCGGTCTCCGTATGGAGTGGCCAAGCTTTACGGGTACTGGATCATTGTGAATTATCGTGAATCGTACGGAATTCACGCAACCAATGGCATTCTGTTTAACCATGAATCTCCAAGGCGCGGCGAGACGTTCGTGACTCGCAAGATCACCCGGGCGGCTACGCGCATTTCAAGAGGACTTCAGGACTGTCTTCTTCTGGGGAATCTGGATGCCAAGCGGGATTGGGGCTATGCTCCGGAATATACCGATGGCATGTGGAGAATTCTGCAGAATGACGAACCAGAGGATTTTGTTCTCGCCACGAACATCACCACGACTGTTCGCGATTTTGTGAGCGTTTCCTTCAGTCACCTCGGCATTCAACTTGAGTTCCGGGGGGGGGGAGTTGATGAAGTCGGGGTGGAGGTCTCCACGGGAAGAACTCTGGTGCGGGTGGATCCGAAGTATTTCCGGCCGACCGAGGTCGATCTCCTGGTTGGAGATTACACCAAGGCTCGGGAACGCCTGGGCTGGGAGCCGAAAACGAAGTGGGACGAGTTGGCTAGGATTATGGTCGATGCTGACTTGGCTCTCCTCGGTTCAGAGGTCAAGTCTACGAATGCTGCTGTGATGTGACATCAGCTGGTCGGTTATGAATGCATGCGACAAGATTTACATAGCGGGCCATCGGGGGATGGTAGGAGGCGCTCTTGTTCGCCAATTGCGTGCGGATGGCTTTCAACATCTAGTCACCGCGACGCATCGGGAGCTTGATCTGACTCGGCAAGCAGCGGTCGAATCGTTCTTCGTGACGCATCGGCCTGATGTCGTGGTCGTCGCGGCTGCCAAGGTGGGCGGCATACACGCGAACTCAACTTACCCGGCGGAGTTTATGTATGATAATTTGATGATTGCCGCTAATGTGATTCAGGCGGCGCATCTTTATGGCGCCAAGCGCCTGCTCTTTCTTGGCAGCTCCTGCATCTATCCGAAGTTCGCCCCGCAACCGCTGCGGGAAGAGAGTCTGCTGTCTGGCCTCTTAGAGCCCACCAACGAGGCTTACGCGATGGCGAAGATTGCCGGGTTAAAACTTTGCGAGCATTACCGGGCGCAATATGGACGAATGTTTCACTCGGCGATGCCGTGCAATCTTTACGGTCCGGGGGACAACTACCACCCGACGAATTCACACGTCATTCCGGCCCTGATCCGCCGGTTTCACGAAGCCAGGCTAGCCGGCAGCGCCGAGGTTTCGGTGTGGGGAAGTGGGACGCCATTGCGGGAATTTCTCCATGTGGATGACTTAGCCGCTGCTTGTGTGCATCTCTTGCAGCTGGAGGACCCGCCCAACTTGGTGAACATTGGATCGGGGGCGGAAGAATCCATTGGCGACTTGGCAAGGATGGTCGCGGAAGCCGTGGGCTACGCGGGTCGGATCGTTTTTGATCCTTCGAAGCCCGATGGAACGCCTCGAAAGGTGATGGACTCCAGTCTGATTCGGAGTCTTGGCTGGAGCCCAGCGATTTCCCTTCAAGATGGGCTTCGCTCGGTCTATCCGGAGGTGATGGAGAAACTCAATCTTGAGGCGGCGGCCGCAATGGCTGTTCCGGCGTAGTCACTAGGATTTGCATTCCTCATTCCTTCACATCGGTACACGCTTAGCGCTCAATCCATCCGCCAAGAATTCGGAGCAACTCGTCGGGGGATGAGAGATCGGGAATGAGCGCATCGGGTGCATGAGGCTCCATTTCCTGTGAGCTGAAGCCGCCTGTGGTGACGGCGATGCACCTCGCTCCAAAGGCTCTGGCGCATTCGACGTCCTTTGGCGTGTCGCCAATGATGACGGTGTCCGATGCACGAAAGTCCCGGCCGGTGGCGACACGGGCACGGGCCAAAGCGATCGGACCAAGTTCGATTCGTTGCTCTCGATCCAGACCGAATGCTCCGAACTGGAAGTATCCGTGAAGGTTGAAGTGCCGCAGCTTGGCGAAGGCACCGGCCTCAAGGTTTCCAGTGAGCAAGCCGAGTGAATACTGCTCCGGGTTCTGGGCGAGGATCGACAGCAACGCACCGGCGCCGGGGAGTGCGCGGGGGCGAAACTGGTCTTCGTGGTCTTGCAATCCGAGAATCAGCTTTTGCAGGTAGACCTCGACAAAGCGCGACCGATTTTCGGCCAAGTCTTCGATGCCGCAAGCAGCAAACAAGGTCCGAATGACACCCGCATCCGTTGCGCCGCGCAGATCCAACGGAGGCAAGCTCCCGGAAGCTTGCAGGGGAAACGCCTCACGCATGCCTCCGAGCAATGCAGCCAAGCCCGCGCCGCCGGTATCAACAAGCGTCCCGTCAATGTCGAAGAGCAGGAGCTGCTTCAATCCGTCTTCTCGCTAGGCTCGCTAACGTCGTCGGCCACGGGGTTTTCCACCAGGGCTTCGGCCGGATGCTCCTCGTGATCGTGGTGATCGTCGTCGTGATGATCATCGTCATCGTCATCAAGGTCATCCTGATCGACGTAGTCATCCGGGATCTCGACTTTGAACTTCCGCACCCGTTGGCTCTTGGGCAGCGGAGAGAGCATCATGGTGATTTGGCGACCGGCGAGCCGGGCATCCAGATCCGCCTTGGCCATGGTTTTGAGGTCATCCTTGACCCGGTTAAGAAGCTGAAAGCCAAGTTCCTTGTGAGCCATCTCGCGACCGCGGAACTGAAGTTGGATCCGGAGCTTATCTCCGTGATCCAGGAAACCCTCAGCTCGCGCCATCTTGATGCGGTAATCGTGTTCCTCGATGCGGACGCGGAACTTGATTTCCTTCAGCTTCGAGGCGGGCTTGATCCGATCCTTTTTCTGCTTCGATTGATCGTACTTGAACTTCCCGTAGTCAACGATGCGGCAGACAGGAGGGTTCGCGTTGGGTGCGATTTCGACGAGGTCGAGCCCAAGTTCCTTGGCCTTGGCGAGAGCCTTCCGGGTGGGAAGGACGACGCTGAGGTCCTGGTAAAGGACGCGCACTTCCGTGGCGCGGATGCGGTCGTTGATGCGCGTGGTATCCCGCTGAGTGCGGACGGTCTTCTTTGGCTTAGAAATAACTCAATACAGGTTGGTCGTTCAAGAGATGCCGAGCGTGAGCCGGCTGGTTCGGCCGGAGCCGGAAAAGGGACGATGCGGGTGGAACGGCAAAAAGGCCGGTCCCCCGCAGGCGATCGATCGAGCGGAGCGAAGAATGATTTCGTTCTGCGAGACCGACCATCATGGGCACAACGCATCACCCGGCGTTGTCCAACGCCCTTTCGGCAATCTCACGGGTGATGCGGAGAACAAAATCATCGACGGGGTGCAAGCCGAGGTCTCCAGAGTGGCGATGCCTCACGGACACGGCCTGCTCCTCCTCCTCCTTGGCTCCTAGAATTAACATATACGGAACCTTCGCCAACTGGGCAAGGCGAATCTTGGCGCCAACTTTGTCACTGGCCAAATCCGCCGTCGCCCTGACCCCCGCCGAGCGCAGCCGCTTTAGGATACCTTCCGCGTATTCGTTGAATTTCTCGGAGATTGGCAAGAGGCGGACTTGTTCGGGAGCGAGCCAGACCGGGAAGTGTCCGGCAAAATGCTCAATGAGCACGCCAACGAAGCGCTCCATCGATCCAAACGGCGCCCGGTGGATCATGATGGGACGGTGTTTCTCGTTGTCGGGGCCAATGTAGTGAAGGTTGAAGCGCTCCGGGAGATTGTAGTCTACTTGAACAGTCCCGAGCTGCCACTCCCGCCCGATGACGTCTTTGACTACGAAGTCGATCTTCGGTCCGTAGAACGCGGCTTCGCCCGGTTCCTCGGTGAAGGGCTTGCCCAAGGAGCGGGCGGCGGCGCGGAGGGCATTTTCCGCTCGCTCCCAGTTCGCTGGATCGCCCACGTACTTGTCGGAATCAGGATCCCGCAGACTGACGCGGACTCGGTAATCGTCCATCCGGAGGGTGCCGAGGACGGTCTTGACGAGTTCTAGACAGCCTTGGATCTCCTGGTCGAGCTGGTCCGGGGTGACGAAGAGGTGGGCATCGTCCTGCGTGAAACACCGGACCCGGGTCATGCCGCCGAGTTCACCGCTCTGTTCCCAGCGGTAAACGGTACCGAATTCCGCGAGCCGCACGGGGAGATCCCGGTAAGAGTGGGGCTTGCTGTCGAAAATCCGGATGTGGTGGGGGCAGTTCATCGGCTTCAAGAGGAAGCCGCTTTCCTCGCCCGTGCGCAGGGCGTTGTGGAGATCCGCGCAGGAACAACCCTCATCGCTCAACCGCTCGATGACATCCCGTTCCGCGATCGGGGGGAATTGAGACTCTTCATAGTAAGGGAAGTGTCCCGAGGTGCGATAGAGATCGAGTTTTCCGATGTGCGGGGTGTAAACCTGGGAGTAGCCCTGCTTATCGAGTTGCTCGGAGATGAACTTTTGGAGCTCATTGCGGACGATCGCGCCGTTGGGCAACCAGAGAACCAATCCTTGACCGACCTGTTCGTCGATTTTGAACAGTTCCAGCTCCTTGCCGAGCTTGCGGTGATCGCGTTGTTTGGCTTGCTCGACGCGTTCCAGGTGTTCGTCGAGCGCTGCTTTGTTCTTGAAGCAGGTTCCGTAGAGGCGCTGGAGCTGGGGATTGTTGGCATCGCCCTTGTAGAAGGCGCTGGCCACGCTCATTACTTTGAAGGCTTTGCAGTTCCCTGTCCGGGCCACGTGCGGGCCGGCGCAGAGGTCCCAAAAATCGCCATTTTTATAAATAGAGATCTCTTCTCCGTCCGGAATGGCGTCGAGCAGGTCGAGCTTGAATTTGCTGGGCTCGGGGCGGGGGACTAGGGCGCCAAGTCGACCGGTTTGGGCCATCTCCAACGCTTCTTGGCGGGAGACGGCGAGCCGTTCGAAAGGCTGGTTCTCCTTGACCACCTTGCGCATTTCTTCCTCAATGGCGGCGAAATCATCCGGAGTGATGCGGTGACGCATGTCCAGATCGTAGTAGAAGCCGTAAACGTCGTGATCGATCGGTGGGCCGTAGGCGAACTGGGCGTCGGGCCAAATCTTGAGGATGGCAGTGGCCATGACGTGGGCGCAGGAGTGACGCAGGCGTTGCAGCTCGTCCATCTGACTGCGTTCTTCGAGGGTCTTGCGCGCCGCTTGGGGTTGGTCTGGCATGGTGAAAAAGGGACGGCAACTTCCGGCCAACGGAGGGAATTTCAACTGCTAGCCTCGCGAAGATGCCAATTTTACGCCTTTGCACTTGAAAGAAACGGCTCTCGACGGATATTCCACCTCTCCTTCGGGAACGGGGTGTAGCTCAGCCTGGTAGAGCGCCTGCTTTGGGAGCAGGATGTCGTCAGTTCGAATCTGGCCACCCCGAGGTCTATCCCTACGATTCCCGTGTCCTCCGTGCCCCGCATGCTCGCAGGCTTGATCTCGGATGATTTCCCCGAGCACATGGATCCAATGGCGGTCAAGGAGTTCCGGCAGCGCTTCCGCGGCCGGCAGTTCGTTTTGCCTTTTGTGACGATTCAGGCCCTGATGCTGGGGGTTGCGCTCTTGGAATGGTGGGATTTGTCCGACGGCGAGGCGGATGTGGAGATTTTCAGCGAAACCTCGCGACGCTTTGCGGGCACCTTTTGGGCTGGGGTCGCCTTCATGGTAATGTTGGTGATTCCGTTCTCGCGGTTCTTCGACATGCAGCAAGAATTCAACGGCCGGAACGCGGAGCTGCTCCTCCTTTCCGGAGTGGATCGTTGGAGAATCGTGCGGGGTAAGTGGATGGTCTCGATGGTGATCAGCCTGTTGGTTCTGGTTTCGGTGCTGCCCTATTTGATCGTGCGCTACTTCTTTGGAGGGATGGAATGGGGGCCGAATCTGGTGGTGGGTACTGGAGTAATCGTCAATGGGGCGGTGATGTCCGCCTTGGTCATCGGAGCCTCGGCGTTTGCGAGCACGTTTGCGCGAATCGGGATGATCTTTGGCGGTGTGTTGGTGAGTACGCTTTGCGTCTCCGTCCCGATGATCGCCACGGCGGGGATGCTTGATCAAGCCGGCACAGGGTGGTTTTTCTTGGCCATGCTGGCCGGCAATGCGCTGGCGGCTTCAGTCCTGCTCTGCATTCTCGGGTTGCAGATGGCCCGAGTCCGGTTGCGTGCTTACGAAGACCCGCTCGACCCCGCACCGGGAAGTCAGGTCGTGGTCCTCTACCTGTTCGCTCCCGTTCTGATCGGGATGCCGGCGATGATGTGTGGGGTGCCCGGAATCGCCTCGAGCATTCTTTTCTCTTGGATTGCTCTGATGATTGATCGACCTCCGAAAGCCAATGAACGAGCCCATTATGCCCAGTCCTAACGATCAGCTAATCTCCGGAATCCAGGAAGTTTTCCGGAACAACGGTTGGGAGTGCGAGGTCGTGCCCGGCGTGCCCGTGGTAGAGACCGGGTTCGAGGCTCACCACGGCCGGCTGAATCTCCACGTACAGGCTTACGGTGTGATCGGTGCGATTTCCGTGGTGGCGGTCAGTCCGACTCTGATCCCGTCCGCTGCCGCCCGTGGCAAGACCGTGGAATTGCTGATGCGGGCTAATGAAAGGATGAATCTTGGCGGGTTCGAGTTGCGCTGGGAGGAGGGGGAAGTCCTCTTTCGAATCGGCAATGTGTTTCCCGGCGGGCGGGTTGATGCCAAAGTCCTTTCACTCTTGGTGGAGATCGCCATAGTGGAAATGGACCGAATTGCTCCCTGTTTGGCGATCATCTCCAACGCGCGGGCGGGGGAATTGCTCTTATTAAACCCTGCGGAGCTGCTCGCGAGGGGCGACCTTCTGCCGGAGCCAGCTACGGTGGATGCCAAGGAGAATCGGGGTTGAGGACAGAGCCGGAATGTGATCTCCTACACGCAGTGGCCGTCTTCCGCAGATTCGATTTTTGGGTCGTCGCCGGGTTCCTGATTTTTGGGGCGATCTATGTGCTGGTGACGCAGAGCCTGCATCAACGGCTGCGCACCCCGGCGGAGGTAGTGCAGGTGGTGCTCGATCCCGTGGCGCCAGCTCCTGAGCGGGTCAGTCCGGGGCAAGAAGCGCCGCCGCTTCCGTTTGCCGTGGAATCGGTCTCCTGGCGCGAGGAAGGGGGAGTGCATTGGCTCTTGGAGATGAAGGTCCGCTACCGCAACGATTCTGATGCGCCGGAAACGTTGGCGAGTCCCAAAGCAGGCGTGGTGACCGGAAGTGGCGAAGCGGTGGAGCCATTTTTCTTAGCGGCGTCCGTCGCGCCCCAGATTCCAGCGAAGGCCGAAGAGACGGTGGAGCTGCGCTACTGGCTGGAGGAAAAGCAAGCTCGTGAGGAGCTTTGGCTCGAAGTCGATGGCCAACGGACCCGGGTCGATTCGCCGCCAGCGCGGATGTGACCAGTGATTTTGCGCTGGAAATCTGTCAGGATCGGGTTACGGCTGGGGCATGTTTGACTGGCTGAGTGATCCAAACGCTTGGGCGGCCTTGGCCACCTTGACGATGCTGGAGATTGTCCTTGGGATCGACAATATCGTATTCATCTCGATCTTGGTGGATCGGTTGCCGGTCGCGCAACGGCCCATGGGGCGAAACTTGGGGCTGGGGATGGCCTTGATCACAAGGCTCTGTTTGCTCTTCTCCCTCTCTTGGATCATGGGGCTCAAAGAGCCGCTCTTTCATATTCCCTGGCCCGAGTTTCTCCACGAAATGGCTGGAGGACATCGGGAAGCGGGACCGGAAGGCACCATCGGGATCTCAGGGAAAGACCTTATCCTGCTGATCGGTGGACTTTTCCTCCTCTACAAGTCGACGCACGAGATTCACCACAAGCTGGAAGATGTCTCCGAACCGCAGGTGGACGCTGGCGTTCCGAAAGTCGCTGCCGCCGGAGCCACGCTGGGGGCCGTGATCACGCAAATCGCCCTCATTGATATCGTTTTCTCGTTGGACTCCGTGATCACGGCCGTGGGCATGGCGCGGGATCTCTCGGTAATGGCGACCGCCATCGTGATTGCGGTGGGCGTGATGCTGTTGGCGGCGGGGCCGATCAGCGACTTTGTGGCGAAACATCCGACCATCAAAGTGTTGGCGCTCTCGTTTCTGCTGTTGATCGGGACCGCTCTGGTCGCGGACGGGCTTCACTTCCACATTCCGAAAGGCTACATCTACTTCGCGATGACCTTCTCGCTGGCGGTGGAGATGATCAACTTGCGTGTCCGGAAGCAGGTGGCATAGGAGCGGAGGACAGAGAATCACGGAGCGGCTTGAATTTCTCCTCATCGCGGTCCACTTGGGCTTTGCGAAGGTCGTGTTTGAAGAGCCCGTGCGGATCGGATTTTTCCACTTCGGCGAGGCGCTTGGCTTTGGCGGCCTCCGTTTCGGCCTTGGCAGCTTCGGCTTCTTTCGTGGCACGGCGAATGTCGACCGTGGTTTTGGCCTCTGCGGCAGCTGCATCGCGTTCAGCTTTCGCGACAAGTTCCTCCTTCTCTTTTAGCCAGAATCTCCGCTGCTGCTCTTTTTGATAATATTCGAACACCTGTTGGTGGAGGGCTTGTGTCTCGTTCGGGTCGAAGTTCCTCAGCGATGCTGGAACATTCGCGAGGACGCCTCCTTCGGCTGTTTCTTGAACGACCTGTTCCCGGCGGATCTCGTATTCGCCTTTCTTGGAGGTGAATTTCACCAGGATGGGCATGGTATCGACGGCGAGGAAGAGCCCGGCGAGGACGAGGTAAGCCATCAGGGCGAAATGACCTCCCGCCTTCGGATCTTCGAAGAGATGGTGCAGCGCTAAGGTCTGCGCGAGCATATCATAACGAGGAGCGGTCCGGAGCTGCACGAGTCTCTCTTTCTCCTCCTCGGCCAACACTTCAAGTTCCTGGGAAATGCGCTGCTTGTCCGCTTGGGCGGTGTCTATGGCCGCCTGAATTTGGGCGCGGACGGTGTCCTGATTTTTCAGGAAAGCCGCCATCTGCTCGGTCTGGGCTTGGCGTTGCAAGCCCGCCACGCGTTCTTGCTCGCTCTGAATCCGGGCGGCTCGCTCCGTCGCGGCGCGCTCCATTTCCTTGCGGATTCCATCCGCGGAGGTGGAAATAGAATTCTGGATTTCGACTCGGCGGGCCCCGAAGGTGCGCAACTCGTCAGTCATTCGTTGCATGTCGGCGCGGCGCCATTCCAGTTGATCTTTTTGAATGCTCCGGGCTCGTGGGCCGACTCCGGCGACTCCGCTCCGTTGGCCGTTGATTTCCTCCTCGAATTGACGCTGCCAGTCATCGAGCTCCGCCTGGAGCGCGCTTTTGCTCTGCTCTTGCGTTTGAATCCTGGCGTCGAGATCCGCGAGCTCTTGTTTTAAACCCTTGGCGGCGTCCTCAGTTCGCTTCTCCAGATCCAATTGCTCCTGGGGCGTCAGGCCGGTGGACACCGTCGCGGTGGCGAGAGCGTCGGAAGGACGGATGAATTTGGCTTCGTACGAGTCCTCGAGTGCTTTGCGCTGCTTGTCGAGCTCCGTGCTTGCCGTGGCGAGACGAGCGTCGAGTGTTCCCTTTTGCTCCGAAAAGGTCTTGCGCAATTCTTCGATCTCTTTGGCCCGCTCCTCTTCGATCTGCGTCGCGATCGTGTCCTTGAACAAAAGTAGGGTAAGCGGGTGAGATACCGTAAGCCCCATGAGCACTGCGACGGCCATCCGCAAGGTCACGACGGCGGCTTTGCTGCCCGCTTTCATAAATGGCGAATAGGAAGCAATGATCGCGCGATCGACCAGAAGTATGATCGCGGACCAAGCGATCGCGATCAGGGTGATGATGGCTGGATTCTTGGTGAGCGTGGAAACCGCGTAGGAAGCGGAAATCAGGGCAAAAATGGTCGGCACGAGGACCGTATAGCCAATCGCGCAGACCTTGCGCCGCTCGGTATCGGAGCACTCCCGCAAATCGGCAGGGCCAGCTCCCGCGAGCCATGCGCCGAGATTGCGCTCCATCAGCGGCGGTTTGGTTTGCTTGGAGACCTGTTTCTCAAGATTGGCAAGTTGGAGGCGCTGCTCGGCCAACTGGACCTTCTGCTCTAGTGTCAACTGCTCTGGAGAAGAACAAAAGGGAGCCTGAGGGCCCTGAAGTAGTTCCTCGCTGGCTGCCGTGGGCGCCGGTTGCGGCGATGACTGCTCTTCCGGAAACATGTGGTGGACGATGGCGATGCGCTCCCCGGCTTTCGCAGTGTTGGGCCCAGGCATGGAAGAAAGCCGCTGGACGCTCTTCGCCGCAGAAGCTTTCGTGATCGAGCCTGTGTGGTCAACGAAATTATCCCCTTCGGCCGCGCTGGGGGCTGGCTTCGACGAGCTTGTGGTGGAGGGCGCTTGTCGAACTTTGGGAGATTCAGTTCTGAACTGGGCTCCGTGACCGTTGGGTCCGGGGAAATCACTCATGGTTCCGTCCCCCAATAAGACCGGCAACCATGGCAAGCCTATTCACTTTCCCCGAAAGGGGTCATGAGGGGAGGACGACTTTTGCGGAGGGCGCCCCGAGGCGAGATGCGAGCGGGGAGGCTGTTTGAGCCCAGCCGATCCAAGTTACCATGTCACGTAGCGCGGGGGTGTAGTCGCCGCGCAGGGCTCGCTGGCCTCGGGGACTTTGGAGAAAACTGGTGACGTCTTGCAACAATTCCTCCGGCTGGGCCTCAGCGACGGCGGCGGCGGTTCGATAGCCCGCGCCCGTAAGGAGCTTAGCTTGTTCAGCGCGAAGTTCCGGGACTTCGAGGATCAGACGGGCTTGATCTTGCCAATCAAGGACGACGGAAGGGGAGTGCCAGCCGCCTCCCAATTGCTGAGACAGCGGGCCTGCTTGGCTTTCCAGAAGATCGCCAATGGTGCGGACCCCGCAGGCATTCAAGCGCTCCGCTGTTTTGGGGCCGATCGAAGGGGCTCGCTCGACGTCATCACTCAGTTGCAAACCTGGCTTCACTTCGGGAGGCGCCGGAGGCAACGAGACCGGGGTGGGGGCGGTGGGCGCTTCAAGCAAAGTTGAATCGGTTGACTGCGGCGACTGAAGGACTTCCGGTGCCGGGAGAGCGATGACGGAAGCCAGAGCCTTGGCCTTGGCGGCTTCCTCGCGGACTTGCCGCAAGTCCGCCGTGAGGGTGCGTTCCACTTGACCGGTGGCGACCCATTCCTGGTACTGGTTCTCCACTAAGGCGCGCTCTCGGGCGTCCGAGATATTCTTGGTCACCCACGCGATGGGGATATCGAGCAAGGAAAAGATCCCTTCGATGGTGGGCTGGGTTGCTGGGGGGGCGACTCCAGCTTCGACGAACGCGCGATCGAGGATGCGGGCGAGCGAGATCGTAGCAAAGGCGATCAACTGCGCAATCATCTCCCGGCCGGATTGATCGAGACCTTCTTTTGGGTCCTTGATGGATTTGGCGAAGTCGAAATGCTCAATGAGAGCTTCGTAGTAGCCATTGGAGATTTCCGCCCCGGCTGTGACCAGCTCATCAAGCCAGCCCGGGTGCGAGCCTGCTTCGAGGTGAGGATAGCCCATGCGGGACTTCGCCACTTCGCGGAGGTCGTCGTAACTCTGCCGGATGGACCATTCAACGGCGCGGTGGATGTTCGCCTCCTCCTTGGTCTGTCCGGTATGAAACGGCATGAGCGGGTCCGTGACGTAGTGGCTCATGACACCGGCACTGTAGGCCGCCAGACTCCACTCTTTGCGCCAGAGTGCGCGCACTGTGGCACCGTACCAGTGCCGGACCTGCTCCCTTGCACCGCCCCAGTAGTTGTCCCGGACGTGAAGGACGTGGTTTGTAAAATCCTTAAAGGTCTTGTCGGGATCCTTGGCTCCTTCGAAATACATCTGGTGGTAGGTCACCAGAAAGTCCCTCCACGCTGGGGCCCGCGCTGCGCGCAGATGCGCAAGGGCATCGAGAGCCAGTTTGTGGTGGGTGCTGCGGCAATACGCAGCATCGAGAACGCGGATAATGAGGCTCATGGCGGGTGCTGGGTGTTCCCGAACTGTAAACAAATCTTAACTGAGACGCATTTTCGTCTGATGCAAGCGATTTGCTATGTGTGATGCGGCTGTCGTTGCCGATCAGGAAGACCGGCGACGTCGCATCCACCAGCCCGCCGGTATGGCCACGGCCAGAACCGAACTCCCCGCAAAGAGAACCCAAGCCAAAATGGGAGGACGGCTGACCTCCGCTCGCATCGGCACTGGACCTTTCAGAGCATCTGTAAGCGGAATCCTCCAAGTGACTAGGTTTTGACCGGCATCGATCTCTTCCGTGTTCGCTCCGAGAACTTTGACGGGGAAGCGCATATGATACACGAACGTGTAGTTCTGCAAAACCTTGGAGGCTATGCCACGAGCCAAGCCCTTCTTTGCCATTGGGTTTTGTCCGTCAAGGCCCCCTGAGAGATCGATGGTCCGGGTCATGACGTATCGATCTGGCAGCTTTTCGGCGGTAAACTTTCCGAAAAACCGCGCCATTTCCGCCCCTTCTTCGCCGCTAGCGACTGCCTTGAGTGCGTCCACCTTGTCGAAGTCGATTTGGAACTCGGTGATCCGGAGCTTTCCGCTTGTGCGGCAATCGTAGTGGCTCAGGGAGAGGCCTTTGGCCTTGGCGAACATCTCCTCCATTCCGCGCTTCATCTCAAATCCGTCGCCCTCGGCGAGATCGGCCTTGATTTCAATTCGGGATCGGATGTGACCGCCGCCTGAGAGGCCGATGGCGAACTCTTCCTCGTAATTCACACAGCTGGACAGGACCAGTGAGACGAGAACAAGCGGGAGAAAAAGACAACGGCCCATAAACGAGGGATGAAGAGACGGTCGTCAATGGCTCCTAGGTTGAAGTCTTGGGCGCCATCTGAAAACGAAAGTGGCGGAACCGTGCACACGATTCCGCCACTCGTCATGAGACTTTTTTGATACCAGGGTCAGGCTCCCACTGGGGCCAGACCGCCGGGGAGCTCGCCATCACTGACGTCCGCCGGGCCAGCTTCCGCCGAGCCGGTCGGGAGCGCGGGCGGCTTCGGACTGGACGGAGGCGTGCGCATCTCGCCGTAGTGCATGATGTCGCGGATGTGGTCGCCATCCAGGGTTTCGTATTCCAGGAGGGACTTCGCGATCGTGTCCAGCGTGGTGCGGTTTGTGATGAGGAGCGCCTTGGCCTTGTTGTAAGCGGTATCGATCAGGAGTTTGACCTCGGTATCGATCTTGCGAGCGGTCTCATCGCTGTAGTTGCGGCCGGAACCCATATCCCGGCCGAGGAAGAGATGTTCGTGATTCTCGCCGTACTCGACCATGCCGAGTTCGTCGCTCATGCCCCATTCGCAGACCATCTTGCGAGCGATGTTGGTCGCCATTTTGATATCGCCGCGAGCTCCGTTGGTGACGTCACCGAAGACGATCTCCTCCGCGACCCGGCCTCCCATGGCGACCACGAGATTGTCGAGGAGTTCATGTTTGCGGTGGGTGAACTTATCCTCTTCCGGCAAGAACATCGTCACACCGAGCGCTGGGCCGCGGGGTATGATGGTCACCTTGTGGAGGGGGTCGGTGTGGTCGAGAAGTTCGTTGAGAATGGCGTGACCGGCTTCGTGATAGGCGGTGTTCTCTTTCTCCTTCTCGCTCATCACAAGGCTCCGGCGTTCGCGGCCCCAACGGACTTTGTCGCGAGCTTCCTCGAGATCGTGTTGCGTGATAGCCTTTTGATTTTTCCGGGCCGCCAGGAGGGCACCTTCGTTGATGACGTTGGCCAATTCCGCTCCCGAGTAGCCAGGAGTTCCCCTGGCGATTAGAGCGAGATCGACGTTCGCGCCGAGTTTGACCTTCCGAGCATGCACGCGGAGGATTTCTTCCCGTCCCTTCACGTCCGGAAGATTTACGGTAATCTGGCGATCGAATCGTCCGGGACGAAGGAGCGCGGGATCGAGGACATCCGGGCGGTTCGTGGCCGCGATGATGATGACTCCTTCGGTGGTGTCGAAACCGTCCATCTCGACGAGCAAGGCGTTCAGGGTTTGCTCCCGTTCATCGTGCCCACCACCGAGGCCATGGCCCCGGTGACGGCCGACGGCGTCAATCTCATCAATGAAGATGATACAGGGAGCGTTCTTTTTGCCCTGCTCAAACATATCCCGCACCCGGGAAGCTCCGACCCCGACGAACATTTCGACGAAGTCCGAACCGCTGATGGTGAAGAAGGGGACATCGGCCTCGCCGGCGATGGCACGGGCCAGAAGAGTTTTCCCGGTTCCCGGAGGTCCGACCATGAGGACGCCTTTCGGGATGCGGCCTCCGAGGCGTTGGAATTTCTTCGGGTCTTTGAGGAACTCGACGATTTCCCAGACTTCTTCCTTAGCCTCCTCGACGCCCGCCACGTTCTTGAAAGTGACCTTGTTCTTGTCCATCGACATCATTTTGGCCTTGCTCTTGCCGAAGCTCATCGCACCGCGTCCCGCCATTTTCATCTGATGACGGAATAGGAAATACACCACCGCGAGGAGCATTAGAATTGGCAACAGGCTGACGACCAGGGTCGGGAGCACGTTGCTTTGGTTGCGGAATTCGATAAAGTCCCCGAGCGTTTTGGTGCTGGCCGTAACTGGGCTTGCGGAGCCATCAGCCGGGTATTTGGCCAAATCTTCCAAGAGTTTGTCTTGGAGGACGATGGGCAAATTGATCACGGTGCGGAAGCGTTGGCGATCCGGCTCGCCCTCGGCCGTCGTTCCGGCGATGAAGGTCCCGCTGAGCACCGTCTCCTTCTTGCCTTCGGATTCAATGATGCTGATCGGGTCGGCTTCGCTGGCTACAACCTTCCGTTGCTCAAGCAGTTGCTGGAACTCGAAATAGCTCTTTTTGACGCCACCGCCGACGCTTTGGCCGAGGGGCCCGGCGAATGCCAAGCCGAAAAGAAGGCAGGCAATCAGCAGCAATAGAAGGCCGCGCCAGTTGAAGGATTCCCCACGGTTGCGGGGATCGTCGTTGTGAGGGTCTTGCGACATAAGCTCTTGGTCGAAATTTCCGGATAAAAATTTAAACGATTTCTTTCTCCGGGATCGTGACCTGTAACTTTCGCAGCGAAATTGCTCAGTTCAAGGAAAGATCGTCGGGCATGTCGGCCGCGATGCGATGCAACGGGCTGACTTGACGGATCAAGCGAGACCACAAATCTGCCGAAGTATTTTCAAGAATCTCGCCAGAACCCGGGCGCTGCACCTCCCACGCTTGCGCGTCCAGTTCGCCTTCCAGTTGGCCGGGAGCCCATCCGGAGTATCCGATAAAGCCCCGAACCTCGCAACCTTCGAGCCGCAACGCCTTGGCTTGAGCGGCTGACAGATGGGTGCGGCAGGCGAGGGAACGGGTGCCTGCATCCCAGGAAAGGGCGGCGAAGGTGAGGTGATCTTTGCCCACCGGCCCCCCGAAGTAGACGCCCACGTCCCCGATCCCCGAAAATTCTTCAGAAGGAAGAAGATCCTGAACCCGCTTGTGGATGGGCCGGTTGAGGATGTAACCCAGCGCCCCCTCATCCGCCGAGTGTTGGGAGATGAGGACTACGGTGCGGCGGAAAGTCGCTTCCAGCAACTCGGGGCCGGCGAGAAGCAGGTGGCCGCTGAGAGGCGGAACGGGTTGGGAATCCGATGACATCAACTTGATTTCCGGGCCCTTCCGGGCTCTCATCCTGTTGCACCGTCGTCGTTCTGATCTTGGGAGGCAAGAAACTCTTTTTCGCAGACGGCGCCCCCCGCATGTTTTTTCCTATCGATACAGTCCGGGTTGGTCAGCCGATGACCCCCACCGAGATCCGCGATGTGGCCACAGCCCTGCTGGATCCCTTTGTACCCAACCCCGCGAAGGCCGATTTCCTCCGCGCTCTTTCCGTAAAGGGCGAAACTCCGATGGAGATCGCCGGCTTGGTGGAGGCGTTTTTGGAGCGCGCGGTCGATCCCGGACTCCGGCCAGGCGCCGTAAACGGACCGATGCTGGATGTTTGCGGCACCGGGGGGGACAAGCTTCAGCTGTTCAATGTTTCCACCACGGTCATGTTTGTGGCTGCTGCGGCGGGCGCGGTGGTGGTGAAGCACGGAAATCGCGGCATCACCTCCCGGAGCGGCGGAGCGGATGTGCTCGAAGCCCTGGGTATCCGGATTGACTTGCCGCCGGAACGCTTTGCGGAGTGCGTGAAGCGGACGGGGCTGGGGTTTCTCTTTGCTCCCGCGTATCATCCTGCCTTCCAAGTGATCGCTCCAGTGCGGCAAGAGCTGGCGCGGGAAGGTACACGAACCGTTTTCAACCTTCTTGGGCCATTGCTGAACCCGGTCCGTCCCGCGCATCAGTTGATTGGCGTCTTTTCGCAGTCGTTGCCCCCAATCTTCGCGGAGATTCTTGTGCAACTCGGCCGGACGTCTGCCTGGGTCGTGCATGGCAGCACGGCGGATGGCGCGGCCATGGATGAGCTCTCCACCCTCGGCCCCAGTTTGATTTGCAAGTTGCAGCCAACGGGAGTCACCGAGCGGGAAACGCTGTTTCCCGAGGACATCGGGGTGGAACCGGCGGAGCTGGGCCAACTTCGAGGGGGCGAGGCCAACGAGAACGCCGCCATCCTCATCTCGATACTAGAGGGAACCGAAAGGGGACCAAAGCGCGATTTGGTCCTTCTGAATGCAGGAGCTTCCTTGGTGGTGGCCGGGTTGGCGAGGGATCTCGCGGAGGGCATCGCATTGGCCAAGGAGCAGATCGAAAACGGGGCTGCGGCCCGCAAGCTTGAGCAACTGCGGCAAGCAGCTGGTTGACAGAACGAAATTCTCGAATCATTGCTGCCGGCCGGTCTCTATGTCAGGGCTCCGGATTTTTACTAAGAATCAGCTCTTCCTCCAAGATGCCCTCATTCAGCAATCTCGTTCCCCCATCCGGTTCCGCCATCACCATTGACGGAGGAAAACTCTCGGTCCCAGAGAATCCGATTATCCCTTTCATCCGCGGCGATGGCACGGGTCCGGATATTTGGAGCGCCAGCGAAACGGTCTTCGACGCTGCCGTGGCCAAAGCTTATGGTGGCCAGCGCAAGATTTCCTGGTTCGAAGTTTTCGCCGGGCAAGCAGCCAAGGATAAGTTCGACAACTGGCTGCCAGAGGACACCCTCACGGCGTTCCGGCATTATCTCGTCGGAATCAAGGGACCACTCACCACGCCAGTCGGGGGTGGGATCCGCTCGCTGAACGTCGCTCTGCGGCAAATGCTCGACCTCTACGTCTGCCTGCGGCCGGTGCGTTGGTTCAAGGGCGTTCCCAGTCCCGTGAAGCATCCGGAGAAGACGGACATGGTGATCTTCCGCGAGAACTCGGAAGACATTTACGCTGGAATCGAGTTCCAACACGGCAAGGAGGATACGGAAAAGTTCAAACAGCTTTTCAAGGAGAGCTTCCCCGACCGGTACGCAAAGATTCGGTTCCCCGAAACCAGCGGGATAGGCATCAAGCCCTGTTCCCGCGAAGGCACCCGGCGGTTGGTCCGAGCCGCACTCGACTACACCGTCATCAACAAGTTGCCGAGTCTGACTCTGGTCCACAAGGGCAACATTATGAAGTTCACCGAAGGGGCCTTCATGGAGTGGGGCTATGCATTGTCCAAGGAGGAATATGGCGCCAGCGATCTTGATGGCGGACCTTGGCAAGTCTTCGAGAAGAACGGCCACAAAGTCGTCGTCAAGGACGTCATCGCCGATGCCTTCCTCCAACAGATTCTCACGCGTCCCGCCGATTACTCGGTCATCGCAACGATGAACCTGAATGGGGATTACATCTCGGATGCCTTGGCAGCCTGCGTCGGCGGCATCGGGATCGCTCCCGGCGGAAATATCAATTACGAGACTGGCCATGCCATTTTCGAAGCGACCCACGGCACCGCGCCGAAATATGCCGGCTTGGACAAGGTGAATCCCGGGTCCGTGATCCTGTCTGGCGAAATGATGTTGCGCCACATGGGATGGATCGAAGCCGCCGATCTCATCCTCAAGGGGATGGACGGAGCCATCGCCAGCAAGCGAGTCACTTACGATTTCGCCCGTCTCATGGAAGGGGCGACCGAAATCAGGTGCTCGGAGTTCGGGCACAACATCGTGCAACACATGTAATTCCTGCTGCACGCTTGGCCAGGAATTCGGCGGTTGCATCCTCCGGTTGAATCTTGATCCTTCCGCTTCCGTCGATTTCCTTGGTCTGGATTTCAGACCTCCATCCTAGCTTCCGATGTCACTCGCCCGCCGTCCCGTCCCTCCCAAAGCCCCTGCGGCCGCGACCGATGCCCTGAGCGCGGAGATTCAGCAGCAGCGGATCTGGGTGGACTCGGTTAAGGGAGAGATGTCACGAGCGATTGTCGGCCAGCACCTGCTTGTCGATCGACTCCTCGTCGGGATTCTCACCAATGGTCACGTTTTGCTCGAAGGCGTTCCTGGGTTGGCCAAGACGTTGACGATCCGGTCCTTAGCGGGATGCTTGAGCGTCGATTTTCGGCGTATTCAGTTCACGCCGGATCTTCTGCCAGCGGATTTGATCGGCACGATGATCTACAATCCGCAGGCCAGCGAATTTCGCCCCAAGCTGGGACCGATCTTTGCGAATTTGATCCTCGCGGACGAAATCAACCGGGCGCCGGCCAAGGTGCAAAGCGCGCTGTTGGAAGCGATGGCTGAACGCCAAGTAACGTTGGCGGAGAAGACTTGGCGGCTCCCGGACCCGTTCCTCGTGCTCGCGACGCAAAACCCGATCGATCAAGAAGGTACATATCAGCTCCCAGAAGCGCAACTTGACCGCTTTCTGCTCAAAGTGACCGTTGGTTACCCCAGCCCGGAAGAGGAACGGCAGATCCTTGATATGATGGGCACGAGCGCCAAACCGCCGGAGACCCGGGCGATCGTGGAGCCGAAAACGATTTTGGAGAGCCGCGAATTGGTGAACCGGATTTACATCGACGATTCGATCAAGAACTACATCGTCAACATCATCCACTCGACCCGGTACCCGGAAATTGTCAGCCAGTCGTTGAAGCCGTTGATCCGGGCCGGGGCGTCGCCCCGTGGCACGATCAATCTGACGTTGGCGGCCCGGGCCCGGGCCTACATTTCAGGGCGCGGTTACGTGATTCCTCAGGATATCAAGGACCTCGCTTACGACGTGTTGCGCCATCGCATCTTGCTCACCTATGAAGCCGAGGCCGAAGGAGTGACGTCGGAGCAGGTGATTCAAGAGATCCTCAACCACCTTCCCGTGCCGTGATCGGAGGCTTCTTTGCTGCCGTGGAGGCCACCGGCCTGCCCTGGACCAGTGGCTGGCGGCAAAGCGAGCAGGATTGGGCCTTGGCGGAGCGGAAGACTTGTCCGCCTGACATCTTGAGGAAGCGGCAGTCTGGGTTTGCGCAAAACCATCCACCGTGTGTGGTCATCGCTCCCGAGGTTTCTTCCGGAGCCGGGGATTGTTTCCAGAACACCGGAACGGCCTTGCCCTCGGCCACCGAATCCTTGGGCGCTATTTGATCATGCGCGCCGAAGACCAGCCAGGCACCAACCGGCACGGCGAGAAAGCTCAAGAGAGCCACCATCGCGACAGGTTTCCGGGAGGACCGCATGTCAGGAACCGAGCAGAAACAATGGAAAAAACAAGTTGATTCTCGCGCGGCATCGCCACCGTAGCAGAGCCACGGAGGATCGTCAGCGAAAAAATCAATTTAGTTGTTCCCCCTTGAATCCAAAAACAGAATGAAAGTTGCCGCTACTACCGAAGGACACCCGGAAGAGTTCCAGATGGTCCAAGGGATCCTTCGGGGAGAGTCCGCCGCCGCGGAACGCTTTACCAAACGATTCCGGGATCCGCTGATTTCTTGGCTCAGTTCCAAATGCGATGCCAAAGACGGGCGTTCCCGTGAGAAGGCGATCGATCTTGTCGATCAGCTCATCGCCGAGTGCGTGGCCGGGGATTCCGAGAAGGGCAAGGGACCGCTCCTGTCCAAGTTTGGAGGTAAAGGATCGCTTGAAGGTTGGCTCCGCCGGTCCTCCCGCTGCCGCCTCATCAGTTGGTGGCGCAGTTTGGAATACCGTTCCGAGCAAACCGAATCCAGTCTGATTACCAGCGATGACGACGACAGCCCGCTGGACACGCGCTTGGCCGTTTCCACGGATGTTTACACGGAGGAAGCGATCGCGGAAGTGTTGCGGGATGCGCTTCTTTTCGGCTTCCGGCAGGCGGAAAAAGAGGAGCCGCTGGGTTTGGTGTTTCTGCGTCTCTCCAGTTTGCACGGGATTCAGAAGCAACGCCTCGCGCAGGCTTGGAATCGGGATCCCGCACAAGCCGGTCGGCGTATCACCAAGGCTTTGGAATTGATCCGAGACGGTGCTCAGGAGTATGTCCGCTCCGTTGATCCTTACCTGGATTTGGAATGGTCCGATTATCTGAAGGTGTTCGAGGCTTACCCGAGACTTTTGCACGGGGATGGGGAGTCCGCCTGAAGGGGAAAGAGGAAGAAAAACGCAAACGCCAACACCCGTCACGTCTGGAAATGCAGACCATAGAAACCCTCACGTAACCTCCTCATGACAGCAGATCTTCAAGAGTTTGTCCTCATTACTGATTTCCTCGCCTTCCTTGATCCCGAGATCGAGGCGCGTGAAGGATTGACCCCCGAGATTCGGGATCTCCTTTGTCGCATTGCCCGTGGCGATGCGTCCGATGATGACCGTTCCCGGGCCGTCCCGGTTTTGAATGCCAGCAGCGAGGCCATCGAGTTCCTCGCCCGGCAGTTGGCTGCCAATTGAACCATGAGTCCAACGCCGGCCGCCCCCAGTCTTCAGCAGCAATTGGAACGAGCCGCTCTCGCGGAAATCGGCCAGCGGCTCACCGGGGTATTGGATGCGGTGACCCGACGGGTGCTCCTCGACGGGTTTCGCGCGGCCGGCGCGGACGAGGGCACCGTTTGGGTGGCCAACCCCGGTGCCCGGGAGTTGATCCCAGTCCTCAACAGCGGTCCGGATGAGGGCAGTTTTCTCCGCCAGTTCCGGCAGCCCTTTGACCGGGGCGTGATCAGCATGGTCTTTCTCAGCGGTCAGGCTTTCTGCGAGAATGACGTCTCCGGGAACTCGACCCATGACCGGACCATCGATACCGCGCTTTCCCAAGTCACCGCCGCGATGATCGCAGTCCCCTTGTTTTTCGCGAACCGGCCCCGTGGCGTCGTTTCATGCGTTCGTCTGGGCGGCGGGGTGTTCGAAGCGAATCACCTCCGGGAGATGCAGCATTGCGTTTCCGTCGTGGAGCGGTTGATCGATGGCGGGTTGTTGCAGAACCTTTTGGAATCCGATTTTTCGTGAGCGATTCCGGCTGGATTGTGCCGGAGCAGGCTCGCGAGGCTCTGCGCGCCGGAACGGGTAAGGGAATCAGAGTCGCCATTCTCGATTCCGGGGTCGATTGGTCGCACCCCGCGCTCGCCAAGGCACGAATTCGGGAGTCTGTCTCCGTTTTGGCCACGGAATTGGGGCCCGAACTGCGCGAGGCGACCGGGGGCGATGTCTTTGGGCATGGGACCGCCGTCGCGCACTTGGTTCACGAAGTCGCTCCCGAAGCGGAACTTGGGAGCTTTCAGGTGCTTCATTCCGGTGAACACGGTTGTTCCGGAACCGCCTCGACGTTGGAAATGGCGGTGGGGGCGGCGATCGAACGCGGCTACCACATCATTAACTGCAGTTTCGGAACGCCGGCCCGGCCGCCTATTTTCCGGCACTTCAAAAGCTGGATCGACGCCGCGTATCTCCATGACGTTCACGTCGTAACGGCCTGCAACAATGCGGATTATGCCCGCCCGGAATGGCCAGCGCACTTTCCCAGTGTGATCGCGGTGAACATGGGGAGAATTGATGACGACTCGATTCACTACCGGCCGGGCCATCTCGTGGAATTTTTCGCCCGGGGTGAGAAACTACGTGTTCCTTGGTTGCAGCACGAGTGGAAAACGGTGACCGGCAGCAGCTACGCGGCGCCGAGGGTGGCCGGCTTGTTGGCGCGTCTTCTCTCGGAGCATCGTGGGCTGACCGTGCCACTGGTGAAAGCGATTCTCCGCGAAGTCTCGCTGCCCTGGACCGAGCTCGTGGCCGGGGACAACGTCTGGCTCTGAGGTGGCGGCGCAAGACGCAATTTGCGATTGCCAAAGCGGCCCCGTGGGCGCAGGGTGGTCTCACTTAGAACAATGAAAGGTTTTTTCACGCTGACATTTCTGGTGCTCGCCACCTCGACCGGAGGTCTACAGGCCGAAACGAAGAGCCAGCGTGTCCCCGACGGGATTGCGCCCAAGGATTCTCTCTTTGGGGAGCGGCCCGGCCCCGAAACCGAGAAGCGCATCCGCCTTTCCGAAACCAAAATCCAAACCCAAGCGGAAACCATCCGCCTTCTCGAAGCACGTATCAAAGAGCTGGAAGCCGAACTCGCAGCCCTGAAAGCCGCCACGGCGGGGCGCTGATCGCGCTGATCGCGCGAGTTGATGGTTGATCGGCGGGGAAGAGCTGCCGCTTCGACTATCCATCCCAGCGGCCCGCGCTCAGGGGTTCTCCGCGTCCGCGTCGCCGGTGACTTCGTCGGCATAGAGGTTGATTCTTGCCGCGATCGCTCGGGCGTCGTCTTCGCTGCTCAGCAGACCGCGCATCGCGGCGACCAAGTGACCGGTGAACAGGCTAATGTGGTGCCGCGAAATTCCCCGGCCGCGATGCACCGAGGCCAAGCTCCGGCCTCCATAAGCCACCGGACCGCCCAGCGCCGCTCCGATGAATTGATACTGCATCTGGCGGAGTCTCTCGGGTGGGGTGTGCGCGAAAAAGGGCGCTAATTCCGGGTCGGTCAAGACGCGGCGGTAAAGTTCATCCACGATCCGGGCCACTCCTTCCGAGCCACCGGCGCGTTCATACAAAGTCTGTTCCGTTTCCATTGATCGACTGCTCGTGAAGAGAGCGGGTTTTTGCGGGACCGCCAGTCGTCGATTGTCCTTTTCGTGGCTTCACTCGGAAATTCTGTGCGATGACTCCGTCCCCCTTGAGCTCCCTGTTGGCGCTGGTTTTGGCCGCGCCAGCCTTGGCCGAGTTTCCCGCTCCGTTGAACTCCGAAACGAGTCCGGGCGAGCCGATGAGTGCCGAGGAAGCCGCTTCCACGATTGAGTTGCCAGCCGGCTTTCACGCCAACGTCTTCGCCGCCGAGCCGGAGGTGCAAAACCCGATCGCCATGGCTTGGGACGCCCGGGGACGCCTCTGGATCGCGGAAAATTACAGTTATGCGGAGCGCACCTTGCAATTCGACGACCGTTTCCGCGATCGCATCCTCATTTTTACCGACGAGAACCACGACGGCCGGGCCGATGAGCGCAGAGTTTTTTCAGACACGCTGAATCGGCTCACCGGATTGGAGGTAACGGCGGACGGTGTGTACGCGATTTGCCCGCCGCAGCTCCTCTTCCTGCCGGATCGGAACCATGATGACGTTCCCGACACGCCTGCCGAGGTGCTCCTCGATGGCTTCACGGTTCCTCCGGCGAATCATCACAACTTCGCCAACGGTCTGCGCCTGGGACCCGATGGCTGGCTCTACGGACGATGTGGAGCTTCGGCCCCGGGAGAGGTCGGCAGTCCTGGATGCGCGGCGGCGGAACGGATTCCACTGCGCGGCACGATTTGGCGGTATCATCCGCAAACGAAGGTCTTCGAGGCGCTGGCCAGCGGCACCACGAATCCCTGGGGACACGACTGGAACGAAGACGGCGAGCTGTTCTTTATTAACACCGTCAACGGCCATTTCTGGCATCTCATTCCCGGCGCACACTACGTCCGGCCGCACACGATCGATCCCAATCCTCGCGTCTATGAAGCGATCGATATGCATGCCGATCATTGGCATTTCGATACCTCGGGGGATTGGACCAAATCCCGCGACGGTGCCGCCAACGCCTGGGGCGGAGGGCATGCTCACTGCGGTTTGCTCTTTTCCCGGAGCGGCACTTGGCCAGAGGCTTATCGTGGCAGGGCCTTCACCCTTAACTTCCACGGACGCCGCATCAACGTGGAACGCCTGGAGAAAGAAGGCGCGGGCTACATCGCCCGGCATGAACCTGACTTCGCGATTTGGAAAGACCCGTTCTTCCGCGGCATCGACCTCTCCGAAGGGCCCGATGGCGCCGTCTACGTCCTCGATTGGAGTGACACCGGGGAGTGCCACGAAAACACCGGGGTGCATCGCACCAGCGGTCGCATCTACCGGATCGCGTATGGAGAGAGCAAACCGCCGTTCCAATGGGATTTGGCGTGGCGCAACCGTCCTGAGCTCTCGGCAGATTCTCTCCCTTTCCGCGCGCAGCACTGGCCGTTGGACACGGTGCTCGGGAAGCGGCCCCGGCCGGAGGCTTCCGCCGGAGAGATCGATGCCGCGTTGCAGTTGCAGGTGCAGGCCACGCCTCTCGAACGCGCCTCCGTGCTGCAGCGCCTCCCGGTGGCGCGGCGTTTGGCCGTGGCGGAACCACTCGTCGCCGAACCGAGGTGGGTGCAAGACCACAATCTTCCGTTGATGGTTTGGTATGGACTGATTCCAGTCGCCGACGAGGACCCGGTTGGTTTGGCGAAGTTGGCCGGAAAGACCAATTGGCCCACGTTGCAACGACTGATCGCCCGGCGCTTGGGCGAGGACCTGGAGAGCAAACCGGAAGGGCTCAACGTTCTGCTGGAATTGGGCCGGGCCGGAACCGCGGAACTTAGAAAAGAGATCATCGCCGGGATGAGCCAAGCCACCGCGGGTTGGCGCAAAGCCAAAGCACCTGAGTCGTGGCCAGCGTTTGCCGCTGTGATGACTCCCGTGGAGGTGCAAGAGCTTCAGGTCCTCTTCGGCGATGGCCGGGCTCTCGATTCGGTCCGCGCGCTGGCCCTTGATCCGAAAGCGGATTTGGCAGCCCGCAAGGCCGCGTTGCGCAGCCTCATCGAAGCGCGGCCCGATGATCTGCGCCAGGTCTGCGAGAAGTTGGTGTCCGTCCGCTTCCTTAATCCGCTGGCGGCCCAAGGACTCTCGCTGTTCGATGATCCCAAAGCGGCCGAGGCGATCGCCGGCGCATGGAAACAATTTCACCCGGAGGATCGTCCCTCGTTCTTCGCCGCGCTCACTTCCCGTCCCGTCTTCGCCACGGTGCTGCTCGATGCCTTGGCGCGGGAGGCGGTTCCGAAAAGCGCCCTTAGTGCCTACGATGCCCGCCAAATTCAAGCGCTCGGCGACGCCACGCTCAATCAGCGGCTCGAAGCGGTCTGGGGCTCCCTGCGCGCCAGTTCTGGCGGCCAAGCCCAGGCCATCGCCGACTGGAAGAAGCGGCTCTCCCCCGGCGTCCTTGCTGCCGCTGACAAAGGCAAAGGCCGGATGACCTTTCAGAATGTCTGCGCCACGTGCCATCAGCTCTACGGCAGCGGGGGAGCGATCGGCCCCGATCTGACCGGCAGTGGACGGAGCGACCTGGATTACCTGCTGGAAAACATTCTCGACCCCAGCGCCGTCGTTTCCGCGGACTACCAACTTTCGGTTCTTTCCCTCAAAGATGGCCGGGTCCTGACCGGCATGATTCGCGGCCGCACGGAAAAAGTCGTCACCCTCCAAACCATGGCCTCCGCAGAAAGCATTCCCGCCGACCAAATCGCCAAATCGGAAATCATTCCGATGTCCCTGATGCCCGAAGGATTAGCGCTCGCCATGCAACCCGATCAGTTCCGGGACCTCATTGCCTATCTCATGCATCCGGTGCAGGTGGAGCTTGGGTCCGGATCGCTGCCGTAATCAGGTGTCCGGAAATGTAGGGGTTCATGGAAGACTTGCCGGAGCCGGTGACGATCGCGAAAAGCCGGATCAAGAGCCGGGAAGTCAGCGAAAGCTCGTTGATGCCGGAGGGATTGCTGAACGGCCTCCAGGAGCCGGATGTGCGCAGTTTGTTTTTGTATTTGCGGCGGACCGAAGAACTTCCTTGAATTCGGGACGCCCGGAAGTGCCCGGATTCTCCGCCCTCAGCTCGGCAACTCCGCCTTCTTCGCCGCCGCCTTCTTGTCGCGCTTGACCTCGTTGGTATCGCGGACTTTGGCGAGGGAGGAGAGAGAGACGAGTTCGGAACGGAGGCCGCGGAAGATTTCGGCGTAACGGCTTTCGCTGCCGAGGCGGTTGGCGGCCCAGGCGAGGCTGTCGAGGATGATGCGGAGGGTTTCGTTGTAATCGCGGCGGATGTCCTTGAGGCCGCGCAGTTTGGGGGTGGTGCGCTGGTGGTCGTCGAAGGCTTTGTCAATCGCTTCGAACGCCGTTTCGGCAGCGGCCAGGGCTTGGATCCACTTGGTCAGACCGGCCTGGTCCGCGGCTTGGCGCACGGCGGGTTCCGCGAGATCCGCCAGGAGTTGGTTGAGTTGCGTGGTATTCTCTTCGTAGATGAGATGCTGGAACCCGGCTGGCCGCCGGTCGAGGACCTCCTGGACGATGGCGGCCGCCGTGCGCACGGACTGGCTTTCCGGGTCGTCCTGAGCGATTCGCGTCACCTCATAGAGCCGGACCTTCAAGGTGTCCCGCTTCTTGTCCGCCTGGGACTTCGGCTCGGCCAGCGGATTGGACGGCAAGCGGCCAATGCGTTGTCCCAATTCCTGGTTTAACTCCGCTAAGCGGGTGGCGAAAAGGGACAGCAGATCCCCAGGAGCAAATCCGGCGAGAAGCGGGGCGGCTTTCTCCCCAAAGGCGAACAGGTGATCCTCGGAAAAGTCGCGGATGTCGAAGTTTGGGCTGGTGAAGCGCATGGGAGGCGAGAGGTTCTTGTTTGGTAATGTCAGGATACTTGGGGAGCTTGGGAATCATGTCAAAAGGATTTTGCATGGATTGTTAGGATTGTGCCTCCGGCTTGCCGTGCGCGACGCCGGACCAGCCGCGCAGAGGCCTCGTTTCCATGCGTGCAGCTCCGTTCCTGGCGGAATGAATCGTGATTTGCCACGGAACGGTGCCGTCCCAGTCAATACCAAGGGGCATTCCGCCCGGGACGGCGCCGTACCGGTCGGAACCAGGGGTGATTCCGGCCAGTACGGTGCCGTCCCGGTCAAAGCCAAGGGTGATTCCTGCCGTGACGGCGCCGTTCCGGTCAAAGCCCGGGGCCATTCCGCCGGGGACGGAGCCGTCCCAGTCAAAACCAAGGGTGATTCCTCCCGGGCCGGCTCCGTCCCGGATCGTGATCTAGGTCCGTTGGGCTCTAGGTATTAACCTCCCGACTAACTTGCGGGCCCCGGAGCCGAAAAGTTACTCTCCGTTCCACTTCCGCGCCCCGTGGATTGTCTGCTAAAAACGGAGATGGATTCCCTCGAGCAGAGCCGCAGAGAGCGCAGAGAATCAGAGTGAACAGTGGTTTGGTTGAGATCCTGTTGTCACCCTCCAGGAGACCAAGGGTGTACAGGCGTTCCGCCAGTTAAAAATCCCAGTCCTCTGCGAGCTCTGCGCCTCTGCGCGAGGCCAAGGCATTCCCGTTTGTAGGATTCATGCTCTCATGGGTATCATGAGGCTCATGGGTCTCCTCGTGCTCGCCGATCGTGCCGAACTCGAAATCTAAGGAGGCATCCCAATCGTGCGCCAGGATGAGGCCGGTTTGCTGGAGTTTGCGCAGCAGGTCCGGGTGCTTTTGGGCCAGGAATTTGAGGCGGCGCCGTTTGTAGGGCTTTACCTGGGCCACTTCCAGGGTGATGGCGGCGTTTGTGGCGATTTCGGGAGTCTTGGAGGCTGCTAGCTTCTGCAGGCGGGCCACATTCTTAACGGAAATGTGGGATTGCTCCAGAAAGTGGAAGATCTCATCCATCTGAAGGGCGTAGTCTCGCTCTTCCTGGGGCAGGCGAGCGCACTCCTTGCAGATGTGGTTCTGGTGCCCTTTTCCGGAAAACGCCTCATTGGGGCGTGAGCATTCACAGATTCTGCAGAAGTGGCCCATCGGGAACTCAGCGGCGCTGATCTCCGATGATGTTCAACAAGCCCCCGGTCACGGGATCCCAGATCCGCACGGTGAAGTCCTTGCTCCCGCTGGCGATCCGGCTGCCGTCTGGGTCGAAGCTGAGGGCGGTGACGGGGAGGCGGTGGCCTTCCAGGGTGAGGATTGGGGCCGGCGCGGCGGCGGCGGTGTCCCACAATTTCACGGTGTTCCCATTTCCGGCGGAAGCGAGGACCTTGCCCTTGGGGTCAAAGGCCAGGGCGGTGACTTCACCGGGTTCGGTCAGTTCAAGTTTGCCCGTTTCTCGACCCGTGTTCGGATCCCAAAGCCGGATGAGTGATTCGGTGCCGCCGGTTGCCAAGAGTTTCCCGTCGGCCCGGTAGGCCACCGCACGGACGCTTTGGGTGTGACCAGTCAAGGTGTGGATCGGTTCGCCGGTGGCGGCGTTCCAGAGGCGCACGGTGCCGTCGTAACTCGCGCTGGCCAGTTGCCGCCCGGAGAAGCTGAAGGCCACATCACGGACCCAGTGCGTGTGCCCGGACAAAATGGCCTTAGATTCCCCGGTGGCCACGTTCCAGAGAATGACCCGGTTGTCGTCGCTCCCGCTGGCCAGGGTGGCTCCGTCCGGGCTGAAGGTGAGCGCGTAGACGTCATCGGTGTGGCCGCTGCTTTCGTCGCCCATGCGGCGGATCCAATCGCCCGTTTTCGCATCCCACAGGTGAATCGTGGTCCCGTCCGCGGTGGCGAGCAGGAGCCCCTTGGGACCGACGGCGGACATCAGGATCTTGCTGGGCGTGGTGACGCTGGTGAGGATCTTGCCGGAATCGGGATCGACGACCCGGGCGTGCTCTTGGTCACTCGTGATGAAGACGCCGCTGGAGTCTGGGAGGAAGGCAGTGCTGTTGATTTCGGAGTCGAAGTCGGTCAAGCTCCGCACCAGTTTGCCGGTTTCCGGATCCCAAATCTTAATGAGCTGGCTGCGGCAACGCGTGGCTAACAGCTTGCCGGATTGATCAAAAGCGACGCTGCTGAGAACATCCGGATGCGCCGGGAGCGAGTGGCGCAGGGCGAGGCGTCCTCCCTCCATGGTCCAGATGCGGACGACTTTATCGGCCCCGCCCGAGGCGAGCAACGTGCCGGAGGCGTTGAAACTGAGCGTGCGGACGCCGCCTGGGTGCGCGGATTGGGAGAGCAAGGGATCTCCGGTAGAGGCGTTCCATAAGCGGATGTGCTCGTCTCCATGCGCTCCGCTAGCCAGATACGCACCATCCGCGGTGTAGGCAAGGGTGCGCAACGCACCGGTGTGGCCCCGAAGTTCAGTGGGCTGGTTTTTGCTGCCTTGAGTCCAGAGCCGGATCGTGCGGTCATCGCTCCCGCTTGCCAAGGAGGTGCCGTTTGGGTGAAAGGCGATGGAGCGGACCCAATCCCGATGCCCTTCCAGGTTGGCGATTTGCGAACCGGTCGGGGAATACCAGAGCTGCACGGAGCCGTCGCGATGTCCGCTGGCCAAAATGAGACCGGTTGGGTTCAGGGCGATGCTCTTGACGCCGTAGGCATCAAGCACTGGGAGAGGCTTGCGGGTGCCGAGGTCAATGACATGAATGGTGCTCTCGGAAGCGTAAGCGATCCGCGATTGATCGGCGCTGGTGGCGACGCAGCGGACTTGGTGGGCATCAATGGTGGCGCGGACGCGGCCAGTGGAGAGGTGGCGTAGTTTGATGTTGGCGTTCGTCGCCGTGATGAGGTTGCCCTCGGCCTCGCGGAAGCCGAGCGCGAGATCGGGGATGGGATCGTCTTTGCTGAAGAAGCGATCCCACGCATACCAACCGCCGAAGCCGATGGCGGCCAAAAAGATCGCGTAGCAGCTCATTTCGATGACAAACCGAGCGATGGGGCCACGGTGAGCACCGAGTGAAGCGCGATTCACGGCGCGGAAGCTGAGGATGAAGCCGGTGAGGGGAAACGCGACGATGGAAATCACCAGAAGCGCCCCGGCCACAGCGCCGGTAGAGGTCAGGCCGATGGCTTGCGAAATGAGGGCCAAAGGGTGGGGAACACCGAGGAAAATGTAGAGCGGGGGAAGGAAGAGAGCGCTCATCCAGAGGCAGAACGCGACGACTGCGAGCCAGTTCGGGTTCCCAAGTTCCGGAAGGCTACCGCTATGGAGATTTGGATCCTTGAGGATGCCTTCGCGGATCTTCACCTTGAAAATCTCCAGCCACTGGGCCCAACGGTCGCGGCGGGGGCTTGCGACGGCAGGTGCCGTTTCTGGAGCGTGCGCGGCGTTCGCTTGCTCGATGTGCAATGAGAGGAGATCGAGAACCTCTGGGTGGGTGAAGTAGGATGTGTGGACCAGTTCGTCCCCATGCATCACGGAGGCTTGCTCGCCGACGAGGGCGGGCATGGCGGATGAGCCCCAGGCATACTGAGACAAGGCGGAACGCGCTTGGGTGAGAATGGCGCCGGCGCGTTTGTCGAGCTTGGCGTTGGCTCCATCGATCAGGCTGCGATCCAGATCCTCCGGAATCGCGGGATAACGGAAGTCCGGCAGGTAGATCGGCCCTTCGGTGACGTGGCTCAGGGTGCAGCCGGGGCGATCGTGCCCTTGGGCGGTCTTGGAGAGCCGCACCCAGAGGAATTCGTCACCGCTCGGGGCGACGAGGCGGTTGTAAAGAGGGGCGATGATCCAGCGGACAATGCGGCGGTTGAACTGAACGACGCGGTCGGAAATAAAGACGCGGTGGTCCGGGACGGCGAGCCGAGGCATCACTTGACCGGAAAGTCGGAGGGAACCGCGCAGTCCGTTGATGGCCTCGTCTTCCTTGGACCAAATGCCGAGCCAACGATCGCCGAATTCTAAGAAGGCTTCGTTCTTGATGCGCGCCTCGCGTCGCACGGATTGGGCTTCCACGCGGATGGCGGTGAGGCCGATGAAAAAGGCGGAGGCCAAGGTCGGTGCGGCGACCCCGATGACGATGAGGAGGATCCAGTCGAAGATCGTATTGGGGCGGGTAACGTTGGACACGCGGAGGACTTCGTTGCCAATGGCTTGGCCAAAGCGTTCCCCAGTTTCCAAGATCTGTTCCCGGCCACGGAGGGCAAGTTTATCGGATGTGGTCTTCGCGTCGCGGACGGAATCCGCGGTCACGTTTTCGGCGGCGGCAGCCTTTTGACGGGAGCGGAATTCTTCCCAGTGGGAGGTGAGTTCGAAGCGGTGGTTGAGGTGCCAGGCGAGAAAGCCGAGGACACCGGCGACGAAGAGGAAGGTAAGCGCGGCGATGACCTTGCCCTGCCAGCGGCCGAGGAAGGAGCCTTGAAACTGGAGGAATGGCGTCCCGACCGTGGCCCAGCTGCGCAGTCCCTTGAGCTTGAGGAATTCCTGATCCGCCGGCGAGGACCAACGCCGTTTGACGGCCATTTGCAGAGCCAGCCAAATGACGGAACCACCGTGGCTGTGACCGATGAGGTGATACGGCCGGCCCTGGCGCTCGAAGCCGACCAGCTTGTCGAGGAGATCACTCGCGGCCTGGTGCCGGGCGCGCTCGCCATTCATTCCGCTCCAATGGAAGATTTCCTGATCGCAACTGTCGGGAATATCGACTTCGTGGCCGAGCCGTTCCTCGAACGCTTTCCAAGCGTAACTGCCTTGCTGCCACCAACGTTCTCCTTCGTCGGCGTCATGCCCCGCGCTGGTGCCGTGGATGAGCAGCAGGACGGGCAACTCATTGGAGTCAACGGCTGTAGGGGAATCGCTCATAGACGCGGTGATGGTGTGCCATCATAGGCGTGGCGCCGTGGCTTGCAACTGGTGAGGCGGGGAGTGGCGTGCGCAGCGTTGGACGTGCATGGATGAGCTTGGTCGTGAAAATCCCTTGCTCTTGTTTACGGTCTGGCCAGAATGGTGATTATGAAGCAACCGCTTTTGGTGCACTGTTTACTAGGGCTCGGACTCATCGCTCCGATGCGAGCGGACATTCTCAAGTTCAATGCGTTATCCCCCGAGCGGGAGGCCGCCATGGGGGTGAGCGAGTTTGAGAAGATCAAGCGCCAAAAGCCAATCGTCACCAGCGGAGCAAACTACCAGGCGGTGCAGCGTGTTGCCTCGCGTTTGGTTCCGGTGGTCAGTGTCCCGAAGGCGAATTGGGAGTTTGTCGTGTTTCAGGATGACACGCCGAACGCGTTCGCGCTTCCCGGCGGCAAAGTGGGGGTTCATACCGGGCTGTTCCGGGTCGTGCAAAACGACAGCCAACTGGCCGCTGTGCTTGGCCACGAGTTGGCGCACGTCACGGCGCGGCATTCCGGACAACGGATTACCCAAGGCGTGGCGGGGGCGACGGTTGGAGCCATCGCCGGGAAAGTGTTGGAGAACAAGACGGGAATGGATCAGCGGACGGCCCAGGCGATCACCGGTACCGCCGCCACCTTGCGGTTGTTGAAATTCTCCCGGAGACAGGAATTGGAAGCTGATCAGCTAGGTGCCAGTTACATGGCTCGGGCGGGTTACAATCCCAATGAGGCGGTGCAGCTTTGGACCAACTTCGCGGCTTTCAAGGCTAGGGCCGGCGGAAGCAATTTGCCTGCGTTCCTCAGTACGCACCCCGTGGATAGCCGCCGGATTGAGGAGTTAAAGGCTTATCTGCCGGTCGCGATGGCGGAATACAATCAAGGGCGTAACCCAGCCCCGGGCAGAGCCGCCGCGCCGGTTCAAGTGACGGAATCGGCCAAGGCCACGCCTCCCGCAGCGACGCGCCCGCGGGAGTCCGTCTCTCTGCGGGATCTCTTTCGCCGCCAGGAGCGGGCCCGATAATCACGAGGCCATGTCGTAGCGGCCCAGAATCCGCCGGACGGCGCCCTCGCGGGTTTCGATGCTTTCGCAGAGCTTCAGCTGCACCCGGGCGCGTTCGAGGTTTTGGAGGTCATGCTTCACCTTGAAGTAGCGGTTTCCTTCCAGGTAGTCCGTATAAAACCTCATTCCGAGTTCCAGGGTGATGAGGCGCACGCAATCGTAAAGATAGGCGCGATCCGCTGCGGTAAGGAACGGGGCGGCTTCCCGGAAGTAGCCGCGAACCAGACCTTCGAAGAGGTCGGTGTCGAAGTAAACGTCCTCTAGGTTTGCGGGTTCCTCTCCCGCCGGATTGCAGGCACTCCGGGCCGCGTCGCCAAAGTCGTAGTGGATGAGACCGGGCTTGACCGTGTCCAGGTCGACGATGGCGGTGCCTTTTCCGGTGATTTCATCGATCATGATGTTCGTGATCTTGGGATCTCCGTGGATCGGCCGTTGCTTCAAGTCGCCTCGGGCCAAGGCCTCTTCCAGGATGGGAACAAAGGCGCGCCGTTCCTCAATGAACCGGGCAAGGCGCCGGGACTCCGCGGTCGCGTCTCGAAAACGCCGACCAGATTCCGTGGCGACGACTTCATCGAAGTGGGCGAGATAGCGCGGCGCGATGTGAAACCCGGGGAGGGTGTCCTCCATCTGATCCACGGCGAAATCGGAGATGATGCGCTGGAAGTGTCCGAGAACCTGGCCGGCCTCAACGGCGTGTTCCACCGTTTCGACTTTGTCGTGGGAATAGGCGGATGCGATCATGCTCAAGGCGCGCCAGACATCACCGGTGTCGGGATCCCGGAAGTAGTCCTGGCCTCCCCGGATTGAAATCACCCTGGGAAGTTGCCAGATGCGGTCGGCGTGCTCCGCCTCGACCCGGATCCGCCGATGGGCGTATTCGGTGACGGCGCGCATGTTGGCCATGACCTTCTCTGGATGCGGGAAGACGTGACGATTGATGCGCTGGAGAACGAACTGTTGCTCGTCGGATGTGGTCCGGAAAATGGCCCGGTAGGTGTCATTGACGTTTCCAGACCCGAGCGAGGTGACCGCCACGAGTTGGCCCCGTACATTGAACTGTCTGGCAATTTCCGCCGGTGTCATCGCATGCTGGTAGCGACGGAGGAGAAAGGGTTCAAGCCCGAACTGATGTTGGAGGGAAACATTTCGCTTGAACACATCGTAAGTGGTATTCACGTGAGCGTATTGATGCGCAAGGGGCCTTGTCTCATGGCCAACCCGATCTATGACGGCGGCGTCTTCAAGGCACGCGTCTCCGCTCTGGATCTAGCCCGCGATATCCTCTCTGTAGTCCTGGGACTGGACGGATCGGAACGGGCCAAGCCGCTTCCGCTATGTTGCATCTGCCGCGGATCACCCTGCGGTTTTCATTTCCAACTGCCGTAACTCCTCCTCAAATCCGCCGGATAGAATCGGGAAACGGCACCAGGTTTTGGGATCCAAATTCTCATCGTCAAGATGGAAGGAGGGGGCGTATCGCTCGCGCTTCCATTGATTGCGGGACCAGAGCCGGAAGAAGCGGATCACCCAAGCACGGAGTTGCTCCGCCGTGTAGCCAGAGCAATCCACTTGAACGGCTTCCCAGACAGCCACTGGCAGAAGTTTGTCCCGGATGGCAAACCGTTCGATGGCGTCGAGCACGGGATAGGGCATGAGGTCGTCTTCGTCCGTTTGGTGACGGGTAGAGGGGCGCAACTCCGCCGTGGGCGCTTGCTCGTTGATCAGTTTGAGAATCGGGATCGGCTCGATTCCCTCTTCCGGGGCGCCAGTGCTTTCCAACCAACGGAGCCAATGGCGCAGGAACGCTTTATCGATGCCGGCGATGGGGCTCAGGCCGCCGCAGGTGTCTCCGTCCATTGTGGCGTAGCCGACGGCGGCTTCGGACCGGTTGCTGGTGGACACGAGGAGGGCACCTCGAAGATTGGCGAGCATCCAAATTCCCGGAGCGCGGACGCGAGCTTGGATGTTCTGCATGGCCAAATCGTCCTGATCCCACCGCAGCTTCCGGCCCAAGGCGGACGAGGCGAGGTCGGAATATCCTTGGACGAAGGGATCGATGTCCCAACGATGAAATCCCGCGCCGAGCGATTCCGCCACCGATCGCGCCGCCGTTTCCGTGACGGGGCCACTATTTGCGGATGCTTGGTAGATGCAGACCAGCAATTCCTGCATCCACTGGGCCGGTTTCGCGCCGAGCCAGCTACCAAGCTTCTCGCGGAAGGCGGCGTCGCCCAACTCCGCACAGCCCAGCCGGAGCATGAGGGAAACCAAGCAGGCGATCGCCCCGGAATCCGCCCCTCCGCTCAGCGAGAGAACGAAGCCCCGGCTGCGACTTTTGCGCACGTAATCGAAAAGGCCAAGTGCGACGGCGTGGGCGAATTCCCGCTCCTTGGTCCAATCTGGCATTGGCGGCTGGTTGGACGGCTGGGGAGCGGGGGTGCCGAAGGAGAAGGGAACCGCCACCTCTGGTGCGTGGCTGGGGTCGAGGTCCCTGCTCACGATGCGGGCTTGGGCGGAGCGGGTTCGGGTCACGTCAATGACGGCCGAAGTGACGTGAACATCCGCGAAGAAAAGCCGGGGGCCTTCCACAAGCATGCGGCCTCCAGCTGCGATCATCGCACCTCCGTCGTAGATGGAACGTCCCGCCTCGTTGCCTACGAGATTGGCGTAGACGTAGCCTGCGCCGAGCGCCCGGGAGTTATCGAGGACGAACCCTTGGCGAACCTGTTGTTTGCCGAAGGCGAAATGACTGGCGCTGGGGTTCAGGATGATGTCGACGCCGCGCCGCGCCAGACCGATGCCTGGGGGATCGGGGACCCAGGCGTCTTCGCAGATTTCGAAGCCGATCCGCACTCCGCCGAGATCAAAAAGCAAATCCCCCAACAAAATGCCTTCGGGCTCAATCCGGGCCACCTTGCCTTGGGGCCAAGGTTTGAACCAGCGGGGCTCGTAGTGCAAGCCGTCCCCGGCAAGGTTTTGCTTCGCGGCCAAACCCGTAATGGTCCCGTCCACGAGGAGAGCGGCTGCATTGTAGACCCCGCCGCGGTGGAAGACGGGCAAGCCAACGGCGACGGCCATGCCCGAGGTGGCGGGGGCGATTTCGTGCAAGGCCTTCCAGGCGCGTTCGATGACCCCTGGCGAGAGAAAGGCATCCTCGCAGCCGTAGCCGGTAACGCAAAGTTCGGGCAGGCAGAGCAAGGTGACGGACTGAGTCCTCGCCAGATCGATTGCCTGCACGATGCGGCTGACGTTCCCGGGCCAATCCAGGGGCGTTTGGTTGAGGCAAGCGGCCCCGGCGCGGACTCGGAGGGAACTCATGGGGCGGCCAACAAACCCTGGGTTGATGAAGGAAGCAAGCTTGACCCTGAGGGGCTCGTCGTGCTTGGTGAACTCATGCTTCGTATCGTTCCGGTTTTTCTTTTCTTGATGTCCTGCGTTGCTTACGCCGCCGACCCCGTGATCGCCGTGGTGGATTTCAAAAAAGCGCTCGCCGCGCACCCCAAAGCCAAAGAATTGGAAGTGGAACTCAAGGCCACACAAGAGAATGCCAAGAAGGTGTTCGAGGCCAAGCAGAAGGAGTTGGGTGAGCTGCAAGAAGCCTTGGCGACCGCCCGCGAGCCACTGAAAACTGAGAAGGGCAACACTCAGGAGAATCTCCAAATCGTCCGCGACTTGGAATCCCGCGGGCTGGAGATTCAACGTTCCATGCTAGATACCCAGGCACGGACCCGGCAAACCATCGCGGATCGGCAAGATGCCGTATTGCCCGGTTTGGCTGATGAGATCCGCCAAAACGTCGCCACCGCGAACAACGGCAAATACGCCGTGGTTCTCGATATTTCCGCCCTTTCCCGGGACGGCTTGCCTCAGGTGATCGAGGCTCCCGGGGCCTTCGACTTGACGGACCGCGTCATTGCTCTGCTGCCTGCCAAGTGATCCCGCCTTCGATGAAGCCAATCCCGCTCGAAGACGATTTCAACGACATCGTGAACAAGGCCATGAGCGGCCTGCGGCTGACCGACAAGGAATTGTCGCGCCGCACCGGCGTCTCCATGGACATCATCCACGCGCTTTGCCGGGGCCAGTTGGACGAGACCTCGTTGCCGAGAATTGCGCCCGCCTTGGAACTCGATCCCCAGGCATTGCTCCGCTCCGCGTTGAAGCTCTACCGGCCCCGTCCGGCCGAGGTCGAGGGGGTGGAGATGTTTACGAGTGTCTACCGGGCTTCGATGACGGTGAACGCGTTCCTCCTGTTCGACCCCGGCAGCAAAGAAGCGGCAATCTTCGATACCAGCACGGATGCCCTGCCGATCGTCGACCGAATCGCCGAGTTGGGCCTGAAGGCAACGTCACTGTTCGTGACGCACACCCATCCCGACCACATCGCGGAGGCGGATGCGTTGCAGCGGCGGCTTGGCGTGATGGTGCGTTCGTCCAATCGCGAGCCGTTGGCCGGCAGCACGACGTTTGAGCCCGGGAGCGCGTTCCGTCTGGGGAATCTGAGCATTGAGGCTCGATCGACTTGGGGGCATTCCAAGGGAGGCACGACCTATGTGATTTCCGGGTTGGAAGTGCCGGTGGCGATCGTCGGTGATGCACTTTTCGCCGGATCGATGGGCGGCGGAATGGTTTCCTACGCCGACGCGTTGCGCACGAACCGGGAGGCGATTTTTAGTTTGCCGGACGATACCGTGATCTGTCCTGGGCACGGTCCGATGTGCACCGTAAGCGAAGAGAAACGGCACAATCCGTTTTTTCCGGAGTTCAAGTAAGCGCATTGAAAGTTGAACCATCCGGCGTTCTGGGTGATCCAAGAGCGAGATGGATCAGGAGGAATTCGCACGGGGGATCAGCCGGCGCCAAATTTTGCGGCGCTGTGGGATGGGGATGGCCGGAGTCGCGGCTGCCCATTTGTTTCAGTCCTGTGGGCCGGACCGGGGAGCGATTTCTTCAAAAGCGGGGCTGAAAGGTTCGCTGGAGCTGAACCCGTTGGCGCCCCGGGCTCCGCATTTTCCAGCGCGTGCCAAGCACGTTATCCACTTGTTCATGAACGGTGGGCCGTCCCAGGTCGATACTTTTGACCCTAAAGAGGCGCTCACGAAGTACGATGGACAAGCCTTGCCGGGGGATTACATCAAGACGGAGCGGAAAACCGGCGGGGCGATGCGCTCGCCCTTCAATTTCAAGCGTTACGGGAAAAGCGGGCTTCCGGTCAGCGATCTCTTCGTGAACGTGGCCCAGTCCGCGGACGACCTTTGTGTCATCCGGTCGATGCACGCGAATGTGCCCAATCATGAGCCGTCTCTGATGCTCATGAATACCGGGGATCAGCTTCAGCCCCGTCCTAGCGTCGGAGCTTGGGTCACCTATGGCTTGGGGACGCTCAATGACAATCTTCCCGGCTTTGTCGCGCTTTGCCCAAATGGCGTGCCGATCGTGGAGACCCAGAACTGGCGTTCCGCCTTTCTTCCTGGCGCGTACCAAGGAACGCATATCGATACGAAGTACACCGCGATCGACGATCTGATCCGGAACATTCGCAATCCGCGAATCCCAATGAAGCAGCAGCGGGCGCAACTCGATTTGGTGCAGGAGCTCAATCGCAAGCATCTGGCGGAGCGGGCAAACGACGCCAAGCTGGAAGCGCGCATGCAAAGCTTCGAGCTTGCCTATCGCATGCAAATGGAGGCGAGCGACGCCTTCAACGTGGCGGCGGAGCCGGATTGGATTCAAGATGAGTATGGCCGTGATGTCCAAGGCCGCCAAATGCTCATGGCGCGGCGGTTAGTGGAGCGCGGAGTTCGTTTTGTCCAGGTCTGGCACGGGGCGGGGCAGCCTTGGGACAGCCACGCCGAAATTGAAAAGAATCACGGCAAACTGGCCCAGGAGTGCGACAAAGCGATCGGCGCGCTGTTGCGTGATTTGAAGCGGACCGGACTGCTCGAAGAGACGCTGGTGGTCTGGGGCGGAGAATTTGGCCGGACACCGACCGTGGAGCTACCGACTCCGGGGTTGAACGACGCCAAGACCATGCTGGGGCGGGATCACAACCACTACGGCTTTACAATGTGGATGGCCGGCGGCGGCGTTAAAGGCGGGCATGTTCACGGCGCCACGGATGAATTCGGATTCAAAGCGGTGGAGAACCCGGTTCACGTTCACGATCTCCATGCCACGATTCTCCACCTGATTGGCTTTGATCACACCAAGCTGACGTATCACTACGCGGGTCGCGATTTCCGGTTGACCGATGTCCACGGAGAAGTGGTCCACGACCTCATCGCCTAGGTGGGACTGGGTGGGGCTCCCGAGCTTTAACCGGGGAGCCCGGACTCTTGCCAGTGAATTTCACGAGGCATGGCGAGGTCTGCCAATATGGAATCCCGCCAATGGGCCAACACGGTGGCATGACTCGGTTTCACCATGTCCAGAACGCCGTCATCTCGAAGATCGATGACGCGAAGCTGGCGGCCAGCATGGATCTCTGGGGGCAGGGTATCGACGCGCGTGGCGTAGACGTGGGCGACGGGATTCGCCAAAAGAATCCGGGTGTTTCCGGGGATTTTCCCAGGCAAGCCATAGCCGAGTTTGCGCCATTTCCTCGCGGAATACCAGGTCTCGCGATTCACCATGTGAAGGACGGTGACTGGATGAAGGTCCGAGGCTGGCTCCAGGCCGAGCTCTTCAAGCATCTCCTCGCGGATGACTTCGCCGAACGTTTGCCGCCGTCCGATCTTGCCGCCAGGAAGTACCCAGCGCACGCCGCCGCCGCTGAGACGCTTCCGGCCTTCGCGGACCACGACACGGAGGAAATGGTCGTGCCAAGCAATCACGCGAGCGCTTGCCACGGTCAGGACCGGCTTTGACTTGGCGACGGAAGGCATGGTCTGGTGGAACTGGTAGGGTAAATTCCGTAAGGTTGCAAATTCCGAAAGCTACGTTTGCCGATTCTGCCTTGAGATCATGCGCCATTCATGGCAGGAGACGGCAATGCCAGGTAGAAAACCCCTTGTCGCCGAGTTTCTCGGCACCTTCACCCTCGTCTTTGCCGGGACCGGCTCCGTGATTGTGAATGACGTCCATAGCGGCGTGGTCTCGCTGGTCGGGATTGCGCTCTCTTTTGGATTGATCGTGCTCTCGATGATCTACACGATCGGCGACGTCTCTGGAGCCCACATCAATCCAGCGGTGACGTTTGGTTTTTGCCTGTCGAAGCGCTTCCCCTGGTCCTCGTTCCTGCCCTATGTGATCGTGCAGTGTCTCGGGGCGTTGGCCGCCAGTGGTTGCTTACATTGGTTTTTCCCAGCGCATGAGAACCTGGGCGCGACCTTGCCTTCTGGCGCCCCGGAGCAGAGCTTCGCCATGGAGGTAATCTTGACTGGGCTGCTGGTGTTCGTCGTTCTCAATGTCTCCCAAGGCGCCAAGGAGCGGGGCATCACCGCCGGGATCGTGGTGGGAGCGGTGATCGCCTGGGAAGTCCTGGTGGGTGGGCCGGTGTCCGGCGCCTCGATGAATCCGGCTCGCTCGCTGGGGCCGGCCGTCGTCTCCGGCAAGCTGGACCACCTTTGGATTTATCTCACTTCCACTTTCGTTGGTTCGGCGGTGGGCGTGATCGCCTTCCACTCCATCCGTTCCACGGAACCGGCCAAACCCGCTGCCCAAACGCCAGCTCAGCCTCCCGCGTCCAAAAATCGCCGCCGCAAATGAAACACGTCCTCTTCGTCTGCATCCACAACAGCGCCCGCAGCCAAATGGCCGAGGCGTTCCTGAATCATTTTTGCCCGAAAGTCTATCGCGCCTTCAGCGCCGGGATTGAACCGGGCAAGCTGAACCCGGCCGTCGTCGAAGCTATGCGCGAAGTGGGCATTGATATCTCGGGGAACGCCACCAAGAGCGTCGATGCCATGATTGCCTCCGGGGAGCGTTTCGACACCGTCATCACGGTTTGCGACGAGGCCAGCGCCGAGCGTTGCCCCTACGTGCCCGGTTCCGGGGAGAGGTTGCACTGGGGATTTCCCGATCCTTCCGCCCTGGCGGGCTCGCCCGAAGAGAAACTCGTGCGCACCCGCGAAATCCGGGATCAAATCCGGTCGACAGTGGAGGCTTGGTGCTCGGCAACCTGTCTGGCGTAACGGCTAGCGCTGCTGTAGGTCGAAGAATAGCATCTTCGTGCCCACGAGGATTAAAAGAATCGCGAAGATTCTCTTCAGGCTGTCATTGCTCATGGATTGCATCCAGCCGGTGGCCAGCCAAGCCGTCAGAACGGCGCCAGCACTGGCCGCGAGCACCACGGACCAGACCACGAGCGGAGGCGACGCAGTCGCGTTTCGGGCGGTCGCGACGATTGCCGTCGGAATAATGACGGCCAACGAGGTTGCGACTGCTTGTTTGTGGCTCAAACCGAGCAGCCCGTGGAAGAAAGGAACCATGATGATTCCTCCGCCGACTCCGCAGAGCGCGGCGATGACTCCGCTGAGGACTCCGACCAGCAGGGCGAGAAGTACGGCCTTCATGAGATGGGGGCAGGGCGCTTTAAGAGACTGATCACGAGCTGAGAGAGGACGGTGCGGGGATCCGTTTGGCTGGTGACCAGTTTCAGGTTAGCGTCGAGGCAGGCGCGGAATCCGGCTTTGAGCTCGGCCAGGGTGAAGCGGTGACAGACTTTGGCGGCGAGAAACACGGGATAGGCATTGGGCCCGCCGTCTTTGTTCCGGGGCAGGTGGGCGATGGCGGAGGCGGGCAGCCGTTTCAAGCTTGCCTGGTAGCTGTTGTAGGCTCCGGAGGCTTTGACGCCGTGCAATTCATCGAATTCCCGGGCCACCATGAGACTGCGGACGCGCGGAACGATCGCTGCCAGGAGGATGGTGATGGCGCTGTCTCCCTGTCGCATTTGTTGATCAATGAGTTCCAAGGTCCGGGGCAGCTGCCGTTGCGCGAGGGCATCTCCGATCTCGAAGATGATGCCGGCACGGGTTTGGGCAACCACGTTCCGGACATCCTCATCGGTAGCGGTGCCTCCAGCGCCGACGAATGTCGCCAGTTTATCGATCTCCATGTCGAGCGTGCGGCTGTTGTCCCCAGTAAGGGCCACGAAGAGATCGAGGGCTTGCGGCTGGAATTTCAGTTCGCGTTGCCCAGCGCGGCGCTGGACGATCTGCATGCAGTCCTCTTGCCAACCGGTCTTGCTGGTGTCGGGCAGGTCGTGGACGGTGACTTTGCCGAGCGAAGAGAGCTTTTTGTAAAAGCTGCGGCGCTTGTCGATCTCCGAGGCGGTGAGAATGAAGAACACGCCGGGTGGCATTCCGGCTTCGAGGACATCGGTGAGCCGATCGACGGCGTTGAGTGCGGTCGTGGTGCGGCCGATGACGTTGTCGGCGAAAAAGGTAGCGCCTTGGAGCCAGACGGTTTTGTCGCCGCCGAAGAATGGGAGGGTTTGGATGCCTTCGATGACTTGGCGGACGATGCTGCCCGCGTGCTCGGCCGTCTCTGCGGCGCCGTGGATGATTTCCAGGCCGAAGTCGGCATTCTGGGCGGGAGTGAGCTGGCGGGCGAGCCGGAGGGCGTCTTCCTTGACGCGGGCCTCGTCCGTGCCGAGGAACGCGAAGATCTGCGAGTCGGTTTTGGCCACCCCAAGCCTTGGTGCTGATTGGGCGGAGAGTCAACCTCAGGCAAATCGCGAAACAGGGGAGCGGAAGGCCGCGTGAGAGGGAGCGAGGCGCGCAAGCTTTTGCAATTTCCGCGGGAGCATGCAGCTTTGGCGCCGTCCAACCGTTTCCGAGCGCACCATGAAAACAATCCCCGATTGGATGATGGCTCTGGCTTTGGCCACGGCCACGGCATGTCCGGCCATGGCTGGTGAAGTCTACGTGGAGATCAAGACTCCTGAGGGCGAGCCGACGGAGGGCGCGGAGGTGCAGGTCGCGATGGAGGATGGGGAAAAGACGGTGCCGGTGAAGACGGACAAGGCGGGGGTGGCGGTATTGGCCTGGAAGACCGACGTAAAAAAAGGTCGAATAATCGTCAACGGGGCTGCCCAGTACGCGGGGACGATTCCGCTTCGGATCAGTTTCAAGCAATAGCGCTCCGGCAGCCAAGAAAACGGCCTCAGGTCAAGCCAGAACCGCAACCTGAGAAAAATTTAGGGTACGGTTTTTTATCGCGCAGGGGCACGTGGTTTGCTAGTCTTACCGTTCATGCAGACAGCGAATATCAATCTTCCCATCCGCGTGACCGGCCGGCATGTGAGCATCACAGAAGCGATGCGCGATCACGCGGAGAAAAAGGTGGCCTCCCTCCATCTGGATTATCCGCGCATCATTGAGGCGCGGGTGATTTTGGATGTGGAGTGCAACTTCAGGCACCGGGCGGAGATCGTGCTCCATTGCGCCAATCACATTACGATTGAGGCGCATTCCACTACGGAGGACATGTATGCGTCGATTGACGAGACCATCGCCAAAGTCGCGCGCATGATGCGAAAGCACAAAACCGCCATGCTGAAGCGCAATCACCGTCCCGGCAAGGGGAAGAAACGGCAGGGAGTGAAATTTTTGGCGGATCGATTGGGCGATACTCTGGAGACCCTGGCTCCCGTAGAGCCCGAGAGCCCTCCAGAAGTGGTGATCGTGCATAAGGAAGTTTCCCGGGTGAAGTCGCTCCAAGAGGAAGAGGCGATCGAGGAAATGGAGATCCGGAAGATGCCTTTCGTGCTCTTCAAGCATCCGCAAACTGAGAAACTGTCGATTTTGTATCGCCGCAAAGATGGTGACTACGCGGTGATTCATCCGCAGTTGGAAGCCAAGGCGAGCTGATTCGCGTTCTGGTTTTTGGTTGGCTCCGTCAGTTCAGGGCGGCGTGTCGGCGGGGATTCCGCCTGCGCGCCGCCTATTTTTCGAAACGGGGAAACTTGAGTGTTTAGCGGGGCTGGACTCCCCGCGAGTTCGGGTGCAGAATCCGGAATGGCAAACTTTGAGCCCAAGTCCTCCGCGGGACGGGCGAAGCGAATTGAAGCCCTGAGCGTCCGTGATTTCTTCGAACGGCATGGCCGCGATTTGCGGATGCGGCTGGTGGGGGACGAGAGTGGGTTCGACCGATTGATTCGGGAGCCGACAATCAACCGCCCGGGTTTGGCGTTGGCCGGATACTACAACTACTTCGCCTTCATGCGGGTCCAGGTGATCGGCAAAGCAGAGCGATCTTATCTGAAGAGCCTTCCCGAAGAGGAACGGCAGCGCCGGTTCGAAGAGTTTTGCCGCCGGGACATCCCGTGCATCGTAATCAGCCGTGGCGAGACCTTGCCGGATGAAATGCTGGTGGCCGCCAACCGGGCGGGGATTTCCGTGTTCCGGACCACGATGGTGACGATGAACTTTATCAATGCAGCCACGATCCAGCTGGAGTGGGACTTTGCTCCGACCCAGAGCGTGCACGGCTGCATGGTCGATGTTCTCGGCGTCGGGGTGTTGATCCGGGGAAACAGCGGCAGCGGAAAGAGCGAGTGCGTTCTTTCGCTCTTGCGCCGGGGCGCCAGCTTGGTGGCGGACGACAAGGTGGACCTTCGCAATATCGAGAACCGGGAAATCATCGGCATGTCCCCAGAAATGGGTCGCTACCACATGGAGGTGCGCGGCTTGGGAATCATCAATGTGGCGGCTTTATTTGGGGTCGGCTCCATTCGGCTGGAAAAACGGCTCGATTTGGTGTGCACGTTGAAGTTAATGTCGGATTTCGACAACATCGACCGGCACGGGCTGGATCAGAAGTACTTCCATCTGCTCGGGCTACGGATTCCAGAGGTGGAAATCCCGGTGGCGGCGGGGCGCGACGTGGCGCAATTGGTCGAGGTGGCGGCTCTTGACCAAAAATTGCGCAGTTACGGCTACAATGCGGCAGTCGAACTTGACAAAAAGCTAATCAAGGTGATGCGGGAGCGGACGGGATTCGGTTGAAGCAGATTTTGCGGGATTCGCAGCAGGGCCGTGCTAGTATGGCGAAGGATCGCCAGTCGGAGGCAGCAAGGGCTGAAGAACTGGCGAGACCGCTGCGCGAAACAATTCCAATCGAATGCCCGGGAGGGAAATGACGTAGGCTGGAGATCGTGGTCATGGCAGTAAGTAAAAGATTCAAGATTACCAACAAGCAGGGGCTTCATGCTCGGCCGGCGGCATTGTTCGTGCGGACGGCAGCGCGGTATTCTTCGGAAATCTGGGTGACCAAGGATGATGACGAGGTCAACGGAAAGAGCATAATGGGCCTCATGATGCTCGCGGCGGAATACGGATCCGAGGTTGAGGTTCGCGTCGAGGGGGAGGATGAAGAAGCGGCGATCGATGAGTTGGACCGCCTTTTCGCCGGTGGCTTCAGCGGACTTTGAGTTGAGCCAGCGCGTCGCCATGTTCGGATGAAGGGTGGATCGCACGAAGTACGTCTCAAGGGGCTCGGGGTTTCACCCGGGGTGGTCCGCGCCAGAGTCGTGGTCCGGGACAATTCGTTCACGGAACCAGAGACCTTTTCCGTCCGTCCGGCGGATTTCCTCGGAGAGCGCACGCGTTTCGAAAACGCGCTCGTCGAAACGCGGCGCCAAATCGTTTCGCTCCAAAACCAGATCCGGGCCACGGCGGGGGATGATGCGGACATCTTCGATGCGCATCTTCTTGTGCTCGAGGATCATGCCGTTTTGGAGCAAGTTTTCGACAAGGTCGCCAAGGAGGGAATCAATATTGAGTCGGCCCTCTACCAAGTCTTCTCCGGCTACATGGAGAGTTTGCGACGCGTCTCCGATCCCTATCTAAAGGAACGCGCTGTCGATTTGGGCGACGTGATGCGGCGCATCTTGCGCAATCTCAAGCCCGGGACCGGCGAATCTGTGGCGGACCATCCGGTCAAACACCCGCATATCCTCGCGGCCAACGATCTCTCGCCTTCGGAGATTGCGTCGATGGATCGGTCGCTTGTCCTGGCTTGTGCGACGGAAATGGGGAGTCCCACCTCGCACACTGCGATTATCGCCCGCTCCCTCGGTATTCCCGCAGTCGTCGGCCTCCATGAGTTTGACGGTCATTTTCACACGGGGGACGAAGTGCTTCTGGATGGCTATAATGGAGTCGTCATCGCCCATCCGCGAGCGGAGACGGTGGAGCACTACGCCCGCTTTGAAGCAGAGAAAGGGGCGATCCGGGATCAACTGAACCAACTGGTTGGTGAGCGCGCGATCACGCTCGATCATCAAGTGGTGGTGCTGTCCTCCAATATCGAGTTTTCCCATGAGATGGACCGGGTCCGCCAAGTGGGTTCGGAGGGCGTGGGGCTCTACCGGACGGAGTTTTTCTACCTTGATCGGCCGTTTTTGCCCGAGGAGCACGCATTGCTGGAAGACTACGTAAAGGTGGCCAAAGGGGCACGTCCGCACGGCGTCATCATCCGGACGTTGGATGCCGGGGGCGATAAACTGCCGACCTCAATCCAGCACGGTACTGAGCACAACCCTTTCTTGGGCTGGCGGGGTATCCGGGTTTGCTTGGAAGAGTCCGAGATGTTCCGGACACAACTGCGAGCCATTTTGCGGGCCAGCGCCGAAGGGCATGTTTCCATCATGTTCCCCTTGGTCTCCAGCCTTGAAGAGGTCCTAGAAGCCAAGGCGCGGTTGGAAGAAGCCAAGGCATCTCTGAGGGCCGAGGGGGTGCCGTTTGATGACCGGATTCCCGTCGGCGTGATGATCGAAGTCCCGAGCGCCGTGATGATTGCGGATGTGCTGGCCCGGGAGGTCGATTTCTTCAGTATCGGCACGAATGATTTGGTTCAGTACACGATCGCGGTGGACCGGGTGAATGAGCGGGTGGCGGGATTGTACGCACCGCACCATCCAGCGATCGTGCGGATGATCAAGCGTGTGGCGGACGCCGCCGCCGCGCGCGGGATTTGGACGGGGGTCTGCGGTGAAATGGCCGGGGATGTCCTTTCCACGCCGCTTTTGCTTGGGCTCGGCATCACGGAATTGAGCGTGAGCCCTGGGCAAATTCTCCCAGTGAAGCGAGCGGTGCGGGCGCTCAATTGCTCCGAGTGCCAGGCCTTCGCCGAAGAAATGTTGACGCTGACCACGGTGGAGGAAATCACCTCCCGTTGCCGGGAATTGGCGTTGAGCCGGTATCCCGAGTTGCTGCTCTGAGCCGCTGGTCAGAGCAGTTCTGGCTGGGTGTTTTTTGGGGGAGGAGCGCCGAGTTTCCCATAGGCCTTGAGCATCGCGACCCGTCCTCGCGGTGTTCTCTTGGTGTACCCTTGCATGATCAGGTAGGGCTCGTAAACTTCCTCGATGGTCGATTCGTCTTCTCCCACGGAGACGGCGAGCGAGCTGAGGCCGACTGGGCCGCCATCAAACTTGAAAACGAGTGCTTCGAGGAGCCGGACGTCCATTTCATCAAGACCTTCGGCGTCGATCTCAAGCATCATGAGGGCTTTGTCCGCTACTTCGCGAGTGATCACGTTGTTGGCGCGGACCTGGGCGTAGTCGCGCACCCAGCGCAGCAGGTTGTTCGCGACGCGAGGGGTGCCGCGGCTCCGGGCAGCGACTTCGCGGGCACCTTCGGGTTCGATCTCGACATCCAAAAGGCGGGCGGACCGTTCCACGATGCGGCTCAGTTGTTCGATCCCGTAGTAGTCGAGCCGGTTGATGGTGCCAAAGCGCGAGCGGAGAGGGGCGGTCAACATTCCGGATCGGGTCGTGGCACCGACCAGGGTGAACTTGGGGAGGTTGAGCTGGATGGTGCGGGCGTTGGGGCCTTGGTCGATGATGATATCAAGCTTGAAGTCCTCCATCGCCGGATAGAGATACTCTTCGATACTTGGATGGAGGCGATGAATCTCGTCGATGAAAAGGACGTCGCCCTCCGCAAGCTTGGTGAGAATGCCGGCGAGATCGCCCGCCTTATCGATTTGGGGGCCGCTGGTGATGTGAATCTGCGCCTGGGCGGCGTGCGCGAGAATATTGGCGAGAGTCGTCTTGCCTAGTCCTGGCGGACCGCTGAGGAGGACATGAGCCACCACGTCGCCACGTTGGCGTGCGGCCTCGACCATCAGCATGAGGCGCTCCGTGATCTTCTCCTGACCCGTAAAATCCTGAAACTGGCTGGGACGCAGGGAAAGATCGAAGTTCGTCTTGGGGGCGGCGACGGTGCGTGTGTAGAAAGGATCGCTCACGCTGCAATCTGGACCCGATCCTGACGCGGACTCAACGCGGAATCCGGCGAAAATGGTCGATTTAGCGGATTTAGTGCGAATTTTCCTCAATTTTGTTTTACAATCGTGAGTCTCTAATCAAGGTGGAGGAGGAACGGGTTCGTCTAGGTACCGAAATGTGCGACGAAGGCTCGATCCGGCATGGGTAATTCCAGGTTTTTGAGCGCCGCCAGGATGGCGATGTGAGATCTGTGGAGAATGACCTTGACCGGAGAGGCTAGAGACGCAGAATGGGCCGTGGGGGCTGGATCCGATCTTTGTGCCCTTTCTCGCTGACTTTTGCTGCTCATGAAGATGTTTGCACCTTGGAAAATCGCCACCTTGATGATCGCGCTCGTCGCGCTGCTGCCGGACAGTCCGGTTTGGGCGCAGGGGGCCGCTGGTAAAACAGTGACCGCGATCGATGTCGAATATGTGGGGCAGCAGAGTGTCGCTCCTGACCGGATTCTGTCGAACATGGCTACTAAAGTGGGGCAGCCTTTCTCCCAGGCGGTCGTGGAGGATGACATTAAGAATCTCTACGCGAGTGGAATGGTGGAAAACATTCGCATCCTTACGGAACCCGCAGGGGCGGGGGTGAGAGTGGTGGTCCGGGTGCAGACTCGCACATCACTTGGGAAAATTTCGTTCGACGGGAACACCGCGTTTTCAGAGAACAAGCTGCGCAACAAGGTTGATTTGACACCAGGTGGTCCGCTCGATGAGGGGAAGGTCCAGGCGGGCCAGCGTGAGATTCAGAAGCTCTATGAGAATTCCGGTTTCGCCGAGACTGTCGTTTCCTACGAAATTCTCTCTGGCGGCCAAGCGGGGTTCTCCGAAGTAGTCTACAAGATCAATGAGGGTTCAAAGAGCGTCTTGCGCGAGGTAGAGTTCGTCGGGAACACCGTCTTCAGCGCAAAAGAACTTCGCAAGCAAATGAAGTCGAAGCAGACTTCGTTGCTTCCTCCAATCGGAGGACGTGGCCGGATCAACGAGGACCAGATCGACGATGACCTTGATGCGATCGAGCGCTTCTACAAGGATCGTGGTTACCTCAATGCACGCATCGTTGACACTCGTCGTGTCCGGGTGGATGGCAAAAAGGTCGATTTGGTGGTCACGCTGGACGAGGGGGCTGTTTACACGGTGAATAGTGTTCGTATTAGCGGCGCTCGGGCCTTCAGCGTTGCCGACCTTACCCCGTATTTAAAGACGCGCTCCGCGCAAACCTTCTCCGCGTCGAGCGTGGAGGCCGATCTCCAGGCACTTCGCGACTACTATGGGTCCCGTGGATATGCGGACGCCTCCGTGGTGCCTGTTCTCGACAGCGCAGGCGGCACGTCCGTCGACGTGGTTTACTCCATTACGGAAGGGGCCAAGTATTACCTCGGCAAGATTGATATCGAGGGCAATGTCAAGACCAAGGATAAGGTCATCCGCAACGAGTTCCCAGGTCAGCCTGGTGAAGTCTTCAATGCGCCGAAGATGATGGCTGGGCGCAAGAGGCTTGAGAACATCGGCTACTTCTCAAGCGTGGACGTGAGCCCGACGGATTCCGCCCAGGAAGGCTACAAAGACATCAATATCGACGTCGTCGAAAAGCCTACCGGCTCTCTGAACTTCGGTGCGGGTTTCAGCTCAATCGACAATTTGGTCGGCTTTGTTGAGGTCACTCAGACGAATTTCGATATCGGCAATTGGCCGAATTTCACAGGAGCGGGACAGCGCTTCCGCGCAGCTGCCCGGATCGGGACGCAGCGCCGGGATTTGATGGTGAACTTGACCGAGCCCTGGTTCCTCGACCGGCCATTGGCCCTTGGGGGCGAGTTATTCTACCGCGACCTTTTCTTCTTGAGCGATTACTTTGACCAAAGCAACGCGGGCGGTGCCATCAACCTTCGGAAGCCCCTTGGTGAGCACAGCAACATTGCTTTGGAATATAAGCTCCAATCGACCAGCATTGACGTGACGGATAATGCATCCTCCATCATCAAGGCTGAGGAGGGCGACTACCTGCAAAGTCTGATCGGGGCGACCTATGCACACGATACCCGCGACGACCTATTCCTGACGCGCAAGGGACACCGAGTGGATGGAGGCCTCTCGTATTCAGGTTTGGGAGGAGACGTCGAGGACTTTCACCTTGAGGCGGGCGCCGTTCAGTTTGTGCATCTTCCGTTTGATTCTATCCTGAGCGTGGAAGGTCACTTCCATACGGTCTTCGGGGACGACGTGCCCATCTTTGAGCGTGAGTTTTTGGGTGGTGCGAACAACCTGAGAGGTTTCGACTTCCGCGATGTTGGTCCGAAGGACGAGTTGGGTGAGGCGATTGGTGGCCAGACTTCGACTTGGGCGAGCGTGGAGTATACCATTCCGATTATGCCGCAACTTCGTGGGGCGGTCTTCTATGACGTTGGTATGGTCGCCTCCGAAGAGGCCTCGTTTGATGGGGATTGGAATTCTGATGCAGGTGTCGGTCTTCGGGTCTTCCTTCCTGTGGGCCCCCTGCGACTTGACTACGCGATTCCGCTGGCCGCCGACGAATTCAACGACTCCAGTGGTCGCTTCCAATTCAATATTGGCTATCGTTTCTGAAGCTTGGCTCGTCTATTGCCTTGCTGATTCAGCCAGTGGAAATCAGTGTTAGGAAGTGCTTGAAATCTTTCGAGCGCTTCCTAAGTTCCGGGACCTTAACTGACCCACCTAGAAATAACCACTTCAACCATGAACTTCAGACTTCTTACAACTTGTCTTGTCACTGCTGCGGCCATGAGCGCCGGGCAACTTCAAGCCCAACAGCCCGCGAAGATCGGTTTGGTCGACTTTGCCCGCCTGCAACGCGAATTCTATCGCACTGATTTGGAGCGGAAGTCCTTCCAGGCCAAGCGTGATGAGGAGCGCGCCAAGGTCGAAGGTCGCCGCAAGCAGTTCAAGGAGTTACTTGAGGCTCAAGCGGGCGCCCAAAAGAAGCTCAAGGACCCAACTCTGAGCGAAGACGCGAAGAAGAAGGTGGTGGAGGAGGCCACTGAGCGTCAGGGCCAGCTCCAGAGCCTCCAACAAGAGCTTCTTGAGCTTGAGAGCAAGATCAACGCTGAGTTGGCGGCCAAGGCCAACGAGGTACAAAAGAGCCTTACCGAGGAAATCTATAACACTATCGGCGAGGTTGCCGGTGCTCAGAATTTCGATGTCGTGCTCAACCGCACCTTCGGAATCAATGGAGTGCCTACCGTTGCGTTCAGCTCGGCCAAAAATCTGACCGATCTTACCGAGGAAGTCAGTAAGAAGCTGAATTCCAAGGCTCCTGCGGGTTGGACGCCACCTAAGGAGGGTGAGGCCGACATCAAGCCTTAATTTCTCCTTTCATTCAGAACAATCGCTTTTCTGGGGACGGTGGTCATACACCGTCCCCTTTTTTGTGATAAGCCCCGTCTTGCCGCCCCTGCCTCCATCATGGAACTCACCGTTGCCGATCTTGTCGCCCTTCTGCATGGCCGCCTCGTTCAGGGGGATTCCTCCGCGATTCTTCATGGTTTTGACTCCCTCCGGGAGTGCGGTCCCAATGAATTGAGTTTCTTTGGGAATGAGCTGTATCAGAAGGATTTTGAAGCATCCCGGGCCGGCGCCATTTTGGTCAAGGCGGGAGCAAAGAACTGCCCGCCGGCCGCCGCGATTATCGAGGTGGATGATCCGGTCCTCGCATTTGATGTGATCGTCCGCCGCTTCGGCGCTCCCGAGATTAAGTTCCGGCCCGGGGTTCATCCAACGGCTGTTATCGGCCAAGGCGTCCAGTTTGATCCCGCGCAAGTTTGCATCGGACCGTATGTGCATCTGGCGGATGGTGTTGTCCTTGGGGATGGGACCTGGCTTGGAGCCTACGTCTCGTTGGGGCAGGATGTCACCCTGGGCCGGAATTGTCGGCTATACGACCATGTGTCGGTGCGGGAAGGTTGCCGCTTGGGTGATCGCGTGGTGCTGCAAGCGGGCGTTGTCATCGGCGCGGACGGCTACGGCTATCAGTTTAAGGATGGTCGCCACCAGCCGATCCGGCAGGCGGGAATTGTGATTTTGGAAGATGACGTGGAGGTCGGTGCGAATTCTACGATTGATCGAGCGAGGTTTGGATCAACGGTGATTGGCGAGGGAACCAAGATTGATAACTTGGTGCAGGTTGGCCACAACGTGGTCACCGGCAAGCACTGTCTGATCGTGGCGTTGTCGGGACTGAGCGGCAGTTCGCGGCTTGGTAATTACGTGACCGTGGCGGCGCAGAGTGGCGTGGCAGGGCACGTGACGGTGGGAGATGAAGCCGTCTTGGGAGGCCGAAGTGGCGTGATTTCCAACTTGGAAGGGCGCGAGACCTATTTTGGCTATCCCGCCAAGACGATGAAAGAGTGGAGCCGACAGCAAGTGTTTGCCAAGAAGGTGCCAAAACTCCTGCAGAGAGTGGCGGAACTCGAAGCCAAAATCGCGGCGCTGGAGGCACGCTTGGTGGCGCAAAGCGGGAGCGACACGTAATTGTTCCCATGGGGCGGTATCCTTTCCCGCTTGATTCGATCCGCCCATTTTGCCACCGTTCTTTATATGCCCGCATGCTTCCGTTGCTTTTCATTGATGCTGCTACTGCTCTCGGCGTCGCCGGCTTCTGATTCTCGGGTCTTTGAATTGCGCACGTATGTGACAAACCCTGGAAAGCTTCCGGATCTGCTGGCTCGGTTTCGAGATCATACCTGTGCGCTATTCGAGCGGCATGGGATGGAAAATATCGGCTACTGGGTTCCGATGGACGAGGCAGACGGGGCCGGGAATACGCTGATTTACCTGTTGGCTCATGCCAGCCGTGACGCCGCCAAAGAGAGCTGGAAGAACTTCGCCGCAGATCCGGAATGGAAGGAGGTCCGGGCGGCGAGTGAGGCTAGCGGAAAAATTTTGGCACAAACTCCGGAGTCGGTGTTTCTGCATTTTGCGGACTTCAGTCCGGCGCTGGCCCCAGCGGCAGCGACAGGGACGAGGGTATTCGAACTGCGCACTTATCACACGCCGCCAGGGAAATTGTCGTTGCTTCACAACCGGTTTCGCGAGCACACGGTTCAGCTTTTCTCGAAACACGGTATGACGCATATCGGCTACTGGACCCCGATCGATCCGGAGCAGGGAGCGGAAGATACGCTGATTTATCTCTTGGCCCACGCGTCTCGGGAAGCGGCGGCGCAGTCATTTGCGGCGTTCCGCGCGGATCCGGACTGGATTTCCGCAAAGAGTGCGTCTGAAAAAGATGGAGCGCTTACCGTCCAACCGGGTGGAGTGAAAAGTGTTTTCCTGAAGGCGACCGATTTCTCTTCGCGCAAGTAAAGAGTCGTTGAAGTGGTGAATGTTCCCGAGTCAGAGCTGTCGTCAATCGCCGGGTTTGCTCAGATGATCGCGGCAGCGTCATCCGAGACTGAGATCACGCCATCTCACATTTTTGGGGTAATCAAGCTGGTGATTTTCGTGGTGATGTTGGGCCTTCTTCAGTCGCTGAAAAAGGGCCGCCCCCGCCCACGGGCTACCCGGCGAGCAACCCGGAAATCAGAGCGTTATCCTCGATCGAGGGCGGGTTTGAACACCCGTCGCTACTCAGGTTCTAAGCCGGAGGGTGGAAGCGTGTGACTTAAGTTTCCGGCACTGGTTGGCAATCGCTTGCATCGGCGTTGCTTTCGGTGTTGGCGCGGTTTCCCGTTGGCCGACCGGCAACGGATTCTGGACCGCCGGGGGCTTGAGCCCTCATTTCGAGAGGGATGTGGCTCCGCTGCTCGAGACGTATTGCTTCGAGTGTCATGGCGATGGAGCCGCAAAAGGTGACGTCACCCTGGACCATTTCGCCACCGATGAAGAGCGTGTCCGTGCGAAGGTGTTTTGGGAAGCCGTATACCACAGCGTGGAGTCTGGCCAAATGCCCCCGGCGGGCGAGACGCTGCTCAGCGATGTGGACCGAGCGAGGCTGCTTGCTTGGATTGAGCGCGACGTGTTTCGACTGGATCCGCGAAATCCTGATCCCGGGCAAGTGGTGATTCGCCGGTTGAATCGCCAAGAGTACCGGAACAGCATGATGGAACTTTTCGGCAAGCTTCCGGTCGATCCCTCGGCGGATCTTCCGCCTGACGATACCGGTTACGGCTTTGATAATATGGGGGCCGTGCTCTCGATGTCGCCAGACTTGTTGGAAAAGTATGTGCTGGCGTCGGACAGAGTGTTGAACCAAGCGATTCGGACGCGTCCACCTGCCGCAGACTTGGCTTCATTTGAGGCGGAAGATCATTTTCGGGGAGTTCAGCATGCTGCGCACGGAACTGGGAGTTTGGCGCAGGAAGGCACTGTTGGACTCAAACTTCCCGTGAAGCGGGATGGGGATTACCGGCTGCGGATCTGGGCGGGAGCCGATCAATCTGGGGATGAGTTGGCGAAAATGGGCGTCAAGATCGCTGGGAGCTCGAAGCAGACGTTTGAGGTCAAGGGCGACTCGACTCGACCGAAAGCGGTCGAGTTTTCTGTGAGGTTGCGCCGCGGAGAGCAGTGGTTGGAAATGGCTTTCCTCAACGACTATTACAATCCGAATCACCCCGATCCAACGAAGCGGGATCGGAATCTCCACATCCATCGCGTGGAATTGGTGGGACCAATCGACTTGGTACCAGCGCCGCCGCCGCCAACTCACCAAGCCATTTTCTCGCAGGGCGGCTCCGGTTCCGAACGGCAGCGGGCAGAGCGAATCGTCGCGGCGTTTGGGCGCAAGGCTTGGCGGCGTTCTCTGGGAGCGGATGAAGTGGCGCGTCTGATGTCTCTCTACGAGGTAGCACGGAACCAAGGGGACAGTTTTGAAGGCGGGGTGCGATTGGCCATTCAGGCGGCGTTGGTGGCTCCGCAGTTCCTCTTTCGCGGCGAAGGCCTGGAAGCAAGCCAGGGGGAGCGGGGGATCGTTCCGGTGAGCGAGGTGGAATTGGCCAGCCGGCTCTCCTTCTTTCTCTGGAGCGGGCCGCCGGATGAGCACTTGTTAGCTTTGGCGGAGTCTGGAGGACTTCGGGAGAATCTTCAGCTTGAGGTAATCCGGTTGCTGGAGGACGGGCGAGCCCGAGCCTTGGTCGAGAACTTTGCGGGCCAATGGTTACAGTTGCGCAATCTCGATTTGGTTGCGCCCGACCGGAAGTCGTTTCCGGGGTGGGACGAACGCTTGCGCGGGGCCATGCGCAATGAGACGGAAGAAGTGTTCCTCGCCATTTTCGCCGGAAATCGGAGCATCCTTGAATTTCTAGACAGTGACTACACTTACCTCAACGAGCGCTTGGCGAGGCACTATGGGATCGAGGGCGTCAGGGGCCAGGAGTTCCGCCGAGTGTCTTTGGAGGGGAATGTGAGGCAGCGCCGGGGCGGAGTCTTGACGCACGCCAGCATTCTGACGCTGACTTCCAATCCCACACGGACTTCCCCAGTAAATCGGGGGAATTGGGTGCTGGAAAACATCTTGGGGACTCCTCCGCCTCCTGCGCCCCCAAATGTGCCGCTTCTCGAAGCGAGCGCTCAGAAGGCGGCGAATGGCAGCCTCCGGGCTCGGCTGGAAGCTCATCGCGAGCAGGTGGCTTGTGCGAATTGCCACTCCCGGATGGACCCGATCGGATTGGCCATGGAAAATTACGATGGCATCGGTGCGTGGAGGGAGCAGGACGGCGGATCGCCAGTCGACGCTTCGGGGGAGCTGGCGGGAGCCGGCCGGTTTGAGAACATGGAAGGTTTGCGGAAGCTGCTTCTGGAGCGGGAGAAAGACGCTTTCGTGAAGTCGCTCGCCACGTCTCTGCTCAGCTACGCGCTGGGCAGGGGAGTTGAGTATTATGACAAGCCGACGCTCAGTAAGATTCAGGAACGGGTGGGGCGCGGTAGCTACCGGGCCCACGAGCTCATTTTCGCCATCGTCGATTCAGTCCCCTTTCAATACCGTCGGCCGGTGACTCAGGAAGCACGTTGATTCTCGCGGAAGGGGAATTGCGCGCCACCGCAAATCACCCTAAGTTCGCCGCCCTATGTCGACCCCTGTTACCCCGCTCTTGCATGACCCCCGGATTTCCGATGGGCGGCTTATGGCCGTCAATCGGGGGGAAATCGCCATCCGCATCTTCCGCGCGGCCAACGAGTTAGGCTTGCAGACGGTGGCGATTTTCGCGGACGAGGATCGGTTTTCGCGTCACCGTTTCAAGGCGGATGAGGCCTACATGCTGCGACGGGAGAAGGGGCCCGTCGGGGCTTACTTGGATATCGAGGGAATCGTGGGGCTCGCCAAAGAAAAGCGAGTCACCCTCATTCACCCCGGTTACGGATTCCTATCCGAGAATCCGGCTTTGGCGCGGAGCTGTGCGCAAGCCGGGATCGTTTTCGTGGGGCCTCGTCCGGAACTCCTAGAGCAGATGGGCGACAAAGTGGCCGCTCGGGCGGTGGCGAAACGCGCGGGCGTGCCGACCTTACCCGGCACCGAGGATCCGGTGGAGGATCCGAAGAAGGCGCTGAAGATAGCCAAAAGCATCGGCTTCCCCCTGATCATCAAGGCGGCGTTTGGCGGGGGCGGGCGCGGCATGCGGGTGGTGGAGAAAGCGGCGGACTTGGAGCAACGGCTCGAAGAGGCGCAAAACGAGGCGGAACGGGCCTTCGGCAACAAAGCGGTCTTCCTCGAGCGCTATATTGGCCGGGCCAAGCACATTGAAGTCCAGATTCTCGGAGATCACCATGGGAATGTGGTCCACCTCCACGAGCGGGATTGCTCGGTGCAACGCCGCTATCAGAAGGTGATCGAGATCGCTCCGAGCGTCGGGCTCGAACCTGCTTTGATCAAAGAACTATGCGACGCGGCAGTCGCCATCGCGCGAGAGGTTCGTTATGACAACGCAGGCACTGTGGAGTTCCTTTACGACATGGACGCCAAGGAGTGGTTCTTCATCGAGATGAATCCGCGGATTCAGGTGGAGCACACTGTGACGGAGCAGATCACCGGCTTTGATCTTGTGCGCTCGCAGATTCTCATTGCCAAGGGATTTCCGCTCCACGGCAAGGAGATCGATATTCCCGCTCAAGAAGAGATTCCGCGCAATGGATACGCGATTCAGTGTCGCGTCACCAGCGAAGATCCGGAGAACAACTTCGCGCCGGATTATGGGCGAGTGGCGAATTACCGATCCGCCGCTGGATTCGGTATACGACTAGACGCCGGGAATGGCGATGCCGGAAGCGTTATCACTCCGTATTATGATTCGCTGTTAGTGAAAGTGACGGCGAGCGGCCGGAGCTTCGCGAGCGCGACGCAACGGATGCACCGGGCCCTTCGTGAATTCCGGATCCGCGGGGTGAAGACGAATATCCCGTTCTTGGAAAACGTGATTTTGCACCAGGCGTTCCAAACCGGTGAGGTGCACACCAAGCTCATCGATACCGATCCGCATCTGTTTAGCTTCCGCTCGCGGCGTGACCGGGCGACAAAGTTGCTTGCCTACTTGAGCGAGGTCACGGTGAACGGGAATCCGCACGCCAAGGGATGGAAACCGAAAGAGATTCTGCCGCCGGCGCCGCGTCCGCATCACGATCCTGATGCGGCCATCATCCCAGGGAGTCGGCAAAAGCTCCTTGAGCTGGGACCGGAGAAGTTTGCGCAATGGATTTCTAAGCAGCAGCGTTTGCTGATCACGGACACGACCCTCCGGGACGCGCACCAATCACTGCTGGCAACGCGGATGCGCACCTACGACATGCTCGGCGTTGCCGATGCGATCGCGCGGCGCACTCCCCAACTTTTCAGTTTGGAAATGTGGGGTGGCGCCACCTTTGATACCGCGATGCGGTTCTTGCAGGACGATCCGTGGGAGCGCCTCAGTTTGCTGCGGGAGCGGATTCCGAATATTTGCTTCCAGATGCTGTTCCGGGGCTCCAACGCCGTCGGGTATTCGAATTATCCGGATAACGTCGTTGAGTCTTTCGTGAAGCACTCCGCCGCGGCGGGGATGGATATCTTCCGGATCTTCGACAGCTTGAACTATCTCCCGAATCTCAAGGTGGCCATGGATGCTTGCCAAGGAACCGGGGCGGTCTGCGAAGCGGCGATTTGCTACACGGGCGATATTGATGACCCGAAGCGCGACAAGTATTCGTTGAAGTACTACGTCGAGAAGGCCAAGGAACTGGAGCGGATGGGCGCCCACATCCTGGCGATCAAAGACATGGCGGGCCTTTGCCGCCCCTTCGCGGCCCGCAAGTTGGTCAAGGCGCTGAAGGAGGAGCTCGGGATTCCGATTCATTTCCACACGCACGACAGTTCCGGCATCAATGCGGCGTCGGTCCTCCAAGCCTGCGAAGCCGGTGTGGATATCGTCGATCTTGCCATCAGTAGTATGTCGGGTTCCACGAGTCAGCCGAACCTGAACTCGGTGGTCGCCGCGTTGCAGGGACACAAGCGGGATACAGGATTGGATCTCGATGTGCTCAATGAGATGAGCGATTATTGGGAGGAAGTTCTCGGGTATTATGTGCCGTTCATGAGCGCGCCGCGGGCGGGAAGCGCGGAAGTCTATGTCCACGAAATGCCCGGCGGCCAGTTCACGAATCTGAAGGAACAGGCGGCCGCCCTCGGCCTGGGGCATCGCTGGCCTGAAGTGGCGCGCTGTTATGCGGAGGTCAACCAACTGCTCGGAGATATCGTCAAGGTGACGCCTTCTTCGAAAGTCGTGGGGGATTTGGCGATTTTCTTGATCACCCGTGGCCTGCGTCCGGCGGATGTTCCGAACTTGACGCCTGGCGTGCTCGATTTCCCTGAATCGGTGATCGATATGTTGGCCGGCGGTCTCGGACAACCGGACGGTGGCTGGCCCGAAGACGTGCAGCGGGTGATTTTGGGCAACCGTCGTCAGGCGACGACGAAGAGGCCGGGAGAAGTCGCACCACCCATGGATCTCGAGGTCACCCGGGAAGAGCTGCACCGCAAGTTGCGCCGCAAGCCGACGGATAATGATCTGTTCAGCTATATTATGTATCCGCAGGTCTTCCTCGACTTCGAGAAATCCCGGAAAACCTACGATTCGCTGAGCGGGTTGCCGAGCACCGCGTTTTTTTATGGATTGCGATTGGGCGAAGAGATTTCGGTCGATATCGACGAAGGCAAAACCCTCTTTATTAAGCTGGTCAGCATCAGCGAGGCGGATGCCCAAGGTGTGCGGACTCTGTTTTATGAATTGAACGGCATGCCGCGCGAGGCCCAGGTGGTCGACTCTTCAAAAGCGGTTGCCAGCTCAGCCCGGCCCAAGGGCGATCCTGAAAATCCCGCGCACGTGGTTGCGCCGATGCCCGGGATGATCACGCACCTTGCCGTCGGTGTCGGCTCCACGGTGAAGCAGGGTGATAAGCTGGTGACGTTGGAAGCGATGAAAATGCTGACGAGCGTAGGAGCCAGCCGCGATGGCGTGGTCTCCGAACTTTTGGTTCACCAAGGCGATACCGTCGCTGCGAACGACTTGCTGTTACGTTTGGAGTGACCCGATGAGCGGCCGGCCTCGTCTCGAACTGGCGATGACGCCGCGCCGTTGGGCGCTGCTGATGCTCTTCGCCTGCGCGACGGTGGGGATGGTGGCGCTGCATGGAACCGGCCAGGAGAGCCTCTTCTGGCCGGGACTGGCGGCGTGGTTGGGTTCTGGGTTTCTCGTTTTGGGGGATCCGGAACCGAAGCTGCGCCGCCGCATGGGCGTCCTGCTCGGCTGCATAGCCCTGCTGGCGGTCTGCGATATTCACACCGCGATCGATGAGCGGAATGTCTGGCAGGTTGGTATTCCCTTTTTCCTGGTGATTTTCATCCCGGCCTTGCAGCAGCATTGGGGAGACCGGGGAGTGATCTCCTTTCGCTTCTGGCCGGAGGCGTGGCATCCACGCGATGTGATCTACACGGTGATTTCCGTCCCGCTCGCTTGGGCGGTGCTGAAGTTCTACTGGTGGTGCAACCCGGAGCTCTATACGCATTGGGCGCTCCCGCCAGAGTCGGATCCGGGGGCGATTCAACAGTTGTTCCTCGCGATCAACGCTGTCGGCATTTGGGACGAGCTGTTCTTCGTGAACACCGTCTTCGCGATGTTGCGAAGTTTGTTTCCTTACCGAGTCGCCAATGCCTTCCAAGCGATCGTTTACGCATCCGTCCTCTACGATATGGCGTTCACAGGAGTCGGCCCCTTGATCCTCTTGGCCTTCGCGTGGACCCAGGGGGCGATGTTCGAGCGATCGGAGAGTCTGGTCTTTGTCCTCGTGGTGCATTTGATTGTCGATTTTTTCTTGGTGGCCGCGATCGTTGGTTCCTACTACCCCGGCTACGGCCTGGATTACCTCTGGCGGCACGGGTTTTGACAGCCTTGTCATTTGCCCTCGCTTGGAACCCGGCTACGGTCCGGGAATGAACCAATTGGAGCAGCTCAAGCAGTTCACCACCGTCGTTGCCGACACTGGAGATTTCGAAACGATGCGGAGATACGCTCCGCAGGACGCCACCACCAACCCGTCGCTCATCCTTAAGGCGGCAAAACAAGAGGCCTATCGTCCGCTCGTGGATCGCGCCGTGGCCGACTGCAAGGCCGCCGGGCTGACCGGTGACGCCTTGGTGGAAGCCGTCCTCGACCGCATCCTGATTTTGTTCGGCAAAGCGATTCTCGACATCGTTCCGGGCCGGGTCTCCACCGAAGTGGACGCTCGCCTCTCGTTCGATGCCGAAGGAACGTTGAACAAGGCGCGCCGCCTCATCGAGATCTACGAGGAAGAAGGTGTGTCCCGGGATCGCGTGCTGATCAAGATCGCTTCTACCTGGGAAGGCATCCAAGCCGCGCGTCAGCTGGAAGAAGAGGGGATCCACTGCAACTTGACGTTGCTCTTCAGCCTGATTCAGGCGGTCGCTTGCGCCGAATCCGGGGTGAAATTGATCTCTCCGTTCGTTGGCCGGATTTACGATTGGTACAAGAAGAGCACCGGCAAGGAATATCAAGGCGCTGATGATCCGGGCGTGCAATCCGTGCAGACAATCTACGCCTACTACAAGAAGTTTGGCTATCCGACGGAGGTCATGGGCGCGAGCTTCCGCAACGTTAGCCAAATCCTGGAGTTGGCGGGCTGCGACCTGTTGACCATCAGCCCCGAACTGCTGGCGGAACTTCAGGCGGGAACGGGCCCAGTGGAGCGCAAGCTTTCCGAAGAGAAAGTGGGCGGCCAAACCATCGAGGCGGTGCCGGCGGACGAGAAGAACTTCCGGTTCCTGCTCAACGAGGACGCCATGGCCACTGAAAAGACGGCCGAAGGCATTCGCAAGTTTGCCGCGGACATGAACGAGCTGGAGCGCATGGTGCGCGCCGCCGTCTGATCCGCTCACGGCAAGGCGCTTGGTCTCTCAAGCGCCTGCCGCGACGACTCAGCATCTCTCTTGCCCGCCCACGAGTCACCGGCCGGCGTGGGATGGTGGGGTTCAACTTACTTTGCCTGCAATCCGAAGTGTCCCGGGAATGCTCCGTTCAGGTAGCTGCCGCTGACCAAATTTTGCTCCTGTAGCAAGACCCCGCCGAAGCGGACATTGATTCCCGTGAAGGCATCCACGCAGCGGCCGGTGAGGAGACCTGTGCGGGCATTAAAGGTCGTTGAAATGGTTTCCGGCCCAGGGTAGCTCAGCTTGTTCGCGCTAGTCCAGGTGGCTCTGCGGGCGAAGACGGGATCGCTGCTCCCGGCCTCGAGTGGAGGGCCGGTGAATCGGAGCCAAACGTTGCCAAATCCTTCCGCCAAGCCGCTCATAGCCCTGGCCCCCCGACTGGGAGCCGTGTATCGGCAGCCCACAACCGGAAGGGTGACGGCGAGATCATGCGGATACCCGGATGCAAGGGCAGTGCCAGCGCGTTTGGCCCAGCGCCAGGTGCCATCGAGGTCCGTTGGTCCGGTGGCATCTCTGCGGAACGTTAGGCGGCCCGCTACGTAGCCTTTCGAGGGTCTGCCGGGGAGTGCGTGGTGGCAAATCCACTCCGCAGTGTCCTCTTGGCCAACCTGAAGGGAGCGCCCGACGAAACCTCCCAACGACACGGTGGTTCCATCCGCCAGGGTCACCCGGCCGCTGCAAGCCCCCGCAGAACTGACCAAGAGGGTGCCGTAGCCGTCGCCAGCTGGCTCAGTTGCCGGGTCGGCACCTTCCTCGGAGCAGATCACGAAGGTGTAAGCCCCTTCTTGAGGACAGCGATTGCTGGCGGTGAAGCGTTCTTGACGTTGCCCGCTGAGGGTGTGCTCGACGTTATCCACGGTCACGGAGCCCGTGAATCGGTAAGCTCCCGGAGAGCCCACGATTTCCTGCAAACCGACTCGGAGCTGTGCCGGGGGCAAGGTGCCACGAGCCACCGGTAGGTCCAACGGGCCACTGCGCGGCATGGTTCCCCGCACTCTGTAGGCTGTGCCGTCGATCCACAACGTGGCGGTGAGGACTCCGGTTGCCGCGATGCGGAGGTTTTCCAGCGCTCCTGTAACGATCTCCGCTCCGGACACCGCATCGGTCCGCGTGAGAAGACCATGGTAAAGCCCAGACATTTGCGTGGGATTGAAGTCGACGGCCGCCACTGGCGGTGGTTCCGAAGGGGGGCTGGTCGGCTTGCCAACGCGCAACTGCCCGGGGGCCGATTCATAGGGGGTTACCTGAGGCTCGATGCGCACTGCTCCGGAAGCGTCATTGCGGACGAAGACGCCCCCGACGAGGTTTTGTCGTTGAAAAGCGACCCCGTTGAAACGGGTGACCGCCAGAGTGCCGGGATCCACAAACTCACCCTTCACGGATCCATTTCGTGCGGAAGCCGACCCGCTCAACCGATGGTGGCCATGGTGCACGAATTCATTGTTCCTGAACCAGGAAACGACGCGGTCCGCCGAGTCCGACGAGGCCGTGGGAGCTGTGGGACCGATCAGGGAGAGTTCCGCGTTCCGGTAAACATCCGCAAAGGCCAAGACGCGGGTCCCTTTGGGCGGCGGAGTAAAACGGCTGCCCACCAAGCTCACCTCAAGCCTGAAGTCGTCGGGGTAAAGCGGTTCCCGGGGCGGAACGCGGGTGTCTTTCCCCTTGTGCCACGTAAGTTTCCCGTCGCAATCGCTTAGGATTTCGCCCCCGGGTTGTTGAGCGACACTGCGGAAGGTGACCCGTCCCGCGATCCGTCCTTTGCCTGGTGACGAGGCATACAACTCGGAGTAGACATGCATCTGGCCGTTGCCCGAAAGCAAAGCTTTCTCCGTGAAGCTGGTTCCGTCCCCCAGCTGACCGGACAAGGCGAAGCTGCCGGACGGGCTGAGCGATGCGGTGGCCCAGCCGTCACCGCCCGGTTCTTCATTCCCCCATCCGGGTTGCGAGGGAAGCAGCACCGTGTAAAGCCCGGTCGCGGCCAACCTTGCCGGTACTGGGTTGGAACGGGCGTTGAAGGAAGAATGCACCAGGTCCGCAGTGGCGGCCAGATTGTTCCAGCTCACGGTGCCACGGATCGCACGGCCCTCCCCGGTGCGGACTAGTCCCAGATCGACCACCATATGGCCGCCGAAGCGCTGCGGCAGTGCCGCGATGAGGCGGCCATCCAGGCCCAAGCTCCCTCGAAGCGAGGCGTTGGCTCTGTTCAGACGCACCGTTCCGGACAGAAGTCCGCCCGTATCCGTCGCTCCCCGCCGGGGCGGAGAAATCGTCAGCGAGGCCATGCCCACGATGGTTTTTTTGTCCTGGACGTCGACGAGAAACCCTTCATACGAGCCGGCGGCTTCCGGAACCCAGATTTCATCGATTCCTTGGGGGGACTGAACCTCATCGGATGGGGTGGAGAAGTCCTTGCCGGCGCGGGAGTCGAGCACCAGGGTGCCAGTGGCTTGTCCCTCATACCGTGGATCTTGAACGGTGGCGGTCACCGCATAGGTTCCGGGCTCAACCGGGGGAACCAGTGATCCATTGTAGGTGACCTCGATGGTGAGACCTGGAGGAACAGTGACGACGGTCGCGGGGCGGGGCGTGCCATCCGGCTCCTGATAAAGCCCGGCCAACGCCACCACCGACGTATCCGGAGTGACCACAAAGGAGCGAACCACCTCTTGGGCCGGGGCAAAGTTCGACCCGCCAGGTTGCGACGCCGTGATCCGGACTAGGCCGGTTCCGGTGAAGGTGAGGACCGAGTCCCCCGCAATCGAGCCGGGGCCTTCCGTGACGGTGAAGACGACCGGGTTGCCGGAGATGCCCCCGGTGGCGGAGAGATTCACCGTGGCCGTCGCAATTTGGTCCGCGATGGGGGGGAAGTCGATCGACTGCGAAGCGGGGGCGATGTTCAGCGTGCCGGTGGCGGAGCCTGTGTAACGAAGATCGTTGATGGTGGCCTCGACGGCATAGCTGCCGACATCAACCGGCGCTTGGGCAAGTCCTGCGTAGGTGAGGTTCACCTGCAATCCCGGAGGCGTGGTGGCCGTCGTGACGGAGCGGGCGGTGCCGTCGTAGGTTTGGTTCAGCGCGCTCAAGGTGATGCTGCCCTCCGCTTTGAGGACGTTTAGGGTCAGGGGCGCGGCGGCCGCGGGGGCATAGTTTGCGTTTCCGGCTTGCGAGGCGGTGACGATGACTTCTCCAGAGGCGGTGAAGGACAGGGAGTTACCGTCCGTGAGGACCCCGGGTCCACTGGTGACGGCAAAGGTGACCGGATTGCCCGAGTCGCCCCCCGTGGCGGAGATTACGACAGTGGCGGTGGCCAAGGGATCGGGAATCGAGGGGAATTGAATCGTTTGAGAGGCCTTGCTCACGGCCAAGGTCCCGGTGACAGTGCCTTGATAGCGAGAATCGTTGATGGTGGCCGAGATCGGGTAGCTGCCAACGTTGACCGGGGGGTGGGAACTGCCAGCGTAGGTGATGTTTACGGTCAGGTTCGGGGGCGTGGTGGTGGCGGTGACGATGCGGGCGGTGCCGTCGTAGGTTTGCTGGAGAGAGCCAAGGGAGATGCTGGCGGCGGCTTTGGTGACGTTCACCGTGCGGGCCAGGTCTGAAGCGGCGGCGTAGTTCGCGTTCCCAGCCTGGGAGGCGGTGACGATGACCTGGCCGGAGGCGGAGAAGCTCAAGGAATTCCCACCCGTGATCTGTCCGGGTCCACTGGTGACGGCAAAGGTGACCGGGTTGCCCGAGCTCCCGCCGGTGGCCGCCAAGAGAACGGTGGCGGTGGCGGTTTGAGTGGGGATGGTGGGAAAGTCAATGGTCTGCGAAGCCTTGGCCACTACCAGGGTGCCCGTGGCGGAACCCTGATAACGGAGGTCATCAATGGTGGCCACAATGGCATAGCTCCCAGCATCGACGGGGGGCTGGGCGCCGCCGGCGTAGGTGAGGGTTGTGGTCAAGCCCGGGGGCGAAGTGGTGGCCGTGACGGTGCGCGCTGAGCCGTTGTAGGTCTGGTTGAGTGGGGCCAAGCTGATGGGGGCGGTTGCCTTGGCGACGTTGATGAAGAGGACCTTGTTTGGGGCGGGTTCGTGGTTTCCATCCCCTGCTTGGGATGCGGTGATGCTGACGACGCCCGCGGTGAGAAAGCTCAGCACATTCCCTCCTGTGAGCACCCCGGGACCTCCGCTGAGGGCAAAGGTGATCGGATTCCCCGAGGTGCCACCGGTGGCGGACAAGAGAACGGTGGCGGTGGCAACCTGATCGGGCACGGGCGTCAAGACGATCTCTTGGGTCGCGATGGTGACGGTGAGGAAACCGGAGGCGGCGCCTTGGTAGAGGGGATGGTTGATGGTCCCCGTCACTGGGTAAGTTCCGCGATTCACCGGGGCTTGGGGCGTTCCGTTGTAAGTGAATTCCACGGGCAAGCCGGCGGGAACGGTCGTGGCGGAAATCACCCGTGGCATGCCGTTGTAAGATTGCGTGAGGGACTCCAGGGAAACGAGGGCCATGGCCTTGGAGACCTGGAACCTCTGGATCACGCCGGGGGCCCCGTTGTAATCCTCATTGCCGGCTTGGGAGGCCAAAATGGCCACCTCTCCCGCGCCGGTGAAGCTCAAGAGATTGCCTCCGGTGAGGGTCGCCGGGCCGCTGTCCACAGAGAAGGTGACCGGGTTGCCAGAGCCCCCGCCGGTGGCGCTCAAAAGCACGGTGGCGTTCGCCATTTGATCGGGGATGGAGGCGAAGTTGATCGTCTGGTCGAGCTTGGGCGTCTCCACCGTGATGCTGTAAGCCGGCGTGCTGGGATCGTCCGACGTGAACGTGAGCGTGGCCGTCTTCCGGCCGATGGAGGTGGGGACATGGACCAGCTCCAGAAGCGCCTCGTCGTTTCCAAAGAGGACGGAGGAGGAAAGCGCGCCGATTTGGAACTGGCTGAAGTCCCGCCCGGAGAGGGACACGTTGGAAATCGCCAGCCGGTTGGTGCCGCCGTTGGTGAGGGAGAGCGTGATCGTCTTGCTAGAGCCAACGGCCACCGTGCCCAGGTTGAGGGCGCCACCGGGGGGATGCAGAGTCCCCGCAGGCTGTGCGATCTGGAGCTGCGCCGGCAAGTCCCGGGTCACACTGAAGAGTTCCGGGCCGGTGGCCGGGTGCATGGCGGAGAAAAAGAGACGGGGCCCCACCGCGGTCAAGGAGCTGGCAAAGGACGATAGTTCGCCCGGAAAGATGTCCGCGGCCAGATTGGTTCCCACCGCGGTGCCGTCGGTCATCCAAAGTTCGGTCCCGTTGTCGTCATCCGTCGCCAGGAAGTAGAGGATGTCCCCCATGCGGACGAGCTGGGTCGGCGAGGAGGCCGAGGCTCCTGGCCAGATGTCCTGCAGCAGGAAGGTGCCGTCGGCCGTGCCGTCGCTGCGCCACAGCTCCCGTCCGTTCACCCCATCGTCCGCCGTGAAGTAGAGGATGCCGCCCATGGCGGCCAGGGAAGCGGGGGAGGAAGACGCCGATCCGGGGCGAATATCGCGAACCATGACGGTGCCTTGGGCCGTGCCATCGCTCTTCCACAATTCCGTTCCGCCGGAAGTGCCAGTGGCCGTGAAGAACAAGGTGCTTCCCACCGCCGTCAAGTTGGAGGGATCGGTACCGAAGCCTCCCGGGTAAATATCCGCCACCAGCACGGTGCCGTCGTCAGTGCCGTCGGTTTTCCAAAGTTCCGTGCCCACCTCGGTCCGGTTGGCGCTGAAGTAAAGTTCGCCATTCATGACGGCAAAGTTCGCTGGAGAGGAGCTGGAGAGCCCGGGGGCAATGTCCTTGACGAGGCGCGTGCCTGCGGTGGTCCCGTCCGTGACCCAAAGTTCCGCGCCCAAGGACTCCTGGGCGCGGAAGTAGATCTTTCCCTTGAATGCGAAGAAGCCGGTGGGCGAAGATCCAGGGATGCCCTGATTGATGTCCAAAAGCAATGAGGTCCCGCTGGTGGTTCCATCGGTGACCCAAGGTTCGCTGCCGAAGGTGCTGTTGTTCGTAGCGGAGAAGACGGTCTTATTCCCCACGCTGGTGAACCCAGTGGGACTGGAGCCTTGACCCGAGGTGGTGACGATGTCCGCCAGAAGGAAGGTGCCAGCGGACGTTCCATCGGAAACATGAGGTTCCTGATCTGCCGCTATACCCGTGGCGCTGGCGGCAAAGATCGCCTTCGCTCCTTGAGGGGCAATGCCGGTCGGGCTACTGCTGGTCAATCCGCTGATGATATCCTTGATCCTGGTAGTCGATGCCGTGGTGCCTCCGCTGCGCCAAAGTTCGGTTCCTGATGTGGAGTCAGTCGCTGCGAAGAAGAGCGTCCCATCGATGTTGCGCAAGCTCGACGGGGATGCTGCGGCGGTCCCGGCCGCGAGGTCTCCGAGCGGAAAGGTGGTCGGCGCCGTTCCTTGACTGCGCCAGAGTTCACGGCCCGTGGCTCCGTCGTCGGCGGTGAACAAAACCAGGCCATTGAGGTCCATCAGAGCGATGGGGCTGGACGAACTGGTGCCCACGAAGATGTCGCGGACCTGCACCGTCCCAGCATTTGTTCCGTCCGTCTTCCACAGCTCGCGTCCCCCTTCTGGACTTGTCGCGACAAAGTAGAGGATCCCTCCGCTTACTCGAAAAAGTGCCGGTGAGGATGAACTGGCTCCGCCGACGGCGATATCTTTGATCAAGACCGTTCCGACGCTCGTGCCATCGCTCTTCCATAGCTCGATTCCTTCAGTAAAGGTGATCGCCGCGAAATAGAGTTCCCCGTTGAAAACCGTGAACGAGGGAGACAACAGCCCATTGCTGCTGCCGGGCTCGATGTCCTTCACCAAGGTCGTCCCTATCGTGGTTCCATCGGACCGCCACAGTTCCGTGCCCTCCTCGGCAGTGATGGCCGTGAAGTAAAGAACGGAGCCGTTGGCAATCATGTTCGACACGAAGGATCCCGAGGTGCCGGGAACGATGTCGCGGACCAGGGTTGTGCCCGCGGTGGTTCCGTTGGTCTTCCAGAGTTCCGACCCGTTTGCCGCAGTTGTGGCGGTGAAGAACACCTGGTTCCCCACGACTCTCAGGCTGGAAGGGCTGGAGCTGGAACCGCCGCTGTTGATGTCCAGGACCAGTTGGGTCCCCGCACTGGTGCCGTCGGATCTCCAGAGCTCCGCACCTCCGGTCGAACCCGTCGCCGAAAAGAGCAGGGTGCCATTTAAATTGACGAGATTTCCTGGGGTCGAGCTGAAGGACCCGGGGAAGATATCCGCCACCTGAACCGTTCCTGCCGCGGTCCCGTCGGTTTTCCAGAGTTCACGACCGCTCGACGAGGTGAACGCCGTAAAGAAGAGGGTGGAACCAACCGCCACCAATGAGGTTGGGGTGGTTAAACTGACACCCGCCGAGAGGTCGCTGACGACCCGGGTTCCTCCGGGCGTTCCGTCCGTCACCCAAAGCTGGCTTCCTTGGGATGGGACCTCGGCAACGAAGTAAGCCAAATCTCCGATGCGCTCCATCAAAGGGGAGAACGAGATGCCCTGAGGCCCGGGCACGAAGTCCCGTAGCGGATACGTTCCGGCCGCGGTGCCATCGCTGCGCCAGACTTCGGTTCCAAGCAGCGGCGTGGTCGCGTAAAAGAGGACGTAGCTGCCCATGGACAGTGGTTGGGAAATGCTGCTAAAGCCGGCGAGGGACGCGCTGATTTCCGTCACCAACTGGACTCCGTTGCCTAGGGCGGCCCCGCTCCCGCTCAGGTTTATGGTGAACATCGGAGTGTCCGGATCGGTGCTGTTGATGGTGAGCACGGCTTGACGCAGCCCGGTGGCCGAAGGGGTGAAGGTGACATCGAGCACCCCAAGAGCGCCAGGAGCGACGAGCGATGGATTGAGGGATCCGGGCACAAAGTCCGCGGCATGCGTGCCGCTGATGGAGCGGTTACTAAGGTTGAGCACCTGTTCTCCGGTGTTGCGCAGCACGAAGCGGCGCACGGAGCGCGAAGGCAACGGGATCGAGCCAAAGGAAACAGTATCGCTCCCGCTGACCAGTCCACTGCCCTCCGGTTGTTCCACCAGAAGGTTGGGGACGGCCCCTCCCGAATTGATCACCAACTCCAGGGACCACGACAGGATTGAGCCCCCAGAGAGATCGGTGTCATCCGACACAAACAAACTCCAGGTTCCGGCGGCCGGACTGGCGGTCAGTGCCTGCAAGCTCGTTCCAATGGTCCCGGTGCCACCCGGCGGCAACGGCTCCGTGGCTTCATAGTTTGCGGGGCGGTAGGTGCCGGAAAGGATCGCCGTGCTGTCGGAGACGGGGGCGGCCGCGGCATCGTCGAATACCAGGTTGAGCGCAGTGCCGACATTGGTCCCGCCCGCATCGGACATCAGGGCGCAGACCTGACCGGACGGCGCCATAAGGAACAGGTCGAGATCGTCCAACCGGGAGTGGGTTAAGCCCTGGATGCCGACCCGAAGCGATACGAGGCTGCCCAGCAGGCCGGTCACTTGGATGGTGGACGGATAGGGAGAGGCGTTGCCCAGGCTTGGAATGCTGATGAAGGATGCGTTGCTGTAGGAAAACAGGCTGCCCGGTACGATGGTGACCTGGATGGATTGGGTGTCGGAACCGTTGGCGTTCGCGGCGGTGATGCCGAAGGTGAAGGTGCCCGCCTGCTCGGCCGTGCCGGAGATCAAGCCGCTGGCGCTCAGAGTCAGACCAGGTGGCAAGGTCCCACTGGAGACCGCAAACGAGGTCGCGGGAGATGAGGTGGTGATCTGGTGGGAAAAGAGTTGATTCAATCCGCCCCTAAACGTCGCCGCACTGGTGATCAGCGGGAGCGGCGGTCCCACCCGGATGTCGTCAAAGGCAAACCCGTCCGAGGGGATGGAGAAGTCGTCATAATGGTTGAAGCGAATGCGGAACTGATTGCCCCGTGGCAGGCCAAAACTCGTGATCGCCGCGCCGAGATCCACGGAGAAAAGTCTCCAAGCAGCGGAAATCTCGCTGCGCAGGGGCTGGACCTCGTACCAAGTCGTGCCGTCGGCGCTGATGGCCACGCCATCGAAGTCGGCTCCGCTGGTGAAGGGAACGGTCGGCGGGCCGTGCGCTTCATCTCCAAATTCCTTAGCCCAAAACGACAGCTGCAGATCTCCCGATGGCGGCAGATTGATCGTCAAGGTCAGCTCATTGCGCGACAACGTTGTATTTGTGCTGGAATCCATGAGCAAATGACGCAGTCCGCGATAGGGCTCGTTTGCGGCGGAAACCACCGTGCGTGCGGCATTGGTTCCGCCGATCTCCCAGTAAGTTCCTAAGGAGTTTTCGAAGTCTTCGAACAGCGGAACGGTGGCTGGGGCGACAATGTTGATCGTCAGGGTTTGGGTGTCGGATCCGGCCGCGTTGGTGGCCGTGACGTCCACCGGGAAGACGCCCCCGTTTTGCGGTGTTCCCGAAATCTGTCCCGTCACCGGGTTCAGAGTCAGGCCTGACGGAAGGCTGCCGCTCAGGCTGAACGACTCGGCCGCCACCGATGTGGTGATCTGGTGCGAAAACGGCTGCCCGGCCACCCCGGCGACGGTGTCCGGACTGGTGATGATGGGCCGCGGGTCGCTGTGCCCGGTGAGGATCAGGGAGAAAGTCTGTTGCCCTTCGGACAAGCTGCCCACATGATCCACGGTGACGGTGTAGATTCCGGGGGCCGGAGGATTGGAGATGAGGACCTGTTCCACGTTGTCCACCGTGTTCACTCCCGGGACCGCCAGGGCGGTGAGCGCCGCGTTGCTCCAGTCCCCGACGTAGGGCATCACAAAGGGCAGATGCGTCGTGCCGCCCGGTCCGGTGATGGACAGGTTGAGGTCATTCACCAAGTCTGGGGTCCGGTCATCGTGGGCGGAGACCCCGGTGCCAGCGGGATCGGTCCAACACAGCGTCGCCCGGATGGGCTGGGTCCCGTCCCAGACGATGGTGTAGGTCTGGGAGCCACCGTTCTGCAAGGTGTCTTCCACCAGGTGATCGGTGAAGGGGCGATCCGCCTGAGCCCGGATGATGTCCGCCGCCGCTTTGGTGTTCATCAAACCCCAGCCATACTGGTAATCCGGCCCAGCCCGTCCAATGTCATCCGCGGTGTGAATGATCAGCCCCTTGAGCGTGCTCGCCCGCATCACCTCTCCAGGAAAGCGCTGCCCGTAATAATCGATCAGCAGCATCGCGGAACCACAGGCGTTTGGCGCCGCCATGCTGGTTCCGCTGCTGGAGTAATAGTTGGTATCAGACAGGCTTCCCGACGAGTACAATCCAGCTCCGTTGCCCACGATGTCCGGCTTGATCCGTCCATCGTCTGTCGGCCCGGTGGAGCTGAAGCTGGTCAAGGTCGACGGCGCCAGATCCCGGACGCCGGAGGTGACGGCATCATTCGCCGCACCGATCGTCATGACGTTTTTGCAACTTTTGTAGGTTCCGGTCAGCAGGTCATATCCGGCCTTGTAGACCCCATCTGCAACGGGATGCTGCGCCGGATCATACGCTCGCTGGGGTCCGTTTGTCCCTTGAAACCAAGTTTGGCCCGAGGCCGGAGGCGTATCACTCCGGTCGTTGCCAGAGGACCAAAAGGGAAGGTAATAGGGGAGGTTGAACAGCATTGCGTCGTAGAGCACGCTCACGCTCGTGTCATAGCGCCCATAGACCGTATCGATATCGTTCGCCGGATTGCCATCATCCGAGAAGGTGCCGAGCCATGTGGACGTCGCTGGATCCCATCCCAAGCGGAATCCGTAGGAATGGTTGGAGAGATAAATCTTTCCCGGTTCCTCGGGAAACGAGGCTCCCGCCGCGAGCATCTCCGAAGCCGCATTCGAGGCCTCATAGGCATCGATCGCCGCCATCGGAGCCATTCCCAAAGCGCCAGGATCAATGCCAATGGCGGTCAGGGTGCCAGCGACGTGCGTGGCGTGATTACTGACGGTGGTATAGCCGTCTCGCACCGTGACTTTGGTTGGCAGGCCGAATTCCTGGTGCGTGACGCGGGGGATGCCCTGCGCTTCCCACAAACCAAAAACCAAACCGGCTCCGTTAGCCTGGAAGGGAGTGATGGTGCGAACGAGGTTGGCCGCGCTGCTGATGGCGGCGTTGGCGTTGTGCGACCCTTCATACAAGGGACGGTCCCCATCGAATCCCACCAGCGCCAGCCGGGTTCCATCCGGATCCACGATCAGAGTGGGAAGCCCCAGCCGTTTGGCTTTGTCGCGGATCACCTCGGTTTTCTCATCTTCCAAGGCCCGCAGGCGAGCCACCAAGGCCGCCCGCTGCTGGGGATCACTCAGCTCCACGCGCCCCATCAGCAGCCCTGCCGCCTCCTCTTCCACTTCGCCAAGCTCCCGCTGCCCTGGGGCCGCGCGGCGGGCCTCCTTCACGGGACCCGGCCCGGCGGCACCGGCGGCGCCTTGGGGAGCTCCAGCTGGCGCGGCACTCTTCTGCGCGATGCCCAGAGCGCTCCCTGCTGTGCCACGATTGGGATTGGAATTCACCCCCGTGGACGGTTCCGCCGCCGCCACGCCCTCCGCCCGGCGCCCGCTCCCGGGACCCGATTCCGCCACAGTTCGCGGCGCGGGATCATCGCCAGCAGCAGGTGCCGGGTCTTGCCAGCCGCGCCTCACCCAGAGAGCGATGCCGGTGAGAACGGCCACGGCCAGGATGGCTGTCAGGATCCGTGGCAGGTGTTTTGGATGGAACGGAATCATGTGGGGTATTGGAGGCTACCGTTCCAAGGGGGGCGCAACGGACCAAGCCGCCGGGCTTCAGGACCGAAAGTGGGGCTTCGAGCGGAGTCCCCATTTCTGTCTGATTCCCTCCCCCTGGAGCGCACGCCATCCTGAAAAAAACGCCTGCAGCTCTGCAAGGAAAATTCTCATCTCTCACGATTTTTTTTTGTCAGGGCACAGGGTTCCTTCTTTCATGCCCAAGCCCCCCAGTCTGAAGACCTTTGGCCGCAATCCGTTTCATTCGTTTCACCTTTCGCGCACCCATGACGGCAAAGCCGCCATTGTCGTGGTCGCGGAACTCCCTATTCTCCTAGAAGCTCCGTTTGGGGCGGGCTCGATCGAAGTCCATGGATCGTCTCCAGGAATGATCGAGCGCCGCAGGGATCGAAGCTGTGGCGCTCTTCGGGCGCGCTGGCGATGGCGATGGCGGCGTCTTTGACGGTGTCGCGATTTCCGTCGAGGACGAGGGGGAGTCGAGGAGGTCGTTGAGGTTCCACTGTTCGCCTCTCTTGACAGCAAAGCCAGGCTACACGATTTTCGTGTAGCATGAAAAACGTGACCATCACCTTGGATGAAGAGGTGCTGCGTTGGGCCAAGGTCTGGGCGGCCCGACACGACACGAGCGTATCCCGGATGTTGGGGGAAGAACTGCGGAGGAAAATGCTCTCGGAGAAGCAGTATGAGCGGGCGCGACGGCGCTTCATGGCGAGGCAGCCTGTGCCCTTGAAACCCGCGGACAGACCGTATCCGTCCCGCGACAGTCTCTATGAGCGATAACGTTTTCGTGGACGCCAACATCCTGCTTTACTCGCGGGATGCTTCGGAACCCGAAAAGCAGGTGATCGCCAGTGCCCGGCTTGACGAGTTGTGGGAGAAGCACACCGGCAGGCTCTCCGTTCAGGTCCTCAACGAATATTTCGTCAACGTCACCCGCAAGCTCGACCCCGGATTGTCGCCGGAGGAAGCCTGGGACGACATCGAAGCTCTCTCCGCCTGGGCGCCGCTGCCGCTCGATATGGGCATCCTGACCCGAGCCTTCGCCGTGCAACGACGTTATGGGCTTTCTTGGTGGGACTCCATGATTGTGGCCGCCGCCGAAGCTTCTGACTGTTCCGTCATCCTGAGTGAGGACCTGTCGGACGGATCGAGCTACTTCGGCATCACAGTGGAGAATCCCTTCAACGCGTTGCGCTGAATATTGTTCGGGCTCTGCACGAACGGGGCCGCCGCGCAGATGCGGCCCAGGAACGGATCATACAAGCGGCCGTTCCTATGGATCAGGCCGACGTCGTCGAGCATCTGGTGCCCGGTGTAGCCGGAGGGCTGGCTGCTGGAGCGGACTATGGTGATGAATTCACACTGCAACGCTTCGGAGTCGGTCCTGACATGCGCCTAGAAGCGTTGCAAGGTTGGCGCTGCTGGGCGGAACGTTTCCTACGAACGGGAGGCTCTCGCTCTGGCCCAGGGGATCAAATCTCTGCGGGGGATGAGGTCGATGACCCGAAGTTCTTCATCGTCGAGCTCGAAGAGAAGGCGCCAGCTGCCGTAAAAACGTTGCCGATAGATTCCATTGAGGCCCTTAAGGACTTTGACGCCTTGGACGGCTCCGGGGTCTCCGGCGGCGAGGCGGCCGGTGAGGTTGAGGGCGGCGCGCCAGACGGCATCGGGGATTTTGCGGCGGGCGCGGACGTCCGCGGGCCAAACGGGGAACCGGGCGGGCCAGTTTGGCAAGACGGTGTGATCGAGGAGCAGGTCTTCTTCGGCCTCCTCGGCGGCGCCATCGGGGTCGTGACCGGAGCGGTCTGGCGATTGGCGGGAGAGCGATTCCTGGGCCTCGTGGAGGGAGCGGCGCATCTCGTTGCGTTCGGTATGACGTTGCCGGAGTTCGTCTTGGAGCCGGGCGCAACGTTCGCGGAGTTCCTTGACCTCGCGGAGGCGTTTTCCGCTGACTGGCTGCGGCATTTCCGGCACGGAGTGGGAGGTAAGACCTTCCGCGGCCTCCTCCCGTGCCTTTGATGCTTGGTGCGTTTTGAGCGAGGTTTGGGTTCGCTTCAACTCCCACTGCAGGCGGCGGATTTCGTCCCGCTTTGCCTCCAGCTCGGCGTTGGCCTCGGATTTGACCTTGGCGACCGCCGTTTCGGCTTCACTCTCCTCATCCTGCGAACGATAGACCAGGTCAAGGATGTCCTCGGCGGGATCGGCAGGGTTCCACTGGTTTGCGTCGAGAACCTTGATGACCTCGCGAAGCATGGATTCGCCCAGCTTGGGTTCGTTGCAGGCGATGGCGCCCCTGGCCAGCAGGACTCCGAGGGCTGGATAGCGGCCGCTTCGCAACAGGCTGGTCACCATCCAGGCCGCACCGGGCGGATCTTCGTCCTCGATACTTTCCCGGGCATGGCTTTCTAAGAGGTCAAGAATCACGGCGCCGTCCTTCTCCACCATCAGGCTATTGGCCAAGTTTTCTTTCTGTCCGAGCCAAGGTAGGGATTCGGCCAAGCAACGTGCAAGCGCAAGTTGACCTCTGCTCATGGCGCTTAGGAAGATTCCTTCTAGCACTTCCTTTAAGTCATCGTCGAATTCATCCTCAGACAGAGAGCGGCAATGCTCCGCCATGCGGGTAAACTCTTGGCCGGTCCAAAGGCGAACGAAAAGTGCGCCGCGAAGGTGGGGAGGGACGTCCCGGATTTCGAGTTCAAATGCCTCCCGGGTGCTGAGCAGATAGATTTTCTTTTCGGTCAGCTTCGAGGGCGCGGGTGGTTCCCGGGTGATGAGCCCGCTGGGAGAGGGCGATTCCAGATCTTGGCTCCGGTCCCGAGCCTCGCAGCATTTTTTGTATTTCTTCCCAGAGCCGCAGTGACAGCTGTCGTTGCGGCCGGGCTTGCGGGATTCGCACCGCAGCGTGCCTCCAGAGACCACGCGGGCTGAGCCTCGTTCCGGTAGGGAGTCGAGGATCGAGCCGGTAAGTAGCAAGTCCAACGCATTGAGACCGGCTTGGCGGTTGGCCTCCGTGGCAGGAAAGTTCTGGGACTCCAAAATTTCGTTGAGAGAGGGATCCTCAATGAGCGTGAGCAGAACGCAAAACAAGGGAATGGCTTGCTTTTGTTTGTTCCACTTCTTGAGCGGCTCCCGCGCCATCTTGCGGAGTTGCGCTAAGACTTCCGCCGGGATCTCGCCGTCTCCCTGCTGTTGGCACCAAACGACGATGAAGAGTAGAGAGATGGTTCCAATGAAGGGATGGAACTCCTTGTCCCGGAGCATCGCCAAGGTATTGCTCGGGACATCGCCCTGGAATTGACTCAAATGGCACAGGGATGCGTGAAGCAGGGGGAGGAGGAACAGGCCGCCATCCACGAGATGCCGCGAGTCAACCAGACGCCCCGCCGCGATGCTGGCGCACCAAAGCGCACAAAGCGGCCCCTCGATGCGATGGGCAATCAGGTGAGCGAAAATCCCATCGATCTCCGCATCGGAGTATTCCGGGAGGTGCTTCATTAACTCCTCGATGCTCCTCCGGCTCTGATCCGTCCGCTGGGCCCGATCCATGAGGAGAAGTTGGGCGCTGCTCAACGTGCTTTCTGAGCCGCCGGGCGATGAAGCTGCCGCTCCCTGGTCCGGTTTTACTTCCGAACGATGTGCTTCAGACCCTGGATTGGAAACGAGCAGAAAACCGTCCATCCTGAGAAAGCCGTAGCAGGAGCAGGATGTTTGTCAATCAGCAATCCTAGATGATTGTCAGGAGGGCACTGGGCGTAGGCACGCCGCTCGGTTCCACCAGGGGGAGCGGATGGTTCAGAACGTAGGTGTAGCGATTGTAGTTCTGAATATTGTTCGGACTCTGCACGAACGGGTCCGCGGCGCAGAACCGGCCCAGGAACGGATCATAGAGGTGGCCGTTCCTATGGATCAGGCCCACGTCGTCGAGCATCTGGTGCCCGGTGTAGCCGGAGGGCTGCTGCTGGAGCGGCCTATGGTGCCTGCGGTTGTCGCCTCCGTGGGGCTCTGGCTATTGGTACGTGGGGGCGCCGATTCTTCGCCTCATTGACCTACGCTCAATCGTGTGGGATGATCCCACCGTGAAGATTGCAACGGTCGATAGCAAACGACGGCTCGTGTTGCCGGGGGCCCACCCAGGGGAGGCTTATTCGGTTTGGCAGGACCAGGACGGGCACTACCAATTGACCAAAGTGATTCCCGCCCCGGGAAAGGAGAAACCTACTGCCGATCAGATCGCCGCTCTGATGAAATCCGCCGCCCTCACCCCGAAAATGAACTCGGAGGAATTGCGCAAACTGACCCGCGAACCGTGATTCTGCTGGATACGAATGTCCTGATCGACGCCTTCGATCCGAAATCCTCGTTCCATCCGTGGGCGGCCTCGCTTTTGCGCGATAGCTTGCTCGGCGAAGGTGTCGCCGTAAATCCGGTAATTCTCGCGGAATTGTGCGTCGGCGATGATACTCCTGATACTGTTGCCGAGCGCCTTCACCAACTGGGAGTCGTTCTCCTTGATCTGCCCGCAGCGACAAGTCCACGATGCGCGCAGGCTTACGCCGCGTTCCTGGAGAAGCGCCGCAAACAAACCGGCTCCGCCCCGCCAAAGATCCCGCTGCCTGATTTTTTCATCGGTGCCCATGCCGCGTTTCTGAATCTTCCGATCGGTACCGCCGACGAGATTCGCTATCGCATCTACTATCCAGAGGTCCGGCTGATCACGCCGCGTTCCTAGAGGCGCTCCCTATCTAACTGAAGGGCAACCATCCCGCCACTATGGGTGCGCTCCACCCAGCTCGCGCTGCCCAAGGAGCTGCGCCGTTCCGTGAGGCGGACTTCGTTGCCATCCTTTGCCTTTGGCGTTCGCGGGCATTTTAGGTTAATCTTGTCCCATGCCCTCCTCGTTTGACGATATCCGTGAGGCCGTGATGCACCTGCCGAAAGGTGATCAGGCGCGAATCTTGGCGGTGGTGGCGATGGAGATCGCCGATGCGCATCCAGGCATCGACTTTCAGGCGGGTGTCTGCGGCGGTTCTGCCCGCGTGATCCGCACGCGCATCCCCGTTTGGCTGCTCGAATCCCTCCGTCGACAGGGAAAAACGGATGCGGAGCTTCTCGCTGCTTATCCTTCCCTCAACGCCGAGGACCTCGCGAATGCTTGGCAATACGCACGGGGGCATCGCGACGAGATGAACCGGGAAATCGTGGCGAACGGCGACGGCTCATGAGGGCCCGGCTCTATTCAAACGAGAACTTCCCTCTGCCCGCGGTCGAAGCGCTGCGTCGACTCGGGCATGATGTTCTGACCAGTCACGACGCAGGCAAATCCAACGCAGGCATCCCCGACGATGAGGTGCTGCGATTTGCGACCGCGAATGGCCGGGCGGTCCTCACGCACAACCGGCAAGACTTTATCCGCCTTCATCGCGAAACCGCCGATCACGCCGGAATCATCGTCTGCACGGACAACCCTGACTTTCTCGCTCTCGCCATGAAAGTGCATGCGCAGTTGGAACCGATCTCATTGCTTCAAGGTCAGTTGGTCAGAGTCAATCGTGGAGGATGACGGATGACGTGACGTCCAGGTTCCGGATCTTTTCCCAGGAAAGGTTCTTTACCCGGCTACATGCACATTGTGCAACGGCGCCTCAGCTCCTGGTTCAACGACCGCCACGACCGGCGCGGCACGTTGTGGCAAGGTCGCTTTGGCAGCAGGTTGGTCGAGCCTTCAGGAGAGGCGCTGCGCAAAACCACCGCCTACATCGACCTCAACGCAGTGCGCGCCGGGATCGTCAGATTACCGCTGGTGCGGTTACGCCGAAGCCGAAGCGGGAAGGGCGGAAAGCGTGGCCGGAATCGTCGCCACCGTCCGCATGGCAACGAATTCCCCGGACTCCGAACCCATCTCCAGTTCCGAAGCCCTGGAGCATTATCGGGAATGGCTGGTGGAGCTAGGCGCCCCGGTCATCGACGAGAGCGGTGAGTTGGTACGGCGTGGCTTTGCCGCGGCCAATGCCGACGGCCAGAGCACTACAAAGCTCGGCCAAGCCGCGCAGCTGGGCACCCGGATTCGCTACTTCACCGCCAGTCTAGTCATTGGCTCCCGGACCTTCTGCGAAGAGCAATTCCGCCGCTACCGCCAAGCCTTCGGTCCGAAACGCCGAACCGGCGCCCGTCCCTCACGACACGGAAACTGGAGCGGCCTCTGCGGACTGCGGGACCTGCGCCGCAACGTAATCGGCGCGCCCCGCTGATCGCCGTTCCTGCAGCCGACGGTCCGCAAGGCAATCGGCAACAAACAACCCAACAATCCGCCAAGCCAACCCGCAGCATCCGGCCTCCTTCAGGCCCGCAGCGGACCGGCGTGGTCACCCGGGGCCGTTTTCCATCCCTCATCTGGGCGTTGGCAACCCGCTCCCGGCCGATTCGGTCTCGTCTGAGCGTCGCCAACACGCATGGTAGCGTTCTTCGCCTTCCGTTCCCGCGCGATCAAGGTTCTGCTTCCAACAGTCAAGCGGGATGATTGTTTTTCTTGCGCGCGGGTGCACGGAGAGTTCAGCGTGGCCGGAGAATTCCCCGGTAAGGTCGTGCTCCAAGGGCCGGCTGGCGAAGTGCTGGATGGCCCAGGGTTGATCGAAGCTGGTGTAGGCCATGCTCCGGAGGGTTCTCTCGCAGCACCGGGAAGAGAATGACAGCCGTTCCCTTCGCGGCGCTCACTCTGCAGCCAATCGCAAAGCTTCGGCGCGGAGTGCTTCGCCGACGCGGAACTGATTCGCGTCAAGAGCATCAAGAATGGGCCGGATTGCTGAAACCACCCCTGCCTGCTTGGCTTTGATGAGCAGGCCTACCGTCCCCGTGACCGGAATCCCCAGTCTGTGGGCGGCTTCACGCGCCTTCCGGTCGTCAAGAATGATGCGGATTTGGTTTTCGTAGGCGAGTGTGATCGCTTCCGACTCACCCGCCTCCACGACCAGACGCAGCGCAGCCACCATCCCGAGATCCACGGGTGCCCGGACAATGATCCACGGCGGTAAGGGGCCGAACTCGGACTCGACCGCTGGCGGCGCCATGACCGGATCAAGCAAAGCGGGAAGGAGATCAAGTTGGCCGATCCGGTCCAGGCCGATCAGACATGCACTATCGACGACTGCGGCTATTTTTACCAGGCGAGTTCGTCGGCGAGCTCATCGACTGCGTAGTTCACCACCGGAATGGCGTAGTGGCCCAGGACATCGACGAATGCGCGCTTCGTATAGCCCGCTAATTCCGCAGCCTGTCCGAGCGACAAGCGCCCGAGTTCGAAAAACTTCAAAGCCATCATCAAACGCCCCTCTCCCGCATCCACAAAAGGGGGCAGGACAGACGAATCCAGAGAGGATATCGACGATTGCATTCCGGAACCCTACTGCAACGCTGCGGCGGAGGCAAGGCCGGAAAGAACGCCCGTTGCTCCGCGGCCAGGTCACCGGCGTGACATCTAACATCTTAGCCGAAGTGCGCCCGCCGCTCCCCATCTTCGCAATGCCCCGCCGATCGCATTCGCAAACCCTCCGACGCCCTCGCGTTGAACGGCGCCGCAACCACTCTAAAAAATCGCTTCGAAGTCGCCAAAGATCACCCCGAAGAAATGCCCGCTCGGATCCACCAAGGAGAGCGGATTGTTCAGGACGTAGGTGTAGCGATTGTAGTTCTGGATGTTGTTCGGACTCTGGACAAACGGGTCCGCCGCGCAGAAGCGGCCCAGGAACGGATCGTAGAGGCGGCCTTTCCTATGGATCAGGCCGACGTCGTCGAGCATCTGGTGCCCGGTGTAGCCGGAGGGCTGGCTGCTGGAGCGGGCTATAGTTGTCCTCCTTGCCATTGCGGGACCGCGAAGAACGTGGCATCATTTCGCTTCTTTCATGTCCACGATCCCCCCACTGCCTGCGGACAACCTTGATTTCGCCTGGGATCGTCCCGAGACGGAGGCGACGCTGCGTGCTCGGCTGCAATCCGCCACGGGCACGGAGTGGTTGCGAACGGCCGCTTGGTTGATGCGGGAGGCTCGAGTGGAGGAGGTGTGGCGCTACCTCACCCTGCAGGAGGTCGCGGATCGCTTCCCCGAGCTAAGCCCGCTGCTTGGCAGGAGACAACCGGTTTGGGAACATTTGCTGCGTGCCGCCCGTGAGTTGGGAAGAATCTAGGTGCGCTACCCCACTCAAGCGCGACTTCTTGCGGGCTTGGTTTCAGCTTGAGCGAAGATTCTTTCTGACGGGCGGCAGCGCGCTGGGATTGTTCTACCTGGATCATCGCGGGTCTTATGACCTCGACCTATTCACCGTGGAAGAAGTTGGCCCCAAAGAGGTTCAACAGTTGGTAAGCAGGGTGGCGGCTCAAATCGAGGCGCAGGTTCAGCCGCTGCGAAGCTCCGCCGACTTCAATCGTTTTCGCCTCACGCGGGCGGCCGAACGCGAAATCATCGACGTTGTGGTGGATCGCGCGCCTCAGATTGATCCGGTCAAGGAGGAGATCGATGGCGTCCTCGTGGACACTTTACGGGAAATCGTCGCGAACAAGCTGACCACGCTTTTGAGCCGATCGGAACCCAAAGACGTGGTTGATTTGTATTTTCTACAGGAGCTGGGCTGCGACCTCGTGGCGGCGGTTCCTGACGCCGTGGCCAAGGATGGCGGCTGGGAGCCGGCGGTGGTAGCAATGATGTTGGATACGCTTCCAGCAGGGGAACTTCCCGCGTGGATGATCCGGGAGCTCTCTCCGGAAACGTTGGCCAGGTTCGTGCATGACTTGCGGCTCCGGATCGCCTCGTTGTCGCTGCCGCCCGGCGGTCATGAGTAACGTAAATAGTTTTCTTAGCCTCTCAGTCAACTCTGCGCCATGCTGCGCAGCATGCCCGAGAAGCTGCGACCGCACCAATGATGGAGCCGATGAAACCAAAGATCACCCCAAAGAAGTGCCCGCTCGGATCCACCAGGGAGAGCGGATTGTTCAGGACGTAGGTGTAGCGATTGTAGTTCTGGATGTTGTTCGGGCTCTGCACGAACGGGTCCGCCGCGCAGAAGCGGCCCAGGAACGGATCGTAGAGGCGGCCGTTCATGTGGATGAGGCCCACGTCGTCGAGCATCTGGTGCCCGGTGTAGCCGGAGGGCTGGCTGTTGGAGCGGTAACGGGGGGGAGTAAACAACAATCATCCCGCTTAACTGTTGGAGGCAAGGAGTAAACAACAATCATCCCGCTTAACTGTTGGAGGCAAGGAGTGCTGCAAGACCCGTTGGCGACGCTCAGCCCAGGCTAACTTGGCCGAGGGCGTTCATCATGGCTCAGAAAAGCGCTAGAAGACGGCCTAAGTGTCCACGCCCGTACGCTCCGAGCCCGAAGGAGGCCGGACGCGGTTGCGGATTGGATTGGATTGGATTGGATTGGATTGGATTGGATTGGATTGGATTGGATTGGATTGGATTGGATTGGATTGGATTGGATTGGATTGGATTGGATTGGATTGGATTGGC
>CAMCXS010000007.1 GCA_945883495.1 Akkermansia muciniphila
AAACTCGATTACGTGCACGAGCACGAGCACGAGCACGAGCACGAGCACGAGCACGAGATTGAAAACGAACTTCGTCTCCTTCCATCGGCCCTTCGTATCTTCCCTCGTGCTCAGCGAAGCGGTGCTCGTGCTCGTGCTCGTAATCGAAACACCGTTGAACCTCCAGGCTAACTTGCGGGCCCCGGAGCCGAAAAGTGACTCTCCGTTCCACTTCGGCGCGCCGTGGATTGTCTGCTAGATTCGGATAAGGGATTGGCGTTCTCCTTCGGGGGATTGGCGTTCTCCTTTGGAGAATTGGCGTTCTCCTTTGGGGGATTGGCGTTCTCCTTTGGGGGATTGGCCTTCTCCTTTGGGGGATTGGCCTTCTCCTTTGAGTGTTCGCGTTCTCCTTTGAAGGATTGGCGTTCTCCTTAGAAGGATCGGCGTTCTCCTTTGAAGAATTGGCATTCTCCTTTGAAGGATCGGCGTTCTCCTTTGAAGGATTGGCGTTCTCCTTTGAAGGATTGGCGTTCTCCTTTGAAGGATCGGCGTTCTCCTTTGAAGAATTGGCGTTCTCCTTTGAAGGATTGGCCTTCTCCTTTGAAGGATTGGCGTTCTTCTTTCGAGCCGCTCCCAGGGGAATGCGAGAGTTTTGCGTCCGTTGGCCGCATCTCCCTTCCGGTCAAGCCAAACTCAATTCCGCCGCAGGTGCTCCATGAGGGCTTTCATGGCTTGGCTCTGGAACCGATACGGATTCCACATCATCGCCACCGTGCGGAGCGGCTTCTCCCCGTGAATCGAGCGATACACTCGGCGGTCGCTGAGGTCGAGCTTCCGGGCCATCGCGGGGATCAGGGAGATCCCGTGGTGCAACGCCACGAGCTCCTGCACCGTGACGAGCTGGCTGGTGCGCTCGATCGTGACCGGTTGCAGTGATTGGCGTTGGCAGAAGCTGGCGATGTGATCCGAGAGGCAGTGCGCCTCATTGAGGAGGATGAAGGGGTAGCCGTCCAAGTCGGCCATCGCGAGTTGGTTGGCGGCCGCGAGCGGGTGATCCGCCGCCAACACCAGGAGCAGTTCCTCCTCAAAGAGGGGCTCCACTTCGAGGTATTTGGCGACCAACGGCAAGGCCACGATCGCGAGATCGATTTCGCCGTGGCTGCATCGCTTGGTCAGGTTGTCCGTGGTGTCTTCTTGGACCACGACGGAGACCTGGGGATAGTTCCGGGAGAAACTGCTGAGCAGGGACGGAAGCAAATAGGGCGCGATCGTCGGGATGGCCCCCAGCCGGACCCGGCCGCGCCCGGAGGCATCGGTGAGCTCGGAAAAGGTCTCCTCCACCAGTCTGAGAATCTCCTTGGCCCGTTCCAGGAAGAGCTGGCCGAAGTCGGTGAGGGCGACCTCGCGGGGTTTCCGTTCGAAGAGGGGCTGGCCGAGCTGTTCCTCCAGGCGTTGGATGGCGCGGCTCAGGGCAGGCTGGGAGATGTTTAGTTCCGTGGCGGCGCGGGTGAAATTCTGGGTCCTCGCCAAGGTTACGAATTGTTCAAGGAGATGGAGGTCCAGATCCGGTTTCACCCCGCCAGCAATGCCATGCGCCGCGTGCATGGCAAGCATTCTGACAACGCATTGGATGCTCTCCAGGGGAGGGCGGACTGGTTGCAAGGCTCCTTTTGTACGGAGGCCCTTCGTCCAAAACAAAACTCATCCGTAACCCCCATGAAAACTCGGCAACCCAACCGAAACCGCAACGCGCTTTTGGCCTCCTTGCTGCTTGCCCCGCTTGCCGCTGGGGCTGCCGCGAAGGACGCCAAGTCCGCGACTCCTTCCTCATCTGAAAAACCGATGCATTCCGAAACCAGCACCAGCAAATGCCCCGTGATGGGGGCCCCGGCCGGACCGGGCCGTCACACCGCCGCCGGCGCCATGACCAATGGCGATTGGTGGCCAAACCAACTCAACCTGAAGATCCTTCATCAGAACTCTCCGTGGGGAAACCCGCTTGGTAAGGAGTTCGATTACGCCAAGGAGTTCCAGAAGCTGGATCTCAAAGCGCTGAAAGAGGACCTCAAACAGCTCATGACGACCCCGCAGAAGTGGTGGCCGGCGGATTATGGACATTACGGACCGCTCTTCATCCGCATGGCTTGGCACAGCGCGGGCACCTACCGCGTCACCGATGGCCGGGGCGGGGCGGGGTATGGCACCCAGCGGTTCGCGCCGCTCAACAGTTGGCCGGATAATGCCAATCTCGACAAGGCGCGGCGGTTGCTCTGGCCGATCAAGCAGAAATACGGGAACCAGATTTCCTGGGCGGACCTCATGGTGCTGACGGGGAACGTGGCTCTGGAGTCGATGGGATTTAAGACCTTCGGCTTTGCCGGGGGCCGCGCCGATGTTTGGGAGCCGCAGGAAGATATCTATTGGGGGCCGGAGGCCGAGTGGCTGGGCGACAAGCGCTACAGCGGAGATCGCCAGCTCGAGAAGCCGCTCGCCGCCGTGCAGATGGGATTGATCTACGTGAATCCGGAAGGCCCAAATGGCAAGCCTGACCCGCTGGCCGCCGCCCGCGACATCCGGGAAACGTTCGGCCGCATGGCGATGAATGACGAGGAAACCGTGGCGCTGATCGCCGGGGGACACACCTTCGGCAAAGCTCACGGAGCCGCTAGTGCGGAAAACGTTGGCCCGGACCCGGAGGCGGCGCCTTTGGAGGAAATGGGGTTGGGATGGAAAAACCGGCATGGCAGCGGCAACGCGGGGGATACCATCACGAGCGGCCTGGAAGGCGCTTGGACGATGACGCCGGCGGTTTGGTCCCACGGTTACTTCACGAACCTCTTCGGCTTTGAGTGGGAACTGACCAAGAGCCCGGCCGGGGCGTGGCAATGGAAACCCAAGGGCGATGCCGGCGCCGGGACGGTTCCGGACGCGCATGATCCCGCCAAGCGCCATGCGCCGATGATGTTCACCACGGACATCGCGCTCCGCGAAGACCCGGCCTATCAGAAGATCTCGAAGAGGTTCCTCGAGCATCCCGAGGAATTTGCGGATGCCTTCGCCAAAGCGTGGTTCAAACTCACGCACCGCGACATGGGGCCGGTCTCCCGTTACCTTGGACCCGAGGTGCCCAAAGAAACGCTTCTCTGGCAAGATCCGCTTCCCCCGGTGGACCACGAATTGATCGGGCCGGCGGAGATTGCCTCGTTGAAGGCCAAGGTGCTGGCTTCCGGATTGACGATTCCGCAGCTCGTCTCCACCGCTTGGGCCTCGGCCTCCACGTTCCGCGGGAGCGACAAACGTGGCGGGGCCAATGGCGCCCGGATCCGTCTCGCGCCGCAACGGGATTGGGAAGTGAATCAACCGGAGCAACTCGCCAAAGTGCTGGCCAAGCTCGAAGGCATCCAAGCGGAGTTCAACGCGGCGCAAACCGGGGGCAAGAAGGTCTCCCTGGCGGATCTGATCGTCCTTGGCGGAACCGTGGCGGTCGAGGAAGCCGCCAAGCTGGCGGGCCATGCCGTGTCCGTGCCATTCACCCCGGGCCGGGTCGATGCCACCCAGGAAATGACCGATGTGGAGTCCATGGGCTACCTGGAGCCGAAGCACGATGGCTTCCGCAACTACCTCGGTCATGAGCTGGATCGTCCCGCGCCGGAGAATCTCGTGGACCGGGCGCAATTGCTCACACTCTCGGCGCCGGAAATGACGGTGCTCCTGGGCGGCATGCGTGTGCTGGGGACCACGGTTGGGCATCCCACCCTGGGCCTGCTCACCAAACGGCCGGGCGTTCTCACGAATGACTTCTTCGTGAACTTGCTCGACCAGGGCAACGAGTGGCGTCAATCCCCGGTGTGCGCGCACTTCTACGAGGGACGCGACCCAGAGACGGGCACCGTGAACTGGATGGCAACGTCCGTGGATCTGGTTTTCGGTTCCAATTCTCAGCTCCGTGCGATTTCCGAGGTCTACGCGAGCGTGGGTGGAGAGCAGAAGTTCGTAACGGATTTCGTCGCCGCCTGGACCAAGGTGATGAATCTAGACCGGTTCGAATTGCGCTGATCGACTCGCCGCCGCCCCAAGGTCCGGCCGGCCTTGGGGCGGGGGGCGCAACCTTTCGGTTCCCGATTCTCAACGAAATTCGGGCCTCGGGGAGCAAAGCGCCCGGCGGTCGTGATTTTTTGGATTGACGTTGCGGACGATCTTTAGATGACCTAAATCTTTTTGCGATGCTGCATCTGACCGTCCATCACTCCGCGTCGGAAGGAACTGAGTATTGGCTCACCCGGCCCATGATTACGATCGGGCGGACGGGTGTGAATGATGTAGTCATCGATTCTCTCGGCGTTGCTCCGAATCATGCGCGGCTGTCCTTGACCGAAGCGGGGGATGCCTACCGAATCGAGGCGTTGGAATCGTTACTCGGGACCTTCGTAAACGGACAACGCATCCGGTCCGCGATTTTGGAACCGGGCGACCGGATTCGCTTTGGCTCGGTCGATGCCATCCTCACCGACGATCCGGCTCCGGCGCCATCGGCATATGCAGCGGAGGACGATGCCGCGCAGCGAGCGATTTTGCGGATCGCCGAGTTGGAGGCGCAGTTGAAATCCCGGGAAAATCAGCTGGGAGACGTATCCCGTGAGCTCGCGTTGAAGACGAGCGAACTGAACCGCGTCCAGGCGGAGCTTCACCAAACCCGCACCGCGCTGGCGCAGTCCCAGCAAGATCACGCCAACTCCGAAGAAAATTGGCACTATCGCTACAACACCCTCACGGCGGAGCTTCTCGACGCCCGGCAGCAGCGGGATGCCGCCCTGGCCGAAGCTGCAAATTACAAGGCGCGGCTGGAAGACACGGAACGCCGTCTCGCCGAGCTTGATGAAAGTGCGAGGAAGCGCATCCAACGCGGCCACGACACGATTTCCGCCCTCCGCCGCCGGTCCGCGCAGCAGGATAGCGAGATGCGGGAGGCCCGATACGAAATCATGAAGTTGCGCCGCGGCAAGGAAGCGGCGGACACGCTTTTGGAATCCGTAAAACGTTGCTACGCCCGGGACAAAAAGCAGCACACGCGCCTCGTCGAGCAGTTCCGGGAGCGTGCCCGCCAGGAGAATCTCCGGGCCGAGCATGCGTTGTCGCAGTTGGCGAAGCTGACGGACGCCGTGAGAGCTTCCTGAGAGATTCCGAGCGCGGGAAGGTATGGACCGACGTTGCTTTCTAAGCTTGGTCGGCACTGGAGCCTTGTCCGCGCCTTTGTGGGCGGGGACGACGGAGGAGCGGGCAGCGGTCGAAGCCGCGCACCGGGAAATTTGGCGCCGGTTTATTACCCCGCATGGGACGTTTTTCGATTACACCGGCCTCGACGGCACCGTGCTCCTGCCAACGGCGGAAGAGTGCCGGGACGGGAAGCCAAATGCGCTGGGCTGGTGGGCGCCACCTGCCTCTTTTTCATGGCGGAGTGCGTGCCTTGGCAGATCGCTCAGTTGCCCGGTTGAGGCTGGCCGTCCTCGGTCTCCTTGGCCGTCCGCTTCATCATCTTGGTCATGGCTTCGTGGAGCTTGCGCAGGGGCCAGAAGACGCCGTCGAGGATTCCGGCGAAGGCGCGCATCACGGGCTGGGAAATGGTTACGACCGGCAGCAGCACGGCACGGACAGGGCCTCCCTTTTCGTAAAGCAGCGACAAGGCGGCGATGGCCACGACGCCGATGAACTTTTCCCACGAATGCACGTGGAAATGGAAGATGAGCTCGGCGAGCAGAATAAAGCCGACGTAACCGACCAGCAGAAAGGCGGTTTTCGCGAGAATCGGGAATTTTTGGAGCAGGGTCAGGCAATAGCCGGCAAGGAAACGGAGCGCGAGAATCCCGATGAAGACGCCGGCGTAAACGACCCACATTTCGCGATCGCCCGTGGTTGGATCCTTGGGCGCGAGGGCCACGGCGGCCACGACGTTGTCCAGGGACAGGCTCAAATCCATGATCTCGATCTGGACGATCGTCATGAGCAAGCCGGGTTTCTTCCGGCGGGAAGCCCCCTCCTCATCGTCCTCGGGTTGAGTGAGGTGGGAACACATCAAGTAAATGAGGTAAGCCGCCCCGATGATATTCAACCAGGGGTTTTCCGCGATCCAGGTCACCACGGCCAAGGCGATGCCCCGGAACACGTAAGCCCCGATGATCCCCAGCCGCAGCGCCAGCGTCTTCTGGCGTCCCGGAAGGTGATTCGCCATCGCCGCGATGGCTAGGGCGTTGTCTACGGAGAGGAGGCCCTCGATAATCACCAACGAGATGATGACGGGGATGGCCGTGAGGATGTCGGAAGCCGTGAACATGAAACCGGGCGGCGCGCACCCTGGATGCGTTCGCCAATCTTGGGAAGCGGAAAGTTCTTCGAGTGAGGGCCGATTGCTTGCGATTTCCCCCGTTCTGCCTCTAGGCTGCCACGATGACCCGGGCCACCCTCACCCTGCTTTGTGCTTCGCTTGCCTCCCTGAGCTTCGCCGACGGACCTCGTTTCGAGGCGCAAATCATCGACTCCGCCATCGAAATCGGTTACGGCCTAGCCATCGCTGACGTGGATGGCGATGCCAAGGAAGACATCTTGCTCGCGGACAAACGCGAGATCGTTTGGTATCGCAACCCGGGGTGGGAGAAACACGTGATCGCCCGGAATCTGACGCTCCGCGACAACGTTTGTCTCGCGGCGCGTGACCTGGACGGCGACGGGAAGTGCGAGATCGCGGTAGGCGCGAATTGGAACCCGGGCGAGACCAAGGATGAAGCGGCGTCCGGTTCGGTTCATTATCTGGTGGCTCCGGCGGACCGGACGCACCCGTGGACGGCGGTGACGTTGCCGCATGAGCCGACGGTGCATCGCATGCATTGGCGCCGCAACGAGAAGGGGAGATGGGAGCTGGTGATGCTGCCTCTCCACGGACGGGGCAACGTGAAGGGGCAGGGCGCGCCGGTTCGCGTCATCGCCTATGAACTTCCGGCGGACCCGGGGCAGGCCAAAAACTGGAGCACCCGGGTGGTCGATGAAAGCCTGCACTTGACCCATAACTTCGACATCGCCCGCACGCCTTCTGGACCGGAAGCGATGATCATCGGCGGCGCGGAGGGGCTGCTCACGGTGCTGCCGGCTGGCAAAACGGAGATGACCATCCCCACCTTTGCCGGAAAGGCAGGGATCGGTGAGTTGCGCTATGGGCCGAATCGTCTGACCCGCGGCCGTTCCCTGGTGCATTATGCCGCCATCGAACCGATGCATGGCAACGAGCTCGTCGTCTATTCCGTGGCCGCGGAGACCTCTGGGGTGCACCAGCCCGTTTGGAAGCGGGACGTGATCGATAGCACCCTGGCCGACGGGCATGCCCTGGCTTGTGGCGATCTGTTGGGCAATGGCCGGGAACAAATCGTGGCTGGATGGCGCAAACCGGATGCCACCGGCAAGGTTGGGGTTCGGATTTACGATTGGGACGAGGCCACCGCCCAGTGGACGGCCCACCTGATCGACGACAACGGCATGGCGACGGAGGATCTAAAAATCGCGGACCTCAACGGGGACGGAAAGCCGGACATCATCGCCGCCGGACGGAACACGAAGAACGTGAAGGTTTATTGGAACCGCTCCGCCCGGCCCGCCACCGCCGCGCTCGACGAGGGATGGAAGAAGCACGTCATTTGGAAAGGTGAATCCTGCGCGACCGCGGTGACCGCTGATGCGAACGGGGATCGGCGGCTCGACGTTTTCTTCAGCGCGGGCGGCAAGGATTGGCTGGCTTTGGCGCCCGGTTGGAAACTGGTGGAGCTTTACAGCGGCAAAGACCGGACCCGGGGTTGCATTCACAGCGAGGCGATGGACGTGGACGGGGACGGCGATCCCGACTTCATCGGAGGGGCGCGGATGGTCTACTGGCTGGAAAACCCCGGTGGCGCCAAAGCAGCGGACGGGAAGTGGACCTTCCACGTGGCGGAAGATCAGATCACCGGCGTCCACTGCGTGCTGCGGGGCGACGTCGATGGAAACGGCACCGCGGATCTGATTACGAACGAGTTCAATCCCTCTGGCCCCCTGGCGAATTCGTTGCTCTGGCTGGAAACGCCCAAGGCAGCGGGCCAGCCCTGGACGCACCACGTGATTGCCGCCGGAGACGCGGGCGGGGGGAATCACTACATGGGCTTGGGCGACCTCGATGGCGATGGCGACCAAGACTTGGCCTGCGGAGCCAAGGGCAAACCGTTCCAGGGCGGCAATTGGTTCGGCTGGTGGGAAAACACCGGCTCGCATCCGTGGAAAAAGCATCTCTTGGCCGAGGGACGGATCGGCGCCACGTGCATGGTGCCCGGGGACTTGGACGGCGACGGGGATCTCGACCTGATGGCTTCGTGCGGTCACGGCACCGGCGTTCTCTGGTTTGAAAACAAAGGCAGCGGCCTGTTCCCGCCTCGTGAGATCGATCCGATGCTCTCCGGCCCACACTGCCTGACGGTGGCTGACTTTGACCGCGACGGCGACCTCGATGCCGCCACGGTGGGCAAGGACGATTTCCGCGCTGTTTGGTATGAGAACGACGGCAAGGGCACGTTTAGAGTCCACGACATTGACGACAACCAAGCAGCCTACGACATCCGTTCCGTGGACCTGGACGGGGACCGGGACTTGGATCTGCTGGTGGCTGGGCAATTGAGCCGGAATGTCGTTTGGTACGAGAATCTCAGGCTGCGGTAGATCGGACGGATCGGACGGATTCGACGATTCCGCCGCATTGAGAAAACCCCTTCGCGAAAACCGGTTGCAACGGCGGGTATCCTGGCGTTGCTGGGCGGATGTCAGGTAGGGACATTCTGGAGGTCGCGGGGGAGTTGGGCGTTCCGGCGTCGCAGGTGGAGACTTACGGCCGGGACCGGGCCAAGATTAGTCTCGATCACATCCTCTCCGCGCCATCACGGGGCAAGCTGATCCTGGTGAGCGCGATCACGCCGACGCCGGCTGGGGAAGGAAAAACGACGACCTCGATCGCCTTGGCGCAAGGGCTCCGGCATCTGGGCAAGAGCGCGGCGCTGGCCTTGCGGGAGCCATCCATGGGGCCGGTGTTTGGCCGCAAAGGCGGAGCCACGGGGGGCGGCAAGGCCTCGGTGATTCCGGTGGAGAAGATCAATCTCCACTTCAATGGCGATTTCCACGCCATCACTGCGGCGCACAATCTCATCGCGGCGGTGCTCGACAATCAATTGCACTTTAAGGACACGGCGCTCGATCCCGATCAAGTGTTGTGGAAGCGGGTGCTCGATTCCAACGACCGCGCGCTCCGGTCCATCCGGCTGGGCAATGACGATGGTCGAGGAGTGACCCGCCGGTCAGGGTTTGACATCACGGCCGCCAGCGAGGTGATGGCGATCCTTTGCCTGGCGGAGGGAATTGAGGATCTGCGGGCGCGGCTCGACCGGATTTTGCTCGGCTTCAGCGACAAAGGGGAGCCAGTTTGGGCCAAGGAATTGAATATCACCGGCGCCTTGCTGGCGATTCTGCGGGACGCCTTGATGCCGAATCTGGTGCAATCGCTCGAAGGCGTGCCAGCCGTCGTGCACGGTGGCCCCTTCGCGAACATCGCTCATGGGTGCAACTCCGTGTTGGCGACGCGCACTGCGCTGGCTGGGGCCGATTACGTCGTCACGGAAGCCGGTTTCGCGTTCGACTTGGGTGGAGAGAAGTTTCACCACATCAAGTGCCGCTCCTCGGGCTTGGCTCCGGCCGCGATTGTGTTGGTGGCGACCTTGCGTGCCTTGAAAATGCATGGAGGCGTGGCGTTAGAGAACCTCTCCATCCCAGCGCCCGGAGCTGTCGAGGCCGGTCTGGAGAACCTGGCGGCGCACTTGGATGCGGCGGCGCTGTTTGAGCGGCCGGTCGTCGTGGCCCTCAATCATTTCCCTACGGACACCGATGAGGAAATCGCCATCGTGCGGCGCTACTGCGAATCGCGAGGGGTTCCCTGCCTGGTTTCCCGCGGGTTTGCCGACGGCGGGCCGGGCGGCGCGGAGCTGGCGGAGGCGGTATTGGAGAAGGCTGCGATTCCGAGTCCGGCGTTGCCGATGCTCTACCCGATTGAGGCTTCTCTCCCGGAGAAAATCGAGACCATCGCCAAGCGTGTCTACGGTGCGGACGGGGTCGATTTCACCGCCAACGCCCGCCGCAAGCTGGAGATGGCGGCGGCGATGGGTTGGTCCAACCTGCCGGTGTGCATGGCCAAAACGCAGAATTCGCTTTCGGACGATCCAAACCGGCTGGGGCGGCCCACGGGATTCCGGATCACGGTAAGGGACTTGGAATTTGCGATCGGGGCCGGTTTCGTGGTGGCCTTGACCGGGAACATTCTCCGGATGCCGGCGTTGCCTCGCCGGCCTTCCGCGGAGCACATTCAGGTGGCGCCGGATGGAACCATCGCGGGTCTAATGGCCGGCTGAAGTCATCAAAACCGAATTCTGGATCGAACATTGCGCGGCGGGCCGAAGCCTGCTGGAATCAGCCCACGATGAAGCTTCTTGCATACCCCCTGTTTGCTCTGGTGTTCGCCTGCTCCCCGGCGTTCGCGGAAACCACCGTGGAGAAAAGCGAGGCCGGTGCGGTCGTGAAAATCGATGGCCAGCTCTTCACGGAATACGTGACGCTTTCTGGAACCAAGCCGGTTTTGTGGCCGATCATGGGTCCGACGGGCAAGAAGATGACCCGGGATTACCCGATGCTGAAGACGGAAGGGGAAACGGCGGACCACCCGCATCACCGTTCCCTCTGGTTCTCCTTCGACAAGGTCAACGACGTGAACTTCTGGGCGGAACCGGGAAGTCTCACCGGAGGCGATCCGGCCAAGGACAAACCGGAGATTGGGATGCAGAAGCACCGCGAGTTTCGCGCCTTGGAGGGCGGTGACAGCGGCCGCATCGTCAGCGTCACAGATTGGGTGACCGCGGATGGCAAGAAGGTGCTGGAGGACGAACGCACCGTCACGTTCCACGTCACGGCAGACACCCGGATCATCGACTTCGACATCGAACTAAAGGCGACCGAGGGGGACGTTCACTTTGGTGATAGTAAGGAAGGCGTCTTTGGCATCCGCGTGCCGACGAGCATGGACGTCGAGCAGAAGGTCGACAAATCGGCGGAGCCCGGCCACATCGTGAGCAGCGAAGGCTTGGCGGATGCGGAAGCTTGGGGAAAACCGGCGGCTTGGGTGGATTACCACGGGAAAGTGGCCGGGGAGCACCTAGGCATCGCCATCTTGAATCATCCCTCCAGCTTCCGGTATCCGACTCCGTGGCACGTACGCACCTACGGGCTGTTCGCGGCGAACTGCTTCGGGTTGCAGGCCTTCAATAAGGAAGCCGAGCCGGGCGACTACCACCTGGAAAAGGGCAAAACGCTGGCCTTCCGGTATCGGGTCGTTCTTCACCGAGGCGACGAAAAAGCCGGGAAGATCGCGGAAGCGTTCGCGGACTACGAGCGCGAAGGAAAGTAATCGCTTCGGGGGAATTCTGCCGCAGGGCCGGAGGGATTCACCGAGCGGTGGCGGAACGCAATCCCAGGGCAGGATGATTTCACCGTGCGGTTGAATGATTCTACCGTGCGGTGGGGTCGGACGGGTCAGACGGGTCGGACGGGTCGGACGGGTCGGACGGGTCGGACGGGTCGGACGGGTCGGACGGGTCGGACGGATCGATTGCGCAGCTCTCCGCTGCGGCTAAACTGCCCGGGGTGGCGAATTCCCGGTTGATTGCGCTGGCGGCGCTTGGATTTTCCGTGTCCCTCCTGGGGATGTGCCGGTTGTTCTGGCCGACGGACGCTTGGTGGGTGGTCATCCTGCAGTCCGGCGCGATGGCGGGGATCGCCGGTGGATTGGCGGATTGGTTTGCGGTCACCGCTATCTTCCGAGGGTGGCCGGGGCGGCGGCGGTGGGTATTGCCGAGCACGAACATTCTCATCCGGCGGAGGCGGCAAATTGAGGAGGCGCTGTTGAATCTCCTCACCGGACGAGTGCTCGGGAAGGAAGCGCTCCGGGAGTATTTCCATCAAGAACCGCCGTTGGCGCTTCTGATGCAGGGATTGCGCAAGCCGGGAACGGGCGCGGAACGGATTTTGGGGCATTTGTTGCTCAATTTGGCGCGGCATGTGCCGGTGACGGAGATCGCGGGGAATTTGGCCGGGCTCATCCAGCCGGGCCGTTTGCCTTCGGGCATGGTGGAACAAGTCGCGGGGCTGCTCCGTTACTTGGCCCGGGAGGATCGGCTTGACCGGTTGGTGCAATGGTTTCTTCTCCATCTGCGCACGCTTTGCTTGCAACCGGCGATGCGGGCTCTGGTGGCTTCCGCGTTGCATGAGACGTTGACTGCGTACCGGCAGCGCGGGCTGGTCAAGGGATTGGTGGTGTGGTTCGCGGAAAACCAGTTGAACAACGATTTGGAGCAGACCGCCGGGGAGATCTTGGAAACACTGGCCCGGGAGATCAGCCATGCCCGGCATGACATCTCTGGCAGCGCGGGCGTCCAGGTGCGGCGTCGCGCGGTGCGTTGGCTGGTGACCGAGTTGGAAGCCCTGGCAGACGACCGGGCGCGGTTGGAAGCTTACGTCAGCCGGCTTACGGATCACTTCGCGAATCCAGGCACCCTCGCCCCCCAACTCGAAGAACTCTTGCGCGGGCTCCTTGCCCAGGTGGCGGATGAATCGACTGGGTTGGCGGAGCGGGCGGCGGTGGGGATCCTGGCTTGGTTGGAAGAGAGTCCGCGCGGAGGTGCGTTGGAACGCGAGATCGGAAATGCGCTTCCGGAATGGATTCATCGGGCGGATCTGCGGGCCCAATTCCGCCGGACGTTGGAGCGATACGGGAACGACGAATTGGCCGCGATGACTCGGGACTACGTGGCCACGGACCTCCATTGGATCCGCGTCTCGGGCACGTTGATCGGTTTTCTCGTCGGGGTGAGCCTGGCGAGTTTGGTGACGCTGGTGGAATGGCTGCAGCCGGGATGAATCGATTTGAGCGACAGCGGCGCCATGCCAATCTCCTCCTCATCGGGCTCGCGATCGCCTTTGTGGGATGCATTCCGTTCCGGGACCATGGCGGCGCTTGGCCGTGGATTTTCATCATGCTGGAAGCCTCTCTGGCGGCTGCCTGTGCCGATTGGTTCGCGATCACCGCGCTGTTCCGCCGTCCCTTCGGCCTGCCGATCCCGCACACGGCGATCGTCCCGCGCAAGCACGACGATATCGGCACCGGATTGGTCAAGCTGATCCGGGAACGCCTGTTGCCGGTGGAGACGCTCCGGGAGGCGATCCGGCAAAGCCAGCCGGCGGAGTTCATTTTGGCTCAGGCGCGGCGGTCGGGCCCGGGCGAGATCGCGGCGGCGGCGATTCATTGGTTGCAACGTTTGGACGACACCGGTTCCCTGGCGGCTCAGCTGCATGCCGTGATCACGGGAGCCTTGCGGAGAACGGCGATCGCCACCCGGCTGGGCGGGATTCTGGACCGGGAGCTGCAGGAGACCAGCCTGGAACCGATGATCGATCCGCTGCTGGACTCGCTCGACGATCTGTTGGGATCGGAGGCTTGCGCGTTGGCCTTGGAAAACCGATTCCGCGCTTGGAAGCGGGAGCAATCGGAGCGGTTGGACTGGTGGAAGCGTCCGCTTGTTGAGCTCGCGGACGCGACTGGCGCATTGAACGAAGCCGAGGCGGCGCAGGACGGCGTGGAGGCGATCCGCAAGGAATTGGCCCAGGCGCGGGCTTGTCCCGAGCACGAACTACGGGTGGCGCTGCGGTCTTGGGCGGGCAAGCTGGCTGACGATTTGCAGGGAGAGACGCTGCTGGCGGGGGCGATCGATGAGTGGTGGGCGGAGGTGGTGGAGACCATGGATTTCCGGGAGCCGGCGGAGGATCTGTTGCGGCACCTCTTGTCCGCGGAAAACTTGAGCGCGTTGCAGCCCGCCCTGGCGGATGCGATCGAGCGGAGCTTGGCCGCAGTGAGCGGAGATGCGGAGTTAGCGGCCCGTCTCGATGAACGGACGCGGAAGGTGCTGTCGGAGAGTTTGCCGCTCGTGTATGAATTGCTGGAGCCGTTCGTGAAATACGTGTTCGCGCAGCGGCTGACAGAGGCGGACCTGGTGCGCTTCATCGAGGAAGAGGTGGGGGACGTGCTGCAGCAGTTGCGGATTACGGGGACCATTGTGGGAGGGATCGTCGGGCTCGGGCTCGCGTTGCTGTTGAGTTTGCCAGGCTGAAAATCGTTCGCGCGCTGGGGGCGCTTGTTCTACGTTGCCGCTATGCCGGAATCGTTTGAGGAGAAGGTCCGCGATGCCATCGCCAATCCCAAGAACATGGGGGAAATGAGCGATGCCGACGCCGTGGGAACGGTGGGAAGCCCAGATTGCGGAGACATGGTGCGGATGTGGCTGAAGTTCACCGAGAAGGACGGCAAAAAGGTCATCGACCGCGCAAGCTTTCAAAGCTTCGGCTGCCAAACGGCCATCGCGGTCGCCTCGCTGGCCACGGAGATGCTGGCCGGCAAGACGGTGGACGAAGCCCGGCAACTCGGAGCGAGTGATTTGAGCGAGCCACTCGGGCCGTTGCCTCCCATGAAGATTCACTGCGGCCAAATGGTGGAGGGTGCTCTGCGTGAGGCCTTGCTGGCGGATACTGGAGAGCCTCCGGCGCCGGTGTCGGCCAGTCCCGTCGAGGCCCCGGCAGCGACGCTGCTTGACAGCCTCTCATCTTCCGGCGTTCCTGCGGGCAAGAAGCTACGCGTCATCAAGCTCGACTGAATCCCTCATGCACCACGAAATCTTTTTGAGCCGCGAAGTTGAAGCGATCCAAATCCCGCGCGGGGATGAGATCATTTTGCCGATGGGCACCCGCGTCATGATCACGCAGTCGCTCGGTGGTTCCTACACGGTGGCCACGGATTTTGGGCTGGCGCGGATCCGGGAGAAGGACGCGGACGCGTTGGGCATCGAGCCGAAGGAAAACGAAGCGGCGCGGGTTTTGGCGGAGAAAGTCGCGTCCGGTGACCTGGAAGGCGCGGTTTGGGAATCGCTGAAGACTGTGTTCGACCCGGAAATTCCGGTGGACATCGTGAACTTGGGCTTGGTCTACGACTGCCAAGTGCAGGAATTGGAAGGCAAGCAGTTCGTGAACGTGAAGATGACGCTAACGGCTCCCGGATGTGGGATGGGACCGGCGATCGCGGCGGACGCGCAAGCCAAGATTATGGCCATCGGCCACGTGGATGACGCCAAGGTGGAATTGGTTTGGGACCCGCCTTGGAGCCAGGACATGATCACCGAGGAAGGCCGGATGAAGCTCGGCATGATCTGAGCGCGACGGTTGAGAGACTCCGTGGTTTGGGCTGACGCAGGCATTCGGGCCGTGGAGTAGACGCGGCGAAGTTTGAGCGTTTGTCCCGCTGGAGGCACTCAAAGCCCTTACATCATGGCGAAGCGAGGATGCGATACCCCCACCATCCCGGACCACGAGGTACTGCGGATGATTGGCCGCGGCGCCTTCGGCGAGGTCTGGCTGGCGCGCACCGTGACGGGGGTATATCGCGCCGTGAAGGTCATCCGGCGGGAGGACTTTGATAACGAGCGCGATTTCGAGCGCGAGTTTGAGGCAATCCGGCGCTACGAACCGATCTCGCGGCAGCATCCAGGCCTCGTGAATGTTCTCCAGGTGGGGCGCGATCAGAAAGCCGCGTTCTACTACTACGTCATGGAGGTCGCTGACGACCTGACTCACGGAGAGACCATCGAACCGGCGACGTATGTGGCGCACACGTTCCGCTCCGCGTTGCAGGAAGGATGCAAAGTCCGGCTCGATACCGTGGCGGAGCAGGGCGCGCAACTGGCCGAGGCGTTGCATTACCTGCATGAGCGGAATTTGATTCACCGCGACGTAAAGCTCTCGAACGCCATCGTCGTCCACGGCCGGGCCAAACTGGCGGACATTGGCCTGGTGGCAGCGCTCGGAGACCGCAGCTTCGTCGGCACTGAGGGCTATGTGCCGCCGGAAGGGGCCGGGTCGCCGGCAGCGGACATTTTCAGTTTGGGGATGGTGCTCTATGAGTTGGCCACGGGCAAAGACCGGCTCGATTTCCCGGACGTCCCTTCTAGCCTGCGGGAAAACAGCCAGCGGGAGATTTGGCGCCGGATCAACCGGGTGGTTTGCAAAGCCTGCGCCCGCCGCGCGGAGAGCCGCTACCCGAACGCGCGTGAGATGGCCGATGCTTTGCGGGGGCAGGAAGTCCCGGAGAAGACGAAGTGGCCGCTTTGGGCCGGATTGGCGGCGGTGTTTGGCTTGATTCTGGCGGCGTCGCTTGGGGCGCAGAGGCAAGCGGTTCCCGAGAATCTCTCCATCACCACGGAGCCCTCGGGGGCGGAAGTCTTCGCGGGGGAGCAGCGTTTGGGCGTGACGCCCTTGGTTTTCGAGGAGCGGCCCACGGAAGGCGTGACCTATGAGGTGATGTTGAGCGGATACCGGCATGAAGTGATCGACTACGCCGGAAAGTCGGATCCGCGCCGGACGATTCACTTGGTCCTGGAGGATACGCGCTTCCCCCAGCCGGGTGCGACTTGGGTGAACAGCTTGGGGCTCGAATTCAAGCCGACGAGCACCGGGCACCGGCTCGATTTACCGGTTCACGCGGACGTTTTTATGGCGTTTTCCATCGCGGCGCGACGCCAGTTTGAAGGGGAAATCGTCATGCAGACGATCCGGGGTAAACCGTATCCGATCCCGATCGTTTCGGCGCGCGAGGCCAAGGCGTTCGCGGAGTGGCTCCAGGCCAAGGACCAGGCGGCGGGGTTCATTGGCCCCGAATCGACGTATCGAGCGGAAACTCTCCAGGACGAAACGCTGCATTGGCCGAACCGTAGGCTGGACTTTGATCGCTCCAAAGTCGCGATTAGTCCCTTCCTGATTTACGTGGATCGTCCGAGTTACGGCAGTTTGGTGATCCGCTCGGAGCCGCAGGGCGCGGTGGTCTTTGACGGAAAAGGGGAATACCTCGGGACCACGCCATATGAAGTTTCGCGGATTCGCAGTGGGCCGGTCAACTTCGAGGTTCGCATGCCGGAACACAGGCCCGTCTATTTGACTGATACGGTGGAGCCGAACGCGCTTTTGGAGCTGTTTGCCCGTTTGGAAGTCGGGATCGCGGTAGAGATGGGCAAGCCTTGGCAGAATTCACTCGGACGCGAGCTCGCTCCGGTTGCCGATTTTCTCATGGCGACGACGGAGACTCCGCGAATTGACTATGCCAAATTCTGCAAGGAAACCGGGCATGATGAGCCGATGGACGCGCTTTACCCGACTCCGGACATGCACCCCGTCCATCGCATTTCCCGGGAAGACGCGGAAGCCTTTTGCCAGTGGTTGACCTCGGCAGAGCGGAGCACGGGTGATTTGACCACCCGCTACGAATACCGGTTGCCCAGCGATGTCGAGTGGAGCTTGGCGGCGGGCTTGCCAGGCGAAAAGGGGACCACGCCGGCGGCTCGCAACGCATCGATCGGAGGCGTTTATCCCTGGGGCTATGAGTGGCCTCCTCCGGAGGGTGTCGCGAATTTGGCCGATCTCAGTTTGCGCCGGGAGTATGAAGCGACGCATGGGTTCAGTGACCCAGTGATCCCTGGACCGACGGTGATTCCGGGTTACGACGATACCTTTCCCGGTTTGGCCTGGGTGAACGAGTTGCAACCCAACGGGTATGGGCTGTATCACATCCCGGGAAATGTTTGGGAATGGGTCAGCGACAACTTCCTGGGCGGCGTCGGCACGGGCACGTCGGGGACGATTCGGGGCGGTGGCTACACCACGTCTTCGGAGAGGGAGCTCTTGTCGAGCTATCGACGCTCCCTGGCCAGCAATGCCCGGGAAGACGGAGTCGGGTTCCGCTACGTTTTGGCCCGCGCGGCGATGCAAAACTGACCGATGGGGAATGACGGGGTCAGGTTGCTTCCGGATGGCGTGACCCTGGACGCGAGTGCCGCAGGCTTGCCGGGAACGATCGCCTCCGCGTTTGCCGTCAGTGGTGGGGAGGGGCTCCTTGCGTTGGCGAATCTTCCTTCGGACCATGCGACCTCGCCGGGAACGGCGTTTTGGCGGCGTTTGGGGCGTGAGTACCTGACGCGCTTTTGCCGGGTTGGCGGGGCGTTACCAGATGAGGCTGAGCGATCTATCCTCGTGGCCAGCGCGCCGCCGGGGCCAGGCATGGAGTATTGGGGCGATGGGGCGTTCATGGCGCTGTGGGAGCAAATGGAGCGCGCCGCGCGGCGGGGGATTAAGGAAGCGGGCGGAGATACGGAGGCTTGGCTGCAACGGTTTGGCCCCTCGTGGCGGTTGGTGGGCCGGGTCACCTTTCACCTGGCGGAGAATCCGCGTTCGGAGACTCATCCGTTCGCGTTTCTGGCGACCTACACGACCCGCCTGTCCGACGATCAGCAGCTTCAGCACGCGCCGCTCGGCCGGGCGTTGAAGCAGAGTTCCGCCCGTGGCGATCAAGAGGCCCTGCGAGCTTTGTTGGAACCAGTTCGACTTGCCGCCGATGCGGATCCGTTCATCCGGGACTTGGTGGACAGCGGGCGAGTCTACCAACCCATCCCGTGGACCCCACGGGAGGCCCACGCTTTCCTGCAAGCCATTCCGGCCGTGCAGCACGTGGGAGTGATCGTCAAGGTCCCGGATTGGTGGGATCAAGGTCGGCCATCCCGACCGCAAGTGGTCGTCGAAGTGCAGTCGGGCAAGAAGTCGTCCCTCGGAGCCTCGGCGATGCTGGCGTTCCGCGTCAAGGTGGCCCTGGGCGGCGAGGAGCTGAGCGAGGAGGAGTGGCGCCGCTTGGTCGAGGCTGGGGCAGGGCTGGTCTCATTGCGGGGAAAATGGATCGAGGTTGACGCAAGGAAGCTCGAGCAGGCGCTCCAGCATTGGCGCAAAGTGGAGGCTGCGGCGGAAGAAGGGCGGATTGGGTTTGTCGAAGGCATGCGCTGGATCGCCGGCTTCCGGGAGCGATCGGGCGGAGGCGGCGAAGGCACGGAGAAGAATCCCGGATGGACCGAGGTGCGGGCCGAGGGGAACTTCCGTGAGTGGCTGACGGAACTGCACGATGTCCGTTCCGCGCCGAGAATCGATCCGGGGCCGGGTTTGCGGGCCACCTTGCGAGCGTATCAGCAGACGGGCTTAAATTGGTTGCACCGGCTTCAGGACGCGGGCTTGGGCGCTTGTCTCGCGGACGATATGGGGCTCGGGAAGACGTTGCAAATCATCGCTTTGCTCGTGGTGCGGAGGAAAGCGGGGCACCGCAGTTTGGTCGTGGCGCCGGCTTCGCTGCTGGGGAATTGGCGGGCGGAACTGGCACGGTTCGCTCCAGAACTGCGGGTCGTCTGTGCGCATCGTTCCGCCCTGAGCGCGGCGGCAATGGATCATCTGGAAGGGGCCTTGGGTGAAGTTGATGTCGTGTTGACGACCTACACGATGCTGACGCGGCTGGCGGTGTTTGCGGCCCAAACCTGGGACTTACTCATCCTCGACGAAGCTCAGGCCATCAAAAACCCCAACGCCCGCCAGACCTTGGCCGCCAAGGCCGTGCCGGCGCGGAGCCGCATCGCGATGACGGGGACGCCGGTGGAGAATGGGCTGGGAGATTTGTGGTCGATTTTTGACTTTCTCAACCCGGGCCTGCTCGGCACGTGGGAGCGTTTCCGCGGGACCATGGATGGGCTGGGGCCGGAGGGCTTTCGGGCGTTGAAGACCTTGATCGGACCGTTCTTGCTGCGCCGCCTTAAGACGGATCCGGCGGTGGCGGGAGATCTGCCGCCCAAGATCGAGATGAGAACCGGTTGTGCGCTGACCAAAGGCCAAGCGGTGCTCTACGAGACGGAAGTGCGCCATCTGGCCGCGAGGTTGGCCCAACCGATCGAGGCGGAGCAGGAACGCAAAGCGTTGGTCCTGCAAACCTTGACCCGGCTGAAACGGATTTGCGATCACCCGGCCTTGCTCACTGGCAGTGGTAACTTCGATCCTGCGGCGAGCGGCAAGATGATGCGACTGCGCGGTCTTGCTGGTGAAATCGCCGCTCGGGGGGAGAAGCTCATCGTCTTCACCCAATTCCGCGAAATGACGGGAGCGATCGCCGAGGCTTTGCAGCCGGTCTTCCGGCGTCCCGGGCTCGTCCTGCACGGAGGGACGCCCGTGGCCCGCCGGGCGGAATTAGTGGCGGACTTTCAGGACCCGCTCGGGCCTCCCTTCTTCGTGATTTCCCTGCGGGCTGGGGGAACGGGCCTCAACCTGACCGCCGCGACGCATGTGATCCATTTTGACCGCTGGTGGAATCCGGCCGTCGAGAACCAAGCCACGGATCGCGCCTACCGGATCGGGCAGCATCGGAGTGTCTTGGTGCACAAATTCGTTTGTCCCGGGACGGTGGAGGACCGGATTGACGCAATGCTGGCGGAGAAGCAGCGATTGGCGGACCAGATCGGGGCTTCCGAAGGCATCGCGGCGGATTGGCTGAGCCTGGACGACGATCGATTGCTTGCGTTTTTGGCGATCAGTGAGACGGAACGGATTTCCTGATGGGCGGAAAGTTGGGGCTTGCAAAGAATTCGCGCGAGAGGCGCGGAGAAAGAAGTGGACGGACGCGGTCCGCTGGCGCTATAAGAAAAATTCGACGATGGGAACCTGGAAACATGCGCAAATTTTTGGGCTGAGCGGTATGCTTAGCGCGCTCTTGCTGGCGCCAGTGGCCGCACAGGACGGCAACGGGCTGAAAGGCCTCTTTTCGAAAGGCGGGCGTTCGTCGGCGTCGGCCGAGGGCCGGGCACAGGAGCTTCCTCAAGGAGAAGTGGTGCCCGCACCGCAGATGGCGGCACAAACGGCTCGCCCTGGGGAAGGAAACCGTTTCAGCAACAGTGGGGATGCCGAGGTTCGCATTCCGTCCAACGCGAATCGCGCCGTGAAGACCGCGCCGCCGACGCTTGATGCGAGATCGCCGTATAACCCGAAATTCGGGATGCCGGAGTTTGTGCCGGAGGATCAGTACAGCCGGGCGGCGATGTCCAAGGGGAGCCTAGCGACCGCGCGGGGTTCGGAACTGACGCAATTCACCCCGGTGGAGATCCGGGAAGACCGGCGCAAACCGCAAGAACCGGCGGTAGTGGAGCCATCACCAGAAGAGCTGAAGAGCGCGGCGGAGCGCAAGAAGGAACTATTCGACGAGATCTACATGTCGAAGACGAACCAAGCGCCATTGACCTTTGAATCGACTAGGGAGCGGGTGCCTTTAGGGCCCGATGGCACGCCCGTGGCCACCCGGAACGTGGGGGAACGAACGCTGAAGCAATACGTGCCCCTGAGCAAAGGCAAGGCGGCGAACCGTTAAGGCCTCGGGAATAACGGCATAAATTAAAGAAATTTAAAAAACCTGGGAATTGTCTGGACGGATCTTGGGCCGCTAGCTAGGTGTTTAATCTTCGATCGGTGACTTTTGGAAAAGCGATGATGAACCAATCTTTTTCCCTCCTTGTGAACGTTGGAGCGGCTTTCGTCCTTGGGGCGGCAACGCTGACGGCTCAGGACGTGGTGGTTGACCAGTATGGCACCGAGTATGCACCGGACCTCGTGAAGTCGGTAGGTTCCAGTGCGAAGAAGGCTTCTGCGAAAAGTGTTTCGCAGCCATCGGCTGCTGCCACCGCATCGGCCCCTCGGAATTCTGGAAAATCTTACTTAGCACCTCAGCAGAGTGGCCTGAGCCAGGAATCTCTAGTCGGCCGCTTGCGGGGGGTGGTTCTCGTGCCCACTCCAGGGGACGTCGTGGTTGGCGGAGTTCCGGGAGTGGAAGGCGTGTGGCACGACCTTGAGGATTTCCCGCCGCGCGCTGGGAATGCGATCAGCTCCTACATCGGTCAGCCGGTGTCGCTAGCTTCGCTTGATGCGATGGTCAAAGACACGATCCGTGCTTACCGTGCTAGCGACCGACCAGTGGTGGACGTGCTCGTGCCGGAGCAGGACATTACCTCTGGTGTGGTGCAACTGGTCGTGGTCGAGGGTCGTCTCGGGGCCGTGCGCGTTCAAGGGGCCAAGCGCGAGGATGAGGAGTATTTGCGCAGCCAGATCCGCACGGACAAGGGGCAGGTTCTGTATTCCAGCGAGATTATGGGCGATTTGTCCTGGATGAACCGGAGTCCAAACCGCCGGGTCGATATGGTGTATGCTCCGGGCTATAAGTTCGGCGAGACCGACATCATTCTGAAGACCAATAAGGTTGATCCGCTCAGCTTCTACATCGGCGCGGAAAACTCTGGGAACGAGCTGCTGGGCGAAGAGCGGTTCCTAATGGGGCTGACATGGTCGGAGGCATTCGGGCCTGACCGCAACTTGAGTTATCAGCTCACCAGTGATTTCCGGTTTGATCACCTGATCAGCCACTCTTTGGTCTATGGCGTACCGTTGAAGTGGCGGCACTACATGACTTTGCTGGCGGCCTACGTGGATACCAACGCGACCATCGACGCTGGTGGAGTGCCGTTAGAGACGGGCGGCGCCTCTTGGCAGTTGAGCCCGCGTTACACAATCCCGCTGCGCCGGGCACCAGAGAAGATGAACCACGAGATTGAGTTCGGCTTCGACTTCAAGTCCAGCAACAACAACCTGGAGTTTGGCGGCGCGGAATTTTTTGACGTCACCACCCACATTTATCAATGGAGCATGGGATACAATGCGTTGCGCCAATGGAAGTCGGGGGCGACTCGCCTTGATTTGACGGGTTACCTTAGCCCAGGTGGCGTTGATTCCCACAATCAGAACCGGACGTTTGAAGACACCCGGCCATTCTCTGATCCAAAATATGCGTTCATGACGGCTGGGATCGAGCACACCCAGCGCCTTCCTCGGGAGTTCAGCTTCCGGGTCCGGACCCAGGGGCAGATGGCAAATGAAAACTTGCTCGCGAGTGAGCAGCTTGGGATTGGTGGCCCCTCGACCGTTCGTGGTTACGCCACCAGTATCACTCGGGGTGACCATGGGTTCCTCCTCAGCGGCGAGCTCTACAGTCCAACCTACTCGCTTGCCGACTGGTTCAATTGGCGCTCTACGAACGATGAACTGCAATTCCTCGTTTTTGCTGACTATGGAACGGTGGGCGATACCAACCTCCTCGCCGGTCAAATGGACAGCACGAGCCTCTTTAGCTTGGGCGTTGGTCTGCGCTGGACCTACAACGAGTGGCTGCGCTTGCGTCTCGATCTTGGTTTCCCGATCGACGAAGATCTTCCAGCGGGCAGCCCTGTTGAGGATTTCCGACTCAATGCCGGGGTGACCGCAACGTTCTAATCGCCCCCGTCACTGGAAGGTCTGCCGGACGAAGGCAAGCTAGGTCTTGCCTTTTGTAAGCTGGAGACCCGGAACGGATGTTGCCAAACGCCAACGTCCTAGTTTGTCAGATGTTGATGATTCTCCTCTGGCTATTCCGGTCCTCCCGAAAGAAGAGGTGTGCGTTCATAGCGCTCGGGAAGGGTTTGGGCTCACGCGGAGACGCGGAGGACTGGGGGGGGGGACGGCTCCAAGGGCTGACCGCGACCGGCCATTTCGTGGGTGAGCGCCTCGAGTTCACTAAAGACAATATCCGCTCTGATTCTCCGCTACTCCGCTACTCCACGTGGGAGTGATCCCAATTCTGGTCATTTAGTAGGGGCGGCCTGAGGCTGCAATACCTTCTAGTTGGTCCTCGCTGAGTCGGATTGAGAAGACCATGAGTTCGTCAATCACCCCTTCGAAGTGGTGGTCTTTCGAGCTCGGAGAGTTCCAGTTTCCGATGTCTGCGACGCCGATCCGGACGGATGGGGCGAGATGGATGAGCGCGTGCCCGATGAGCCGGCCGTTCAGGTAGTGTTCGGCGGTTCCTCGCTCCGCGTCATAGCAAGTGGCCAGGAACGCCCACTGTCCAAGCAATTCGGAGCGATTGATTGACCCAGAGCGAAATGCGAGCGGCGTGGCGCTGGCCTCAGGTTGCGAGGCAGTGTTCGTTTCGAAGCTTAGGCGGCCGGTCGCTCCATCGAGACACCAATGCACGGCGCCCTCGCGGTCGCCGTCCGACATAAGAAGGCCATAGCGCCGGGATGCCAGGTTTCCCACCCGGACCCATGCGGCAAGAGTGAGCGCCCGGTGGGTGCCTGGGACATTTATGCGGACCCGGTCGCTGGTGCGAGTGAAGGACAGTCCGGCTTTTCCTGGCCAGCGCCCTTGGCCCACTTCTGCGCCGACGAGTAGCCCGCTGATGGGATCCCTGTAGGGGCTTGCGGTCTCTCCACGGAAGGTGCTGCTCAGGTAGTCCTTCTCTTCAAAGTCAAAGTAGGCGATGCCGGCGGGATGGGTTCGCCAGAAAAGGCTGCTCTGGTACCATTCCGCGAGGCGCTTCTCCGTCGACATGGCCTGCATCTGATTCACCTCCCGGTAGGAGGCAAAGAGGTTTGCATTGGCTTCCTTAGGTTTCGCGGAGCCATCCGACGCGATGATGGCGGCCCGTCCCACCCCTAGACGAGTGGGGACTTGGTCGGCACCAGCTTGGAAGGCCACCTCGCCATCGAACACATGGATCTCGGCGCTCTCCGGTTTCACGTCTAAGCCGAATTCGGTTCCGAAATCGATGAGTTCGCCCTGGTTTGTTCGCACCCGGAAGGAATCCGCTTGGGGAGGAACGATGGCGTGAAAGCGGCCCTGATGGCAGAAGCTCTCTTCCGCTGAAAGGATCTCGAAGTCCGCCGGTCCCTCGATGACGGCTTGAACGCCGTTAAAGAATTGAAGCTGCACCAAGCCCGCTTCAAAGCGGATCCTTGACGGGCCAATGAGATCCCCGGGGCGGAGTGGCGTTTCCCCGTGGGACCAAGTGGCGTCTAAGATGTGATTCACGACCGCCAAGGTCCGTGGCGGAACGGTGAGTGCCTCGGGTGGCTCTCCCGCCCGGGGAAGCAACAAGACGCCAGCGGGAATCCCAAGGAGCAGGATGGCGGCGGCGGCGGCGAGAAGATGCTGGGCCAATGGCCACGGGATGAGTCGAGAGCCTGGACGAGCGGAGGTCGAGAGGGACGCCGACTGGGAAAGGGACGGTCCGAGGTTCTCCAACGCCGCATTGACATGGGTGAGCTCAGCGAAAACCTGCGCTAGGGCGGGATCTTGCCGTAAGAGTGACTCTAGCTCGACCATTTCCTCATCGGTAAGCCGGTCATCGCACCAACGCAGGATCAACTCCTGAGGGCGTCCGTTTGGGAATGGGGAGGTTGCGTTCATGGGGTAGGATTGCGGGCTAGGCGGTGCTGAATGCATCCCTGAAGCCAAACACGAACGTGTTGGAGGATCCGGTAGACGGTCTTTACGGGACGGTCCACAAGCTTGGAAACATCTTCGACGTCGAGCCCTTCGAGGTAGCGCATCCGAATCAGTTCGCGATTCTGCTCACTGAGACCGGCGAGGCAGGCTTCCAACGCTTCCCGGCGAGTGTCGTCCTCTTCTTCCGTGAGTTTGGCGACTTTCTCCGCCAGGGCATCGAAAACCTCTTGGCTGAAAGTGACCCTCGCGCGGGCTAGTCGCTTACGATAGTCACAGATTTCAAAATAGGCCACACGCATCGCCCAAGAGGCGAAGCTGGTCCCCGGCTCGTACTGATCGAACTTCTTCCAAAGGACCACGCTGGTGCGCTGAAAAAGGTCTTCGGCATCGTGCCGGTTGGAGACCAAGGAACGGATGAAGTTGCGGATCCGGAGTTGATTGGCCAACACCAATGCCACGAATTCATCCGGTGCGCCGGAATCTGGTCGTTCTATCCCCACTGTTTCCGTAACGGGAGGAGAGGACCTGATCTTCTTACCTTTCTGCGGAATTCGCGAAAAGGGTTCACTAGCGGAAGTCGCCCAAGGACGGACCGGCGTTTGCGATGCGTTGATTCGCACCGCCACGGTGGACCCAAACGCTTTGCACCATTCCGCAGAGGAACATGCAGATCAGGAGGAAGGTGCCGCCGTAGCTGATGAACGGAAGCGGAATCCCTGTGATCGGCATGATAAGGAGATTCATCCCGACGTGTTGAAATATGTGGGCGAAGAAGAGGCCGGCCACCCCGGCGCAGATGAGTCGCCCAACGGTGTCGCGGCTGTAGAGCGCGACGAAAAGGCATTGGATCAAAAGCAGGGCGAAGGCGGCCAGGAGCGCGGCGGTCACGTAAAAGCCCCATTCTTCAGCGAGCACGGCAAAGATGAAGTCGTTGATGGCGGTTCGCTTGGGGATGAAGCCGAGATTGTTGATGGTTTTGGGCGCGAGAAAGCCTTTGCCCGCCAAGCCACCGGAGCCGACCGCTTGAATGATGTAGTGCGCGGCGTAAGCATCTCCTTGGGTGTCGACAGGTTTGCCGGCCAACATGTCAATGAAAACCGTGATCCGCGCTTTCTGGTGGGGTTCCAGCCCGAAGAAAAAGGCCCAGGGGACCACCGACAAGCCCAAGAGCGCGACCACAATGATGTAGCGGAACGGAATGTTGCCCACAAGAATCATGGCGGCGGCCACGGGAAGAAACACCATGGCGGAGCCGAAATCCCCTTGAGCCAATACGATGCCGAAGGGGACGACGCAGGCGGCGCCCGCTAAACCCAGCTTGATGAAAGGGTTGCGAAAAATCGGATGAAGGCTGCCCATGGTGCCGAGCATCAAGGCGACCAAGAGGATGGTACCGGCCACGGCGAGCTGCGAGGGTTGGAACCGGATGGGGCCGAATTGGAGCCAACTCTCGTGACCATGCACGGATTCCCCTGCCGCCAGCGCGAGCAGGGAGAGAACGATCCCGGTGAGAAACACCGGCACGGCGCCCCAGCTGACCCAGGAGTAGTCGATGAGACTTGCCGCGAAGAAGATCACCGTCCCAGCGACTACCCAGATGATTTGCCGGTTCCAGGCGTTCACCAGGGAGGTCTCCTCCTTCATCCAACCGGCGGAATAGATGGCGAAGATTCCGAAAGCAATGAGGGCAAACATGTTCACCACCATGAACCAGTTCATGCTGAGAAACTTGCGGAAGAGCGGGGTCATGGTGAATCGGAAAGCTAGGGTATCACGGGGCTCCGCCCAACGCCAGCAACTGGCGGGTGTACTCGTGGCGGGCGGAGTGGAAGAGTTCGTCTGGCGTTCCGGACTCCACGAAGCGGCCGCGATTCATCACGTGGATTTGGTCGCTCATGTGTTCCACCGCCGCATAGTCCCGGGCCAGGTAGAGCAGCGTGATCCGCCAATGGACCTGAATGTCTTTCAGGATGTCCAAAATGCGGGCTTGGCTCACCGTATCCAAATAGCGCGTCGGATCGTCGCATATGAGGAGCCGAGGCTGCGCCGCCAAAATCCGGGCGATGCAGACGCGTTGACGGTCGAACAGGTTGAGTTCCCCAGGGTAGAGCCGGAGGCAATCGCTGGAGAGTCCGACGGCTTTTAGGAGGTAGTCGATGCGGTCGCGGCTCTCCTGGCGGCCGAGTTCACGCTGATGGAGGCGCAGGACTTCATGAAACAGGCGGCGCACGGTCCAGCCGGGGCGGAACGAGGCGTTTGGGTGGGAGAAAATCATCTGCAAGTCCCCGCGCAAAGCCCGGAACCGGCCGTGACTCATCTTGAAAATGGGGCGCTCGGTGAAGTAAATGGCTCCGCTGGCGGGCGGGATGATCCGCAAGATTGTGAGGGCCAGCGACGTTTTTCCGCAGCCGGTCTCCCCGGTGATGCCGACTGTTTTGCCTTCGTCGAGCGAGAAGGAGACGTCATCGACGGCTTTGACCTCAATCTTCGGGGCGCCGGAAAGCCAGCCTCCTCCGCTGCTGTGGACGGTGGTGAGGTTTTCTACCCGGAGGAGAGCCATTCGTCAGCGGGCCCCCGCGTTGAGGAACGCGGTTAACGGGCTGGTAGGGGAGGCGAGTTCCGCGGTGGGGGCGAGTCCGATTTCGTAGGCGGAGCGCCCCGCTTCCACGGCCATGCGGAAGGCTTGGGCCATCGCGGTGGGATTGGAATTGACCGCAAGAGCGGTGTTGATCAACACGGCGTCCGCTCCCATTTCCATGGCGGCGGCGGCGTGGCTCGGAGCGCCCAGCCCGGCGTCGATCACGACCGGCACGGAGGCTTGGCGGAGAATGATTTCGATTTGGGCCTTGGTCTCGATCCCCCGATTGGAGCCAATGGGGGCGCCGAGCGGCATGACGGTGGCCGCTCCGGCATCTTGGAGACGTTTGGCTAAGACTGGGTCCGCGTTGATGTAGGGGAGCACGGTAAAGCCCTCTTTTACCAACTGTTCGGTGGCGCGGAAGGTTTCAATCGGGTCCGGAAGGAGGTAGGCTGGATCAGGGTGAATCTCCAGTTTGACCCACATGGGCAAACCGGCAGTGGCGGCCAAGCGGGCGAGCCGGACGGCTTCCCCGGCGTTCATGGCTCCGCTGGTGTTCGGGAGGATCAGGTAGCGCTGCGGATCGATGAAACTGAGGATGTCCGCGAAAGCGTCTGGCTCGTTGGAAAGGTTCGCGCGGCGCAAGGCCACGGTGACAATTTCCGTGCCACTGGCGTCCAGCGCATCACGCATTGCTTCATTAGAAGAAAACTTGCCGGTGCCCACAAGAAGGCGGGAGGAAAAGCTGCGGCCGGCGATGACGAGAGGTGCGGACATGAGGGGCTCGATAAAGGAGACTTACGGCCAAACGACCGTATTTCAACACAAGTCAGGGGGGATGGGCAGTGAAATCGGTTGCGATGGGTGATCCTCCGATTACAATCCGCCGTAATCTAAGGGAAAACCACCGTCGCATGGCTGATATCGAGAACAAGTGGCCGGAGAATGTCACCGGAAAGTTTTACGTGGATGACCAGTGCATCGACTGCGATCTTTGTCGCGAGACGGCACCGTCGAATTTTACCCGCAGTGACGATGGGGGATACTCATTCGTGTACAAGCAGCCCACGACCGATGAAGAGTTGGCGCTCTGCGAGGAGGCGATGGAAGGTTGTCCGGTAGAGGCGATCGGCAACGACGGGAAGTAACGGCGGAGGGGACCGTGACGGAAGCGCAGCGCCGGCAAATCCTATTGGAGTGGAGGCTGCTTCCGGAGCCGGAACTGCAGCGTGAGCCCAAGTCGGTGCAAGCGCTGCTGCAAGCTCAGCTCGGCAAAATGGGGCTGAGCGAACGGGTGATTGAGGATCAGCTTACGGCCGCGTGGGAAAGCATTGTCGGTCCCTCCAACGCGGCGTTGTCCCGTCCAGTCAGTTTGCGGAAGGGCGACTTGGTCGTGGCCGTCGCCCAACCGGCCCTCAAATACACTTTTGAGCGGTTTCACGCCGGGGAAATCCTCGGCCGCCTTCAGGAGCGTTTTGGAGCGGAAACGGTGCGCAGTTTGCGTTTTCGCACCGGCAACTGAAACGAGCCGTGTTCCGGAACCTTGTCTTCGACTGGTCCGGCACCTTGTGCAACGACTTGGGGCCCGTCCTGGAAACCGTCAATCGGGTTCTTGTGCATTACGGCGCCACGGCCGTGGACCTGGAAACGTTCAGGTTGCATTTTCGTTTGCCCTTTGGAGATTTTTATCGCGACCGGTTGCCCGGGTTGACTCACGAGGAGCTGGAGGCCACCTACCAGTTTTATTATCCAGATTCCCGTGCCTCCGTCGCCGCGATTCCGCATGCTTGCGAGTTTGTGCGCACGATGAAGGCGGCGGAGTATCGCTGCTTCCTGCTGAGCGCGGTCACACCCAGCCATTATCACGCACAATCCCGGAAAATCGGTTTGGCGGGAGCGTTTGAGTCGTTGCAACTCGGGGTCAGGGACAAGCGTCGGCAGCTGCCCCGCTTTCTGGCCGAGCATGGCCTCGATCCCGTGGACACCTGTTACATCGGCGACATGGTCCACGATGTCGAGGCTGCCCGGGAAGCGGGGGTTGCCTCGATCGCGGTTCTGACGGGCTACGATTCCGCCGCCAAGCTCGCGGCGGCCGGGGCGGATTTTTTGGTGGCGGACCTGTCGCGACTGGGCTGGTGGTTTGATCGCGCAGCATCCAGTGCGTTGCGGCCTTGACCTTCAGCGCGGCAGCGAGTTAAAGCTAAGGGCGCGTGGGGTGGACCCGCCATCAACCTCCCAGGATGGACCGGATTCGAGTAAAGCAGTTGCGGGTGACCGCGTATATTGGCGTCGGCGAGGACGAGAGACGCCGCGCGCAGTCGTTGGAGATCGATCTGGAACTGTTGCCGCTGCACGCCTGGAACAGTGACCTGGGGGATGAGGTGGGAAACACCATCGATTATTTCGTTGTCTCCGAGTGGGTTCGGGATTTGGCGGCGGTCCGGCCACGGCGGCTGATTGAGACTTTGGCGTTGGACATCGCGGACGGGCTGCTCAGCGGGTTCGCGGTGCGCGAGGTGGAAGTGACGGTGCGGAAGTTTATACTAAGCGATACCGGCTCCGTGGAAGTGGTGTTGCGGCGCAAGCAGGGGGCGGCATGACGGGGAAGAGCGCCACGGGGGGAATGGAGATCGCGGCGGACGAGGTGTTGGCGGCGCCGCGCAAGCCGGACGAGGACCGTGAACTGGTGGCGCTCGCTCAGGACGGAGATACCAAGGCGTTCGATGAGCTGGTGCGCAAACACAGCACAAAGCTCTACAGTTTGGTCTACAACATGACCTCGAATCACGAGGACACGAACGACCTGCTGCAGGACATCTTCGCGAAGGCGTACCGGAGTCTGAAGCGGTTTCAGGGGAAGTCGGCGTTTTACACCTGGATCTATTCGATCGCGGTGAACATGACGTTAAACTTCCTGAAGAAGCGGAACCGTCAGCGGAAGTTGAGCCTGGATGACGTGGATCAGAATATCCAGAACGATGCGGACTTTATCGAGCAGACCTCGAAAACGGACCCTGTCAAAGAGGTCAATATTCTGGAACTGCAACAGAGATTGAACGCCGCCATGCAGACCTTGTCCGAAGATCATCGGGCGGTAGTGACAATGTTCGACATCATGGGGTTACCCCACAATCAGATCAGCGAGATTCTGGGCGTGTCGCCCGGGACTGTGCGTTCAAGGCTCTTTTACGCCCATCGGCAGTTGCAGAATTATCTTGAAGAATTCCGGACGTGAAGAGGACCGAGCACGAACAAGCTGACGATTGGTCGGCCAAGTTGATCCGCCTGAAGCGGTATGAGACGCCCGGCGCTGATTACTTCGAGCGTTTTCTCGATGACTTCCGCGAGAGACAGCGGGCGGAGGCCCTAAGGCTTTCCGTGGGCACCTTAGCCATGGAGCGCTTGTTGACTTGGTGGGAAGGGGTTTCTGTCGCTGGGCGGCTGGCGTCAGCTTCCGCGTTGTGCGCACTGCCCGTCGCGGCTGTGCTTTTCTGGTTCCAATCAGCACATCTGAATGCCCCGGAGAGTGTTGCCATCCCCAAGAACATCCCCGCGTTGGCCGAGGTGAGTTTGGTTCGAGAGTTTTGAATGTTCCCATCGTGAAGCTTTGGCTGGCCATCGTTGCGCTTTTGAGCTGGGCGGCCAATCCGGTGCTCGGAGAGGAGACGCTCTCTGATACTGGTGGGTCCCAAGCGGTGGCGGACACGGTTTTGCAGCGCGTTGCAGGCTCCGTTGCAAGAGCTTTCTGGGCCGGAGGTCCGGAGAGTGCTGATTTCACCCAGGCATTTTACGTGGGCGAAGGGATCTTTCTTTCCGTGCGGCCGGGTGCCATGCTTTCCGAGGAAGTCCGCCTGCGGACCTCCCAGGGGGACCGCGAAGCGCGGGTGGTGTTGGTCGATCCGTCTTCAAACTTGGTCGTGCTGACCAGCGACTCTCGCCTAGATGAACCTTTGCAGCCGTTGGGCTTTGGTTCGAGCCGGGGTTTGTTTATTGGGGATTCGATTTTTGCGCTGCGAGTCGTTCCTGTTTCTGGCGCGCCAGAGAGGACGGAAGTGGGAATTCTAATCGGTCGGGACCGCAAAGTGGAAGGCCGTATGCTGGAGGTGGCTTATCTGCGAGTCCGAGTCGAGGAGGGAGCTTCCGTCCAAGGGATGCCGATTTTCGACGATTCGGGCCGGGTGATTGGGCTCGATTTGGGGCGGGAGTTGGATCAGGGCGGCGCGGAGTTCCATGCGCTTCCGATCGAGGTGGCAGCCAAGCTCGTCTCTGATCTCAAAGTGTATGGGCGCCGCACGGACGCGTGGATCGGCTTGCGGTTCAATACCGGCACGACCACCGCGAAGGTCGTCGGGGTCCGGCCAGGTTCGCCAGGCGCCGCTTGTGGCGTTCAGCCCGGAGACGTGGTCATTCATTTGGCTGGTGCCCGGATCGACACCATCGAGGATCTCTCGGATAGCTGCTACACGCTGACACCGGGCCGGGCGGCGGAGATTCATTTGCTCCGCGGCGTCGATCGGATTGAGTGCTCGTTGACGCCGCAAGTCATCTCGGCCAAGCCAGCCGATGTAGTGCCGGTGACCGCTCCCTGAAACCGCCACTTGGCAAGTGGGGGAATCCTCCCTTAGCGTCCGGGATGGGGAACCCCGAAATTCACTCGTCCAACTTGGAGGTGGTCGCCGCTTGGCGCGATGAACTGGATCGCGTTGGCCGCAGGCTGGTCTTCACGAACGGCTGCTTCGATATCCTGCACGTCGGCCATGTCCGGTATTTGCGGGAAGCGCGTGCACTCGGGGACGCCTTGGTAGTGGGGTTGAATAGCGATGCCTCGGTGCGGGAGCTAAAGGGAAAGGGTCGGCCTATCAACAGCGAGGAAGACCGGGCCGAAGTTCTGGAAGCGTTGGAATGCGTCGATCGCGTTGTGATCTTCAACGAGCGTCGGGTCGATGGGTTGATCACGAAGATCCGTCCGCACCTGTACGCCAAAGGCGGCGATCACCGTCCCGATACCTTGCCGCCGGAAGAGCGCGAGGCGTTGCAGCGGGTTGGGGCGGAGGTGCGGATTCTCTCCTTGGTGCCGGGGAAGTCGACGAGTGCTACCTTGGTGAAGTTGAGTTCGGATGGCAACCCGGGGACTCGGCGTCCGCGCCTCGCGGTGTTGGGCTCTGGTAAAGGCTCAAACTTCCGGGCGATGCTCAAGGCGATCCGGGAGGGGCGGCTCCACGCGGAGATCGCGGTGGTGATCAGCGACGTTCCTGGAGCGGGGATCCTCGATTTGGCCCGGGAAGCGGGAATCCCGCATTTGGTGGTCGACTGCGGAAAGAGGCGGGCGTGGATCGACGCGGCAGGGTCAAAGGACTTGATCGACCGGATTCGGGCGTCTGGTGCTGACTTGGTGGTTTTGGCGGGTTTTATGAGGATTTTGGAGGAACCGGTCTTGGGCGCGTTTCCGGAACGGATTTTGAATCTGCATCCATCCCTGCTGCCGAAGTATCCGGGCAAAGACGCGTGGATTCAGGCATTGGAGGCCGGGGAAAAAGAAGCGGGCTGCACGGTGCATTTGGTGACCGCCGAGGTGGATGCGGGGCCGATTCTCAAGCAGGCGCGCGTGGCGGTGGAGCCCGGAGACACGGCGGAAGCGCTGTATGCGCGCATCCAGGAGCAGGAGCACCGCTTGCTGCCCGAGGTCATCGAAGAATACAGCGCGAAGCTGCTCCAGGGCTTGCAACCCTGACAAACGTACGCTTCCCTGCTGTTCGAAACGGGCCATGCAGGGACTCAACGGACTCAACGAACCCCAGCGGGCGGCAGCCCGCCAGACGGAAGGCCCAGTCTTGATCCTGGCGGGGGCGGGCACCGGCAAGACGCGGGTCATCACGACCCGGATCGCCTACATGATCGCCAACGGGATCCGCGCGGAGAACATTCTCGCGGTCACGTTCACGAATAAGGCGGCCTCGGAAATGCGCGAACGCGTGGGGCACATGATCAGCGCGGAGAACGCAAAGAAGGTCACCGTTTCCACCTTCCACTCCCTCTGCGTCAAGATTTTGCGGCAGAACATTGACCGGTTGGGCTACAAGAAGACCTTCGGGATCTACTCCGGAGCGGATCAGCTCGGTTTGGTCCGCAAACTGGTGGTGAAGCGCGGCGGCAAAAACGCGGAAATCGATCCCAAAGTGGCGCTTTCGATGATCGGGAACGCCAAGAGCCGCGGGTTGCCGCTGGAGTCGATCAACCACGCGTTCGGGGCCGAAATCGCCCAAGCGTATCAGCAGGAACTCAAGCTGATGAACTCGGTGGATTTCGATGACTTGCTGATCCTCGCGGTCAAGCTGCTCCGAGAACACGAGGACGTGGCCGAAGCTTGGCAGCGTCGCTTCCCATACATCATGGTGGACGAGTTCCAGGACACCAACGGCCTGCAAATGTCGTTGCTCCGCTCCCTGGCCGGGACCAATCAGAACGTGTGCGTGGTGGGGGACGACGATCAGTCGATCTACGGTTGGCGCGGCGCGGAGATTTCCAATATTCTGGACTTCGAGAGCTTCTTCGCGGATCCGCTGGTGGTGAAGCTGGAGGAGAATTACCGGTGTCCCATGCCAGTCCTCCACTTGGCGAACAGCATCATCAAACTGAACAAAGGCCGCCGGGAAAAGACGTTGTGGAGCGCCAAGGAGAGCAGTGAACTCGTGCGCCTCATGGGCATGCCCAGCGCCGAGGAGGAGGCGGAGATGATCGTCAGCGAAATGCTCTCCACGAAGCGCACCGAGCAGCGTGAGTGGGAAGACTTCGCGATTCTCTTCCGGATGAACGCCCAATCGCGTCCGCTGGAGCAGACGATGCGGGAACACCAAGTGCCATATCGCGTGGTCGGTGGGATGAGCTTCTTCGACCGGCGTGAGATCAAGGACATCATCTCCTACCTTCAGGTGCTGGTGAATCCATCTGACGATGTCAACCTGCTGCGGATCATCAACAATCCTCCGCGCGGGATTGGTGACGGGCTGATCGAGTCCGCCACGGACTTCAGTTCGGATCACGGCATCAGCGTTTGGGAAGCGATCCGGCGGGAGGATTTCTTGGCGTCACGTTCCACCAAAGCGCAGAATGCCTTGGCGGAATTCGTCGAGATCATGGAACGTTTCGGCGAGGTGGCGCGCACCGCGTCCGCGGACTACGCGAGCATGACGGGCAATCTCCTTACCGAGATCGAGTATTTCGATTACCTGAGGCGAACCTGCAAAACCCCGGCGGAAGCGGACATGCGGGAGCAAAACGCCCGAGAGTTCATCGATAGCTTGTTTGCGCATCGAGCCCGCTCATCGAAAAAGGCGAAAGGGCTCCAGCATTTCCTCGACGAGATCGCGTTGGTGTCTGACCGGGACGACGATGACATCAGCAAGAAGAAGGGCGTCTGCTTGATTACGCTGCACGCAGCCAAGGGGCTGGAGTTTCCGATCGTGTATCTCGTGGGGCTAGAAGAGGGCATTTTGCCGCACAGCCGCTCGGTGCAGGAAGGGACTCGGGATGAGGAGCGCCGGCTGCTCTATGTAGGCATTACGCGGGCCATGAAGTCGTTGACCATGACGTATTGTCATAGCCGCAAGAAGTATGGGGAAAAGCAGCCTTGCCAGCCGAGTACGTTTATTAAGGAATTAGATCGCGAGTGGCTTCAGGAAATACTCTACGACGATCACATGAATAAGCCTCCGACTGAGGAATCGGCCGCGAGTTTTTTTGAGCAAATGAGGGCGATGCTTGCCGCGAAATCGTGAGCCCACGGGCTGGTGACAAGTTCGTCACCCGAGATTTTTGAATAAATCTTGCTACCAGTTGAAGGCTACGTGTAGAGATCAGGCGGGAGGGTTGGATTCCCGTAATCTCTGGAGGTCGCATGAGCAGCCGGATGCTTGCCTTATCGAACTGGGTTTGGGTCTTGGTCCTTGGGCCGCTGGGAATTGTTTTGGTGCCGCCGGCTTGGGCCGAGGACGCTGCGCTGAAAGCAACGGTCGTCGCGGGCGGGGGAGAGGCCGTTCGCACCGTGCCGGAGAACCTGGAGCTAGCGCTCACTGGCTCTTGGCCCACCGCGCGAGTGATCGATCTGCGGCTGATGGGCACAGGGGCTGGTTTTGTGATTTCGCTTCCTGATCCGCCTATCGCATTGGAGGCGGTGATGACTCGGGCCGACAAGGATATTTTGCTCGATTACATCCTCACCATCGGAAAGTCCGAGATTTGCGGCTGTCTACGCGTTCCGCCGGGTGATCTGGGGAAGCCGCTGACCGTGGCGCGTCTCTACACGTATCAAATTGACATGACGCTGACGAAGCGTTGATGGAAGTCGAGTTCAGGGCTTCGCTGGCGGGAAGAACTTCTTCCAATCGAGAGCGGGGATTCCATCGACGACTTCGACTTCTGGCACGGCGGGCGTTGGTAGCGCGGCGGGCTTGGGAGTTTCCGGTGCGGGTGACACTCGCGCGGCGAGAGACGGCGTCACGACGGCCTTGGTTGGAGGTGGCGCGTTATTCAAAATCTCAACCTGGTCGGGGGAAAGCAGTTTCATCTGGGGCGCTCCCCGGAACAGATCGATTTTGCCGCGAACCCGCACGCGCTTGCCTTTGTAGGCTTCCGAGGGCGGAGTATCGCCGAAAGCCGCGACCTGCTGGGCGAAGGTCACGCAAATGAAATTCGTGTCCATGAACTCAAGAAAGTGGATGCCGCTGGCGTTGATCCTGGTGGAGTGGACGGTCCCTTCAACGAAGACCTCCTTGCCTTCGCTGGTCAAAAGTTGGTCTGTGGCGGTCACTGGAACCGGCGTTTCTGCCTGGGCGTGGCTGCCTGAGCCGATGATGAACGCAAAGAGCGCGAAAAAGAGTGGAGGGAGCCTGGTCTTCATCGCTTGATTGACTTGAATTCGCCACGGAAGCGGTTGGCGATGCGTTTCCATTCACCCTCGTCCTCCGGCTTGCTCTCAAAGGCGATGAAGTGGAGCACGGCCGGGCGGGGCAAGGTCGATTGCATCTGATCGATTGATCTGCGGATTTCGTCGTAAGGGATGTTGGAGATCGTGCCACCGGGCGACCACTGGAAGCTGCCGTCGGAGATGATCCAAATGACATCTGGCGCCATCTTGAACCCGGCTTCGAGCACTCCGACTAAGCCACGCTCGTTGCGCACTACCCCGCGGGAGGCGGAAGACATGGAGCCGCTGGTGACCCACTCGGTTTGGACCCAGGACTCGGCTGTTTCCTTGTTCTTGGTGGTGGCGACGGTGAGATCCGCGGACAGTGATTTGTAGTTCTGAGTGAATTGGATGATGGAAAAGCGGGTATCGACCGGCAGTCCTTTGATCAGTTTGATGGTTTCTTGCTGAATCGTTTCGAGTGGGACGCCTGCGCTGGAAGCCTTGTTGACCACGGAACTGGATACGTCGAAGAGCAGGAGGATGCGGCTGCCTTCGGAGCGAATTCCCATAAAGTTCATTCCGTTGCCGCTCCCGCCGCCGCCGAGGAGGCCGTTGCCCAGGCCGCGGCCGATCCCGGCTGAGCCGACCAAGCTGGAGATCTGATCGCTGACGAGGGCGCTGGGGTCCAGAGGTAGCATCTGATCGAGATTCACCTGAGGCAGATCCGGCAACGCGAACTCGGTGGGGATGGTGCTGACGAGCTTCTGCGTGAAGGTGGGCTTGGGCCGGCTGGCTTCATGCTTGGCCACGTTCATCTGATGCTGCGGAGTTTTCGGCGGGATGCGGATCTCCTTGGGCGGCACTTCAAAGACCGCCTCGGGCACCCGATAGTATTTGACCAGCGCGATGGTGCCTAGCACTACGCCCGAGCAGGCAACGACGATGACTGCTCCCACCAGAGTAGAGGCGAGCAATCCGAGGGCTTGACGCCGCTCCTTCGCCTCAACGGCGCGGCGACTGCGGTGATCTGCGGCTTGAATGCGGAGGGACATCGGATTCAGAAATCGTCGGATGAGCCAGTCGCGGCGGCGGTATCAAATGTGACGCCCCGGATTTTGGCCACGGCACAGGTGTTGAGGACGTCTACGACTCGTTGGTGTCCGACCGCTGCGTCGGGCACCAGAGTGACCAACGCCTTGGTCCGGTTTGCCTCTGAGGATTCGCGGAATCGGGTTAAGGTTTTCTCCAATTCGCGCAGTTTACGGTCTCCCGGTGCGCCGAGCGGAAGTTCGTTCAGGATGACCGATCCGTCGGCGGCAATGATGATGCGCTGCTCGTCCGGCATTTCAATCGTTTCGCTCTGTTCAACTTTACCCGGTAATCCAATCTGAATATCGCTCTCCTCCTTCACTGGTTTCGCGGAGACCATGAAGAACACGAGCAGGAGGAACACCATGTCGATCATGGGGCCCATCTGCATTTCGACTTCCTCGTGTTCTCGCTTGCGGCGGCGGGGCATGGATGAAGTGGATTGAATTAATCGTTAAGGACACCAAAGACGACGCGATCGACGCCTGCATCGGTGGCCATCTGCATGAACTCGCTGGTTTGCTTAGCTGGTGTATACTTGTCGGCGCGGAGGTAAATCATATAGGGAGTGTTCTTTCCGTAGCGCTTCTTCAAATAGGCCATCACGTCCTCTTTGTCCGCTCTGCTCTCGCCGATGTAGTATTCACCCTTGGCATCGATGTTGATCACGTCGCGTTTGGAGTCGTCCTCGGGCAGCACGGCCGCGGACGCTTCTGGAAGGTCGATGTCTCGCTTCACCTTTTGCTCGGTGAGCGTCGAGGTGATCATGAAGAAGACGAGCAACAAAAAGGTCATGTCGATCATCGGAGTGATCTGAAAGCTGACCGGCGTGCCGTGGCTTCTCTTGCGGGACATGGGGATGAAGCGAAGGAATGGAATTACTCGCCGGAGGACAGTTGGATCTCGCCGGAAAGGACGTCGATCGCATAGCTGAATTGCTTTTGGATCTCCGTGGTGATCGAAGTGAGCTGGTTACGGAAGAAAAAATAGAAAAACATCGCGGGAATGCCAACGATGAGTCCGCCGGCCGTGGTAATCATGGCGGTGCCGATGCCTGCGGCGAGATCCGATGGCTCCGCTTTCCCGGCGGCCAGGGCATCGAAGGCGACGATCATTCCTTGCACGGTGCCGAACAGACCGATCATCGGGGCCAGCGTGGAGACGGTGTTGAGATAATTAACCCAGCCCATCACCTTGGTCTCCTCCTGATCCAAGGTGTCCTCGGCGCCGACCACCATCGAAGCTTTGTTGGCGAGATCGCGCTCGAAGTTCACCTTGAGGAGAGCTTGCGCGATACACTTGGAATACGCACAAGGGTTCTCCTTCACTAGGGCATAGGCTCCCTGAACATCGCGGGATGCCATGGTGCGATTCACTCCGTCCACAAGCCGCTTGGGCACCATGCGAGCTGGATTTATGACGATGAAAAGATAGATGGTTAAGGCGATGAACGCGATCAGCGCGAGGAGCAATGGATGCATCATCACGCCACCTGCATTGTAGTAGTCGATCAGGTTTTTGGTGGCCACGAGGTCGGCTGCCGCTGGCGCAGGAGGCTTCTCCTCTGCGTAGAGCAGTGGCGCAAATGTGGTCAACGAGATTGCGGTGGCTAGGTGGACGAGCTTGGCGGCCTGGTTCATCGTGGCGCGTTGGTCTGATTCGTGGATACGGATTCGGTGCTGGAAAGACTGTTCAGGAGGCGTTCCGCTTCTGGCCGTGCGGCGGTTTGTGGATAGAGCCGGAGAATGTCTTGAGCACAGGCGCGGGCGTTGCTGACATCTCCGGCGAACTGATGAACCTGGGCGGCCCCGAGAAGTCCTTGCGCTGATGCGTTTTCCTCGGAACCAAAGAAGAGATAAGCATGTAGAAAAAGATCCAGCGCATCATGGAGTAGCGCCGCGCGCTTGGGCAGCACGTCATCGTCTTCCATCCAACGCGGATGCTCTTTCTGCAGGTCCCGAAGGCGGGTGAAAGCAGCCGTGGCTAGGACGTATTTGGCCTCAAGGAGAATTTCGGGCTCTTCGGATTGCGAGGCCATCACCTGCGCTTCGCGAGTCGCCTCCTCCACTTGCCCCGACGCGATCAGGGCACGGAGACGGCCTCGTTTGGCGCGGGGCAGATGCGCTTTGTTCCAGTCTGACCTTTCAACGGTGAGAAAGACATCCATGGCTCTCCGCAGAGCGACTTCGGAGGGCTCCGCGAGCAGGCGCTCGGCGTAGAGAAGCCCAATCTCTCCGGCGTTTGATTTTGACCGGGACAAGTGAGGGAGCTTCTCCATCCAGAGTTCCCGCAAAGTCTCCAGAGACACTTTGCCCGGATCTGCGAGGGCCTCTGGTTCTTGATCAAGAATTGGAAAGTCGATGTGGGCGATGGCGGACCACGAAATGGTTTCAGTGGAAGCCCCTTGAAGGCTTTCGCTGAGTGTGATGGCCACGCGAAGGGTGATTCCGCTGTCTCCAAATGACGTGACCTCGCCCTGCAGCGGAGGACGGGCTGAATCTAGGAAATATACCGTTTCTCCGCGGAGCCAGCCGGGGAGTCCGCAAAGGAACAGGAGCGCGGTCAACTTGGTCATGGCGCAACGGGCGTGGCCGCCTGCGGTGGATGGGCGAATTCTGACAATGCCTCGGCACGATGGCGGGCCTGATTCGCTTCGGCGAATTCGGAGAGATCTGGACGGGTGGCGAGTTCTTGGTAAACCTGCCAAGCGGCCGGCTTGCGGTCCAAGGATTCGAGCGTTTGCGCGCGGCGCAGGTAGGCTGGCGCGACGAGATCCAGAAAGCGGCCGTAAGCGACGTAGACGCGCTCGTAGTAGGCGGCTGCCTTCTCGCCTTCTTGGTTACGGGCAAAGTGATCGCCGAGGCCGAGAAGCGCTCGGGCTTTCTGATGGCCGGAGGCGTTCGGGAGCGAGAGGACTTGCTCATAGGTGGCTTCCGCCAAGCGCGCTTGCTTCTCCCGTTCTTGCAAATCCGCTTTCACCAGAAGAATCTCCGGTAAATCGAGTGAGGTGGCGGCTTTGCGCTCGTATTCGGTAAAGTAGCGGATCGCCTCGGAATGCTTGCCTGCCGCGGCCGCGAGATAGCCAAGACCGGCATCGGCTCTCGATCCTTCAAGAGAGCGTGGGTTCCATCTCTTGAGTTCTTTATAGAGCTTCTCCGCGATCACCGGATGTCCCTTGCGACGGGCGGCGTCGGCTGCATCCGCGAGGAGGAGCGGATTGTGGACTTCTGGGTTAAGCTGAGAGGCCATGCTGGCCAAGAGACCGTCGGACAACGTGGCGTTTTCGCTACGGAGTTGAATGGCTTCAAGCCAAAGCAGGCGCACCTGGAGAGTGTTCTTTTTAGCGGCTTTGGCCTCGCCTTGCCGTCGCTGGAGGTCCTGGCGGAGCCGCTGGGAACCGTCGCTTCCCTCCTTCCGATAAACCTTGGGCACTCCGGTGAGCAGATCTTCCACGGAAAAGAGCGCGGGGTTATCGCCATGGGTATCCAGGGTATCCCAGTAGACTCTCTTCGCGTCCTCAAGGCGCCCTTCTTTCGCTAAGGTGTAGCCGATCCAGTAAACAGCTTCCGGCATCCGCTGACTGGAGGGATATTTCTGAAGAAATTCTTCAAAGTGAGCCCGCATCGCCGGGATGTCCTCCAGGAGCTTGAGGGCATTTCCTGTTTTGAACCACCCATCCTCGAAGAACCGGGTTGAGGCCGGATGGATGGATCGATAAGCCGCCAATCCTTTCTCAGCTTGGCCGAGCGCCAAATAGGCATCCCCGAGCAAGAGGCGCGCTTCATCGGCATCGGGAGCGTGATCTCCATATTCTTTCAGAAATTGGCTGAACTCGCGGATCGCTGTTTCATAATCAGCGGAGCAGAAGGTACAGTAAGCCATCCGGAAGTGCGCCTCGGATTCGTAGCGGATGCCGGTCTTGGCGTATGCCTTTAGATAGGACTCCATCAACTGGCGGCAGGCTGGATAATCCTGTTTGAACGAAAGCGCCATGGCCTTCCAATACGAGGCATCCTGGGCCACTGCGTCTTCCGGATACTCACGCACCAGTTGCTCAAAGTTGGTTGCGGCCGAGTCGTTAGTTTCGAGCAGGAGATTCGTGAAGCCCTGCATAAAGATTGCTTTTGGGCGCAGTGGATGTTTCGGGAACAGGCTCGCGATATTGGCGAAGACGCTGTTGGATTCCGCGGTGCGCTCCAGCTTCTGCAAGGCATCAGCCTGGAGGAACATGGCTTGCGCCAGGTCGGGAGAGGATTTCTGATCCCCGAAGGCGACCAGGTAGTTTTCCGCCGCTTCCAGTGCTTTGGGCCAGCGTTCGAGTTGCATCCAACTCTGGATCACGGCGAGAGACGCCGATTGCACGACGGGGGAAGGCTCCAGGTGCCGGAGCATATCTTCCATAATGAGGGCGGCTTCCCGGTAGCGGGCCAAGCCTTGGAACGACAGGGCGAGCCGGAAGCGGAGGGCGGCATCGAACTCCTCGATTTGGCGGAAGTTCTCCACTTCCCGCTCCACGCGCTGGATCATGCCGTTGAGCTGAAACAGGGCGCTGGCCCGGAGCGGATCTTGAGCCAAGTTTGCCTGGCGTTTCTTCAAGGCGACGAGCCGTTCTTCCTGGTGTTTCAACAATCGACTCTGGGTCCAGATCCGTTGCAGGCAGGCGATGGCGTCGTGATAGCGTTTCTCCTCAAGAAACTTGGAGCCGAGTTGCAGGGCGAGTGTCTGGAAAGCGATCACCTGAGAGATCTCGGCCATTCGCGGATACTCTTCGCGAAGAAGAATGAGGGCGGCGTCGTGCTGGCCAGAATTGAGCAGAGCCATCAAGCGCAGGACCACAGCCCGACCTGCATATTCTTGACCACCGGGGATGCGCCGAAGGTTTGGGATCTGGTGAAAGAAGAACTCCGCCGCCGTGCGGTGGTAGCCGAGAGTGACATAACAAGTGCCAAACAAAACCAAAGCCTCCATGCGCTTGGCAGGCTGGAATTCGGGGACGGCGAAGAATTTTCCGAAGGCCTCTTGGGCCGCGCGGTAGTCACCCTCCTGCATGCGCACGATGGCGAGCCAGAATGAGAGCTCCTGCCGGACATCGACTCCTACGATTCCCGGCGGCAGGAGAAGAGCCGCCTCCGCATACGGCTTGGCTTGGGCGGCCCGGCCATTGCCAATCATGCAGAGAGCGATGAGAGCCTTCTGGCGATCTACGGCATCCTTGACCTGAGGTTCGGCACCGAAATCACGTTCAAAAGCGAGAAAAAAGGCTTCGGCCTGCTCCAATTGATTGGCTCGGAACGCGGTGGTGGCGAGCGTCTGAAGTTCGGACACGGTGTGAGCTCCCGGCTCTGGAAGTGGAACTTCCGCGGAGGCGGTAAGGCAGGTGAGGAGCGCGTGCGTCAGATGGACGGCTACTTTGTTGGTGATGAGGCGGGACAAGGCGGCCGAAACCTCTGCTGATGATTGGTGAGAAGTAAACGATTTTCTCGCAAAGTGACGAAATCGTCGCACAAAGTCAGAGGGGGAGGGCGCTCTGCTAATTTTTTTTGAAGTTTCTCCGACATTGGCACGAGGGGTGCTTTGTCCGATCGCGGCAACCAGGGCGAGCCCTCTTGCCGAACTGGTGATTGCGAATCCTTATCTTAAACAACACTCGAAAACATGATGCTAAAAAACAAGAATTGGACTCGGACTGCGGTTGCCGCGGCACTGACAAGTGCTGTGTTGTACCCGGGTGCCGTCCTGCACGCGCAGACTGAAGCTGCTCCAGCAATTGATCCCGCCGCGCTGAGCGCCTTGAGGACCGGCTTGGACACAGTGTGGGTTCTGGTGGCAGGTATGCTGGTCTTCTGGATGAACGCCGGCTTTGCGCTGGTAGAGAGCGGTCTCTGTCAGGCGAAGAACTGTGTAAATATTCTCTTCAAGAACTTCATCGTCTTCGCCATCTCATCGATTTCCTTCTGGGTGATCGGCTGGGATCTGATGTTCGCTGACGGGGCCACTCCTTGGCTTGCGAACATTGGTTCATTCTTTGTGTCCGGTAAGGACAATTCGCCAGCCTTGGGTGAGGCTTATGCGGCGATGAACCCGTTTGGCGATCCCAAGGGTGGGTACGACGGTATCTACAGCTCCATCAACTGGACTCCGGTTCCGCTTTGGGCCAAGTTCTTCTTCCAGTTGGTGTTTGCTGGAACCGCCGCCACGATCGTCTCCGGTGCGGTGGCCGAGCGGGTCAAGTTCCACAGCTTCATGCTCTTCAGCTTCATTCTCGTGGCCATTATTTACCCGATCTCTGGTCACTGGATCTGGGGTGGCGGCATCTTGGGCATGACCCCCGGCGATGGCGACCTCTTCGGTAACTTCCGCGACTTCGCTGGTTCCACCGTGGTTCACTCCGTTGGCGGCTGGGCTGCTTTGGCGGGCGTGATCGTTCTCGGTGCGCGCAAGGGCAAATACAAGGATGGCAAGGTTCATGCGATTCCGGGCCACAACATGACTTCCGCCGCTCTCGGGGTTCTGATCCTGTGGCTCGGCTGGTTCGGGTTCAACCCTGGCTCGACCATGGCTGCCATGGACGGTGCGGCGATCTCTCACATTCTCGTCATCACCAACCTCGCTGCCGCGACTGGCGCGATCGGTGCCCTTGTGACCGCTTGGTTGATTCTGAAGAAGCCCGACCTCTCCATGGTGCTCAACGGATGTTTGGCTGGTCTCGTGGCCATCACCGCTCCTTGTGCCTTCACCGACTTCTTCTCCGGTGCAATCATCGGTCTCATCGGCGGCATCATCTCCGTCCTTGCGGTGCTCCTGTTTGACAAACTGAAGCTGGATGACCCGGTCGGTGCTCTCTCCGTCCACTTGGTGAACGGTGTGTGGGGAACGCTCGCGCTTGGTCTCTTCTACAAGACGGAGATCGCCAAGACTGTCGCCGCTCTGGACACCGGCCTCGATCCGGTTGCCCAAACCATTCAACAGCTCAAGGGGATCATCCTGGTCGGCGTGGTTGTCTTTGGCCTCTCGCTCGCTCTTTGGTTCGTCATCAAGATGATCTTCGGAGTGCGTGTTTCGGAGGAAGAAGAAACCGAAGGCTTGGATATCGGCGAACACGGCAACGTGGCTTATCCGAACTTCCAACCCAGCAGCCACATCTGATTGATCCGAGTCATTAGCAATTGTGCTTAGCAGACTCCCCGGTCGAGGTTCGGCCGGGGAGTTTTTTTTCATGCGACAAAGAGAGGCGAAGCATCTGCCACTGGTCAAAAAAAGACAGCTTCAGTCTAAGGTCCAGAACGCTCAGAGGAGCGTTCGCAACGCTCAGAGGAGGGTTCGGAACGCTTAGGCGAGAGTTCGGAACGCTTAGGCGAGAGTTCGGAAGGCTCAAGCGGGAGTTCGGAAGGCTCGGGACGAAGGTTCAGGAGGCTCAAGCGAGCCTTCGGAAGGCTCAAGCGAGAGTTCGGAAGGCTCGGGACGAAGGTTCAGAAGGCTCAAGCGAGCCTTCGGAAGGCTCAAGCGAGAGTTCGGAACGCTCAGGGCGAAGGTTCCGAAGGCTCAAGCGAGCCTTCGGAACGCTCAAGCGAGAGTTCGGAAGGCTCAGGGCGAAGGTTCAGAAGGCTCAGGGCGAAGGTTCAGAAGGCTCAAGCGAGCCTTCGGAAGGCTCAAGCGAACCTTCAGAAGGCTCAAGCGGATCAACGTCCCAACGCCACCCGCAGCTCGTGTTGCGCCGTGTTGTATTCCGTCACCGAGCGGGCGCGGTCCTGTTTGGCTCGGGTCAATTCCTCGCGCGCAAGGAGATATTCGAGCACTACGCCGACTTGGCTGGCTTGGCGCTCTTTGGCCAGGGTCACCATTTCCGTGGCGGCGTCCACGGCCTCCTCGTTGATCAAAATCCGGTCGTGCGCCGAGCGGGCCCGGGCGGAAGCTTCGACGACTTCCCGTCCGATGGCCGCCTGGACCTGACTGGTTTGCAGCGCGGCTGCTTGTTTGCGGGTTTCCGCGAGGTTTTGGCTCTGTTTGTCGAAGAGGCCTCCAGGGCCGATCTTCCAGCCGACGCCGACAAAGTAGTCATTGGTGTCTCCGATGTTGCCAGGATTGCCCGTGATCCCGCCGGCCAAGCCGCCGAAGGTATAGCCCGTGCGCAAATTCGGGATGACCGGTGCCAATCGGGCTCGTTCCCGCTCCAGCGCCGCAGCTTCTTGGACTGCGGTGGCGGCCTGGATTTCTGGACGGTTTTTCGTGGCTTCCGCGACTTGGGCCGTTTCGTCCTGGGGAGCGATCAAGCGCACGGGGAGAAGATCCGCCTTCGCGGCACGAAGTTCGGTTTCTGGCGGAACGCGCAGCGTCTCGGCCAGCGCGGCGGCGGCCAGGTCCCGGGCTTCGGCGGACTCGCGGAGCCTACGTTTCTGGCGGCTAATCTCCGTTTGCACGCGCAGTGCGTCCGTCCGGAACGCCGTGCCCGCACTGACCGCGCCTTCGAGCTGGCGGCCATAGTCCTGGGTCAGTCGAAAATCTTCGTCGAGGATCGCGAGGTCGGCTTCCGTGGCCAGCAAAGCGTAGTACCGTTGGACTGCTTCCAAGACGATTTCCCGCCGCTCCGATTCCGCCAGGTGCTCCGCCGCCAACGCGCTTTGCCGCGCTGCCAGGGCGGAGAAGTAGAGATTCCCCGGGGACCAATCGAGGAGGATTTCCGTGCCGACGCTGTATTGCCGTTTGCTGGCATCGAAGACCAAACCGGCGATGTCTTGGACGCGTCCGTCGTGTCCCCGAAATCCGGCGCCGAGACTGATGCTGGGCCAGAAGCGTTGCCAAGCGAGCCGCTCTTCCGTGAGGCTCTCGGTGTGCTTCAACTCGGCGAGTTTGATCTCGTCGTTGTTCGCTCCGGCGAGCTTCATCACGGTCGCCAAATCGACGAAGGCTGGCTCCGCCCATGCGGCGAGAGGCCAAACCAGGAGAAGCAAAACGACGCCTGCGCGCGAGACAAACACAGGCCACGATAGTCCGATCCTTAACAGATCCAAACTATTTCGAAGTGGCTGTCGGCCGTGGCGCATCGATCTATTTGATAGTGACGGTTTGGCCGTCCGTCAGCAGGGTGGTTCCGGGGAGGAGGATGAGATCATCCGGCTTGAGTTCGGGCACTTCGACTTTGGTGCCATCGGCGAAGCCGAGCTTGACGGGCGTCTTGACCGCTTTTCCGTCTGCGTGCTTGAAGACAAAAGTGGCGGTTTTTTCCTTCACGAGTCCGGCCGTAGGAATGAGCGTGGCGCCATCGTGCCGTTCCACGCCGACCCGGGCGGTGGCAAACATTCCGGGGCGGAGGCGGCCATCGGCGTTGGGGAAATCCGCCTCGATCATCATGGTGCGGGTTTGCAGATCGAGAATCCCGCTGACCCGGGAGACCGTTCCAGCGAGGACGGCGCCACCGAGCGCTTCCACCTTGGCCTCCACGGGTTGGCCCTTGCGGACCAAGCCGGATTCGAGTTCCACGATGGGGACTTGGAGCCGGAGGGTGGCAGTGTCCGCGAGCCGAAGGAGCGGGGCGGCCCCAGCGGAAGCGTACGCGCCGGGGTCAACCAGTCGATCTGTCACGGTGGCGGCAAAGGGAGCCTTGATCTGTGCAAAATCGAGCAGCGTCTTCGCACGTTTCTGGTTCGCTTTGGCCACGGCTAGACGGGCCTCGGAGTCATCGACATCTTGGGGCAGCACGAGATCGGGGGATTTGGCGAACGCTTCCTTGAGGCGTTTGGCGGCAGCGTCGGCGGCGGTGACCTCGGCTTCGTGGCGGATCAGGTCGGCTTGCAGCTCGGGGACTTCGATTTCGATGAGGATCTGGCCCGGCTTGACGATGTCGCCGCTATCGACGGCCACGGACTTCACATAGCCATCGACCCGGGCGCGCAGTTCGACTTGCTGCCAAGGAGCAAACGTGGCGGGGAGGGTGACCCAACGATGGATCGTCCCGCGCTCCGTTTTGGCGGCGGGGATCTCGACGGCGAGGGCCGAGGCTAGGGTGGCCCAAAGGAGAAGCAGGAGGAAGCGGATCATGACGGTTCGAAGTTGGAGCCGGTGGGATCGTCGGGATCGAGCGAGGCGGAAACGACCTTGGGCGAGGCGAGCAAGGCGTAAACGGCGGGCAGGACCAGGAGGGTGGCGACCGTGGCCAAGGCGAGTCCACCGGCGACGGCGCGTCCCAGCGGGGCGGTTTGTTCGCCGCCTTCCCCTAGGCCGAGGGCGAGCGGCAGCATTCCGGCGATCATGGCGCAGCTGGTCATGAGGATGGGGCGCAACCGGCTGATCCCGCCTTCAATCGCGGCTTCGGCGCGGTTCCCGCCGTTGGCGATGCGGGCCCGGTCGGCGAAGGTCACGAGGAGAATCGCGTTGGCCACGGCAACCCCGATGGCCATGATCGCGCCCATGCCGGACTGGATGTTCACGGTGGTCCCGGTGAAGAAGAGCGCTAGGACCACGCCGGTGAGCACCGCCGGGATAGTGGAAAGGACCGTCAAGGTGAGCCGGAGGGATTGGAAGTTCGCGCAGAGCAGGAGGGCGATGACGACGATGGCGATGGCGATACCCGAGGTGAAGCCGTCGCGGAGCTGTTGGAACGGAACCACCTGGCCGCGGAGATCGACCTTGGTCTTGCCGTCCGGGGTGGGGCCGGCCGCTTTGATGGCCTCGCGCACGCCGTCCATGGCGCGGTTGAAGGCGACGCCTTGGTAATTCGCCGTGAGGCTGACGACGCGGACCATGTTGTAGCGCTCGTAGGTGCCGACGGCGGTGCCGGGTTCCAGCTTGGCCAAGTTCCGCAAGAGGACGGTGCTGCCTTCGGATGAGGTCACGGGGATGTTGCCGAGGTCTTCGAGGGATTGGGTGCGCTCTTCCGGAATTTGTACCTGGACGTTGAAACTGATGCCGGTGCCCGGATCCGCCCAATAGACTGGCACGGTGAAGCGGCTCGACGTTGTGGCCGCCACCAAGGAGCGGGTCACATCCTCGACGGTCACGCCGAGCAAGCCGGCGCGTTCCCGATCGATCTTCACGTTTACCGTGGGGGCGTCGAGGGTTTGAGCGATCTGGACGTCGCGGAGGTAGGGGAGTTCCTTAAGTTTGGCGAGGAGCTTTTCGGCGTGTTCCTTGCTCGCGGGCAGACTCGGGCCGCTCACGGCGACTTCGATGGGAGTGGGAGAACCGAAGCTCATCACCCGGCTGACGATATCTTGCGGTTCAAAGGAAAGGCGCAGGCCGGGGAGTTCTTCGCCCAGGACCTTGCGGAGGTGTTCCTGGAACTTTTCCACGCGGACGTGGGACTCCGGCTTGAGTTGGATCGCGAGCCAACCTTCCTCGGGACCGCCGTTCCAGAGGTGGACCAAGTTCACCGGGAAACTGGCATTGTGGACGCCAACCATGCCGATCGACATCGCGATTTTGTCCTCGCCCCCAGCTTCGCGAGCGATGGTGGCCAGGACTTTTTGGGCGATGCCCTCGGTGATGCCGACTTGCGTGCCGCTCGGGGCCCGGAAGCGGAGGGCGAATTGGCCGGAATCGGCTTTCGGGAAAATCTCCGAGCCGAGGAAGGGGGCGAAGGCGCTCACGGCCAAGGCGCAGCCGCCCAGGTAGGCGGGGACGAGGACCCAGCGCATCGCGACGGCCGCGCGGGCCAGGTGGGAGTAGAGTTGACCCAATTGACCTTGTTGACTGGTGTGGGAGTGGCTTTTGCCGAGGAGCCAGACGGAAAGGACGGGGACCAGGGTGCTGGAGAGGACGAAGGAGGTCGCCATCGAGAACCCGACCGCGAGGGCCAGCGGCACGAAGAGCGCCTTGGCCGCGCCGGTCATGAAGAAGGCGGGGATGAAGACCGCCAGGACGCAGAGCATCGCGAGCAAACGGGGCAAGGTGGTTTCCTCGGTGCCGTCGAGGGCGGCCCGGGCGATCGATTTTCCGCGCGCCAGGTGGGTGTGGATGTTTTCCACGGTGACGGTGGCTTCATCGACCAAAATGCCGACAGCCAGGGCCATGCCGCCCAAAGTCATGAGGTGAATGTTCTGTCCGGTGATCCACAGGCCCAGCGCCGCGCCGAGGAGCGAAAGCGGGATGTTGATGACGACCACCAAGGCGCTCCGGGGATCCCGCAAAAAGAGGAGGACCATCAGTCCGGTGAGCAAAGCGCCCAGGCCGCCTTCTTTAACAAGGTCCTTAATGGAACGGAGGACGACCGGGCTTTGGTCGAACTCGAAGCTGACTTTGATCCCGGCGGGCAGGAGCTTTTGGAATTCCGGGATGGCGTTCCGCACCGTCTTGACCACCGCCAAGGTGGAGGCTTCGGCGCGCTTGGTGACCGGCAGATAGACGCTCCGTTTGCCGTTGGCCAAGGCGTACGAAGTGGTCACGTCCGCGCCATCGCTGACCGACGCCACGTCGCGAACAAACACGGCGCTCGGTCCGGATCGCTTCAGCGGGATCGATTCGAGTTCCTTGACGTCGGTGACGATCGCGTTGGTCGGGACGATGGGGTAGCGGCCGTCGAGATTCACATTGCCGGACGGGCTGATCGGATTGCCTTTGGCGATCGCGCCCACGATATCGTCGGGGGAGAGTCCGTAAGCCCGCATCCGGTCCGGGTTGACGTTGACGACGACGGAACGGGAGCTGCCCCCAAACGGCGGCGGCGCGGAAACGCCGGGGAGGGTGGCGAAGGCCGGGCGCACTTTGTTGAGCGCCTGATCCTGCATTTGGTTCAGGGTGATGTTCGGGTCGTCCGTCGAGAAGACGAGGTGTCCCACGGGTACGCTCCCGGCATCGAAGCGCATGATGAACGGCGCCACCGTGCCGGGCGGCATGAAGGCGCGGGAGCGGTTCACCTGGGCCACCGTTTCCGACATCGCCTGGCTCATGTCGGTGCCCGGGTGAAACTGGAGCTTCATGATCGAGGCGCCCTGGATCGACTTCGATTCCACGTGCTCGATGTTCGCGATGTAGAGGAAGTGGTACTCGTACCGGTAGGTCAGGTAACCCTCCATTTGGAGCGGGTCCATCCCGCCGTAGGGCTGGGCCACGTAGATGGCGGGAATCCCGAGCGGCGGGAAGATGTCCTGCGTCATCCGCTGCAAGCCGAGCCAAGCGCCCAAACCGACGGCCACGACGGCGACGAGAACCGTCCAGGGATGACGCAGGGCTTGGCGGGCGATGGACATGAAGGAGCGTGCGGCGCGGCGGGCGCCGATGGACGAACATCAGAACGCCGGGCGTGGCAATAAGTTTTCGGGAAAAGCGCCGAAATGCCCCAAAACGGATGCCGGCCCCCCAGCGCGCTGAGTTTGCGCACGTGGCTACTGGGGCCGGAACGGATCTCGATTTCCGGCGCGCCTCAAGCTTCAGATGTCGCAACGCGCAGGCGGCGGCGTCCGAACCAGAGGCCGAGCGCCAGGAGAAGGACGATGGCGATCACCTGAGATGGCTCGGGCACGGCGGTAATCGTGGCTGCGCCACCAGCGTAGTCGATTTGGTATTCGCCGAGAGTGGTGGAGAAGGTGGCGCCATTGCCCAGGGCCCCACCGTTCCAGAAGAACAGTCCATTCAGACTGCCGTAAGAGGCGATGGTGAATTGGTTCCCGTAGGTCCAGTTCGAATCGTTGATGCTCAGGAGGGCATTGTCGAGAGTGAGGACCCCGGAGACGTTGATGCGGTCGCTGCTTGGGGAAGCGCCTCCGGCCAGATCGACAAGCCAAGTGCTGCCTTCCGACGCGAACAAGTCACCGCCGAACGAAAGGGTTCCCCGGGTGCCGGCGGTGGCGCCGGTGAGGGTGGCGCCAGCCGCGATGGTGGCGGTGCCGCCCGCCGAGGTGAGGGAGCCGGTGCCGCCGAGGGTGCCGGCATTGACGTTGACGTTTCCGGTGCCGGTGCTGGTGCTGTTCACCAAGAGGGTGCCGGCTCCTTCTTTGTTCAGAGTCGCATCGAGCTTGATGACGTTGGTGCTCGCGACCGTGAGGGTGGTGCCCGCGTCCGTGTTCAATGAGCCGCCGGAGCCAGCCACGTTGATTCCGCGGTTGGTATGATCCAACGTAACATTCGCCGTGGTCCTCAGGGTGCCTCCACTGAGGGTGAGCTGGCCAGCGTTGAAGGCGCCTGGGTTGTTGCCGAGGTTGTTCTGGGCGGAGATGGCGAGCGTGCCGCCGGAGACGGTGGTGGTGCCGGTGTAGGTGTTGGTTCCGGTCAAGGTGGCGGTGCCGGTGCCAGTCTTGGTGAGGTTACCCGTGCCGCCGACCGCGCCGCTCAGGATGAGGTAATCGGTCGCGGTGCCGGTGGCGATGGTGTTGTTCGTGGCTGCGTTCAGCGTCACGGCGCCGGAGGCGGTCGAGGTGCCGGTGCTGGTGACTGAACCTCCGTTGAGCGTGAGGGGTTCGGCCGTGGTGACGCCGTCGAGGTTCAGGTTGCCGCCGGAGTTGACCGTCGTGCCCTGGCCGGTAGAGCTGCCGCCGAGACCGCTGTTGTGGGAGACTCGCAGCGTGCCGCCGCTGACGGTGGTGACGCCGGTGTAGGTGTTCGCTCCCGCCAGGGTGAAGGTTCCGCTGTCGTTCTTGGTCACCGTGCCGGTGCTGGTGGCGACGACTCCGTTGAAGTTGGTGTTGCCTGCACCTTCCACGGTGAGGTTGAAGGCCCCGGAGATGCCGCCATTCACGTTGAGCGTGCCCGCATCCGATTGGATCGTCGATGCGGAGCCAAGGATGACCGGACCGGCGAAGGTGTTGGTGCCGCTGAGGTTGCGCAGGGCGCCGCCGCTGGTGTCGCTACCGACCGTGGCGCCATCGCCGTTGAGGGTAAGGGTTTCACCAGCGATGTTCACGTTGCCTTGCAGCTCCAGGGAGCCGTCCGCCGTTACGGAGGTGGCACCGGCGGTGCTGCCGAGGGCGTTGTTGCTGGCAGCGCTGACAATGCCTGCGCTGATGGTGGTCAGGCCGGTGTAGGTGTTGTTTCCACCCAGGACAAGCTTGCCGTTGCCGGTCTTGGTGAGGGCTGAACCGCTGGTGTCGCCATTGATCGTGAGATCGTTCGTGGAGTTGACCGCGATGGTGGCGGTGGTGGCTCCGAGGGCGACCTTGCTGCTGATCGTGGTGGCGCTGGAGCCGGAGTTGGTGGTGATGGCGGAAGCACCGCCGATGGAGAGGATGTAGCCGCCGTCCGCCTGGACATTCACGGGGGTGGTGGTGTCCGAGTTGTTCACGGTCAACGAGTTGATGCTCATGTTGGAGCCCAGGACCATGCTGTTCTGGTTCGCTTGGCCGGAGGCGGAGACGAAGACGTTGGTTCCGGAGCTGGGGACTTGACCGGTGTTCGTGGTTCCGGCCAGATCGGTGGTCCAGTTGCTCAGCGTCGAGCCGTTGGAGACGGACCACACGTTGTTCAGCCCGGAGTAGGCGCCTTTCCAGTAGGCGCTGGTGAGCGCACTGGCCGGGGCGACATCGAACTGGACCAATGTGTCCGTCGAGGTGATGCCGTTGACGGTAAAGTTGGTGACGTTGTAGAGGTTGCCGACGGAGTAGGTGCCGGAGCTGCCGTTGGTGCTCACCAAACCGCCGCCTTGAGCGACGAGAATGTCCGACTTGCCGCCGTGGGTGCTGATGCCGGGCAGGAAGTAGGCATCCACCGCCACATTGCCGGTGACAAGGGCCTTGGCGCCGGGTTGGAGGCGGATGCTGCTGCCGGTGTTTTGACCAGAGTTGCTGCCCACGTTGGTGCCGGTGTTCGGGCCCACTTCCACGCCGAGGCGGCTGCCGTCCGCGAGTTCGAGCGCGGTGCCATCGGTGCGGGAGAGGGTCAGCGTGCCTCCGATTGAGCCGGTAAGGAGGTTGAAGGTGGAGCCGTTGGCGACGGTGAGTTTGGAGGTGCCGGAGAGACCGCTCATGACGCCGCTGCCGACGGTGCCGGTGACGTGGGTGACTTCAAGGATCCCCGCGTTGACCGTGGTTTCCCCGTTGAAGGTGTTGGCGTTGCTGAGGACCTGACGTCCTGAGCCATTCTTGATCAGGTTGATGTTATTCTGAATCACGCCGCCGTAGGTGAATGATTCACCCGCCGTGGTTCCGGTGCCGATGGTGAGGTTCGACATGGTGGTGGCGGAGTTCGTGATGAAGCCGGAGCTGCTGGCGAAGACGCTGGTGCTCGGCAGGGCGGCCAACGGGGTGGCGGCGCTGATTTGGCGGAAGTTTGCGTTGTAGCTGGCCAGATCGAGCACGCCGCGGCCGGAGGTGGAGAGGTTGGAGCCGCTCGGCAGGGCATTGGCGGAAGCGAGGCGCAGGGTGCCATTGGCGATGTTGGTGCCGCCGGAGTGAGTATTGGTTCCGGAGAGGATGACCGTGTCCGCGCTCTGCTTGGTGAGGCTGCCCGGGCCGCTGATGTTGCCTTTGATCTCCAAAATGACGCCGCGGGCGGTGTCCGTCAGGGAGCTGTTGTTGTTGTTGTCGGGCTGACCGGAGCCGGGGTTATTGTCCTGCGGACGGCCGTTGTCGATGCCGTTAGCGCCATCGGTGAGCGCGTTCTGGCCGACGAAGGAGTTGCCTGCGAGCACGAAGCTGACGTTGCTGCCCAGGGTGCGGAAGACGGTGCCGTTGTTGACGCTGGCGGTGTCGTCGGTGCGGAGGAAGCCCTCAATGCCTCCGCCGTTGAGGGTGACGGTGGCGTTGGTGTTGAACTGATCCGCGTTGATCTGCAGGGTGCCGGAACCGAGGTTCAGGGCCCCGCTGCGAGCGCCATCGATGCTCCAACGCTCGGCGGAACCGGCGGCGTAGGTGGCGGTCTTGTTGAATCCAGCCACCTGGATGTCGAGCACGCCGTAGCGGTTCACCGAGATGGTGCCGTTGCCGAGGGCGTTGTTGTGGAGCACGGAGATGGGCCCTTGGTCGATGATGGTGTTTCCGGTGAAGGAAGCGCTGTTGTCCCCCCGGACGTAGAGGGCGGCGTTGCCCCACTTGATGAGGTTGTTGCTGCCGTTGATCCCGGCGACGGTGACACCGGTGGAATTGCCCGAGGTGATCTGGCCGTTCGATGCATTCACCAGAGCAAGATCCAGGATCGAGTTGCCGGTGCCGGTCAGGTGGAGCGTGCCCGCGTTGAGCATGGTGCGGTCGCGACCCACGTTGATGCGGAGGCGTGCCGGGGACAGGCCGGTCGTGTCCGTGGAGAAGATTTCCAGGTCGCTGATGCCGATAGTGCGGTCGCTGGTCTGGGTATCCATGTTGATGATGGCGTTATCGACCGCGATGATGCGGCCCATGGTGTATTGAGCCAGGAGTGGGGTGCCGGGGTTGATATTGAGGGTCAGCGAGGAACCGGCGTTCGTGGCGGTGCTGCTGCTGTTCAGGGTGATGGTGCCGCCGTTGCCCGCGCCGCCGAGGGTGTTGAACTGCAAGGTGCCGCCATTGACGACCCAGTTGCCGCTAAAGCCATTGCCCGGGCCGCGCGCGGCGTCGGTTTGATCCTTGCCGATGGTGAGGTTCCCCGCGCCGAACTTGGTGATGGAACCGGCAGTGAGATCGCCGTTCATCGTCATGGTGACGGAGTTGTAAATCACCCCTTCGTTGGTGCCGGAGGCGCCGAACTTCAGGTTGGCGTTGACGGCCAAGTTGTTTCCTTGGGCGATGAGACCGCCGATGTTCGCGCCGGAGCCGCCGATGGTGATGGTGTTGTATTGGCCGGTGGCGCTGTTGAGGTCCCGGTTGATGCGGAGGGCGTAGACGGCCGGATCATCTTGCAAGGTGACGGCGGCGCTGGCGTTCACATCGACCACTGCGGTGCCACCGGTGAGACCGGCGGTGAACGGCGTGGCGGAGATGATGTTGCTGTACGCGACCTGGTTCGTAGCCGGGGTGGCGGTGCTTTGCAGGGACTGGAAGCCGGTCGTGGTGTTGTAGCTCAGGAAGGTGTGGTTCGACACATCCACGAAGTGACCGGGGAGGATTCCGTTGGGGGCGAAGCCGGGAGTCGCGTTGCGGTTCACTGAACCGGCCAGCGTGGGCGGGGTGGAGTTCCAAGCGGTGACGAGGATCCGTTCGACTTCGTCGTTGCCCGTGTTGACGCCGAGGAAGTTCGCGTTGGGCTGGATGCCAAGGGTGGTGCCGACTCCGGCGCGGGTCAGATCGGCGACGGTGAGTTGGGCAGCGCCGTTGGTGATGCGGCGATCGATCCGGATGGAGGAACCGCGGCTGTAGGAGATGGCGCCCATCGTCTCCGTGCTGGTGACGGCGGCGTCGTTGCGGGCGCGGAAGAAGAGCTGACCGCCGTTGAGGGCGAGGCCGGTGGCGTCATCCCAACGGTTGGTGACGTTGATGGCGTCGTTGTCGAGCCAGAGGACGGATCCGGGATGGAGGTTGGCGGTGTAGGCATTGGCCGTGCCCGCCGCATTGCGGAAGGTGGCATTGTCATACACTTGCAGGGTGCCAAAGATATTCACCGCTCCGCCGATGCCGAGAGGTCCGGCCGTGGCGGTGGAGTTCTGACGGATGATCATGGAGCTGCTGCGGCTGATGACCGTTCCGCCGGTATAGGTGAAGATGTCCTGGCTATCCACGGCTCCCGTGTTCCCGTTCGCGGCTTGGTTTCCGATCAAGACGCGGGTACCCGGGGTGGAGCCTTCCACGAGGGCGCCTAGGGTGCCAGCCGCCGAGGAGTTCAGGGTCAAGTTGGTCCCGCCGCCACCGAGGCGGTAGATGTTCCCGGCGCCGATGCCGAGGGATTCGTGGGTGTAGGTCGTGTTCGTGGCGGCCCCAAGGAAGGAGTTGCCGTTGCCGATCGTGCCGAGATTGAGCGGGCTGGCTGGGGCTTGGTCGAGGGCGATCACGCCGTTCGAGTTCGACGAGATCCAGGTCTGCAAGTTGGCCTGGGTAAGGGCGGTGCTGCGGACGCGGAACATGGACATGGAGGAGCCGGAACTGAGGAGTTCGACTTGACCGGTGCCGAAGCTGAGGTTGCTGCTGCCGGCGAGGATCTGCGCGCCCGGATTGACCCGGATGGTGCTGCCTCCGAGCATCGTGTCGAGGTTGAAGGTCGTGGCGAGGTTCTGGTCATTGGTGTTGATATCGCCGAAGCGAAGCAGACCGCCGTTGACGACGATGCCGAGACCTGGGCTGGTGGAGGAGCGGTAGAGACCGCCGAAGCGGCTGGAGTTGGAGTTAATCCAGAGGTCGCTGCCTCCATTTTTGATGATGGCTTGACCGGCACCGCCGTCGGTAATCGCTCCGTTGAGGAAGAGCGGGGCGCTGCTGACGTTGAAGACTGGAGTGCCGACTAGGGTCGTTCCGCCATTGATCTCCAGGACGTAGCCGTTGCCTCCAGTTACATTTAGGGCGGTGGAGCCGATGGTCAGATCCCTGAACGCCAAGTGCTTGTTGGAGTAGGCACCAGTGTTGCGGTTAAGGTCCAGGGTCGAGGCGCCGTTGACGATGAGGCTGTTGCCCGTGGTGGAGTTGCCGAGCCAGAAGCGCTGGCGGGTTCCGTCGTTGGTGCCGACATCGTAGCGAAGGTTGGTGGTGCCGCCGTAGAGCGTGAGGGCGCCGGTGCCGATACCGCCGTTGGACATGCCCGAGGCGTTCGCCAAGTTATTGGGCGTGCCGCTGCCAAAACTATTGACGGGGGCGCCAGTGCTGGTGGCCCGGACGTTCAAGGTTCCTTGCTGGACTTGGACTCCACCGGAATTGGTGTTCAGCAGGCCGGTGTTGACATTGTTCAGGTCCAAGACCTGCAAACCGGTCTTCACGAGGGTGGCTCCTCCGGTGACTTGGCCGTCGATGCGGAGGGTGGCTCCGATGTTGTTAGCTCCCACGTTGACGAATGCGTAAGCGGGGCTGCCTTCGATCGTCCCGGGGCCGAGATCCAATCCGCCGCGAGCGAAGATGTTGAAGGTCGTGGAACCCGTCGGGTTGTTCATGTAGAGCGTCTGGCCTTGCTCACCCGGCGATCCTCCGAAGCGGATGCCACCGTTCATGACGAGGTTTCCTGAAGTGAGGCTATTCACCACGTTGATCCGGTTCGCGGTGAGGATGCCATAGGGATTGCCATCGCCGAGGGCTAGGCCGACGTTGAACGCCGTGGTGCCAACGACGGCGGAGAACTGGAGACCGGTCCCAACGACGGTGGTGGGCGCCGCACTGAGGGTGAAGGTGGTGGGACTGGTGATCTGAGCGACGGTCAGGCCGTTGACGCCGGGGCCGTAAAGTGCCATCCCTGGCACGAGTCCGGCGGTGCTGGGCACGGTGACCGTGGTGCTGCCCGCCGTGGTCGTTGCGCCGGTCAGTGAGACGGTGCCGCCCACGTTGGCTACGAAGTTATTGTTCGCCGCGGTTCCCTGAGTCGCGGTGGCGTTGACGGCAGAACCGTTGACATCGACCAAGCCGACCGTGGTGCCTGAGATGGAGCCGATGCGGGCTCCGGCCGGGATGCCATTGCCGCTGATCGGCTGACCGAGGACTAGTCCGGTGGCGCTGGTGACGGTGATGTTCGAGTTGCCCGACGTGCTGGTGAAAGTGTTGGCGACGAGGGCTCCCACGTCCGAAGCCAGGTTCAACGAACCACCGAAGTTATTGATCACGACCAAGCCGTTGGTGCCGGCGTTCATTTGCGCCAGGGACGCGGTCCCGCCGAGGTTGGCGGCCGGCACGGTGGCGGAGGAGCTGGCTGGGTTACGGAGAGTCAGGGCACCTTGGTTGATGATGTAGTTTCCGTTAAACGCTGGCTGCCCGGCATCGATGAAGAGGGTGCCGCCGCCTTGTTTGACGATGTGCGTGGCGTTGGTGATCCGGCCAGTGGTGGGGACAGTCCCGACGACACCGAGGGAGCCGATCACCAAGCTGCTGGCGTTGAAGATGTTGGCTTCTTGGGGCGATACGCCGAAGGAGATACCCGGGTTCACGGTGCGGGTCGACGCGTGAGAAATCAGGCCGCCGCTGCGGATTTGGATCCGGTCGGTAGCGGCTGCGGTGCCTGAGGCAAAGTTGATGTCGTTATCGAGACGCAGGGCGTAGGTGTCGAGTGCGAGACCGCCACCTCCAACCATGGTGGCGGCGGCACCAGTGATGAGGGTGCGCTCAGTGGGAACTGATGTATTGCCCAGAGCGCCGTTGCGGCTGCCATCGAAGCCAGCGTTTACGAAGCCGTTGTCCGCCGTGTAGGTGAGGAACTGAATGTTGTTCGCATCGCTCGTGGCGGAGTTGATCATCCAGGGGGCCACCATGCCGTTGGTGATCCCACCGGGGACCGAGGCCGCGCCGCCCGCGAGCTTGATGCGCTCATCGCTGCCGAGCTGGCCGATGGCGATGGCGTTGAATTGCAGGGAGGCGTTGTTGCCGGCGATGGCCAAGCCGTTCACGGTTTGGTTGGTGCTCCGGACCAAGTCGGCGCCTGCGCCGCCGCCGATGATCAACGTAGCCGTGCGGTTGGCAAGGTCGCGCTGGACGGCGAATTGACCGAGCTTGTTGACGGTGACATCGCCAATGGTTTCGGTGATTTCGATGCTGCGGTTGCCGAGCAAGCGGACGCTGGAGTTGTCCAGAGTGATGGCGGTGTCATCATCCCAACGGCCCTGACCGCCGTAGCCTTCGAGGCGGTTGGTGGCCAGGAGGCCGGTGGCGTAGTCGAAGCGGATCTCCGAGGTGTTGCGCAGGGTCACGGGAGCGAGGTTGGCGGTGCCATCTGCATTCAGGAAGGTGCCGCCGAGTCCGCCCGCAGTGAGGGTGCCCCAGGTCTCGAAGGAGCTGGTGGTCAGGCTGCCGCGGAACTCGAGCGTGCTGCCGCGGTTGACCAAGGTGGCGCCGGTGTAGTTGTTCGCGGTCATGAGGACCACGGTGCCGCGGCCATTGCCTCCGGTGATGCTATCCGTGTTGAGTCCACTGAAGGGCAGACCCACGGTCATGGCCGTGCCGGAACCGGTGAGGACATTGCTGTTCGCCAAGTCACTGCTGACATAGAGCGTGCTGCCGCCGGCGCCGAGCCGGTAGGTGTTGCCTGCGCCCACGCCGAGGGTGGCGGCGTTGTAGCTGCCGTTGAGGCCAACCCCGTTGGTCGTGGAACCGAGGAAGGCGGTGCCGTCGCCGATTCGAGCGAGGTTCAACGCCTGAGTGTAAACGGTGTTGAGGGCGACGATGCCGGCACCGCCGGTTTTTCCGTTGCCGTTGAGGCCATTGCCACCGGCAAAGCCGAACCAAGAGGTGTCTTGGGGCCCGCCGAGGTTCCCGAAGAGGACATTGAACGCGGAAAGCGGTTCATTGGTGGCCATGCGGAGTATGCCGTAGTTCGCCAGGGTGTTGCTCCGGATGTCCGTGGTTCCGCTCCAGCCGCTGACGATGTTGTTGAGGCTGTTGTATTGGATGGCGGCGCCCGGATTGACGAGGACGTTTCCGCTGCCGAGGTTGGAATTCGCGGTCAGGCCGGGAACGCCCGGGGTGTCGCTGAGGGCGAGCACGTTGCCCTCGAACGTGCCAAAGAAGACCGTGCCGCCGGCGATGACCGTGCCGCCCTTGTAGTTGGCGGTGTTATCCGCGTTCATGAACAAGTTGCCCGAGTTGGTCTTGTAGAGAGTGCCGTTACCGGTCACGCCGCCGAGGACGGTGAGGTTTGCTGCGGAGCCCGGGCTGATGTAGGCGTCCCGGAGCATATCGACCGAGCTAAACTGGTAACTGTAGCCGTTGCCGACGTTGGCTGTAAGGACACCGGCGCCAAGGGCGCCGCCGAAGCTCAGGTGGCCGAAACGGATGGTCTTGTTCGTGGCGGCGGCACCGATGCGATCGAGGCTCAGGGTGCTGGACGCGGTGGTGATGAAGTTTCCGCTGGCCAGGGAGGCGGTTGAGCCAACGGTGACGTTGTTGTTTTGGAAGGTGTCGAGCCGCTGCATCACGGTGGTGCCATCGCCATCGTGGCGGATGTTCACGGTGGCGCCGAGGAGGTTGAGGGCGGCATTGTCGCCCACGGCGTTGGTGCCGCCGAGCGGGTTGAGACCGCCGCCGGCTGTGCGCAGTTCGAAGGTGCCGGCAGCGACGTTCCAGGCTGCCACTTGGTTGGGACCTTGACCGGCGGGATCGACGGTGCCGTCGTTGCGCAGGCTGGTGCGGCCATTGGTGAGGAAGAGGGTTTGGCCGCCAATCTTATTGATGGTCTTCGCGCCGCCGCCAAGGATTTGGCCGGAAATGACCCCTGCGTTGGCGGTGTTCAGCGTGATCGTGCTGTTGGCATTGCCGGTGAGGTCGAGGGTTCCGGCGACGAGGACGTTGGTGTTCTGACCGCCCGCCCAGGTCAAGGCTGGGGCGTTCAGGGTCACGTTGTTGATCTTGGCCCAAGCGGTGGGGCTGCCCAGGCTGGTGGCGAAGGCGCTCGTGGTGTTGGCGCTGCCGAAGTTGTTTAGCGCGGGGACGGTCACGTTGAGGCCATTTCCACTGCCGAACTGCACCACGGAGAGGGCATCGACCAATTCGTTCGCCACGTAGCCGAGGCTTCCGGAGCCGGTGGGGGAGAGATCAAGGATACCGCCTTGGAGGGTGACGCCGCCGCTGCCGAGGGCCAGGGTGTTGCGGACGGCCAGGGTGCCGGTGCCGGAAGGAGCGACCGTGTTGGCGGTGGTGACGCGGCCGGCGGCGACGGTGGTGCCGCCGGAGAAGGTGTTGGCCAATGGAGCGCCGTCGCGGTTGATCGGCGGTGACAAGGTAAGGGTGCCATTGCCCGTCTTGGTCAGAGAGATGTTGCCGTTCACCGTGCCAGTAAAGGTGGTACTTTGGGAGTTGCCGGTGAAGACCGTCAGGGAAGAAGCAGAGCCGCTGTTGTTCACGGTGCCGCTGCCTGAGAGACCTCCGATAGAGATGTTTTGGCCATTGGCATCGAAGGTGGCGGCGTTGTTGACCACGAGGTTGATCAATCCGCCCGACGGAACGCTGGCGCTGCTGCCGAAACGCAGGGTGCCTTCCTGAACCGTCAGGTTGCGCAGCCCGGTCGCGGTTGGCGTCATCACGTTGTTGGTTCCGGAGAGCAGGAGCACGCCGTTGCCGGCCTTGGTGAAGTCGGTCGCGGAGAAGTTCCCGGAAAGGGTGGATGCACCGGTTTGCCCGCCGCGGACGAAGACGAGCGCTTCACCGAGCGTTCCCGCCGTGCCATTGTTGAAGGCGAGATTCGAGCTGATCACTGGCGCGGTGGTGCCGTTCAGGATGAGGCCACCACTGACGACTTGCAGGAGCGAGTTGCTGCCCGCTGCTGTTATGTTGCTGTCGGTGCGGAGGGCGCGGACGCTGATGGTGCTGTCGGCGACGGACGTGGCGGAGAGGATGTCCGCCAGCGAGGTGGCGGAGCTCGCGGCGAGTGTGCCAGTCGTGGTGGCGTTGTGGAGGACGAGTCCGGCGGTGGCGTCTTGGTAACGCAAGAAATTGAGATTGCCGTCATTGAGGCCAAGGCCAACCACGGTGGGGGAAGTGAGCAGGCCGCTGGTGTTGCCCAAGGCTGCGGGGATGAAGCGCTCTGTGGTGCCGAGATCCGAGCTCAGATTCGAGCTGATGACGGTCAACATGCCGTTGGTGCCCCGGGTGAGGGCGGTGGCGGTGAGCGAGGAAGAGACTCCGGTGCCCTTGAGCAGTTGAACCGAGCCTCCGTTGTAGGTCAAAGTCGGGATCGTCAGTGCCTGATTGGCGATTCCGAAGGTCAAGGCGGTGGAGGCGGTCGCGGCGGCGGAGGTGGGGAGGCTGAGGGTGATGTTGTTTCCGTTGACGGCCGTCACGATGGAATTCGCGGCGATGTTCGTGCCGGTGACGGTCATGCCGGGGACGATGCCCACGGAGTTGCTGACGTTGAGCACGTAGCTGGCGGCCGTTTGCGTGGTGCCGACGGTGACGCCCACTGGAGCGGTGCCGGTGACGGCGGTCAGTTGGAGGGTGCTGCCGCTGAGCGTGACGGCCCCGGTGCCGAAGGGTTGTTGCGTGCCCGCCGCCGTGCCCATGGCAGTGCTGACGATGCCGCCACCTCCGGGAATGCCGCCGATGAGGAGGCTATTGTTGGCGTTCGTCGTGGCGTTGAGGACGAGCGTGCCCGTTCCGGTCTTGGTGAGACCGAAAGCGCCGGGGATCGGCAAGCCTTGGGTCAGGGTGTTGCTGCCGGAGACTTCAATCGTGCTGGCGGCCGTTTGAATGAACTGACGCGGCGTGAGGAAGGTGCCGCCCACGGAAAGCGTGCCGCCGCGGAGACGGACATGGCTCGGAAGACCAGCCAACTGGGAGCCGGCCGCGGCCAACACATTGGTGGAGCCGAGCGCTGCATCGCTGGTGACCCGAAGCGTTCCGGCGTCGATGAACCACGAGGTGCCGTAGTTGCCGTCAGTGGTGCTGGCGTTCACCACGGAGCTGCTGCCGGTGATCGTGAGGATACCCGGGCCGGTCTTGAGGAGGTTGGCTCCCACCGCCCCGCTGGCGGTTAGATTGGAGTCGAACTGGATGGCGCCGTGGGTTGTGTTGACGGCGAATGTGCGGTTGCGCAGCGAGGAGTCGGTATTGATATCGAAGGCGCCTCCCGCTCCTGGGTTGACCGTGTTGATGAAGGTGAGGTTGCCGCGGCCCTCGAAGGTAGTGGCGAGGTTCGAGGCGGTGCCCATGCTGGCCAACTGGTTTGGAATCAGGCGGTTGGCGCCGTCGGAGCCGAGGGTCGTGCCGCCGTTGTTCGAACCGGAGCCAAAGAGAACGGTGCCGGTCCCGAACGGACTGGTGATGATGTTGAGGGCGTTGGCGGGCCCGGTGTAGAGAGAATCCGCGCCGATGACGATGCGCGCGGCATCCAGGAAGGTGGAGCCGGAGTAGGTGTTCGGGGAATAGCCGTTGGCATCGCCGCCTAGATACACGACACCGCTTCTCACGGCCGGGTTGGCAGTATCGCCGACACGAACGGTAACCGCACCGTTGCTGGTAATGGGGCCGAGGACCTCAAACCGACCGCTGTTGGCAGCCTGAATCTGGGTGATCCGGTTGGTTCCACCCGTGACGATGCTGATGCCACCGGTGAGTTTGGAGGTGTAGAGGCTGTTGCCGAAGACGGAAACGTTGGTGGTATCGGCCGTGTTTTGGATGATTATGTCGCGGCCGAAGGTGACCTGGCCGCTGAGGCCGATGCCGCCGCTGTTCCCAGTGGTGCCGGCGCCGGAGTAGAGCAACGGGGTGTTGCTGACCCCGAGAGCACCGGCGGTGTTGGGCAGGACGTTATTGCCGACGAGGAGGCCGGAGAACGTGGTGCCGGTGCTTGGAAGGTTGTTGTTCGGCGTGATCGTGGTGGTGCCGGTGTAGGTGTTGAGCCCGTTGAGGACGAGGGGCTGGTTGCCGGCCTTAACCAGATTGCTGTCGACGCCGCTGATGACGCCGTTGATCCCGAAGGTTGAGGGTTGACCTCCTACGCCGATTTCAAGGACCCGAGTGCCCCCTGCGCCGGTGGCCGCGAGGTTGACGTTGCCCCGGAAGACCAAATCGCCATTGCCCTGCCACCGAAGGTCAGCAACGAGATCGATCGGATTGAGAATGCTGACAGCGCCGTTGAAGGTTTGCAGGGCACCACCTCCGCCCCCGGCGACGGTGCCGGCCAAACTACCCCCAACGTTGGCGGATTGATTGATGGTGATGGTGCCTGTTCCGGCGGCGAAGTTGTTGCCGAGGTTGAGGATGGAGTTGCGATTCGCGGTGAATCCACCGGTGAAATTCTGGCGTGTCAGGACGGTGATGTTCGTGTTTCCGTTAATGACTCCAGGCGTGTTGTTGGCATTGCCGCTGGTGGCTCCCAGCTGGACGCTATTGGTTCCGGTGAGAACATTTTCAAAGGCGTTCGAACCGATCTGCATCGTTCCCTGGCTGCCGCCTCCTCCGAAGCGATAGACTCCGTCCGTGGAGGCGCCCAGCGTGGGAGCGAAGTAGACCTGGCTGCTGACTCCACTTGTCATGGAGCCGAGCCAGAGGCGCTCGACTGGCCCACCAGCGTTAAGGGCGGTTTCCATGGCGCCCATGTCGAGGGGACGATACTGCCAAGAGTTATCGAGGGCGATGACGCCAAGGTTGGCGCCGGTGGTGGTGAGCTGAACCTGGCCATCCGCCGCTGCGCCGGTGGTGAGACGGGCGAGAATATCCGATTGAGTCAGAGGGCTTCCGTTGCTGTTGTAACCGAAGGAAATGCCGGAGATGGCCCAGTCGTCGCTCGAGGCATAGACTTTCTGATTGGCGATGTTCGACGCGTCCGCGAGGCGGATCATGGTGCCCGGTTGCAGGTTAATATCCCCAGCGCCAAAGGGCGTTCCAGAAAGCGTCAACGAGGCGACGACGCTGGAGGAGGTGTTCTGTGTGGAGGGCCAGACATCGAGTCCAATGGCACCATCTGTGCCGAAACTGTTGGAGCCGTTGGCGAACATGAGGCCGCCGTTGCCGATCTTGATCAGCTTGCCAGAGGCGGCTCCGGTGACCTGACCCTCCAGAATGCTCTGGTTGGACGTCCCGAAGCTGGAACCGATGATCGTCGTGTTGGCGCCCAGGGAAGTGGTTCCAGAAACGGCGATGCCGTTCTGCGAGAAGTTGAGGAAGATAGGGGAGTTGGGTCCGAGATCGGCGATCGTCAGATTGTTGATCCGCTGCATGATCCCCTGGTTGTTGTTGGTGATCGTGGCATCGGCATTGACCGTGACGTTGCTGCCGATATTGCCGGTCAGCCGGACGCCGCTAGTGATGTTGGAATCGCGGCCGGCGCTGTTGGAGAGGAGGCTGTCGATGATGAGCGTGCCGCCATTGAGGATGACGTTCTGGCCGTTGGTGACGCTGGCGATCGCTGTTCCAGTGCTAGAAACCGGGTTTTGCAAGAGGAGGTTGGCCTCATTGAGGGTGATATTGCCGGTCAAACCTGGATTGCTGGAACTCAGGTTCAGCTGGTTCGGACCAAACTTGGTCAAACCTCCGGAGCCGGTGATCTGGGCGTTGATCGTGGACGTCGCGACACCGGCGTAGATGACGGCCTCGTTGGAGCCGAAGGCGAGGGTCATCGGAAGAGTGACCGGGCTAACGGTGGCGGAGGCGGTCTGAACCGGGTTGATGGCGCCGCCCGTCAGCAGGAGGCCGCCGAGTCCGGTGTGGCCGCCAGAGAAGGTAATGGTGTTAAAGCTGGCGGTCGGTCGGATGTTGAAGCCGTTGCGCAACGCGTAAACCGTGGAATTGGCCGAGAGTGTGGCGTCGGCCCGCACATCGAGCGTCGTGCCCGCCCCGAGAGCGCCGATACTGCCACCCGTGCTCACGCTGCTGTATCCCATCTGATTCGCGGCGAGTGTCGCGGATCCGGGGGCGATGAGCGTCTGGAAGCCGGACGTGTTGTTGTAGCCAACGTACGAATTGCTGGTCCGATCGATAATCCAGACCGGGGCGATTCCATTGGTAGCCCCGGCGCCATTGGCCGTGGTTCCGGCGCGGGTGATGCCTCCGCTGACGAGCAAGCGATCGAAGGAGGTGGGGGAAATGCCGGCGGTGAAGACGCCAGTGCCGGTCGCGGTGGCGGCGGAGCTAATGGTGATCGAGGTGGCGCTGGCGATGGCGGTGATGGTGGCTCCACTGGGGATGCCGGGGCCAGTGATGGCTTGGCCGATGGCCATGCCGGTGGTCGAACCGACCGTGACGGTGGTCGAGCTGTTGGTTGATCCGCTGACCGAAGCAAAGCTAGGAACACCCAAAGTCCCCGCGGCGGAAGTGGTCAGGCCGAGCGTCGCACCGGCGTTGCGGGTGAGGCCCGGCGTTTCGAGGGTTGCGGAACCGGCTCCCGCGACGCGAGCCACGGTGATCGTGGAACCCTTCTCGATGGTCAAGCCTCCGACGAGTTCGTAAGATTGTGCGTTGGCGGCGCCGGAGAGGCGGAAGGTGCCCCCGTTGAGATTCTGACCGGTGGCGTCCGCCCAACGTCCTTGCCCGCCGGTCACCGCGCCAAGTTGATCGACGATGGTGACGGCGCTGCCGGGGCGCATCACGATGACGTTGCTGTTGGCATTGGTGGAGGAATTGTAGAAGGACGGGCTGTTCAGGCCACCCGGGTTGCCGAGGGTGAGGGTTCCGTAGACTTCCACGGGGCCAGAGCCGAGTGGCGTGGAGGTGGAGCCGGTGTCGATCGTGGCAGTGGAACCGCGGTAGATGGTGGTGCCGCCGGAGAAGTTGTTGGAGTTGCGGAAGACGACGCCACCACTGCCAGCGGTGGTTGTGGCGAGGTTGCCAAGCTGCGAACCGATGAGGACGCGGGCGGTGCCGGTGAGGACGTTGTCAGAGCCGGAGAAGGCCAAGTTGGACCCGGTGTTGCCACCGAGGCGATAGGTGTTGTTCGAACCAACTCCGAGGGTGGGGGCGAGATACTGGATTTCTTGGGCTCCGTAACTGCCGAGGAAGAGGGTGCCGTTGCCATAATCGGCGAGGTTCAATGGGGTATTGAAGGCGGGGACGGCGAGTTGGAGCGAAGCACCGCCCACGCGGACGCCGTTGATCTCTGCATTGCCGATACCGCCGTTCATGCGGATTTGCGGATTTAGCCCGGTGCCTGGGTTGAAATCGGTGTCGAGGACGATGGCGGGGAGGCTGTTGATATTCGTGTTGAGGTTGACCGACGGAACACCCGAGAGACTACCGTTATCAGCGATACGAAGCGCGGCGCCGGGATTGACATTGACGTTGCCCGTCCCGAGCGGAGTGCCGCCAGTCCCGGTGACCTGTACGGCGCCGACGTGAACATTGGTGCCGCCGGAGAAGGTGTTCGAGGTTCCGGAGATGCGGAGGGTGCCGTAGCCGGTGGTGGCCCCACCGAACTTGTTGAGTGCGGCGGCGCCGGTGACCTCTCCGGCCAGTTCGAGGAAGGACGCACCGCCGGACGTGGTGTTCACGTTGGCGAAGGCTCCGCCGAGCGTGGTGGTTCCGGCCGTCCGGAGGGAGTAGCTGTTGCCGCCGGTGAGGGTGAGGCTGCCGTTGGCGATGGAGAGGTTCCCGATTTGGATCTGGTTGCCGGTGTTGGCGTTGACGCGGTCGACGTTGATGGTGGCGGGGCCGTTGACGGCGACGTTGATCCCGTTGGTGGTTGGGTTTCCGAAGACGATGCGTCCGTTGGGGCCGCCGCCGTTGCTGTTGAGCCGGAGTTCACCGCCTTGGAGAGTGACGGTGCCTGGGGTGGAGCCGTTGGCGCCGCCCAGAGCCATTGGATCTTGGGCGATGAGAATGCCCTGGTTGACGGTGACGCCACCGGTGAAGCTGTTCTGGTTGGCGAAGGTGTTGTTGGGGGTGATGTTGCCGAGGGTCAGCGTGCTCAGGCCACTTTTGACGAGTCCTGTGGTTCCGGTGCCGCCATTGATGCCGTTGACGATGTTGCCGAGGAAGGTGGTCGAGGTGTTGCCGCTGACGGTAATGGTGCCTGGGGTATTGGTGGCGTTTCCGATGACTCCTGCGGTGCCGGAAAGGCTTGCGACGGTCGCGTTGCCGCCGTTGACGTTGAGTTTTGCGGTATCGTTCAACACCAAGCCGGTGGTGAGACGGGTTGCTGCGTTCGGGGTACCCAGGGTCAAGGTTCCATTATTGACCGACAGTGCTCCCGCGATGGTGTTTGCTCCCGAAAGAACCAACTCGCCCGCACCGGTCTTGGTCACTGTCCGGCCGGTGATGCCCCCGCTGATGGTTCCGGTGACACCTGTGTTTCCACTCACGTAGACGATGCCTTCACTGGTTTGCGCCGCGACGGCGGGATTGACGGCGAGCGTCAAGCCGCTGGCGGTGGCGGTCGCGGCGGCGCTGATGGTGATGGTCGTGCCGCTGGCAATGGTGGCGATCGTGGCACCCGTGGGAATGCCGGGACCGGAGATTGGCATGCCGACAGTGAGACCGGCGGTGCTGGGGACCGTGACGGTGGTCGTGGCGTTCGTGGAGGCGCCCGTGAGATTCACCGTGGAAGCCAAGCCGTTGACGATGACGTTGGAGCCGATCGTGCTGGTGCCGTTGAAGAGGATGGCCCCCATGTCATTCGTGTTCAGGCTGCGGAGGCGCAGCGTGCCATTGCTGAGATTGGCAGTGGTGGTCAGGCCGAAGATGTCGGTGACTCCGGTGATCGACGTGGGAGCGGTGATGTTGGCGATGGTGCCAGGGGTAGAGCCCGTGAAGGTGTTGGTCAGGGCTGAGGCGGGGGTAGCGGAAATGAAACCGACCACGGGATCGTAGGTCACGAAGCTGGCGGATTGATCCGTGCTGGAGGCGAGGCGGAGAATCGACCCGGCGACGGCGTTGACGTTATTGCCGGTGAATCCGCCGATGTTGTTCAGCGTGGCGAGTTGCTGAGGAGTGGTGGTGACTTGGCCGAGGATGGTGCCGCCGAGGACGCGTGCATCCGAATTGGGGGTATTGCCCAGGCTCCCGCTGGTGCCGGGAACGATGGCGAGGATCCCCGAACCGCTGCGGGTCAAGGTGGTGGTGGTGAGTTGGATGTCATTTCCCATCTGGGCGTCCAGTCTCAGGTATCCGTTGCCCGCAAACGTGAGGGTCGGTATGGTCAGGGCTGCGCCGGGGCCGCTGGTGTTGATGCGAAGGGAGCCGCCATTGAGCGTTACGGACTGGTCGCCGAACGGGGTGCCTTGGGTGTTCTGCGTCATCAACGTGGCGCCGTTGCTGATGACCGAATTGTCGTGGGCGTTGGCACCGGACTGGTTGCCATTGAGGATCAACGTGCCGGGCCCGTTCGCCACGAGATTGCCGAGGGCGTTCGCGGTGAGGCCGTTGACCGTGTAGGTCTTGCCCGAAGCGACGTGAATGGACGCCGTCTGACCCGCGGTGTTGGGGATGGTGACGACGCGGTTGGTGGTGACGTTGTCCGTGATCAGCAGGTGACCGCCGTTGCCAAAGGTAATCCCGCCCGGCAGAACGTTGGTTCCGCCAACGCTGCCGAGATTGTTATCGGCGCTGATGCTGAGGACCCCGGCATTAATTGTCGTGGTGCCGAGGTAGGTGTTGGCGTTGTCGAGTCGCAACGTTCCCAAACCGGATTTCGTCAGGCCGGTCTGGGCTCCGACGAGGGTGAAGTCTCCGCTGATGAGGCCATCCACGGTGAGCGTGGTGGCCGCGCCGACATCAATGGGGCTGGTCTGAAGGAGCTGGATCGGGTTGGAGACCGTGTTGTCCACGTCCCATGAGGCAAGGGTTCCTGAATTCAGGATGAGATTGTTCGGCAAGGTGATCGTTGGGTCGGGAGCGAGAGCGAGTGTTCCCTGGCTGATCACCGTGTCATTGTAGCCCAAATCGAACGAGGGCCGATTGATGCGAAGGATTCCGACGCCTGTCTTGACCAGGGAAGCACCACCCTCAATCCGGCCCGTGAGGTTCACGATGCGATCCGTGCCTGCGACGCTGATGGCGCGGTAGGTGGCTCCGGAGAGATCGATATCGCCGCTGAAGGTGAGGTCGGTCTGGCCCTGCGCGCCGGCCCCGATGAAGGCATCCGCCGTGAAGGCTCCGAGAAGGTTGCCGGATCCAGCCAACGCGCTGAGCACTCCCGATCCCGTGAAATTGATGGGGTTCGTGATGGTCATCGGCTGGAGCAAGCCGATGGTCGTCGTCACTCCGAGGCCGGTGGCGTTGACTTCGAGCGTGCCGCTGTTGAACGAGATCGGGCCGGAGCCGAGCGCGTTGGCATTGGCGATCCGGAGGATGGCGTTGCCATTGATGGTGGTGCCGCCGGAGTAGGCGTTTGGAGTGTTCAGGATCACGGTGCCGCCGTTGCCGATGAGGTTGGCTACGGGAGTGCCGGTGACGGCGCCAACGATCACGGAGTTGCCCGCGCCATCGACCAGGACGGGGCTGTTGATCTGAAGGGTGCCGCCGCCCGTGCCGAGGCGATAAGTGGTCCCGGCGCCAGCTCCGAGGCTGGTGGCGGTGTAGTTGCCGCCAGCGGTGGAACCGAGATACAGTTTGGTGCCCGCCTGGGTCAGCGCAGTGCTGAAGCCGACGACGTCAATCGCCACCGTGCCGTCGATGTCCGAATTGGTGCTGGAGAAGGTGACGCTGCCGGGGACGGCGCCGTTGTAGCCCAAGCCGAAGACACCAATGCCGTCGTTGTTCGTGTTGATGGTGGTCACCGTGGTGCCGATGGCAGCGGCGTTGGAGACGCGCAAACCGGCGCCTGGGTTGACGGTGATGGTTCCGGCTGAAGTAAGCTTTTCGTTCGCTGCGGTGGTACTGCCCAGGCGCGTCTCCAAGGTGCCCATATCGACGACGATGTTCCCGGCGTAAGTGGAGGCACCGCCGATCACCATGTTTGCGACGCCTGCCTTGGTGATGGATGGGGTGGATCCGCTGAGACCACCGAGGGCGTTCAACTGGTTGGTATTGAAAATCGTGGTCCCAGCGCTGCCGTTTGCCGTCAAGCCGCCGAAGATCGTGGTGGTCTGGCCGCCTTGAACCCCGAGGGCGGTCGCGCCCGAGCCGAGGGTGACTGGTCCGACGGCGCTGCTGGCGGCGGAGGCGGCGAGAATGCCATTCCCGGTGTAGCTGACCGCATTCTGGACGAAGGCATTGCCGACCGCGTTGTTGTAGGCGCCGCCGGAGATGTTGATGGCGGGGCCAGCCGTGTTGAACGAGCCCCCCAGAGCATACTGGGCACCGGCGGAGAGGGTGCCGTTGTTGACGGTGATCGTTCCGGTCAGGCTGTTGTTGCTGGGGGCGGAGATCGTGAGCAGGCCATTGCCGCTCTTAGTGAAGCCGCTGAAACCGCCTGCTGATCCGAACGAAGCTCCGATGGTCATGTTGAGAAGCGTGTTGCCCTGGTAAGCGTTCTCGACCGTTAAGGTGGGCGTGGCGGTGCCGAAGCTGATGGTGCCGTTGAGGGTTAGGTTCTGGGCGGAAGTGCCGAAGATGAGTTCGGAGTTCGCGGTGATGTTGTTGGAGATGGTCCGGGTGGCGCCACCGGCGACGAGCTTGGTGCCATTCGCGATGGTGAGCGTGCCGGTTCCGACGGGGCCGGCGGTTACCGTTGACCCGACGGTGTTCGGCGTGCTATCGGCGCCGAAGACGATCGATCCCGCGTTCAGGGCGACGCCGCCAGTGAAGGTGCTAGCACCCGTGAGAATCAGGGAGCCCGCGCCGGTTTTGGTGATGCCTCCGCCGGTGCCCGTGTTGACGCCGCTGAGGATTAGGCCAGTGGGGGAGAGTCCGCTGACGTTGATGGTGCGGGAGGACGCACCGAAGTCGATGACGCTGGCGACCGTTGGGGTGGTGCTGAAGCTATCGTTGACGGCGGTGATGCTGCCCGTGAGTGTCAACGTTCCGCCAGTGACGGTAGGGGTGGCTGTGCTGCCGGAGTTGTTGAAGGTGATGTTTCCGGAAACGTTGTTCGTACCGGTGTAGGTCAGGGTGGAACCGCCGTTGAGGGTGATGTTGGTGGCGGCGGGGATTTGGTTGGCGGCGGCCACGGTGACGGCGGCGTTGTTCACGGTGAGGCCACCGGTGGATGGGAGGGCTGAGGCGCCGTTGATGGCAAGCGTGCCTTGGTTGACGATCGTGCCGCCAGTGTAGTTGTTGCTGCCGGAGAGACTCAGGGTCCCTGCGCCGCTCTTGACCAAGGCGTTCCCGCCGGTAATGGCACTGGAGATGGTGGTGGTGTTGGTATTGATGTAGGCGAAAAGTTCGCTTCCGCCTGAGGTGAGGCTCCCTTCACTAATGGTCAAGGTTTGGTTGGCCGCCATGAGGAGACCACCGGTCCCGATCGTCAGCGTCCCGCCAGAGCCAAGCGCGATTGTGGCAGCGGCACTGGGATTGACTCGCAATGAGTTGATCGTGCGTGTCCCAACGCCCGTGATGCTGGCTGCCGTGAAGAGGATGTTGTCGGTGCTGGTTCCAGCGGTGAGCAACGCGGTGGAATAGGTTGGATACGAGGTGCCTGCCGTGCCGAGGGCGCCGACCCCACCGGCTGTGCCGGAAGGCGTGAGGTAGCCGGCGAAATCGGTTCCATTGACGACGGCCCACCCACCGATAATGCCATTGGTGAGTGTGGGCGCTGTGGTGAGGATGATTTGGCTGTTGTTGGTACCGCCCGCTCCGGGGTTGGTTCCGGTGAAGTTGACGGTGGCTCCCGCCGAACGGCTTAAGCTCGGGATCGTCAGCGTCGAGGGAAGGACCGTACCAGTTGCCGGAGTCACGGTGATGGTGTTGGCTCCTCCTGAACCGGCGCCGCCCATAAGGGTGATGGCACCGACGGTGGCCGCGCTTTGGACGCCGGTGTAGGCCAAGGTGCCACCTTGCATGTTGATGGCGGTGGAGCCGACGCGGGTGGAGATCACGTTGAGGCCGGTGTCGCTGAGGGTCAATTGACCGAAAAGATTGGTGATGCCAGAGGTGCCGGAGAGTTGGCCTTGGTCACGAAGTTCCAGGATACCTCCTCGGATGATCGTTGAGCCGGTGTAAGTATTGTTGCTGGTCAGGGTGGTCGTGGTGTTCCCGGAACGCGTGAAGTTGAGATTGCCGGTGATGGACCCACCAAAGGTGCTGGAGCCTGGAGCAGAGGTCAACGTCGCAGCCGTCAGGCTGGAGTTGGTCACGATGCCGCCGCTGCCGGGGAGGGCGGACGAGCTGTCAAGCGTGCCAATGGCTTGGTTGAACCCGTTGAGGTCGAGCGTGCCGCCAGTGACCCGAACCGACTGCAAGGTGGGCGTGGTGTTGGTTGGGATGACGGTCAAGGTGTTGTCCACTCCGCTGTTGAGCGTGAGCAGACCGTTGTTGATCGTGGTTTGGCTGCCGCCGGTGAAGAACTGCTGCCGGTTCAGGCTCATCGCTCCGGCTCCGGTTTTGAGGAAGCCGTTGTTGCCGAGGACCTGGGCGTTGAAGTCTAGTGTGTTCCCAGAGTCGAGCTGATGCACGATCAACTGGTTGCCCGCCGATTGAATCAGACCTCCGGTGAAGTCGGTGCCGCTGGCATCGAGGACAAGCACACCACCACTGGAAATGGCCAGGATGCTTTCATTGCGGATGGCGTTGAGTGCGCTGGGACCATTCAGGGTCAGGGTATTCACCGTCAGGCTGCCATAGGTCTGGGCGCTGTTCACTGCGACGTTGGAGGCGGTGGAAACGGCTCGGAACAGGCCGGGGGCCAGTTCCGAAGCGGTAATGGGCCTAACGCCACCAGCCGTGGTGACGGTGGCGAAGCCTGTCCCCAGTCCGGTGGCACTGGTGTCCGCGATGATGTCGGGACGGACATTGATGGTGTTGGTGCCGACGCCGGTTGAACCGCCGGTGAACGCGTTGCTGATGAGAGGCACCATGAGGTTGGCCACTCCGGCGCCGGGAGTGGAGCCGAGGTTATCGCCCCGGATGAGCAAGGATCCGCCGCCAGAGATATTAGCGATGTTCCCCGCATTCAGGATGAGCGACTGGCTGGGGTCAGCGTCCAGTGTGATGATGGAGCCGCCCGACTGAATCGTGATCGCGCCGGTCGCCCCCAGGTTGATATTTTCCACTGTGGATGCTCCCGAGTTCCCAACGATCCTAAACTCGCCTCCCTGGAACGTGAGATTGCGCACCAGGCTGGCTCCCACCGCAAAGTCGGTGCCGCCGAGACGATTGTTGAGATTCGTTCCGCTATTGTCGAGTGTCAGTGTGCCGCCATCCACCACGGTGTAAGTGGTGAACTTGGTGCTGCCGTTGGCACCGCTAAGGACGGATGTGCCCTGAGAGGTGATGAACGTGCCGATGCCGGTGGTGCCGGTGCCGGCGGCGCTGTCGATCGTCAACGTGCCGTTGCCGATCTTGGTAAGGTTGAACGAGGTGGATGCTTGGTGGGCCGAACCAAAACGGCCGGAGAAGGTGAAGTTCGAGTTGTCGAAGCCAGTGGTCAGGGTAGCGGCGGTGCCAGAATTATTGGTGACCAGACCGGTTCCGGTGATGGAGCCGGTGACCGTGCTCAACCCAGCGAGATCGAGGGTGCCGCCACTCGTGACATTGATGTTGGAGAAGCGGGAAAGTGCGTTGGTGTTTCCGGGGCGCAGGGTTCCGTTGTTGATCTGGGTGATGCCGGTATAGTCGTTCGCAATGTTCGCGAGAGACAGGATGCCCGGGCCTTCTTTCGTGACGGAGAAGGAACTGGTGTATTTCGCGCCCAAAGTTCCCGTGACTGCCGGGCTTTCGACCGTGACCGTGGGCGTTCCCGAGCCGAAGGAGACCGTGCCGTTGAGGGTGAGGTTGTTCGAGGAGACCCCGTTGATGATGAGGTTATTGTCCGCCAGGGTGATAGGGTTGTAGATCGAGGTGCCGGTGCCAGTCAGTTTGAGACCAGAGGCTACCGTAACCGTTCCCAGGCCGAGGGGACCAGCGGCCTTGATGCCCGCGTTGAACTGATCACTGGCTCCGATGATGAGGCTCCCTTGGTTGAGTGCGATTCCGCCGGTGAATGTGCTATTGTTGCTGGTAAGCGCCAGGGCACCGGCGCCCGTCTTGGTGATGCTGCCACTTCCTTGGATGATTCCGGACAGGACCAAGCCGTTGAGCGAAAGGCCGGAAACATCAACGGTCCGTGCGGAACTGCCGAGGTTCAGGGCGGCGCTGATAGTGGGGGTTAAGCCAAAGGTGTCATTGACCGAGGTGATGGTGTTCCCGATGGAGAGGACCGTCGGGATGGTCAAGGTGGTGTTGGTCGCCGATGCCGTGGCAGGAGCGGTAATCGTGATGGTGGTGCCGTTCACGACGGAAGCGATGGTCGCGCCAATCGGGATGCCTGTTCCGGTGATGGGTTGTCCAGCGGCCAAACCGGCGGAGGAGGACACGGTCACCGTGGTGCTCCCGGTGACCGTGGTGGAGTTCGTGAGGGAGAATCCAGTGCCGGCGATTGTCGGCGCTGCGTTGCCACCTTGGTTGTTGAAGGTGATGGTGCCGTTAACGGTGTTGAAGGATCCCGCGTAAGTGAGGGTGCCGCCTCCGTTGATGACGATGTTCGTGCCATTGGCGATCTGGCCCGGATTGGTCGTCATGGTCACCGCCGCATTATTGATCGTGAGCCCACCGGCCTCCGGGATTTGGACAGAACCTGCTGCACCGCCGAGCGTCAGGGTGCCGGCGTTGACGATGGTGCCGCCGCCATAGTTATTGGAGTTGGCGAGAGCCGAGGCCAAAGTCAGTGTGTTCGGCCCATTCTTGACAAGCGCCACTCCTCCGCCCGTGATGGTCGCACCGATGGTGGCGGTGTTGTTGGCATAGACGAACAGCTCAGCACCGCCGGAGGTCAGGTTGCCTGTGTTAATCGCGCTGGCGGCGCCGTTGAGAAGAAGTCCGCCCGAGCCAATGGTCAGCGTGTTGCCTGCTGTGATATCGATGGTGGAGGCGGCGCTGACCCGGAGGGAGTTGATCGTGCGGTTGGTGACCCCGGAAACGTTGGCCGCGACTGTAATGTTGTCGGTTGCTCCGCCAGCAGTGAGAGCAGCGCTCGAGTAGCTGCCGAATCCAGCCGTACCAACCGCGCCGATTCCGCCTTGGGTGGCTCCGGGGGAGACGTAGCTGGCGAAGTCAGTTCCGTTGACGGTGGCCCAACCGCCGAGAATGCCATTGGTCAGTGTGGGAGAGGCGCCGTTGATCTGGCTGAGGACAATCCCACTCGACCCGACAGCCACGACCCCGGCGGAAGCGCGTTGGCCCAGGTTGGAGCCGGTGAAGTTAACCGCCCCCCCGGTGTTCCGGATGAGATTACCGATCGTGAGCAGGGACGTGCCGGTGTTCCCTACGGAATTGGTAGCGATCGTTGATTGCCCGCCAAGCACGGTCACAGTGCCGAGGGATTCAGTGACCGCCTGGCCTGGGACACCGATGAGGGCGATGGTGCCGCCTCGGGAATTCACGGCGTTGGTATCCGCGATGCGATCAGTGAGATTTGCCAAGGTACTGTTATCGATGTTCACAGCGCCGAACTGCAGATTGAGTCCTGCCGTGCTGGCCAGAGCGCCATTGTCACGAAGTTGCAGGGTGCCGCCGCGGACGTTGGTGGCGCCGGTGTAGGTTTGTGGGCTGGTCAAGAGGGTGGTGTTGTTCCCTGACCGGTCGAAAGTGATCGGCCCGCTGATGACTCCCCCAAAGTTGCCGCCACCGGTCGAGGTGAAGGTCGCGGCAGACCCGGTGTTGGTGACGGTTCCTCCTGTGCCAGGAAGAATGTTGTTGCTGGCCAAAGCGCCCACCACCTGGTTGCGGCCGTTGAGATTGAGCGATCCGGCGTTCAGGCTGAGACCTTGTGTTCCGACGGCGGTTGAGGTGGGGTTGGCCACGATGGTATTGTCCGCAGCGCTGTTCAGGGTGAGGGTGCCGTTATTAATGACGTGGGTGCCGACGATGAACAGGGGGCTGTTCATCGTCATGTTGCCCGCGCCGGCCTTGACCATCCCGTTCGCGGTGTTGATCAAATAGCTCGAAACGGCGAGATCGCCTTGAGCATTGAGGTTGAGGGTGGAGCCACCAGCGCTGATCTGGCCGCCGGTGAGACCGGTGTTGCCGGATTTGGCAAGGATCGAGAAGGCACCGAGCGTCAAAATGCTGCCGGCGTTGCTGCCCGAGACTCCGCCTCCACTTTCCAGGGTGAGGCTGTTGGCCGCATTCGTCGAGAACGTCTGACCGGCGGACAACCCGAGGTTTGCCGTGCTCGCATGCATGTTGACGATGCCGTTCAAGGTCTCACCGGCGCCCAGGGCACGGAAGCCGGCACCCGGGAAGTAAGTCGCTAAGCTGGTGCCCGTGCCGGACAGGGAGGTGTCCACCACAATGTCGCCCCGTATGCTCATATTGGCGAGCCCAGGGATGGCTCCGCCGCCAGTCAGACCTGCTTGGGCGGCGGAAAAGATATTGGCCACGCCAGCCCCAGGGGTGGAGCCGAGGTTCGTGCCGCGAATCAGCAACGAAGTGTTTCCGCCTAGTGCAGGCAGGCTGGCGAAGTTCACCACGGTCGAGCCTGTGGAAGGATCCACGGTGATAATGCCGGATCCACCCGCGCCGCTAAGGGCGCCGAGGGATTCGAATGTGCCAGACGCATTTCCGTTTACCCGGAACTCGCCACCGGCAACCGTGAGACCCTTCAGAAGCCCTCCGAGGCGGTTGTTTTCGTTGGAGGTGGTGTTGTCGAGAATGAGGGCACCGGTCTGGTTGATGACGTTGTTCGTGAAGGCTGTGCTTGCGGAGCCGGAATAGGTCACGGCGCCGCCGTTGATGGTGAGCGTGCCGATCGCGGTGCTATCCCCGCCGGTGAGGCCGAAGGAGCCGCTGCCGATTTTGGTTGCGTTCAATGTGGTCAACACCGCGTCGTTGTAAGCAATGAACCGCCCATTGAAGTTGGTGGCTGCGTTGTTGAGACCGAAAGTGAGGGTTCGCGCGGTGCCCGAGTTATTGGTAATGTCACCGCCTCCGGAAAGTTGGCTGAGGAGCTGATCGAAGCCGTTGAGGTCGAGGCGGCTCCCGGCGTTCATGGTGAAGGTCGAGGCGTAAGGAATCGCGTTGGCGATACCCACGAAGATGGTGCCAGCATTGAGGCTGGTAGCGCCAAGGTAGTAGTTGGCCGGACCGTCCAGGCGGATGCCGGAGGTTCCCTCTTTGGTGATGCCTGCGGAAGTGCCGATGAGGCTGCCAATCGCCAGAGCGAGCGGCGCATTGCCATTCGCGGTGATGGTCCGTGTGGAGGCTCCAATATCGATTCGGCCTTGGGTCGCTACCGAAAGGACGGGGGTAGTGGCGAAACTGTCGTTGGTAGTGACGATGTTGTTATTCAGAATCAACGTGCTCCCGAAGGTCACGGTGTCGTCTGTTCCTGTGGCGGTCGCTGGTTGGGAGAGAGTGACCGTGGAACCTGAAACGGAAACCACGGTGGTACCGGCGGCGATCCGGCTTCCGCTGACCGGAGTGCCAGCTGTGAGACCGAGAGCGGCGTTGGTGCCGCTCAGCGTGATGACGTTGCTGCCCGCAGTGGTAGTTGTGTTGTTAGAGGTTACGGATGCCGTGCGAATGGTGGGGTTGCCGCCGCCGCCCGCGTTGTTGAACGTGAGGAGGCCGTTCATGGTGTTGGTGCTCCCCCAGTAGTTGAGCACGCCGCCGCCATTGACGGTGATCGGATTGGAATTGGCGATCTGGGCTGGGCTGCCCGGGATCATGGTGACAGTGGCGTTGTTGATGGTGACACCGCCCCCTGCAGGGATCGTTGTGTTGGCGCCCCCTTGAAGGTTGGTGGTGGCGGAGTTGAAGACCGTGCCGCCCGAGTAGGTATTGGGCGCCGTCAGGGTGATGTTGGAAGCTCCGGAGAGCACCAAGCGAGTTTGTCCACCAGAAGAGTTGTCGATGATCCGCGAATTGATCGTAAGGGTATTCTCGTTGTTGTAGATGTAGAGCGGATTCAATCCATTGCTGGTTCCACCGGCAGTGAGGCGGCCATTGTCCACGGAGGCGCCGATCGTGTTGGCGTTGTTGACGCTTTTCAACAAGCCACCCGAGACCAAGTTTAGGGTGTCGGTCCCGGCCGTGAAAGTGAGGTTGGCGTTGCCGGCAATGTTGAGGCTGTTCAACGAGTAACCCGAAACCGTGGGAACGTTACCAGAGGCCGTGATGCGGATGTTTTGGGTCGGCTGGCTCGCCGCCGGCATGGTCGTGGCGTTGTAAGCCGGGAAGCCTGACTGTCCCAACGCACCAAGGCCATTCGTGTTTGAGTAACTGGCAAACTCGCCTCCGCCAATAATGGCCCAACCCCCGATAAGGTTGTTGGTGAGTGAGGAAGCACTGAAGGACGAGCCGTTCATCTGAGAGACGAAGATGCGGGAGTTGTTGACGCCCGGCAGTCCCAGGAATTGGGTGCCGCCCTCATTTGTCTGTCCACGGAAGTCGATGGTCGCATCGGCTGAGCGGGTGAGATTGCCAATGGTGAGGGTGGCGGTTCCACCGGAGAAGGGGTGGAGTTGCACGAAGTTGCGGCCCGATTGGGTATTGACGGTATTCAGCGCAAGCGCCGTGTTGGTACTGGAGGCCGCCCGGATATTCAGGTTGCCCCCTTGTAACGTGACGGGAGCAGTGGCGGCGATGCGAACCGGGGGCGTTGTTCCCGGATTGACACCGTTATAGTCATCCCAGATCAAGGTGCCAAAGCGGACATCGACAGCGGTTGAGTTGGCGATGGTGCCACTGCTTTGGAGCTGGAGGGTTCCTCCGCGGATCGTTGTGGTGCCATTAAATGTGTTGGCGCCGGAAAGCACGGTCGTGTTGTTCCCGGCCCGGACGAAGCTGAGATTGCCGTTGACTGTCCCGGCGAAGGTGCCTCCGCCGGTTGATGTCAATGTAGCGGCCGCGCCGCTGTTGGTGATCGCACTGGAGATGCCTGGCACGATATTGTTCGTTGCGAGGGTACTGACCACTTGGCTGTTGCCGTTGAGGTTGAGGTTGCCACCGTTCACGTTAAGCGCGTTGGGAGTTCCCGTTGCGCTAACGAATAGGGTGTTGTTTCCGCCATTCAGGGTCAGCGTCCCGTTGTTCAAGGAGGTGGCCCCGGTGTAAAACTGAGGGGCGTTAAGGGTGAGAGTTCCGGAGCTGGACTTGGTCATCCCGGCGGATCCGGTGATCCCGGCGCTGAAGCTGAGGTCGCCGATGGCATGGATAAAGGCTGGGTTGGCACCAACCGCTAGGAGACCATTGCTAATGCCCCGGTTCCCAGCCTGAGCGATGATGCCTCCGCTGGTAACGGTCATCGTCGTTCCTTGTGGAATTGGGCCAGCCATCATGGTCCCACCGAACTGGTTGAGGGTCAGGCTGTTGATGGTCGTGGCCGCGATCATGGAACCGCCGTGGGGGTAGCTCAAAGCCACGTTGGCGGTGGCTCCGCTGGAGAGGAAAGGAGCCAACTCGTTGGCCGCGAGGAGACGGAATCCATTCCCGCCCGCGACGTTGGCTGCGCCTGCAGCGCCGACGTAAGTGACGAAACCCGTTCCGCTGCCGGTGAGGGAGAGGTCACCCAAGATATCGGGACGGATGCTCATCGTGGTGGTACCCACGGCGCCTCCACCACCGACCTGATTCAGCGTTCCACTGATCACCAGATTGCCCGTGCCGGCGCCGATCGTTGCCCCGAGGTTCGGGCTTCGAAGCACAGCGGTGCCACCCTGGGTCACGGCGCCGAGTGTATTTGCGGTCAGCGTTACATTTTGGCTGGAGGACGGTTCCAAATTGATGAATCCGCTGCCACCGGTCAGGTTCAACGTGCCGACGGACTCGGTCGTTCCCGAGGAAGTGTTTCCAACAATCCGCAAAGTGCCGCCGCTCAAGTTAAGCGTTCCATTCGCCGCGGAGGCGATGGACATGCCCAAGCGGTTGTTTACGTTGGAGGTGACGTTATTCAGCGTAAGCGTGGAATCCCGTTGAACGTTTACGGTGCGGAAGGTGGTTGCTCCGGCGCCTGAGTATTCGAGCACGCCGCCAGAGGTTGTCAGTGCTCCGGCAGTGCCAGTTGAGGTCGGGGTTGCTCCAGTAATGATGGTGGTTCCCGTGCCATACTTTTGGACGTTGAGCGTGGTGGGAAAGGCATCGGAACTCCGATTGAATGCGCCAGAGAAGCTAGTGTTCTGATTGTTGAAGCCGAAGCCGAGGGTGACGTTACCGCTGCTCAGGTTGCTGATGTTGCCAGCTCCGGACAGGCCCCCAATGACGGTGGAGGCACCCATGAGCTCAAACTGGGTGCCCGAGGCAAAATTGTAGGTGGAGAACCGGGAGCCTCCATTGTTCAAGCCGAGGACGAGTGCACCGGCTTGGACATCGGTGAGTCCCGAGTAGGTCTGGGCGGAGCGCAACCGCAGGGCGCCGTTGCCTAGCTTGGTGATGCCGCCGGTCCCGATGATCCCTTCCAGGGAAAGAGCGGGCTGGAGCAGAGTCTGTTGCTTCCCGTCGATGATTGTTGGGCTGACGGTGATATTGTGGTTGGTGGCGCCGAGGTCGATAACCCCGAAAGTGATAATGGGCGCTTCGCTGCTTTCGACTCGGACCGTGGAGGCTGAAGCCGTAATGTCTCCGGTCAGGGACAATACACCGTAGGAATTGACGTTGTTCCCCACGTTTGCGCCGATGTTGAGAGTGACATTGTTGCCATCGGCCTCAAAGACCAAGCCGGCGAGAGTGTTGTTACCGAAGAGGTTGAGTACAGATGCCCCGCGCATGGTTACCACGTTTGAGGAATCGATCTGGTTGTTGAAGCCGTTCATGGTCACGGTAGCGCTGCCAATCGTCAGACCACCTGCCGGAATGACCGCTCCAGCTGCCGCGTTGCTAAGGTTGAGGGTGCCTGCGTTGACCACGGTGCCGCCGGTGTAGGAATTGTTGGGGTTGCTCAGGGCAATCGCTCCCGCTCCAGAGGTGACGAGTCGGACGGCGCCACCGGCGTTATCGACGATCCGCGAGTTTACCGTCAGGGTGTTCTGGTTGTTGAAGAGGAAGAGATCGGAGTTGGCGGTGGCTCCACCGGCAGTGAGGCGGCCGCTGTCCACTGTAGCGCCGATGCTGTTGTTGTTCGCGCTGCTCTTAATCAAGCCACCAGAGATCAGATTGAGAGTATCGGTTCCTTCCGCGAAGGTGATGTTAAAGTTGCCCGGGACGACCAGGCTGTTCACTTGATAATCATCCGCTCCGGCCGTCAGCGAAGGGACGGCTCCACTAGCCGCGAGGCGGATGTTCTGGGTAGGCTGGATTGCGCTCGGGAAAGTCGTTCCGCTATAGCCTGGTGCCCCAGCTGCGTTCAGTGCAGCGATCCCGAGGCCATCAATATAGGTGGCTAACTCGGTGCCGCCGACAGTGGCCCAGCCACCCAGGATGTTGTTCGTGGTGTTCCCCGAGAACGTGTGGCCAGTGATGAAAATTCGTGAATTGCTACCTATGCTGCCCAGCGTTCCGGCTCCGGATTCAAAATTGACCGTGGCTCCTTTGGCGGCGTTTCTGCCCAGGCCTGACAGCGTTAGGTCGGCGGAAACAACGCCACCCGCAGTGCCTCGGTCGGCTCGAATCGTGGACATCGCGTCCTCGAGGGTGACGACTCCAAGAGTTTCTGAGGATGCAGAGTTTGCCCGGCCAAAGAACTGTAGGACGCCCCCTTGGAGGGTGACTGGGGCCGAGTCATTCACCCGGTTGCTCGATTCGTAGAGACCGGTGTTGTTAATGGCGAAGGTAGCGCGGCTGACCGTAAGACCGCTGATTCCGGTGAATGTGCCGGCGTCGATCAAACTGGTCGTGGAGTTCAAAAGGAGCAGTTTGCCCGTCGTTGTGTTGGGGCTGGTGATGTTGAGTGTGTTCGCACCTGTACGGGCGAAGGTGACGTAGTCGTTGGTGGAACCACCGATGTTCCCGGCCCAAGTGCGGGCGGTGTTCTGCTGGTTGGCCAAAAGGACACCGTTCCCGCCGGTGCTGATGATCTCGCCACCGTTCACCGTGCTGTCGGTCATCAGTTCCCGGGTGTACTGGCTGGTGGAGTTGAGGTCGAGTTTGCCGCCATTGATCACCATGGGGTTGCGGAAGTAGAGAGTGTTGGTGCCACCGGCCAGCTTCAACGTGCCCTCGTTGACAAAGTTGATGTTGTTGTTGGTGTCGTCGTCACGGCCCATCATGCTGGGTTGACTGATGGTCAACGTGCCAGGTCCCGTTTTGACCAAGCCACGGAGGCCCAGCAGTACGCTGTTGATGTTCAGGTCACCGAGCGCATGGACGTAGAGTGGGCGAAGGGTAGTTCCGCTGTTCGCGGTGGCGAGAACCACCCCGCCCGAGATGCCCGTGTTCCCAGGCTGGGCCAAGATGCCCCCGCTTTGGATGGTGAGAACGGGGTAGGTCGGAAAGCTGTTGGTCAGGGATACACCGCCTCCACTGAGGAGCGCGAGGGAGTTGATGCTGACACTTGCCGCCGACACCGCACTACCGCTCAGCTCCTGGTTGACGTTGGCCGTCAAGGTTGTGGTGGTGAGCTTTTCGGAAGCAGCCAGCGGGCGAATGATTCCGGTGGCGGAGTCCGCGGTTGCGAACCCGATAGCGGAAGACGTGGTGTTCTCCGCGATCGCCCAGGGAAGAATCCCCTTGGTGTTGGCACCAGCGGCACCGGTCTGACCAGCAAATGCAACGTTCCCCTTGATCGTGGCAACGTTCGCTCCGGCTGCTGAACCTAGATTGGTGCCTGAGAACCGCACAGTAGCGCCGTTCTGCGGAAAATTTGTCGCAAAGCTGCCAAATGTCAGGTTGGCTCCGCCCGCTCCGGCCGTGACGCTGATGTTGGAGTGGCCACGGGCTAAGCTCCATGCGCCCAGAGTTTCATTCGTTGCCGCGGCGTTGCCGATGAGATTGAAGTTGCCACCCGCGAGGGTGATGGGGCGGCTACCGAGGCGGTTGGTGACAGCGGCGGCGGTGTTGTCCAAGGTGAGGGTTGCACCTGGATTGACGGTGATCGCTCCCGTGCCGCCGATTGCGCCAGCGGCACCAGAGAGCTCCAAGGTGCCCTGGTTGACGGTGGTGGCTCCAACAAACGCGCTGTTGTTGATATTGATCGTTGTCTTCCCCGCGCCCAGTTTTGTGAGGCTGGCCACATTGGCCGCTAACCCGGTTCCGCCGATGACGACACCGCCAGCCCCAGTGGTGGTAAGAGCGAAGGCGCCGGAGACACCACCAGAGAGGGTCAGTGTCCCCGAGTTGGAGCCGATTGCCGAAGCGCTGGCCAGAGTGATCGGGCCGCTCCAGGTGTTGTTGCCGGAGAGGTTTTGCAGTGCGCCACCAGTGTTGATCCCGCTGTTGTTCAAGGTGAGCGGCTCGGCAGCGTAGGTGATGCCGGCGCCGCTTAGTTGCAGGGCGGCCCCGACGAAGTTGCCGACGGTGGTGGCGCCGCTGGTGGCGCCCAGGGAAGTGGCATCGGAGATGTTAAGGGCACCCGCGTTGATCGTGGAGGTGCCTGCCCAGGTGCCATTTGACACCGGAATGCTAAGGGTGCCGTTGTCCGCCTTCACGAAGCCGTTGGCGCCTCCGAAGGCGGTGTTCAAGGTCAGGGTCTTTCCTTGGACGACTTCAATGATGTTGTTTGTGGCCGTAGCGTTGCCTAAGGTGAGGACACGAGAGGTGGAGATGTTATCGGTCGCACGAATGGCCGAAGTGGTGCCGTTGAGCGTGATCGTGTTCGCGGCGTTGCCGAGCGCGCCATCGCTTCCGAAGGCGAGGGTGCCACCGGTCACGCTGATGGGGCCGGTGAAGGTATTTCCGGAATTTCCTAGGACCATGGTGCCTGTTCCGGTCTTTGTGAGCGTAAAGCTGCCACCCACAGCGCCAGAGAGGGTGAGGCCCTGGACCACGTTGGAAGCTTGGGCGCTGCCTACGCTGAAGATCGAGTTTCCGCCGAGGGTGGTGGCCCCGGTGAATTCCAGCCCGTAGCCGTTGGCCGGAGTGACCGTCAGCGTATTGGCGCCACCGGTGCTCAGAGTCCCGAGCTGAATCGTCTTGTTCAGGGCGGTGGAACCAGGGAAACCCGTCGTGCCAGAGCGATCCACGGCGATCGTGGCGCTGCCTCCGAGGACGATGTTGTCGCCAAACGCGAGGCTTTGCAGGTTGCCGAAACCGTTGCCATCGGCGCGAAGATCGAGGGTGGAGCCGTTGGCCAGGGTGATGGTGTTCGTCGCGCCACTATTCAAGGCATCGATGCCCACCGCGCGCAGGGTGCCGGAATTCACGGACACGCTGCCGGAGAATGAGTTGTTGCCACTCAACACGGTGACCCCGTTGCTGCTACCGGCGGCCGCCCCCGCGATCACGATATTCTTGGCGCCACCGCTTTCGGAAACGTTTCCGGACAGGGTGAGGAGGCTGGTCGTGTTCGCGACGGCGTTGGTGATGTTGAAATTTGCGTTCCCCGTGCTGGCCAGAACGACATTGGTGGAAATCAAATCATTGGCCGTGGCCGCAGCCGCCTTGGAGAGCACGGCCGCTGACGCCGCGTTGTCGAACGTCAACGCGCTGCTGTTGAGGCTTTGCAGGGTGTAGCCGAAGAACGCGGTGGTCGGGTCGCCAATGCTGAGGGTGCCGGTGGTTGCGTTGACGTCCAGGTTGATCGTCTGGGATGCCGTGAGGTTTGCCGTCAAATTGATAATGTCGCCTGCCAGATTCGCCGGAAGTCCGCCCGTCCAATTCCCTCCCGTGCTCCAGGTGAGGGGACCTGCTCCGGTGGGAGTCCAGCTGTAGGTCGCGGCGAGTGATACAGGACCGGACGTCACAAACAGCAGCGCGATGACAATGCTGGAGACTGCTTGCTTCAGAGCCATGGGCATGGCGAGGCATTGGCGGTGGGTTTTCATGACTTCAAATGGCGCGGTGGCTGAGTGCAAGACGTCAGGGCCGGTACACCCGGGCCCTGGGAAATGCGCAATCCGCCAACTTGCTCAATTCCAAAAACGAGCGAGCGAGGCAAGAAAAAAAACCAAAGAATACTCTAGAAAATCCTTCGGAAAATTTAATAGTCAGGAAGCCTACAAGGCACGAGCGAATGCCCCTCCATCCACCAGCAGGACTTCGCCAGTGATGTAGCTACCAGCTTCGCTAGCCAGGAGAATGGCGGGTCCGACGAGCTCATCCGGCTGGCCCCAGCGGCCCAAGGCAGTCCGCGCCGCGAACGATTGTTTCCCCTGTTCGTCGAGGAGGCTCATGGGAAGGTCCGTGAGGAAAGGGCCGGGAGCGATGCAGTTTACCGTAATGCCGTAAGGGCCCAAGTCCAGCGCGCTGGCTTTGGCGAGGCCAATGACGGCGGCTTTCGTGGCGGAGTAGGCGTTGCGGCCTTCCTTGGACCCGAGTCCGAGGACTGAGGAAATATGAATAATCCGGCCCCAGCGGCGGATTTTCATCTGAGGAACCAGCGCCCGGGTCAATGCCATGATGCTCGTGAGATTGAGTTCAAGGATGCGATCCCAGTCTTCATCCTGCACTTGATCGATTGGCTGGGGGATGTTGCTCCCGGCGTTGTTGATCAGAATATCAACTTTTTCAAAACGTTCCAAAGCGACGCGGGCCAGCGCTTTGACGCCTTCGCGATCCGTCATATCAACCGGCAGGTAATCGACCTGAACAGGCAAGCCATCCCGGATGTGGTCGGCCGCGGCTTTGAGTTCTTCCTCATTGCGGCTGCAAATCATGATGTGGGCGCCGTGCTCCGCCAACCCCCGGGCCATGGCCAAGCCCAGCCCTTTGCTGCCTCCGGTGACAAGGGCGACTCTGTTGGTGAGATCGAATCTATTTTTCATATTCTTGGTTCTTGGTGCCTGGATCTTGGCGAAGAATTAAGGACTAGGAACCAAAAACGACAAACTTTGTGCCACCAGCTGCTGCTCAAGGGCGAGGGCGGCGGCGTCGCTGAGCTGGCTTTCCTGCGGGAGGGCATCGCCGGTTGCGTTGCGTGCCACCCACTCCATCGCGGATTGCTGAAGGGATTCCTGGTGAACGGGAGCGAACGTGGCCCAATAGCGATCCGTGAGGCAGGGGACCGGCAAGGGATCGCGCGTGATCATTTCCAGAAGGAAGCGCACTTGGGGATTGGCTGTCCGGCAGATGCGGAACAGGGCGGGGAGGTCGAGGAAGCCTTGGCCCAGAGGAACCTCGCTGAGGACGAAGCCGTGAGGTGAGTGGCGCAAGCCCATGTCCTTGACGTGGGTGGTTACAATCCACGGAGAAAGGGTCTTCGCGACGGCGATCGGGTCTTCGAGGAGGGCGAGATTGTTTCCGAAGTCGAGGCAAACGCCGAGCCACTGGCTTGAAAGATTCTGGAACACGGCTGCCTGTTCAGCGGCGAGCCAGTCTTTGTGGTTTTCCACGGCGAGCTGGACGCGATGCTTGGCAAGGATGGGTTCGACCCGTTGCAACGTGGCGATTGCTTCATGTTGCCACCGTTCCCAATCCGACCTTGAGGCGAAGTGCTCGTAGCGTCGCTGGAGCAGGCAGTAACAGCGAAAAATGGTGGCACCCGCTTCTTTTCCCGCCATGAGGTCGCGCTCGAAGCGATCGAGATCCCCGGGGAGCTCGATTTGGCCTTCGAGTTCGATCCCGAGAGATTCGCATCGGGCGCGGACGGCCGTAGCCAAGGAAAGGTCCCAGCCATCGACCCCGATTTGCAGCGCTGGGCATCCCAGAGATCCGCAATGATCGACGATGTCGAGCGGGCTGGTCCAGGCGGGAAAGCCAGCTTCTGGGGCCGACCGGCGTTGCCACCACCGGACGCGGAACGACCAGCTGGTTAATCCGAGTTTGGTTGGGAATAGAGAGTTGATGGTTGAGGACGGAGCGTTAAGCGGGGATGTGGCGCAGCAGATCCGCTAGATAAGGCATCATCTGCTTTTTGCGGGAGAGGACTCCGGCCATTTCGAAGAGATTCTCGCCCACTTTGGGGTAGGTGACCGCGTGGATCAGTTTCTCTTCTCCGGCGCAGAGAAGGAGGCTGGTGCTGCTGGTGATGTCGGTCACCATGAGGCAGCCGAGGTGGCAGCCCGCGTCTTGGCGGGCGCGGTCCAATTCCGCCGCGAGGGGGGCTTGAATGTTGCGGAACAGATCGAATCCGACGGTCTCCATTTGGCTGACGGTCAGTTTCCAGCCGCTCTCTTCGTACATCTTGAGGTCCTGCTCAATGATCTTGCGCGGGTCCATGCCTTCGGCGGCGCAACCGGCGGCAAACATCTTGGCGCCGAACTCGGCGATCCCAACTCCGGCGATGCTGGCTAGCCACTCCGCCATTTCCTGATCGAGCGCCGTCGTGGTGGGGGATTTTAAAATGACCGTGTCGGAAAGGATGGCCGCGAGCATCAAACCGGCGATTTCGCGCGGCGGTTGTTGGCCCGAAAATCGGAACAACTCCGCGATGATGGTGCAAGTGCAGCCGACCACGCGGTTGATGAAGGTGATCGGCAAATCGGTGCCGCGATGTCCGAGCCGGTGGTGGTCGATGATTTCCTCGACGTTGGCTTCTTCAATCCCATCCACCGATTGAGAGCTCTCGTTGTGATCGACCAAGGCGACGCGGAAGCGCCATTGGTTGAGAAAGCTCAATCGGGTGACGACACCACGGACTCGGCTATCGGCATCGACGACGATGAAACCGCCCTCGTTGGATTTGCGGATTTCCCGTTGCACGTCGCGGACAAAGGCGTCTGGAGGAAACGTCGGGTGGTCGCGCTCAACGAATTCGCGCACCGGCATGGCGAGGCAGAGAGCGACTGCGGCTTCGAGCGGGGTGCGGCGGGTGGTGATGACGGGGATCCCGGCTTTGACCTCGATGTGAGTGGAGTTGCAGACCACCAGAACACTGGCGCCATGGGCCACGGTATGGGCAATGCGATCAGGACTCGGGTCAGAAACGATCGCCAAGATCGGTCCCTGTGGAGCGATCGGAAGTTCCGTGAGCCCGGGCAACCAGATGGTTCCGGTGAATTGGGCGGGAACTTGGGCTTCGGCGGCGCTGCCATCGACGTCCGCGAGGAAGCGGTGCAAGTGAATGGAGACGTCCCGCTTGCGGCCGAGTTCACCGAGGTCATGCAATAGCGAAGCGAGCCGGAGGGCGGAGATTTTTCCAGAGTAGCTGCCATCCGTGCCGGTCACGGGAAGGAAGGCGAACCGCCGTTGGGTGATGATTTGGTAAGCCAAGCCAAGGGGATCATCCTCCGTGAGGACCATGAGATCCGGGCCTTGGATCATGATATCCGAAAGCTTGGGCAGAAGCGTGGTGACCAAATCCGGTTGAGGCACTCCGAAACACTCGAGCACGAAGCTCGTTTGCGGGTTCACCGTTCCCGCCCGGTAGGGGAGTGCGGCGACTCCAGCGATGTGGCGTTTGTAGTGAGCGTAGGCGATGGCTGAACAGATGGAATCCGTGTCCGGATTCTTGTGGCCGATGACCATGAGTGGCTGTTCCATAGGAGCGGGCGAGTTGGAGCAAGATCGAAGTGGCCGAAACGAGGCAAGTCAAGCGACGTTGACGCCGTCGTGAGGGGATTCGATCGGGCGCCTCGTGCGCTGCTGGATCTGGTCGGCGATGAGCCTGGTGATCAGCGCGGTCCAGCCGGTTTGATGGGAGGCGCCGAGGCCCAGGCCGGTTTCCGCGTGGAAGTATTCGTGGAAGAGGAGCAATCCGGATTCCGGCGCGGCCAGGGATGCCGGGCCGAGGCTCGGCCGGATGCCTGACGGGTTGCTGAGGAAAAGCGCACAAAGGCGTGCTTCGATCTCCCGGGCCGCGGCTTTCAAGGTCATTCTTTTACCGGAGCCGGTGGGGAACTCCACCTGGAAGTTCTCTCCGTAGAAGTGGTGGTAGCGTTCCAGCGCTTCCGCGATCAGGTAGTTGATGGGAAACCAGATCGGGCCGCGCCAGTTCGAGTTTCCTCCGAAGAGCCACGAATCGCTCTCTCCGGGGACATAGCCGACCCGATGGGCATGTCCATCGACATGAAAGACAAAGGGATTCCGTTCATGATAGCGGGACAACGAGCGGATGCCGAAAGGGGAAAGGAATTCGTTTTCATCAAACAAATAGGTCAGCATCCGTTTCAATCGCTCTTGAGACGGAATCGCCAGGATCCGCAGCGTGGAACCAGTTTGTCCGCACTTGGCACTGCCGCATAGGCTCATGCGTTCCACCAGATCAGGGCGGTAGCGGATGAACCAGTCCATGCGCTTGGAAAAGCCCTTCAGCTTCTTGATGTCTTCCTCCACCAGGATCTCCACCGCGATCAAGGGCAACAGTCCCACCATGGATCGAGTCTTGAGGCGGTGTTCCTCTTGGCCGTTCTTATATAGATCGTAATAGAAACCATCGACCGCGTCCCAAAGACCGCTGCCGCCCAAGTGATTGATAGCATCCGCGATCTGGATGAAGTGCTCAAAGAACTTGGAAGCCATGTCTTCATAAACCGGATTTTCCTTGGCCAGTTCCAGCGCCATGGACAACATCGTGCCCGCGTAAAATGCCATCCAGGCGGTGCCGTCCGCCTGCCGCAGAATGCCGCCTCCAGGGAGCGGTTTGGAGCGGTCGAAGACGCCGATATTATCCAGGCCCAAAAAGCCACCCGCGAAGAGGTTGCGTCCTTCCGGATCTTTGCGGTTCACCCACCAGGTGAAATTCATGAGAAGCTTTTGGAAGACACTCTCCAGGAAGGCACGATCCCGGCCGTTGCGTTCCCCGGTGATCTTGTAGATGCGCCAAGCCGCCCAGGCATGGACCGGGGGATTCACGTCGCCAAAATCCCATTCATAAGCCGGGATCTGGCCGTTCGGATGCATATACCATTCCCGGAGCAGGAGGGTCATCTGCGATTTGGCGAATTCGGGATCGATCTCCGCGAACGGAATCATGTGAAACGCCAAATCCCAAGCGGCGAACCAGGGATATTCCCATTTGTCCGGCATCGAGATCACGTCCCGGCTATAGACTTGGGTCCACTCGCGGTTGCGCGCTTTGCGTTGCCGATCGGGAGGGGGGGCCACCGCGTCTCCTTTGAGCCAGTCCTCGACAATATAATGATAAAACTGCTTGGACCAGAGCAGGCCAGCCCGCGCTTGGCGGAAAATGGTGCGCTCCTCCGCGGTGGCGGATGCGGGCTCGTGAGCTAGGTGGTAAGCCTCGGCTTCGGCTTGCCGCTTCGCAAACGTGGCGTGGAACTCGGGGCCAAAAGCGGCGCCGGTGGAGGACGCCAGGCGCAAACGAAAGCGGCGGGTCACTTCCTCACCGGCAGCCAGGGTATGGCGGCTGAGGACGCCCACTTTGGTGCCGATCAGGGCCGGGTTCACTGCGTTTCGCTCTCGCCCAATGAGATAACGATGAAAGGCGTCCTTGGTGTAGGCGGAGGCATTCTCGCGTTGGAAAAGCAATTGCGAGTTGGTCTCGTTGTCCGTGAAGAGCCATTCGTCCGCAGCTTCGGCCTCGAAACGGAAGGGTTCCAAGGTCTCGTGCCAACTCATAACCCCGCCGTCCGGGGAGGCGGAGAGGCGCGGCCGCAGACTACAACCTTCATGGGAGCAGCCCCAAATCCAAGTATTGCGAAACCAGAGAGTGGCGATCAGATCCAGCGGGGCCGTTTCGGGACCGCGATTGATCGCGCGGATTTGGATCAAGAGATCGTCTGGTCCGGCCTTGGCATATTCCACATAGAGATCAAAGAAGCGATTCTCCGCGAAGATACCGGTATCGAAGAGCTCGTATTCGGATAACGCGCGGCCGCGTTGTCCGTTGACGCCCACCAACTCTTCATAAGGGAACCGCCGCTGCGGATATCGATACAGTGCGCTGCACCAGGAATGAGTTGGGGTGGAATCGAGATAATAGTATTCCTCTTTGACGTCCTCCCCGTGATTGCCCTCGTGATTTCCCAGGCCGAAGAGGCGTTCTTTGAGAATGGAGTCCTGGTGATTCCAAAACGCGGGCGCAAAGCAGAGCCGGCACTGGCGGTCCGTGAAGCCGAGCAAGCCGTCTTCGCCCCAACGATAAGCCCGGCTCCGGGCATGCTCATGGGGGAAATAGCGCCACGCATCGCCGTCGGCGGAGTAATCCTCCCGCACGGTTCCCCATTGCCGTTCCGCCAGGTACGGCCCCCAGCGCTTCCAGTTGCGCTGTCGCAAGGATTCCTCACGCATCCGCACATGTTCCGGCGTTTCCATGGGGTTCGTATCGCATGTCTTCGCCTAATTCCTCAGGATTTCGAATTCAAAACGGGGGAATCGTCCAGACCGCGAGGGAAAGGGCATTCCGGCGTTTCGGCGCCGGCAATTCGACACGGGAGAGATGTTTCCCAAATTTCGGGAAGGGCAATTGGTCGCGGAGAAGACGACTCCGAAGTTTCGGGAAGGGCAATCGGACGCGGGCAGGAGAGCTCCGCCGTTTCGGGAAGAGCGATCCGACGCAGGAAAGACAACTCCGCCGTTTCGGGACGAGCGATCCGACGCGGAAAAGACGATTCCCCCGTTTTGGGAGCCCGGACGGACGAAGGAAAGACGATTACGCCGTCTTCTCGGCGAATTCTCCCCTTAGCACTTTGGCGGCGTCGGAGCCGGAACGTTTGGAGGGATAGAGATTGGGGAAGAGGCGATCCGCCAGGACGCGTCCCCATTGCTTGCGGGCGTCGAGGTAATTGGCCTCATACTTCCGGCGCAGAGCGCTTTTGGCGATGTCTTCCTCGGCTTCGGCTCCTTTCTGGGTGCGGATGGCGTCGCGGTGCGCGTTGAGGGCTTCCCGGACGGTTTGGGCAGCCTCGCGCAACTTGGCGGAGTGAGGCGCAAGGTCATGGCCGGTGCCGAGCAATTCGAGCTTCTTGGCCAAGGCATCGACGGCGTCCGGCTCATCGGCGCGGGGCAGATCAATCACGGAACTGAAACCGCCACTGGGAAACAGATCGGGAAGGACGGGGGCGGTAGGAGCGGAGCGGTCGTGCTGCTTCGCGGAATCAAACAGGTTGCGCACCGCGTCGTCCAAATCCCCATCCGCCGCCAGGACAGCGTCGAGCGCTGCCTGGGCATCGAGGAGGCGTTCCTCGCTCAGCTGCCGCTTTTGGGCGAGATCGCTGATCAAGGGGTCAATGCCCTTGATCAGCTCATCACAGCGGTAGCGGCGTAGCAAGCGCACATGACGGCGGGAACCATTGACAATAAGAGCGGCGGAGTCACGCTCCGAAAGCATTCTAGGCATAAGATCGGGGAAGTTCGAGTGGATTGTGTCCGGTCAGGTGGATCTTGGCGGACACGGTGAGAATGGGTACCCGGAGAAGACAAAGATCAAGGGCGGGGTGTGAGGAAAGCTGGTGGCCTGTGGTGCGGCCAATCATCCCGAGCTGTACCCAAACGCTTTGATTGCCCCCAGGCCCAGCGGGCCGCGACAGGATAGCCCAGGTCGAAGGTCGCCCATGGCGGCCGCAGGCCTGGGACGTCGACGAAAGATGATCCCGCCCTGTCAGGGCGGGACAAACATGCGCTTTCATCGCTCGGATCGTCTCACCACGAACCGCAGGGCTTCGCCCTGGACTGTCCTGTCCCGTCCCTTCAGGCATCGTGCATGGCCTGAAAGGCCAAGACAGGATAGCCCAGGCCGAAGGGAGCCGAAGGCGACCGCAGGCCTGGGTTTCCCGTCCATTCCCATCCCGTCCTGACGGGGCGGGATAACCGTCCGATTTCCCCAAAACGTCCCGATCAATCCCAAACGTACTGCTCATCGAACGCCACCCGGTGCCGTTCCAAGAACAAGCGGAACTCATCCTGAAACGTCGTCTTGGCATGATGCTCCTCCTGCCGGGCGATGTAATCGATTACCTGATCCAGATTGGATGCGCTGACTGCGAAAGCTCCATACCCGGCCTGCCAGGCGAACGCCGCTACACCCTTGTCCTGCTTGATCCATTTGCTGGACTCCGCCTTGACCTGGCCTACGACGTCGGCCAACGCCACGGTCCGGTGCAGGTCGAACAAGGCATGGACGTGATCGGCCACGCCGCCGATCTTCAGGGCATGGCATTTCTGGCCATCGAATGCACCCGACAAGTAGCGCCAAACATCCGCCCGCCATTCCGTCGCGAGCCAGGGATGTCGGTTCTTGGTGCTGAAGATGAGATGGACGTGAACGTTGGACAACGATTGGGCCATGCCGATGGACACCGTAATGAGAATCGAGAGGTTGTCTCGCGCTTTCCCCCAGGGCTTCGCCCTGGGCTGATCCTGTCTCGGCCCTTTGGGCCTGATGAAAGCGCACCGCCGTTTAACGCGCGCAGCGTCCTGGCCTGAAAGGCCAAGACAGGATAGCCCAGGCCGAAGGGAGTCGGCGGCGACCGCAGGCCTGGGTCACGGGTCGATTTCCTCCCGTCCTGAAAGGGCGGGACAGCCGTGATGACCCGCCGGTTGTCCCGCGCCTTCAGCGCTCCGATCATTTCGGTGATAAAACCCAGGGCTCCGCCCTGGGCTGATCCTGTCTCGGCCCTTTGGGCCTGATGAAAGCGCACCGCCGTTTAACGCGCGCAGCGTCCTGGCCTGAAAGGCCAAGACAAGATAGCCCAGGCCGAAGGGAGCCGAAGGCGACCGCAGGCCTGGGTCACGGGTCCATTCCCTCTCGTCCTGAAAGGGCGGGACAACCGTGATGACCCTCCGGTTGTCCCGCGCCTTCAGCGCTCCGATCATTTCGGTGATAAAACCCAGGGCTCCGCCCTGGGCTGATCCTATCTCGGCCCTTTGGGCCTGATGAAAGCGCACCGCCGTTTAACGCGCGCAGCGTCCTGGCCTGAAAGGCCAAGACAAGATAGCCCAGGCCGAAGGGAGTCGGCGGCGACCGCAGGCCTGGGTCACGGGGGCCATTCCCTTCCGTCCTGAAAGGGCGGGACAGCCGTGATGACCCGCCGGTTGTCCCGCGCCTTCAGCGCTCTGATCGTCTCACCCACGAACCCCAGGGCTTCGCCCTGGGCTGTCCTGTCCCGGCCCTTTGGGCCTGATGAAAGCGCACCGCCGTTTAACGCGCGCAGCGTCCTGGCCTGAAAGGCCAAGACAAGATGGCCCAGGCCGGAGGCGACCGCAGGCCTGGGGCACACGTCCATTCCCCGCCCGTCCTGAAAGGGCGGGACAAGCGTCCGATTTCAGTTGAGCCTTCGCGGAATCGCCCCGGGGACGCGGAAAACACGATTCCGACATTTTGGGAACGTCTTCCGGACGCGGGAAAGGGGTTCCCAAAATTTCGGGAAGTGCCATCGGACCCGGAAAAGACGATTCCGCCGTTTCGGGAAGAGCTGCCGGACGTGGGGACGCCGGTTCCACCGTTTCGGGAAGGGCGATCCGGCGCGGGATCGAGGCCTCCGCCGTTTCGGGAAGAGCCACCGGACGCGGGAAAGGCCGTTCCCCCGTTTCAGGAGCGCGAGCGGACGTGGGGAAGACGATTCCGCCGGTTTCACTCGGCTTCAATGAGCGCGTGGGATGCGAATCCGCATCATCGGAATCTCGGCTGGGCTCACGACGAGGGAATTTTCCTCAATGAGGGCCACGCGGAATCGTTTGGCCCCGCTGGGCGCGGAGAAGTGTGAGCCTTCGCGCACCAGGAAAACGTCGCCTTTTTTTCCCCAGGAGAGGGCTGCGTAATACTCGGGCCACTGAATGTAATCGCCTTGGTTGAGGACGAAGCTGCGTTTGGTCGCGGAATCGCTCACGGCGACCACGAACGTGTCGAGCACGCGGTGGGGCGGGCGCTTTTCCAGAAGCTGAACCCGATCCACCGCGAAACGGCCGTGGTGAAACCGTTTGCCCTGCTCGGTTTCGACCACTTCCAGCTCGCCTGGCGCGCGAGTCAACATCGTCACCTTCCGATTGGCGAGAACCGTGGCTTGAAAGTGATAGTCCCGATGCCAGCGGCCACGGTAAACTAGGCTGTCCAGGGGTTTCGCGGCTGGGGCGGCGGAAAGGCCGGGTGCGAGCTGGCAGCCGAGGATGGCTAGGCAGAGGAGGAACGGGGAGGCGGTAGCTTTCATGGCGGGCAAAGCACCGGGCAGGGCTTCGTGGCCACTCAGACATGGTCTTTGTCTCTGAGCAAGCAAAGCGGGGTGATTTTCCGGCCCGGTTCGCCGCCAAGGAAAGCTTGCGTAGGGGCGGCTCAGGCGGCCAATAGGGCACGAAGCGTCCGCAAGTCTTGCTGAAGCGCGGCCAAATGCTTCTTGGTGCGCTCCGGGCTGGCGGGCTCCTCGGGTAGATATTCCACGTGGAGCGAGATGGGCAGGCGTGGCGAGAGCTTCGCTACCATGGGGAAAAATTTCGGGCTGACACTGCCTTGTCCCAGTGGCATCCCTTCCTTTTTGTGCCCGTTCACGAGGTAATCCTTCACGTAGATGATCCCCAGATTGGGCCGGCAGAGCTGGAAGTCGATCTCCCAGCTGGAGGCGCCTTCGACGGTGGCGTGGCCGATATCAAAGGCGAGGGCCATGGCCGTGGGGTCGAAATCGCGAACCAAGTCGTGCATATCCCAAACCGAGGCGCCGACATAGTCCCGGCCCGCATGGTTTTGATATACACCTTGGATGCCGAGTTCCTGATTGAGCGCCGCCAGATCCTTGAGCCTCGGCCGGAATTCATCCAGTTGGGCCCGGATCGGCTTGTTCAGGTCATACTTATAATAAGAGAGCCGGTAACGCGGTATCCCAAGAGTCGCCGCCGTGCGCAAAATGGCTTCGGTGCGTTGTTCTTGGGAGACTTCATTGATGCCAGAGGTCATCACCTCAAGCGTCAGGTTCCGTGCCTTCAGAGCCGCGACGAGTTTTGGCAATTCGTCCTCGACCTGATCCGGTTCGATATGGCCCTTGGGACGGATTGCCACCTCAATCCCGTTCAAACCAATTTCAGCCATCGCATCCGCCAGGGCGTCATACGAGAGGTGCTGGAAATACTTGGTGAAGGTGACCATGCGAAAGGCTTCCTCCGCGGCGGAGAGACTCAGCGCGGGGAGGCCAGCCAACGGCAGCGCGGCGAGGAATTGGCGTCGCGTTCGCATCATCAATACTCCCGGTCAATCTTCACCCCAGGCTCGGGAATGGGATAGCTGCCGTCCTCGAACGGCATCACGGGAGAATCTGACTCCAACGTCAGTTGATCGACAAGCGGCGCGAACTCGTGGGCGCAGTTCAGCATGGCATCATAGGTGATGACTTGCCCCGTGTGCGCGGACATGCGGCCCATGGCGGTGACGAGGCTGGCTTGGACGCCACGCTCCACTTCGTTGTAGGTTTCGTCGCGCTGGATGGCGGTAATGAGGTCTTGCCATTCCAAGTCATACGGGCTTGGCTCCCGAGGCGCCTGCGGATAGGCCCAGACGAGATCCGGGTGCGGTGGTTCCGGCGGTGGAGGCTCTTCGCCGGGACGGGCCCGGCGTTCGACCACTTGATGGATGATCTGTCCTTTGTAGATCCGGGCGCGGGACGGGGCGTGACCTTTTTCCGAGACCACGGCGCAGCCTTTGGTGCCGTGGACATAGCTGTTGAACTGCTGTTCGCAGCCCGTCATGTTCCGGCCATCAAGGAAGAGCTTGGTGCCGTCCTTGAAGGTATATTCGACGGAATAGCTGTCGAAGTTTTGGTCGATGTTTTCACCGCGATAATGCCGGCCGCCGATGGCGCGGGCTTCGACCGGCCAATCGTTCTTCATCCAGCAGCACTCGTCGATGTTGTGGATATTGAAGTCGCTAAATGAGCCGCCGCTGAGCCAGAGAAAGCTGTGGAACCGCTTGATCTGGTACATAAGATGGCTGAGCGGACCCGGATTGCGCACCGAGAAACAGCTGGCGACGGGGCCTTGCATCCGGTAGGCGCGCATCATCGTGAGATCGCCGATGGCACCGTCTTGAATGCGTTTGAAAAGTTCACCCCGGGCGACGCAGTGCCGGATCATCAGGCCGACGCCGACCTTCAAATTCTTCTTCTTGGCTTCTTCGTTGAGGGCGAGCATGCGCCGGGCGCTGGGGCCATCCGCGATCACCGGCTTTTCCATGAAGACGTTGACGCCTTTCTCGATCGCGTAGGCGAAGTGGACCCAGCGGAAGGCGCAGGGCGTGGTGAGGATGACGACATCACCCGGCCGAAGGGTGTCGATCGCTTTGCGGTAGCCGTCGAACCCGATGAACTTGCGGTCGTCCACCGTCACTTTTCCGGCGAGTTCGGGGCGCTCTGCCAACGCGGTGTATTTGGAGTCGAGGTTCTCCGTGAAAACATCGGCCATGGCGTGGAGCTTGACTGGGCCTTGTTCGGTGGAAGTGGCCAAGGCGTTGAGGACGGCTCCAGCCCCGCGTCCGCCGCAACCGACAAGGGCCAGGCGGATTGTGGGATCGTCATTGGCGGCATGCACGTGAGGCAGCGTCACGCCGGCCAAGGCGGAGCCGGCCCCCAAACGGACGCCTGTCTTTAAGATCTCGCGACGGGATGGCGGAGGACTCAGAGGTTGGTCATTCATGGTGATGTCGGAAAACCAGGGTTGGGTGGAAGATAGGCGACTGATTGAAGGTGTTTGCCCCGAACCCGTTGCACTTGGACGGGAGAGTCGCAGACTGACACCCCTTTACCAACCATGATGTTGCCGAAGATTCCCCATTTCTTGTGCGGCGTGTCCGCTTGTTTCGCCTTGATCCAGAGTTCCGGGGCCGCGGAATTCGCCTTTCAGACCGATGATCACGTCGTCATCGTCGGCAATGGTCTGGCCGAGCGGTTCAACTTCGATGGCTGGTTCGAAACGATGCTCCAAGCCGCCCAGCCGGAGAAAAAGCTGGTGGTGCGCAATCTTTCGTTCCCTGGGGATCAAGTCACCAAACGGCCCCGTTCCCAGGGCTACGCCAAGGTCGAGGATCAGCTGAAACACTGCGGAGCGGACGTCATTCTGGTCTTCTTCGGCTACAACGAATCGTTCGCCGGGGAGAAAGGGCTGCCGCAATTCAAAAAGGATCTGGAGGCGATGATTGAGGCCCACCGCGCCTTGAAGCCAAATGGCGAATCCGAGCCCCGGTTCGTCCTATTCAGCCCGATCGCCCACGAAGATCTCGGGAATCCGAATCTCCCCGACGGCAAGGCGAACAACGCCCGTCTCGCCCTTTACACCGCCGCGATCAAGGAGGTGGCGGACGCCAAAAGCATCAAATTCGTCGATCTCTTCACCGCGACCCAAGCTCTTTACGCCGCGCAGGCCGCTCCGTTGACGATCAACGGCATCCACCTCAATGAGGAAGGCAACCGTCTCTTGGCCGGGGTCATCGCGGAAGCGTTGGCCGGCGCTCCGGTTTCGTTCGAAGGTCGCGAATCACTCCGCCAAGCGGTGCTCGACAAGGATTGGCATTGGTTCAATCGCTACCGCGCCACGGACGGCAATGACATCTGGGGCGGCCGCTCCACCCTCAAGTTCGTCAACGATCAGAGCAACGCGGACGTCCTCCAGCACGAGATGACCATGTTCGACGTCATGACGGCGAACCGCGACCCGCTGATTTGGGCCCGCGCCACCGGAAGTGATCACAAGGTGGACGACAGCAACGTCCCGCCGCCGGTGCCGGTAAGTTCCAACGTCGGTGGAGGCAGCAAGAGTTCGAGCGCCGAGAAGGAAGGGACGCTGCAATACGTCAGCGGTCAGGATGGCATCAGCAAGATGACCGTCCCGCCGGATTTCAAGGTCAACCTCTTCGCCGACGAAGCGATGTTCCCCGAATTGGTCAACCCCGTGCAAATGGCCGTCGACCCCAAGGGCCGGCTTTGGGTGGCCGCTTGGGGCACGTATCCGATGTGGGAACCGCTGAAAAAGATGACGGACAAACTCCTCATCCTCCCGGACGACAACCACGACGGCGTGGCGGACAAGGCGATCACCTTCGCGGAGGTGCACAACCCGAGTGCTTTGGAGTTTTGGAACGGGGGCGTCCTCGTCGTTTCGCAGCCGAACCTACTTTTCCTAAAGGACACCGACGGCGATGACGTGGCGGACGTCCGCTATGTGATTCTCTCCGGACTCGGCACCGAGGATACCCACCACGGGGCGAACAACTTCGTCTACGGCCCAGACGGCGGGATTTACTGGCAGAGCGGCGTCTTCCTGGTGAACAACTTCGAGCATCCGTGGGGCACGTCTTTGGAATCGAAGAGCGCTGGGATGTTCCGCTTCGACCCACGCCGGTATACCATTACCTTCCACGCGGCGAATTCACCGAACTCGCACGGGACGGCGTTTGATGGTTGGGGATACCATTATGCCACCGACGGCACCTCCGGAAACGCCTTCCAAGTCCGTCCCGAAGGTCGCGGCTTCAAAATGCACGAACTCTTGAAGAAAGAGGTTCGCCCGGTTCCCTCCAGCGGCGTCATCTCCAGCGCGAATTTCCCGGACGATTACCAACAGGATTTCATCATCTGCAACACCATCGGATTCCTCGGGATCAAGCGTTACGACTTGGATCGCGATGGCGCCACCGTGCAGACGCAGGTGCGCCAGAAGAACAAGGAGACCGGTAAGGATGAAAACGTCCCGGTCACCAAGGAATACAAGTTTGGCGAAGTCTGGGGCTCCCCGATGGGGGATCTCATCGCCAGCTCCGACAAGAACTTCCGTCCGGCGGACACCGAGTTCGGCGAAGACGGCGCGCTCTACATCGCGGACTGGCACAACGTGATCATCGGCCACATGCAGCACAACGTGCGCGACCCGAATCGCGACAAGCAGCACGGGCGCGTCTACCGCATGGTCTACACCAAGAAACCCTTGCAGGAGCGGGTGGCGATTGCCGGCCAACCCATTCCAGCGCTGCTAGATCTGCTGAAGCACCCGATCGACGGCGTGCGCTACCGGGCCCGACTGGAATTGAGCGGCCGGAACTCGGACGAGGTGTTGGCGGCCACGGAAACCTGGATCAAGCAGTTCGATGCCACCAAGGCGGAGGACGCCCACCATCTCCTGGAAGCGCTCTGGCTGTATCAGCAACACAACCGCAAGAACAGCCAGCTGCTCGCGGCGCTCCTCAAATCCCCCGAGCCGCACGCCCGCAAAGCCGCCGAAACCGTGCAGCACTTCTGGTTCAACGTCGATTTCACCGGTGGCGGCCAAGCCGGCCCGGAACTGGAGCTGGCGGCGAAGAAGCCTTCCGGCGTGATCTCCGCGACTGACAAGCTGGTGAAGGTTCAAGTCGGCACGGTGATGGAGCAGCTCCGTTACGACTTGAAGGAGTTCTCCGTAAAAGCCGGGGTCGAGGTGGAACTGAATTTCACAAACAACGACTTCGTGCCCCACAACCTGCTCGTGGTGCAACCGAAATCCGGCGATGAAGTCGCCATGGCCGCGATCGCGATGGGGGCGGATGGGTTCGCCGCCGGATTTAAGCCGAAGAGCGACAAAATCATTGCCGCCTCCGCCCTCCTGGATCATGGCAGGGAAGAAACTTTGCAATTCAAGGCACCCGCGACCCCGGGTGATTACGAATTCATTTGCACCTTCCCCGGTCACCACATTTTGATGCGTGGCCTGATGAAGGTGACCCCCTGACGACCTCGAAAACGACAAACGTGAAAACCAAGATGGAATTGTGGCTGATTTTTTCCCTTCTGACGGTCCTCTGCTGGGGCACCTATGGCATCGCTCTGCACGGAGGCGCCGTCGGCATGGCGGATCCGGTGAATGGCCGATACAAGGCGTTCCTCATTGTCGGGTTGATGTATTTCCTGGTCGCGGTGCTCGCTCCTGCGGCGATTCTTCTCGCGAACGGGCAGTCGTTGAATGTGTTTAGCTATCCGAAGGGGGCGCTCGCTTGGGCTTCGGTCGCGGGGATTCTCGGTGCCATCGGCGCATTCGGAGTGCTTCTCGCCTTCGGGGCCAAGGGGAATCCGGCGGTGGTGATGTCGATCGTCTTCGCCGGTGCTCCGGTGATCAATGCCATCGTCTCCCTCCTGATGCACCCTCCGAAGAGTGCGATTCACCCGATGTTCTTCGTCGGCATCCTTTGCGCGGCGCTCGGCGGTTGTTTGGTTACCTTCTTCAAGCCAGGGGCGCCTCCGGCAAAAAAAGCATCTTCTTCGGCTCCGATTGAACAGAAAGCGCATTAAGCTTTCTGAGGGCCGCATGTCGATTTGGAATCGAATTCTCCCGTTGTTTGCCTGGGCTGGCGTCGTCTCCGCCCAGGTGAGTTTTGATGAGCAAGCGGAACTGCGCATCCGCAACTTTCACCTGGAAGAGGGCTTCAAAGTTTCCCTGTTCGCGGACGAGAGCCAGTTGCGCAATCCTTCCGCGATCTGCTTCGACGGTCGCGGGAGGCTCTACGTCGCGGAGATCGACCGCTGGCGCGAGGGCGTGGAGGACATCCGCAACAACACGGAGATGCTCCTCGATGACATCTCCAGCACCACCACCGCCGACCGGCTCAAGATGTATCAGAAGTTCACGGGCAAGTTCCCGATGGAATTCTGGACTAAGCAGTCCGATCGCATCCGGCTGATTGAAGACCGTGATGGCAACGGACGGGCGGACGCGGTTTCTACGTTCGCGGAGAACTTCAAGGACGCCCTCGACGGCCCGGGCATCGGCCTGATCCACGGACGGGAAGGCATCTACTACACGAACATCCCGCGCCTCTGGCTGCTCAAGGACAAGGACGGCGATGGCGTTTCCGAGGATCGCGTCTCGTTGCAAGAAGGCTTCGGCCCCCGGATGAGCCTGAGCGGTCACGATATGCATGGGCTGATTTGGGGACCGGACGGCCGCCTCTATTGGTCGATCGGCGATCGCGGTTACCACATCGTGACCAAAGAGGGCAAAACCTTCAGTCACCCGGATCAAGGCGCCGTCTTCCGTTGCGAGCCGGATGGCAGCAAGATCGAGCTGTTCTACACCGGACTGCGCAATCCTCAGGAACTGGCGTTCGACCAGTTCGGGAATCTCTTCACCTGTGACAACGACGCCGATGCTTGGGATGAAGGCCGCCTGGTCAACATCATCGAAGGCGGCGATTCCGGTTGGCAGGCGGGTCACCAGGCGCTGTTGAACTTTGCGAAAAACCTGAAGCTGCGCACTCCGGTCCTCAAGGATCCCAAGGACGGCAAGGAACGCGCGATCAGTCCTTGGTTGGCGGAAGGACTCTGTCGGCCGCGCTTCCCCGGTCAACCGGCCTGGATTCTGCCGGCCATTGAAAACGTCAGCTGGGGCCCGAGCGGTTTGGTCTACAACTACGGTGCCACCGCGTTCCCGGAGAAGTACGCGGACTCCTTTTTTGTCTGCAACTTCGGCGGCGCCAAGGGCGATCTCGAGGCCTTCGCCGTCGATCCCGTGGGCGCTGGGTTCAAAATCCGGCACTGGACCAAGGCTTGGATGGTCGGACTGGGGAACACGGATGCGGAGTTCGCGCCTGATGGACGTCTCTACATTAGCTGCTTCAACAACAATGGGTGGGTGAAGCAAGACTTGGGGAACATCTACGCGATGTATGATCCCACCCGGTTGGAAGATCCGGTGGTTCGCGAGACCAAGTCACTTCTCACCACCTCGTGGACGACTTTCGGCGAAGCGCGGCTCGGTGAACTTCTCGGACACCCTGATCTCCGGGTGCGGCAACGCGCTCAGTTCGAGTTAGTGGCGCATCGGCCTTATGGAAGTGGTCAATTCGCCCTGGCGGTGCAGCCCGGCGACAATCAGTTGCGCCGTCTTCACGGCGTGTGGGGCTTGGGACAACTGCTGCGCGTCCACGGGGACGTGGCGGCGCGGGACCGGCTCTTGACCTTGGTAGCGGATCCTGACGCCGAGGTCCGCGCCCAAGTGGCCCGAATGTTGGGCGACACCTCGCGGCCGGAGTTCGGCCCGCCATTGACTGCCTTGCTCAAGGATACCTCGCTCAAAGTGCGTCTCTTCGCCGCGATCGGAGTGGGCCGCTGTGGCGCCCAGGAGGCCCGGCCGGAACTCATCCGCCTCGTCGAGGAAAACGCGGACCAGGACGCGACCTTGCGGCATGGTTGCGTGGTGGGCTTGACCTATCTGGCGCAACAGGCTTCTTCGTCCGCCGAAGGCGAAATCTGGGTGAGTGGGTTATCGTCCAGCCCGGTGCCCGCCATTCGCCGCGTCGCGGTTTTGGTATTGCGCCGTCTGCAAAGCGAGAAGCTGCGAACCTTCCTCAGCGATCCGGATCGCTCAATTTCCGATGAAGCCGTCCGCGCAATTCATGATCTCAACCTCACCAAAGCGTTACCAGACGTGGCCGCGTTGTTGGGACAGGGCGTCGATTCCGGACTCGCGGTGGACCGCAATCAACCCTTAGGTTGGCTCATGGAGCTGCGCCTGATCAACGCGAACTGGAGAACTGGCGATCAACCATCCGCTACCCGCCTCCTCAATTACGCGCAGAATGACAAACTTCCCGAATTTCTTCGCAACGACGCCCTGCGCGCTCTGGAGGATTGGAAAAAGCCAAGCGTGGTCGATCCGGTCATGGCCATGGTTCGACCGCTCGATGCCGCGGCGCGGGCCAACGTCGATGCCTTGGTGAAAGGCCGCCTCCCCGGTTTGGCGCCGGGGTTGCAGGGAGAACTTTTGGCGACGTTGCAACGGCTCTCCAAGCAAGTGGGCTATGCGTTTCCCGAGCCGATTCTTCTCGGTTGGGCTCGGGATGTCGAGGCGGGGACGGTGGCCAGGCTCGAAGCGATTCGCGAACTGCGCTCCCGCAACGCGCCGACGCTCTCTGGCGTGTTGAGCAGTCTGCTCGTCGATCCCGATGATAAAGTGCGCGCCCTCGCTGCCAAGCTGCTAGTCGAGGTCGCCCCGGAAGCGGGCGTCGAAGCCGCCCTAGTGATGACTTCCTCCAAGAGCCAGAGTGACCGGCAGCAGGCCATCCTCATCCTCGGGGACATCAAGGTCCAGAAGGCGGTGGATGCCTTGTCCGCGCGCCTTGATGCCGCGATCCGCGGGGAAGCTCCTTTGGACACCTTGTTTGAGCTGCTTCAATCCGCTGCCAAACATCCTGCGCTGCAATCCAAGCTGGCGGAGTACCAGAAGAGCCTGAACGCGGCGAATCCGCTCGATCCCTACCGCGAATGCCTGGAAGGTGGCGATCCGGCCAAGGGCGCCGACCATTTCGCGAACCACCCGGCCGGGCAATGCACCAAGTGCCACGTCGTAGGGAACTCTGGAGGCATCGCCGGGCCCAACTTGTCGGACCTCGCCCTGCGGAAGGACCGGAAATACATTTTGGAATCTTTGGTAAATCCTTCCGCGATCGTCGTGCCCGGGTATGGTCTCACCATGGTGACTCGCAAGGACGGCAGCAGTGTGGCTGGCAGCTTGGTCCGGGAAAATGAAAAGGAACTCGTCGTCAAAGTCGGCGATCCCGGTGCGGAACAAGTTATCCCGCGCAGGGAAGTGGCCTCCAGCACCCCGCCCATCTCCGCCATGCCCCCTATGGCCCTGATTCTGCAAAAAGAAGAAGTGCGCGACCTCGTGGCCTACCTGGCGACACTGAATACCAAGCCGTCGGTTGGACACTGATAGTCTCGGGCAGGTAGGGGACCCAGGAATTCAAGGAGGAGCCACCCTTCTGGCGCGCAGGGTGCCTCCATCCCGAAGACTGACGTCAATCACTCCGTTACCGACAGTTTCCCCTCATCCGAGTTTCCTCTCAATTCTGGGGCGTACATGGCGGCGATGTGCGCAGGTAGGGCGCTGAAGGTGCCGGGGATTTCGGCGCGGAGGCGGTGGGTGAGGGTTTGTTTGCCTTGGGGGAGGGTGCGGAGGAAGAAGGCGACTTTTTCATCGCGCAGTTCCCGGTAGGCGCCGGCTTGGCCGAAGTAGCCACTGCGGACATCGAGCGGTTCGAGGCCAGCGGCTTTGGGGTCTTCGAGGAGGACATAGTCGTAGTCGTTCTTGCTCTCTACGATGAGTTCGACTTCGACGAGGTCGCCGGATTTGAGGACGGCGCCGGGTTCGAGGCGTTCGCGATGGAAGGCTTCTGCGGGTTGATCGATGACTTGGCCCCGGGAGCCGCTGACTTGAGTGGTGGCGTCTTTGGGCGTGAGGCGCCAGTAGGTGCGATCGACCTTCACCTCCAGGCCGGCGGATGGAATCGGATCTTCTTTGGTGAAGTTCGTGAGGTAGGCGTTGAAGTAGAGCGGGCCTTTGCCGGTTTTGCGGAATTCCAAGGTGTGCGCGCCGTCCCCGAGATCGGCCGGGCCCAGATCGAGGCTGCTTTCGTAGCTGAAGAGATCGGCCGGGGTGATGCGGACGGATTTGCGGACTTGGCCGTCGAGGAGGACGTCCACGTTGAGGTCCGGAGAGGCTTCGCCGCTGGCTTGGAAGTAGGCGGCGATCGCTTCAATGCAGAGAGCGGTGTCGCGGGTGGAGTTCCAGTAGCTGCCGTGGCGGCGGTTGTTGAGGAGATACTTCACGAGGCCGGAGGCGGTCGGCGAGGCGGGATCGATGGCGACGAGGAGTTGGAGATACGCGGCTTGGGTTTCGATGGGATCGGCGTACCAGTACCACCACGAGTTCGCGTTTTGGAACTTGAGCCAAGCGGTTTGGTTCTCGGCATCGGTCACGAGGAATTGTTCGAGATTGCGGCGGATCATGTCGCGCTCGGCGTTGCGCCCAGCTGCATGCAGGGCGGAGCCGAGGAGGGCTTGGGCGTAGGGCGAGAGGCCGAGCCGGGCGTTGTAAAGCGCTTCCAGCATGCCGGGCGCGTTGGTCCCTGGGGTGGCGAGGATCGAGGCGACCAGGGCATCAAGCGAATCGGGCTTCGATTTGTGTCCGGGATCGGTGACGGGGAGTTTGAGCCGAGCCAGTTCAGCGGCTTGGTATTGTGCGAGCCACTGGAGACCGCGTTCCAGGAGATCGGCGGGGATGGCGGCTTGGGCGGCGGCACCCCGTTGCAAGCCATCGACGACAATGGCGGTGGTGTGCGCGGAGGATTCATCGGTGAACCAACCCCAACCACCGTCTGGATTTTGCATTCCTGCCAGCTTCTTGACGCCCGTGGCGATGATGCGCGCGAGACGTTCCTCGTTGAAGACCGGGTGATCTTCGATCGATTGCTTCCACTGCGCGGCGCGTTCCTTGGCATCGCCGAGTTGTTGCGGGTTGAGGTTCACCGCCTTTTTTCGGATGTCCGCGAGGGAGATCTTGGCATCGGAGAGCACCTTGCGGGTGATCACGGCGGGCACGAAGCGGTTCACGGTTTGCTCGGTGCAGCCGTAGGGGTAGTCGATGAGATACGGGAGGGCGTCGACCATGGCGGCGGCGATGCTGGGGGACCAGCGGACCTGGAGTCTGCTCTGCTCCGGACGACGCTCGGCGGGGACGGTCAAGGTGACTTTGCCGGCTTCCTGGGCCGGGGAAAGGGCGCCGCTCCAGGAATCCGTCTTGAGCATGCCGTGGACGAGCACTGGGTAGCTAAGTTGCACGGCGTCGGACTCGGCGGCGGAGAGCGCCTTCATGCGGACGGTGGCGGTGCCCTCGGCGGAGGCGCGGACTTTCCAATCGATCCGCTGCTCGGCTCCGGGAGCGAGTTGGATGGATTTCGGGGCGCCATCGAGAGCGGCTAAGGCGGGGCCGTCCAATTCCAGGGAGACCTCGACGGGCGCGGGTTGGTCGAGGTAGTTATGGACGTTCGCGGAGAGGACGACCTCGTCTTTCTCCACGAAGAAGCGCGGGGCTTGTTGGCGGACGAGGAGCTTCTTGCTGGTGGTGAACTGGGTTTCCGCTTCGCCGACGCGGGTGCCCGGTCCCATGGCCCACGCCTTGATCTTCCACGAAGTGAGGTTATCGGGCAGATCGAAGCTGACCTTGGCGGTCCCAGCTTGATCGGTGACGACGGCGGCGGCCCAGAAGATGGAGTCCGCGAAATCGCTGCGGATCATGGGGACGGCGGTCGCGGGGGCTTGCGGTGCCCCGGGTGAGACTTTGTCCTGGCCATTGGCCGATCTCTTCGACAAAGCATCTGCCATCGGGGGGGGCATTGCGGCGGGGGCGGGCATCGCCGACGCCATGACCATGTCTCTTGTGGCGCCTGCCCCTAAAGCGACCATGCCACCCAATTCCTCCGAGCCGGACAAACCCAATCCGAAAACGCGCATGGCGTCGTCCGGGGTGAGTGGGAGATCGGGGAAGCGGCGTTCGAGATTGTCGTCGCGCACCGGATCGTGCTGGCGTTTCCAATCCCAAAAGGCGGCGAGGATGGAGGGGACGTTGCTACCGCCGGCGATGGCTTCGAGCGCCTCGTCATAAACGGCGATCACGACTTGGCCGGTGACGGGGGCTTCGCCTTGGGTCAACTTGAGGGCCAGGGTGGCTTTCTCGCGGGGCCGGTAATCTTCTTTGTCAGGCTTGGCGGTGAGCTGGAGGCTGCGGGTCGCGGGCGGGACGGGGATTTCCAAGGTGACTTGGTGCACTTTGCCGTCGCTGACGGTGTAGGCCTCCAGGAAGAAGTTGGGTTGATCTCCGGCGACTACGGGGAATTCGTGAACCGCGGTTTTGCCCTGCATCGCGAGCAAGAGCGGAGGCTGGTAAACACCGTTGGATGGTCTCGGAAACAGCAGGACGGTGGCGTTTTCGCGGGCGGTGTTCACGAGGAGGCGGACCGTTTCGCCGGGTTGGTAGCTGGGGCGGTCCGGGATCAGCTCGAGGTCGTTGAATCGGAAGGAGGCGGGATCAGAGTCGCCTTGACCGCGAATCACGAAGAGGCGGCCTCCCGTGCCGAGGTGACCGGTGGCGGTGACTTCGCAGACGGCGCGATATTGGCCGGCGGTGGCGGCGGTGAAGGTCGCGGAGAACTGCCCGTCTTGGGTGGGGCCGGCAGCGGTTTGGACTTCCTCCTCTTTGGGGTTGCCCTGGGCGTCGTAGGTGACGTGGAGGAGGCGGGCCTTGGCCTCGCCATTCACCGGCTTGCCGTCCGGCGTCCGGGCATCGGCCACGGCGTGGATGGTATCACCGGCCTGGTAATAGCCGCGATCCAGGGAAAGGAAGACCTCGAAGGGCGCCCGGGCCGCGATGACGGAACCGGAGCCGGTGATTTGGCGCCGGGATTCGTCGGTCACGGAGACTTCGATCTCGTAGCGATGATCCTCGTCGCCGTGCTGTTCCTTGGCGTCGGTGGTGTCGATCCGGATGGACACTGAACCATCGGGTCCGAGGGGTAGAGTTTCTTGTCGAAGCAATTCTGGATCGGGTTCGTTCCAGGGAATCCACGGGAGACGGGGGGCGAAGCAGCCCCAGGAGGACCACCCCGGATACCAGGTGTGCTCGGGCAACTGATGGGCGTAGCCATTCCCGTAGAGCCAATCCCAGGGGCCGCGTGGGAAGAGGCGGGTGGATTGGGCTTTGCGGAGAATCTTGATGGTCGCCTCGCCCTTGGTGACGGGGGCGCCAAAGTAGTACGTGGCGTTTGCTTTGACGGTGAAGGTTTCGCCGAGCGGGACCGGTTCCTTGGGGGCTTCGACGGTGACTTCGAATTCCGGTTTCTTGTATTCTTCGACCCGGAACTGGCCGCTGCCGGCGATTCCTCCGCAGGTTAAGGAGATGTAACAGGCGCCGAGCGTGGCGTCCGGTCCGAGGGTGAACTCTCCGGCGATGCCGCCAAACTCGTCGGAGGCGGCGTTGGCTTCGTGAATCTTTTCGCCATTGGGTGACTGAACTTCGAGGTGGACAGCGCGGGCGTTGAATTCTCCTTTGAGATCCATGGCGTAGGACGAGCGGCCGAGCCAGGCTTTGTAACGCACTTTGTCGCCAGGTCGGTAGACGGGGCGGTCGGTGATGGCGAAGACGCGGACTTCGTCGGGTTGTCCGTATTGGTAATCGCGATGCCAGAGGCCGGAGAAGCCGAGGAAGGCGAAGCGGCCGTCCTTGCGAGCGGTGATGAGCCATTCCTTGCGGTCGGAGAGATCGACGATGGCCTGGCCTTGGGCATTGGCGGTGAGGGGGAGGGACTGGATTTCCGTCTTGAGCTTCTCGCGGTTCACCATCCGGGCGCGGCGTTCGTAACCGAAGCACTCCAGTTCCGCGCCGGGGACGGGAGCTCCGGTCCGGGCGTCGCCCACGAACAGGTGGAACTTGCCATTGAGGGGCTTGCGCACCAGGGCGCTGTCGGAGATCCAGACGACGACGTTGGTGCGGTTTCCGTCCTTGGCGGCGGCCTGAAGCCAGTAGGCTCCGGCTTGGTCGAGAGGCGTGGCGATCTCGACGAAGCGGTCGAGGTGCTCTTCGCGCGGTTCCAAGGCGACGGACCACTTGGCGACTTCCGCGCCGACATACTTCTGCTGGTCCGCTTCGAGCATGCGGTAGCCGACGCTGTCGAGGTTGATGCGGTTCCAGTCGAGCTCCTCGGGATTGCTCCGGAGGTAGGCTTTCACGTCCGCGAGGAGACGCTCGAAGTCGATTCTGCGCGCGGTGAACTCGACGCCGGTGGCGTTGCGGAAGACGTAGCCGACCTTCACCGGTTCGCCGGAAGCTTCGAGGCGCGTGCCGGAGAAGCGGCCGAAGGCGCCGGTGAGTTGCTTCAGGGTGATTTCGCGGCCGGCGGGATCGGCGCCGGCGCGGCGGATGGCTTCGCGGAGATTGGCTGCGGCCCGGGGGCGTTGGTCGCGGGCCAGGTGGATTTCGGTCAGTTGATCGAGAGCGGTGAGGGCTGGGGCGTTCTCATTGGACCGAGCCACGGTTTGGTAGAGGAGGATGAAATTGTGTTCCTCGGGCAAGGTCAATGTCTTGGGCCCGGTGGCGAGCATGGCGATGGTCTGGTCGTCGGTCAGATCGCGAAACTTCCTGGCAAGCAGCTCGGTCTGTTCTTCGTTGGCATCGCTTTCTCCGCGGTGGAACCAACTGGCGGCGAGCGTGTGGACGTCGAACTGGGAGCGCAGAAAATCGGCGCGCTGGAGCTGGGCGGAGGCAAGATGCGCGGGGCCGAGAGTGCCCAAGGAGTGAAGCGCCCAGCGCCAACGCTCGCCATCGGAACGCGAGGCTTCCCAAGAGGCCGGGAGCGCGTGGAAGACGGGATTGCCATCGGCATCGACCGGGGCGTGGCGGGAATCGCCGTGGGCCCAACCGAAGCGAGGGCCGGAGGATTCGTTGTAATCCGGGAGGGTGGTGAGGTCCGTCAGCGACTGGAGGCGCCAAGCGTCCCAGGTGTGGTTGGGATTGAGGACTTCCGCGAGGAACCTCCAGTAATCCGCCTGCGTCTCGACGGGGAGCGGCGCAATCAGGGGCATCGCTTGCTGCAACAGCTGCAAGGTGCGGACGCGATCGCGTTGGGTGGAATCGAACGGTCCCCATTGGCGGAGGTATTGGCCATCAATCCGCTGCGCGAAGTGCAGCACTTGGTGGTATGCCTTGGCGGCGGCGAGGAGAGCCAAGGGCTGATCGGCACGTTTGGCGACAGCGTTTTCCAAAAAGGGATCGAGCTGGGCTTCCTGGCCCAACCGCTGGAGGCAGCTGGTGCCGGATGCGATGGCTTGGGAAGCGTTTTCGGGCGAGAGCGAGGAGGGGCCGGGGCCGGTGAGCAGCTTCTCGTAGGCGGCGAAGGCTTCCGCGTAGTTGCCATCCTCGTAAAGCTTGGCGGCTTCAGGCATGGTCTGGGCAGGGAGGGATGCCATGAGCATCGCCGAGGCGAGAAGAAATCGAACTGGGGTCATGGGGCACTGGGAGAGACGCTAGCACCGTCCAGGTTCATCGCCCAAAAGATTCAGTTTCTTCCTGCGGTTTTGTGAGCATGGTGCCCACCTCTTTACGGGATCAGCACATGGCGGACGAAGGACCACTGCAAATTGGATTGGCGGGCTTGGGCAATGTCGGGCTCGGCGTTTACCGGAATCTCGCGCGCAACCGGGAACTCTTGCGGGAGCGCAACGGGCGCGACATGGAAATCCGCCGGGTCGTGGTGCGGGATTTGTCCAAGCCTCGGGAACTGCAATTCCCCGCCGGGATGCTGACCGACCGGCTGGACGACCTCATCGAGGACGACGCGATCGACATCGTGGTGGAGCTGATTGGCGGCATCGACGAGGCGTTGGACTTTGTGACGCGGGCGATTCGCCGAGGTAAGACGGTGGTGACGGCGAACAAGGCGTTGCTCGCGGTGCATGGGAAAGACCTCTTCGCGTTGGCCGAGGAGCACGGCGTGATGATTTACTTCGAGGCGGCGGTGGCCGGGGGCATCCCGATCATCAAGACCGTGCAGGAATCGCTCGTGGGGAACAACATCGAGTCGATCATCGGGATCATCAACGGCACCTCAAATTACATCCTGACGCGGATGGCGCAGGAGGGGTTGAGTTACCAGGAAGCCTTGGCGGAAGCGAGCAAGCTGGGCTATGCGGAAGCGGATCCCTCGCTCGACGTCAACGGCGGCGACGCGGCGCACAAAGCGGTGATTCTCGCTTCGCTGAGTTACGGGTCATGGGTTCCGTTTGACCAGATCCACGTGGAGGGGATAGAGCGGCTGGGCAAGGTCGATCTACAGTTTGCGCGGGACCTGGGCTACACGGTGAAGTTGCTGGCGGTGATCAAGCTGATCGATGGCGACCGGATCGAAGTGCGGGTGCAGCCATCGTTGATTCCCTCGACGCACATTTTGGCGAGCGTCAATGGGGTGTTTAACGCGATCCTGGTGAAGGGCGACGTGGTCGGGGAGACGCTCTTTTACGGACGTGGGGCGGGGCAGGATCCGACCTCGAGTTCGGTGATTTCCGATCTGGCCGACGCGGCGACCGCGAGCTGCCGGTGCGGGTTCGTGCCGCATGGGCTTTATGGAAAGCCGCTGCCGCAGGATGAGAGCGTCAGTCAGTACTACTTGCGGCTTCAGGTGGAAGATAAGCCTGGGGTGTTGGCCCAAGTCGCGGGCATCTTGGGGAATGCTGGAGTCGGGATCTTGTCGATGATTCAAAGGGAGGCCGGAGAAGGGCAGGGGGCGCCGATTGTGGTCATGTTGCACGACGCGAAATTCGGGGTGGTGCAGGCGGCGGTGGCGGAAATAGCGATGCTGGCTTGCGTTCATCATGAACCCGTGTTGATGCGAGTTGAGCGTCTCGACTGAAACGCGGCTTGCGCGAGCACGCTACCGGAGCATTAGTTGCGAATCCTTTACGATCGAACCCCACATCATGCGATTTGTCAGCACCAGAAACGAACGCGAGTCCGCCAGCTTTTTTGAGGCGTTCGCCAATGGATTGGCACCCGACGGGGGATTGTATGTGCCGGAAGAACTTCCGGATCTCAATCCGGACACCGTGAGCGGCGAGGCTCAGCCATATCCGGCGTTGGCGGTTGAGTTTTTGGAGCTGTTCGACACCGATCACACGCCGGATCAGGTCTTTAAGCTGGTCGACAAGTCGTATTCGAACTTCACGGACATGGCGACGGCGCCGCTCCGGCAGCTCGATGAGAAGCTTTACGTGCTGGAGCTCTTCCATGGGCCGTCTTTGGCGTTCAAGGACTTCGGTTTGCAGCTGGTCGGGAATTTGTTCGAGGACCAGATCCGCCGGACGGGGAACTCGATCAATGTGCTGGGGGCGACCTCCGGGGACACTGGAGCGGCGGCGGTGGCCGGTTTGGCCGGAAAAGAAGGCGTGAACGTCTTCATTCTCTACCCACAGGGCCGGATTTCCGATATGCAGGAGCGTCAGATGACCTGCACAGGGGCGTCGAACATTTTCCCGATTCCGATTCAGGGGACCTTTGATGATTGCCAGCGCTTGGTGAAAACGCTGTTCATGGATCACGAGTTCCGCAGCCAGGTGCGGCTTTCCGCGATCAACTCGATCAATTTGGCCCGGGTCCTGGCGCAGTCGATCTACTACGTTCACGCGTTCACGCAGATTCCGGCGGAGAAATCCGAACAAGTGGAGTTCGTGGTGCCCACGGGGAACTTTGGCAACGTGTTTGCCGGGTGGATGGCGGCCCGGATGGGCGTGCCGGCGAGCCGCTTCAAGGTGGCGACGAACCGCAACGATATCCTGCACCGCCTCTTCAGCACGGGTGTTTACGAGGAGCAGCCGTCGGTTTCTCCGAGCTACGCGCCGTCGATGGACATCCAAGTGGCCTCGAACTTTGAGCGATTCCTGTATTACCATGTGGGCGGCAATGGCGCCGAGGTGAAGGAAATCATGGAGCGCATCCGCACCACCGGCCGGATCGAGCTGCCGAATTTCAATCCGGACACCTTCTGCTCCACCCGGAGCAACGACGAGGACATCATTGCGAATATTAAGAAGGTCTACGAGCAATACGACTACGTGGTTGATCCGCACACGGCCTGTGGATTCAAGGAGATCGACCCAGATTATACCACGGTGGTTTTGGCGACGGCTCACCCGGCCAAGTTTTCCAACACGATCCACAAGGCGATCGGGATTCATCCGAAGCATCCGACCCTCGAGAAACTTCGAGAGCGGCAGCAAGTCCGTTATGAACTGGATCCGGACGCGGATGAGATTCGCGCCTTCATGCTGTTGAACGGGGTGATGTAATCGAGCCGTGGCCCTGATCGTTCAAAAGTATGGGGGGACCTCGGTGGGTTCCCCGGAGAGGATTCGCAACGTCGCGGCTCGCCTTTTGGCCACCCAGGCCGAGGGGCATCGCGTCGTGGCGGTGGTTTCCGCGATGGGCGGCGTCACCAACCGGCTGATTGAGTTGGCCAGCGAGGTGACCGCGGGCGCCAAAACGACGGAGAGGGAGATGGATGTGCTGCTGGCTACGGGCGAGCAGACCAGCATCGCGTTGACGGCCATGGCGATTAACTCCCTGGGCGGTTCCGCCTGTTCGCTCACGGGGGCGCAGGCTGGGATTTCGACGGATGGCGTTCACACCAAGGCGCGGATTGCGAACATCACGCCGGAGAAGATCCATGAGTTGCTCGATGGCGGGCAAATCGTCGTGGTGGCTGGATTTCAAGGCACCACGACCGATGGATCGATCACAACGCTCGGCCGTGGGGGATCGGACTTGACGGCGATTGCCTTGGCTGGGGCGCTCAAGGCGGATCTCTGTCAGATTTTCACCGATGTGGATGGCGTGTACACCTGCGATCCGCGGGTGGTGAAGGACGCAAAGAAGATCGAAGAGATCAGCTACGACGAGCTGCTCGAAATGGCGAGTTCCGGGAGCAAAGTGATGCAATCGCGGTCCGTCGAGTTCGCCAAGAAGTTTGGCGTGGTTTTTGAGGTGCGCAGCAGTCTGAACAACAATCCGGGGACTTTGGTAAAGGAGGAGAATATGAGCATGGAAGCAGTCGTGATCCGTGGGGTCAGCCTCGAGCGCGATCAGGCGAAGATCACCATTTCTGGCGTGAGCGACGTCCCGGGCGTGGCCGCGAAGATTTTCCAGCGGATCAGCGATGCCAACATCGTGGTGGACATGATCGTACAGAACGTTTCCCGCACGGGGATTGCCGACATCTCCTTCACGCTGACCAAGGCGGAACTGGGCAAAGCGAAGGAAGTGCTTGAACCTCTCGTGTCGCAGTTTGGCGGGAGCGCCAAGTTGGATGCGGAAGACGGCATCGCGAAGTTGAGCGTGGTCGGGATCGGGATGCGTTCGCACTCCGGTGTGGCCTCGCAGATGTTCCAGGCGCTGGCGGAGGCGGGGATCAACATCTTGATGATTTCGACATCGGAGATCAAGACGGCGGTGATCATCGCGGAGGACCGGATTGATCAAGCTGCGAACGTGGTGCACCGGGCTTTTGGGCTTTCGGGAGCCACGGCGTGACTACGATTTTCTGGAAATTATAAATTCCAGTTGAGTTGCGGATAATTCGTGGAAGCTTATTAACTAGACTTCCTGAATTTCTCCATGCTCGCCAACTCAATTCCATCTCTCTCTGAATCCGCCACCCAAATGCCCACGCCTGCGGTGGCTCGCAACGCTTCGCGGCCCGCGCCCGTCTCGGATGATGGGGCTATGTTTGCGATGACTCTCGTCTTGGTAGTGACCGGTTTGCTCGTGGCGGCAGCATTTGCCGCGGATTGGATCCAACGTCTGGGTTGACCGAGTCGAAAGAAAGAGACCGCCAGCCGTCGCGAGCGACAGACTGGCGGTCCATGGATTGGTGGTGTGGGGCTTGGTCGCTCCCGCTGTTGAGAGGCTTACGTCAGCCCGCGAATTCCCGGAACTCGAGGGTCCCATCGGGGTTCACTACGCGGTAGTAGCAACCGTGGCGCGCCTGTCCGGCGGCGTCCTTGGTGTGGCAAGAGCCCGTGCCGGCGAGGCGGACGAGGTAAAGGAGCGAGTTTTGTTCGCAGTTCACCCGGACCTCGACCAGTTCGAGGTAATCTCCGGAAGTGGCACCCTTAATCCAAAGCTCGTTGCGGCTCGTGCTCCAAAAGGTGGCTTTGCGCTCCTTGAAGGTTGTCTCCAGGGCCAATTGATTGGCGTAGCCGATGATGAGGATTTCGCCACTATCGGCGTCTTGGGCGACGACCGGAACGACCTCGGCGCCGGTCTTGGCGACCTTGAGGAGCTTGCCGAAGTCGAGTTGCAGCCGTTGACCTTCTTCAATTTCCAGGGACATCGGGCCATCATGGATCACCCCGGGCGGAGGGCAACCGCAAAAGCCCGGAGCCGTCCCTTGCCAGCGAAGCGGGCCGCGCTAGGATACGGCGATGTATGACTTTGTCGTGGTGGGCGGCGGCAGCGCGGGCTACGCAGCGGCCCGGACCGCGGCGGGGTTGGGATTGAAAACGGCGGTAATCGATGGCGCTCCAGAGTTGGGCGGGCTTTGCATTCTGCGGGGGTGCATGCCGAGCAAGGCGGTGATCGAGAGCGCAAACCGGGCGTTGTCCTTGCGGAGGGCCGCCGAATTTGGACTGCGCTACGGCGCGATTGAGGTTCACCCCAAAGAGATCATCGCGCGCAAACGGCTCTTGGTGGAGGACTTCGCATCGTACCGCCGGGGCCAGTTGGAGAATGGAAAGTTTGAGCTGATTCGGGGCACCGCCCGGTATCTCGGGCCAAACGAACTGGACGTGGCGCTTCGGGAGGGAGGCAGCCGGGTGATCGCGACACGCACCTCCCTGATCGCGACCGGTTCGCAGGTGTCGTTTCCGGCGATTCCGGGTTTGGCGGAGGCGGGTTGCTGGACCAGCGACGAGGCGTTGGAAGCCGACGTGCTGCCGGGATCGATCATTGTCCTGGGCGGAGGCGCGATTGCGGTGGAGATGGCGCATTATCTCGCGGCACTCGGAGTCGAGGTCACCCTGTTGCAACGCAGCGCGACGCTCTTGAGCATGGCAGACCCGGAGGCCGGCGAGGCGGTGCGCGAAGCGTTTGAGAAGCGAGGACTGAGGGTGGAGTGTGGAACGGCGATTCAGGCGGTGGAAGTCGCGGGACGCAAACGCGTGCGCTATCGCAAAGACGGGGTGGACTGTGTGGCGGAGGCCGAGGAAATCTTGTTGGCACTGGGGCGGAAGCCCGCGATTGGCGGGCTGGACTTAGCAGCGGCCGGAGTGGACGTGGCCGGGGGCATGGTGCGAGCGACGGCGAATCAGGAGACATCAAGCCCCGGGATCTACGCGGCCGGAGACGTATGCGGCCCCTTTGAGGTGGTGCATTTGGCGGTGGAACAAGGAGAAGTGGCTGCCTGGAATGCCGCGCTCCGGCTGGGCAAGGTGAAGGGGGCGGAACGCCTCATGGATTACCGGTTGCAGCTCTTTGGCGTTTTTTGTGAACCGCAGGTGGCCATGGTGGGAGAGAGGGCCACCGTTTGGCAAGACATGGGCCGCAACGTCGGGATCGCGAGCTATCCGTTTTCCGACCACGGAAAATCAATGGTGCAGGGCGAGACCGAAGGGTTCGTGCAATTGTGTGCCGACCTGGACACGGGCGAGATCCTGAGCGGGCTGGTGGTGGGCCCGGAAGCAGTGGAGTTGATCCACGAAATCGTCGTGGCGATGCGTTTTGGCTGCACGGCGGGGCAACTGGCGCGGCTGCCGCACTACCATCCGAGCCTCGCGGAGATTTGGACGTACCCGGCGGAGGAGCTGGCGGAGCGGATTGAGGACAAAAACTAGGGGAAACGGAAGAAACCTTCGTCCAAGAAGGGGGTGCCAGGCAGGGAAATGAAACTTTGTAAATTTCTGTTCACGTTTTCGAACTATCGACAGCCGAATAGAAATTGACACGTTCGAACTTGCTTGGTTTAGTGTGAATGTGCTCAAACAAATCATCAATCAAGATCCTGCCGGTGTGCCCAAGGTGGACCGTCCGGGAATCCCGGCGAGTGAACCTTTGTCTCCAGCTCAACCAATTAGAACTACGACCAGCCATACCCATTCCAGTCCGATGAGTGCCAGCAAAAATATTCTGTCCAACGACGTTGAAATCATTGGGAACCTTAAGTTCTCACACGACCTGATTATCGACGGAAAAATTGAAGGGGAGGTTAACTCCGACGGCAATTTGACGGTTGGGGAGAACGCCAGGGTCAAGGGCGAAATCAAGACCAAGTCGGTTACTGTCTTTGGCAAGGTCGAAGGCAACATCACCGTGACCGACCGTTGCGAATTGAAGTCGAATGCTGAGCTTCACGGGGATATCTCCGCGGGGACGTTGGCGATCGAAGAAGGAGCGCAATTCATGGGGGCCTCTCGCGTGGGCGCTGCCGCTCGTGCCGCTGCGGCTAGCGAAACCAAGCCTCCTCTTCCGGGCACCCCGCCGCGCCCGGCTCCAATCGTTAACCCCTGAGATTCCAGGGCCACTAGGTTGGTCTTTTCAACACGGTGACAGTTACGGATTCTGGAGCGACAGGCAGGGACGGCAGAGCGGCTCACGCCGTTTGTCCCAAGTGCAAATCGGAGCAACATGACTCCGCGAGTGCGATCGCGACCATTTGCCGTAACTGCGGGCACTATTACAAGGTGGGCCCGGTCTCTTTGATGGGACCGGGTTCCCTTTTTTCCCGTTGGTTGGGTCTGCTGCGAGCGCCGAAACAGGTGCCAGTGGTTCTCGACCGGCCGGCTTTGAAGGTCACTCAGAAGCTGGCGATCCGGCCTTCGTACCAGGTCGAACCGTTTTACGGGACCGAAGAGTATGTGGCTCCCGTGGAGGAGCCGGAGTTTGCGCCCAGCCCGGCCGATGCCTTTGTCGAAGCGCTCGAGTTTGAGAGCGCGGAACCGGAAGATCTTGAGCTTGTGGAGGTGCCCGGCATTGGAGTCGAATGGCACCCCGCTCATGCCGGGGGACCGGTGGGCAGTGCGTCCCGTCAGGAACCCGGAGATCGGGTGGTGCGCTGTCTGGATTGCTCTACGGATCTGCGAGTCAGCCGGGAGGCGACATCGACCCTCTGCCGCCGGTGTGGTTGTTACGTAAACCTAGAAGACTTCGACATCCGGGGGCACCGCCGCGAGAACATCCGGACACGGGGCAAGGTGGTGATTCACCGGCGGGCTTCGCTGAGCGCGAACGAATTGGCGTGCGATTCGTTGAAGGTTTACGGGAAGATCTCAGGAAAGATCGAGTGCAGCGGAGATGCGATGTTCCGCTCCTCGGGAAAAGTGGTGGGCGCGGTTCGCTGCCGCCACATCTACATTCACAAGCTGAGCAACATCAAGTTCATCCCCGGAATCCGCGCCGAGACGGCGGAGATCCACGGTCACGTGGAAGGGGACATTATCTGCGAGGGAACGATCCAGATCAGCAAGACCGGCGCGGTCTATGGCGATTGCATCGCGCCGGCGGTGAAGCTTGAGGACGGCGCGTCGCTGTCTGGGCAAATGCGATTCATGAAGCCCGACCGGGCCTTGGAGGAAGAGTACATTCGCAAGGCACAAGCCGCTCAGGAAGCCTATTTTGCTCGTGAGCTGGAGGCGGATCTGGAGGCCTTCAAAAATGCCTCAGCGGGCGATGATGCGGGCGGCGCTGGTTTTCCTGGCCAGGAAGTGGCTTAAGGGCTCCCAAGGAGCAACGGGGTGACTTGGCAATCTCCCGCTTTCGCGCTAGGCTGCTCCGTGATCGCCGGAGACTTCAACCCGACTCTTGAACCCGAACTCCTGGCCCCGGCGGGAAATTGGGAGTGTGCGCGTGCCGCTGTCGCGAACGGTGCGGATGCCATTTATTTTGGCTTGGGCCAGTTCAACGCCCGGTTGCGCGCGGAGAACTTCACCGAGGCGGATCTGCCGGATCTGATGAGCTACCTGCACCGGCATGGGGTGCGTGGGTTCGTGGCCTTCAATACTTTGGTTTTCCCGGCGGAGTTGGAAGCAGCTGCGACGCAGTTGCGGCTGCTCGCGCGATCTGGGGTCGATGCCATCATTGTGCAAGATCTTGGGCTGGCTCGAATCGCTCGCCGCATCGCCCCGGAGCTGGAACTGCATGCATCGACCCAGATGACGATCACCTCTCCCGAGGCCTTGGCGTTTGTGCAGCGGCACGTTCGGCTGGACCGGGCGGTGATCGCCCGCGAAAATTCGCTGAAGGAGATTCAACTTTTCCGTGCGACCGAACCAGGAGCGGTCCCCTTGGAGACGTTTGTGCATGGCGCACTCTGCGTTGCCTACTCAGGGCAATGCCTGACCAGCGAATCTCTGGGCCGCCGCAGTGCGAATCGAGGAGAATGCGCTCAGGCTTGCCGGATGCCTTACGAGTTGGTCGTTGATGGCGAACTCCGTGATCTTGGGGAGAAGCGATACCTGCTCTCGCCCCAAGATTTGGCCGGGTATGAGGAGATCCCGGAATTGCTTCGGCTGGGGGTGCGCAGTTTTAAGATCGAGGGGCGGCTGAAAACGCCGGAGTACGTCGCGGCCGTGACCCGGGTCTATCGCAAGGCCCTTGATGCCGCTTTGGCGGATCAGCCAAGCCCTGTTGGGCAAGAGGAGCGTTACGAGTTGGAAATGGTCTTTTCCCGCGGTCTTTCCACTGGCTGGCTGCGGGGAATCGACAACAAACAACTGGTGCATGCCCGCTTCGGGAAGAAGCGCGGGGCATTCCTCGGCACGATTCGGGCAGTCGGTTCCGATTGGGTGGAGCTGTCATTGGAGAATGAGGTGCAAGCCGGAGATGGCGTGGTGTTTGAAACCGGTGGAGATACCGATCACGAGTTGGGCGGCCGGGTTTTTGAGGTCCGGGGAGAGCGCATCTCGTTTCAAAAAGGGAAGATCGACCGCCGGGTGATCGCGCCAGGGCATCGGCTCTGGAAGACGGATGATCCGCACTTGGCCGCCGAGTTGCGGGCGACCTGGGCCCCCGGAAAGTTCGAGCCAGTGGCAGGAGAGCGGCCGGTGCGTTGGCAGGTCGAGGGCCGTGCGGGAGAGCCGTTGACGTTGCGAGACTTGGCCACTGGCCAAACCGTGGCTTCGGCGACCGTGTTGCAAGTGGCGGAACGAAGGCCGCTTGACGCCAGCTTCCTGAAGGAACAGCTGAGTAGGCTCGGCGGTACGGGATTCTGGCTGGAGGACTTGGCGGTGGACCTAAACGGCGAATGGATGCTGCCGGTCAGTGAACTGAACCGGATGCGCCGGGCTTTGGTGGAAGCGATCCGTGATTCCCCTTCCGAGCAGCCACGCGCGGACGGAAGGGAGCATGCGTGGGACAATCTCTTGCCGGGAAAAGCCGAGTCCGGATCCGGAGTGGCGAGCTCGTTGAGTGTTCTGTGCCGGACCGATGAGCAGGTCGATGCCGCGATGGACACTGGAGTGGGTACGATCTACGCCGATTTCGAGGACATCGCTCGCTACAAGGAACTGGTGAAGCGCTTCCGGCGTGAAGCGCGCGGTGGCCGCATCGTGCTGGCGACACCGCGGATCCAGAAACCGGGAGAAACCGGCTTGTTCCGCATCGTGGAGCGCGCGGAACCGGATGGAGTGCTGGTGCGCAACCTGGGCGGAGCCGGGTATTTTCAGAATCGCCCCGTGGCGTTGATTGGGGATTTCTCTCTGAACGTCGCCAATCCGGTGACCGCTCGTTTCTTCATGGAGCAGGGCTTTGAATACCTGACGATTTCTTATGATCTCAACGTGTCCCAAGTCAGCGATCTGCTGGCCTTGGCTCCGCCGCATTGGTTTGAGCTGACGGTGCATCAGCACATGCCGATGTTTCACATGGAGCACTGCGTTTTCTGCACGTTTCTCTCCTCGGGAAACAACGTGACCAATTGCGGACGGCCGTGCGATCGCCACGAGGTGAAACTGAAGGACCGGGTGGGGCAGTTGCATCTATTGAAGGCGGACGTGGGGTGCCGGAACACGCTGTTCAACGGGCGGGCCCAAACGGGGGCGCGGCATGTGGGGGCATTTCTCGCGGCGGGACTGAGGCGCTTCCGCGTGGAATTGCTGGACGAATCTGGCGCTACCTCCCGGCAAATGATTGAAAGTTATCAAGCGTTGTTGCGCGGGGACCTGGACGGGGATGACGTCTGGAAAAAAGTGGGCGCCGAGGCGAAGCTGGGGGTGACGGAAGGGACATTGGTTGGCGGGCGTTGAACGGCGTTGTTTGACACCCCGTCCCGCTCCCTCAATAGTGCGCCGATGCCTGAGCCTGACGCGGAATTCAATGTGGGATACGTGGCCCAACTTTGCCGGCTGGAGCTGACCGCGGAAGAGACCGCGCAGTTTCAAGCGCAGCTCTCCAGCGTGATCGATTACATGAAGAAGATCGATCAGTTGGATCTGTCCGGCATCGAAGCCACGGCTCATGCGGTCCCGACCTTTGACGTGTATCGTGAGGACGTTCCCTCGCCGAGCTTGCCGGTGGAGGAGGTCTTGCGCAATGCCCCGCAGATGAACCAGAACCAGTTCTCCGTCACCAAAGTGGTGGAGTGAGTGACCGAGCGGTTGACAGAAGATTTCATGGATTTGGCGAAACTCACTTTGGTGGAAATCCGGAACGCGATCCGGAAGGGAAAAGCGACGTCCGTCGATGCGGTCGAAGCGATCCGCGACGCGGTGGAGAAGCGGGATGAACGGGTTAAGGGGTATGTGGCCCTTGATTTTGAGACGGCGCTGGACCAAGCACGCAAGGCGGACCCGAAATTGCCCTTGGGAGGCGTGCCGATCGCGATCAAAGACTTGATCAACGTCCAGGACCAGCCTTGCTCCTGCGGCTCCAAAATGCTGGCGGGGACCTATCGCTCGCCCTACGATGCCACCGTGATTCGCAAACTTCGCGAAGCCGGGGCCATCCCCTTGGGGCGGACCAACATGGACGAGTTCGCGATGGGATCCTCCACGGAGAACTCGGGGATTCAACTCACGCGCAATCCCTGGAATTTGGATCGTTCCCCGGGCGGCTCCAGTGGCGGCGCCGCGGCGGTGATTGCTGCGGACACGGCGTTTGCATCGCTAGGATCGGACACCGGGGGCTCGATCCGCCAACCGGCCTCGTTTTGTGGAACGGTCGGGTTGAAGCCGACCTACGGCCGCGTTTCTCGCTACGGGGTGGTGGCCTTCGCCTCCTCGCTCGATCAGATTGGGCCGATCACCAAGACGGTCGAGGACTCTGCTCTCCTGCTGAGTGTCATCGCCGGGTTGGACCCCAAAGATTCGACCACCCTGAACGCCCCAGTCCCGGATTATGCGAAGGGGCTCAAGGGGAACGTAAAGGGGCTTCGGGTCGGGCTGCCGAAGGAGTACTTCATCGACGGCACATCGGCGGGTGTTCGTTCTTCGGTCGATGCCGCCATTCGCAAATTGGAGGAACTCGGGGCCGAGCTTGTCGAGGTGTCGCTGCCTCACACCGAACCGGCGGTGGCGGTTTATTACATTTTGGCAACGGCCGAGGCGTCGGCCAACTTGGCGCGATTCGACGGAGTGCGGTACGGACACCGGGCGGAAACGATCCATGATTTGGGCGAGCACTACCGAAAGAGCCGATCCGAAGGATTCGGTGCGGAAGTGAAACGACGGATCATCTTGGGGACCTACGTTCTCAGTTCCGGTTATCACGATCAGTATTACACCCGAGCCCAGCAAGTGCGGACCCTGATCCGGCGGGACTTTGAAGACGTCTTCGCTAAGGTCGATGTGATCGCCTCTCCGGCCTCGCCGACGACCGCATTTCAAATCGGCGAACTGACGAACGATCCGCTGCACATGTACTTGGCGGACGTGTTCACGATCGCGGCGAACTTAGGGGGGATCTGCGGGATCAGCGTTCCCTGCGGATTTTCCGAGGGGATGCCGGTGGGCCTGCAGCTTCTCGGCCCGTCCTTGGGGGAACAAGTGGTGTTGCAGGTCGCGCACGCCTACGAGCAAGCCACGGAATGGCACAAGCAGCGGCCGGCGTGGTGACGAAATCGCCGTCTTCGCACAAGGCCAAACCCTTCCCATTGCTTGGCCAACGCCGGTGCTGGTGCCCGCCGCCGTGGTCAGGTTGGCGGTGATTTGATCCTTGGGAAGGGCGCGGGCATCTCCGTGTGACCTCGCTTCGCTTGGGGGCATTTGGCAGGGAAGCGATATCGTGTCCGGAGAGCGAAGGCCGGAATGCCAACAGGAGGAGGCGGTTTGCCGAGTTGGAGAGGCAGTTTGCCAAGTTGGAGAGGCGATCTGTTGAGCCGGAGAAACCGGAACGATCTCTCCTTTCGTCCAATTTCAGGACGGGGCTCTGCGGTCGGGGGCCCCAGGGCTGCGGTCGCTAGAAGCTCCCTGTGCCTTCCTATCCCGGGCAATGGGCGAGCCCCGCTTGGAATCAGCGGACCGGTCTGTTCTCCGGAGGGTAGTTAACGGGCAAAGCGGACGACGTCGCTTTGAGTGCCGTCGATGAAAGTCAGTTGGACCGTGACGAACTTGGTGGGTCCGGGCACTGCGATGTAGATGCTGACGTCCTCCGTGATGGGGGCGATGCCAGGTTTGTCGTAGGCAGGGAAGGCATAGGCTGTCTCCGGGGTCTCCTTGTCCACGCCGTATTTGATCTCCTTGAGGACGCCGCGATGGCTGAGGAGGTGACTAAAGTAGAGCAGGAGCTTGCCGTCCCACTCCCGGAACGAAACCCAGCTGGTGGAAGTCATTCCCAAGATGTATTTGCTTTCCGAAAGGCTGGACGCGTCCGGATCAAAGGGGATGGTGAATGGGCCCATCTCTTGTCCGCTGGCGTTGAGGTATTTGACCAGAATTTCGCTCGAAGGGGTTTTGTCGGGGAGATTGAGCACCAGGTTGGGCATCGGCGCGCCGGTGCGTGGATCTCGCGCCGGGCTGGCGCCGGTCGATTTGAATTCCGTCATTCCTGGACCTTTCCAGAACACTTCGCGGGCTGCTTCCGCGATGCTGATCGTTCCCATCCAACCGCCGTTCGTGGCCATCCAGCGGAGCTCCACGGGGTTGGCGAGCACGGCATCATTCACGGTGGCGGCGATCGCGGCGAGGCGGCTTTCCGCATCCTGCTGCCATCCGGAAACGAGAGAGCGGTCGATGATCCAACGCAGCAGTTTTCCGTCACTATGGAGTTTGAGGAATGACTCCAAGGCGGCGCGTTCCTGCCGTTTGTCGTCGAGGCTTTGGGTGCCGAGACGGGCGGCGGAGTATTCCTCGCTCAAGTGGTAGTAGGCGGGCGCGAAGTCTGGATGCGCGGCTAAAAAGTCACGAAGCTTGGTGATGCGCTGTCCGGGCTCCGCCAAGAGGATCGAAGCGTAGGTGGGAACGATCGATTTCGCTTTCTGGACGATGAGGGCATACGTCTCCCGAGCCCCGGCGCGGCCCTCTTGAAGTTTGAGGAAATCGAGATAGCGGAGGTGGGGGTCAAGATAGTCGAGATCGGAAGCAAAATAGGCTAGGTAAGACTGCCGGGCATTGCCGTAATCACCGCCTAGTTCATGAACCCGTGCGTTGTGATAGTGTTGTTCCGGGGTGGTGGGCTGCGCGATGACGCCGCCTTGTTTAGTCAAGGTGGCGAAGGAAGCGCTTATGGTCTCGACGGAGGTGATGAGCTGATCCGTCTTGGTTTCGATCCGTGCCGTGGTGACCTTGAGTTCCTTGACGTCCCGTTCCAGGGCGCTCATGCGCTCGATCAAACCGGTGAGATCGCGGTAATCTCCCTTGGGAGGCGTGGTCTGGTCTTCCCTTGCCAGCTGTTCCTTGATCTGCTGAAGCTGCTCCATCTTCTGCTGCGTGGAGAGTTCTGGGCCGTTGTAGTTCCAGCGTGGACCGCCGATCCAGACCGCGGAGAACATGAGGCGGGCGCGGACCGGATCGACGCCGTTGGCGACACAGGCTTCGTAGAACATCCGGTGGACGTTTTCCCAGCTGTCCTTTTGGAACGAGGGACCCTCGCCGTTGAGTCCGCCCTGGCAATAAGCATCGTGAACCAAGGCAGCGTTGCGGTAACCGGTGTCCATGCGGTCTCCGGTGACGCTGAGTGCCCACTGCGGGATGGTAGCGCCGTCGGTCTTCGTGCCTTTGGGGGCGAGCCATCGTTTGCCCAGGGAATCAATGAAGGTGAAGTCCGTCTCCGAGACAAAGACCGGGCCTTCGGTCCGGAGCAGGGGAGACTGGGGGTCGAATCGTGCTCCTTTGGGTTCCGGGGGCTCGGGGACACAACCGTTGAGGAGCAGCGCAAGGGCGAGTCCAGCCGGAATGAGGAGAGAGCGCGAGAGCATGGGCGACGGTGACATACGAACGATTTGGCGGATCCGCCAGTGCGAAAGACGAAGACCCGGAAAAGGGTTGCGAGGGAATCCTCGCTGCCGTACCAGCTCTCTTCGTTCCCCCAAATTGCCGATCCCAAATCCCGAGATTGATCCGTCCGTGTGTACCCTAACTTGGTGGAGTGGCCCGAGCGGCTACGAGGTGTTCTTTAACCGGGATGAACTGCGAACGCGCGGAGCGGCCGCGCCGCCGGCAGTTCACTCGCAAGGTGGGGTTCAGTTCATCGCTCCGGTCGATCAGCCGTCCGGGGGCACGTGGTTGTTGGCGAACGAGTGCGGAGTGACGCTGGCCATCCTCAATCTCTACGAGCGCCAGCTGCCCGAAATCCCGGGAGCGGTTTTTCGCAGCCGCGGGCTTCTGCTGCGGAGCTTGGCGGATTGCCGGAGGTTGGAAGAAGTCGCGGAGCGATTGCACCGGGAGGCGGTGAGCCTTTGCAACGCGTTTACGATGCTGGGTTTTGATGAAGGGGGACCGGCAGGATTCCGGGTGTGGCGTTGGACGCACGATCGGGAAAGTCTCGTTGGGCCAGATCGGGAACCAGCGATGCCGGTTTGTTCTTCCTCGTTTCAAGCGGGACGCGTCATCGCGGCCCGCAAACGAGTGTTTGCGGAGATGGCCGCCGGTGAGCGAGTGGAGCCGGGACTGCTGAAGCGGTTTCATCACTTCGATCAAGACGGTGCTCCGACGGCCGAGACGGTGCTGATGCGCCGGGCGGATGCGCGGACCTTGAGCATCAGCCGGGTGTGCGTCACGGGGGAACGAGTTCGCTTGGAGTATGAGGAAGTCCCGCCGGAGGGGGAGCCGGCGGGAGCGGTGATGATAACCGAATTGAGGCGGGCATGACGAAGATTTGGACCGTTTTCACCGCAACGATCGCGCTTCTGCTCCTGACGAGTTGCAGCGAGCCACCTGACGTGTTTGGTGTGCTGGAGAAGGTGCCGCCTCACTGGATCGGGCCACTTATTGCCCTGGCGACGCTGACATCGGAAGACTTGGCGTGCGTCACGGCGGGGATTTTGGCGAGTCAGAACATCTTGCCCTACCTTCACGCCGTTTGGTGGTGCTGGCTCGGAATTCTCACGGGAGACATGGCGCTTTACTGGGTTGGGCGCGTTTTCGGGCGCCGCGCCGCCGAGCTCAAGATCATGCGGCTCATGCTTAGCCCGGAACGCCTAGCCCTCGGCGAGGAACTTTTTCGCCGACACGGAGGCGCGGTACTGTTTTCGTCGCGGTTTTTGCCAGGCACGCGGGTTCCAGCATATGTCGCGGCGGGGATCCTGCGGTTTCCGGCCCCGCAATTTGCGCTCTATCTGGGCCTGGCCGGGTTGTTGTGGACTCCGGTCGTCGTGGCCTTCGCGATGTGGATCGGCGCCCGGCTTTTGGATTGGCTGCTGGTTTACGAACGCTACGCCGCCATGGGGCTGGCCGTCGCCATCTTCTTAACTTGGCTGGCGGTCCGGTGGATTGAGCCGCTCTTGAGTTACCGAGGCCGGCATCTCCTGTTGGCGCGTTGGTACCGGGTCGTGGAGCCTGAATTTTGGCCCACGTGGGCCTATTATGCTCCGGTCGCCCTGCGGCTGTTGCGCTCCATCGCGAAGTACGAAAGCTGGACCGTCTTTACGGCCGTCAATCCGGCGATTCCTCATAGCGGTCTGGCTCTGGAATCCAAGAGTGCCATCCTCCTTGGCCTCACCGGCGGTACTGGGTATGATGACCGGGTAGCCCGATGGCGGGTGCTCACCCCCGAGCGGCCCCCGCAAGAACGGCTCGCGGAGTTGGAGCGATTTCTAGCAGAGGAACGCATCGACTACCCCGTGGCGCTCAAACCCGACGTCGGGGAACGAGGCCAAGGCGTGGCCATCGCCCGCTCGGCGGAAGAGGCTCGCGCTTATCTGGGAGAGTGCCCGCTTCCGATGCCGGTGATCGCCCAGGAGTATATCCCCGGAATTGAGTATGGTGTTTTCTATGTGCGGCACCCCGAGTGGGAACGCGGCCGGATCATCTCGATCACCCGGAAGCAGACGGTTTCCGTGGAGGGCGATGGACGCCGGACGTTGGAAGAGTTGATTCTTGAGCATCCGCGCGGCATTCGGAATGCGCCATTTTTCCTGGAGAAACACCGGGAACGGCTCGCGACGGTGCCCCTCGCGGGAGAGAAAATCGTCCTGGGAGATCTTGGCACTCATTGCCGCGGCGCGCTGTTCACGGATGCCCGGGAGGCGAACACGGAGGCGCTCTTGGCCACGATTGATTCCTTGGCGCGGCGCTTTGACGGTTTTCATCTCGGCCGGTTTGACCTCAAAGTGCCGGACGAAACGGCGTTGCGCGAGGGGCGCGGCATCCAGGTTTTGGAGCTCAATGGCGTCAGCTCCGAATCGACCCACATCTACCATCCGGGCTACCCGATTTGGCGAGCTTGGCACGACTTGGGCACGCAATGGGAGCTAGCGTTCGAGATCGGCGCGGCGAATCGGGAGCGTGGGCATCGGGTTTCGACGACGGGGGAAGTTCGGCAGCTCCTCAGGCTCTACTCCGAGCGGGATGTTTACGAAGCCGCTTGCCACCCGCCCCAGCGCGGGCCTCAGTTGTGAGCAATGTTTACGGGAATTGTCGAACGCACGGTGGAGGTCCGGGAGTTGAGACCAGTGGCGACAGGGGCACGGCTCATCTTGGAAATGGGGGAGATCGCCCAAGAATTGAGCTTGGGGGAAAGCGTGGCGGTGAATGGCTGCTGTCTCACTGTCGCGGCCTTTGAAGCGGAGGGCGGCATTTCTTTTGACCTGCTGGCGGAGACGTTGCGCCTGACCAACCTCGGGGAATTGGGCGACGGGAGCATGGTGAACGTGGAACGAGCGCTTCGGGTTGGCGATCGGCTTAGCGGTCACTTTGTGCAGGGGCACGTCGATTGCCGTTCCCAAATTCTCGATTGGGAAGCCGTTGGACAAGACCACCGCCTTGTCATCGGGCTGCCACGGGAGTTTTCCCGCTACACGATCTATAAAGGCTCCATCACGGTCGATGGGATGAGCCTGACCATTGCGGAATTGAGGGAAGATCGCTTCACGATTTGGATCACGCCGCACACTTGGGCGGTCACGAATTTGCGCCGACGGACTGCGGGGGAGGCGGTGAATCTGGAATTTGATCTCCTGGCCAAATACGTGGTGGGCGCGGCCAAGAATGGATGCGAGGAAGTCATCGCGAAGCGGTGATCCAGAGGAGGAGCCGGCCCAAGCCGCAGATCAGCAGTCCGATCGAGACCGCCTTGGGCAGAGTGCTGCCGGGGCGGAAAGCTCCGAGTGCCACGAGGACGAGGGTCAAGCCAGTGGCTGCGCAGCCAACAGTCAGCAAAACGCCAACTTGGAAGCTTGCGAGGCATTCGGCGGGTTGCAGCGGGGCCAGGCAAGCCTCCCTCGCGGCGGCGCCGGACTGTAGTCCCTGGATCAGGCCCAACGCGATGCCAGTTCCAGGGCGAAACAGGCGGTCGAACGTTGACTCCGGCTTGAGTTCCCAAAGGTTCGCGCTCGCCGCCAGGATGAGGGCTAACGCTTGGCTCAGTTGAACCCATGACGGCCCCATTGGAGATCCCGCCAGCGTGACCGGAACGGCGGCGACCAGCTCTCCCAGGGCGAATGCGGCTACGACGACTCCCCCTCTGCGGATCGGAGCCGTAACGAGCAGCGCGAGCAACATCAGCAGAATCGACGGACGGGAACCTGTCGCAACGCCTCGCCGGATCAACTGGGCGGGACTCGCGATTGTCGCGGCGGCAACGAGAGTCAGTCCGTGCGTTCGCCGGAGCGCATGCGTCACGTCGAAGTAGTAATCCGGCTCTTCCAGGGTGAAAACCACCGGATGCTTTACTTGATCCGTGATCCGGAAGTCGCCAAGTATCTTATGCGTCACGCCCAGTTCGATGAAGACATCGCAAGTGACGCGAACCTCGCGCGGCAGCGTTTCCCTCGGCAGGTGGAACGGATACTGGAGTAAGACTTGATGCCACTCCGCTTCCGGAATGGGGGACAGGTCCGCCGCTGGCCACCGCAATGGTCGCGCATCGCCCCAAGTGGCTTCCTTGCTATCGATATCGAGAAAGAGATGCTCACGGAGATACCTTTCTACGACCGGGCGGCTGGCCTCTCCTTCGTCACGGCTGATCAGCCGGTTATGGTCAGCGTCGAGCTCGGGAACGAGGCGCTGCAAGGTGGTGACATCGGTCGCATAGACGGCCTCGATCCCGGACTCACCGATCTGGAGAGTAAGGTAACTCGTATCCGGCTGGTGCGCCTCCACGCAACAGGTCCAGAGCCAAAGCCAGTTCCAGGCGACCGCGAAGCAAAAGAGTCTACTCACCGGTGATCCATACCGGCGATACCCAGACCAATTCGGAGTTCTCCTGCTCGCCACGGAAATAGTAGTAGCTCGTCTTGCCTGCCGGGACCTTGGCGCCGGTCCAGGAGATGTCTACCTTGTCCGTGCCGGGTGTCCAGACCTGGGCCTCTTGATCATCCTGAACCAGGGTGACTTTGGCGAATGGCGCCGTGCCGATCAGCTTCAAGTCCAGCTTGGGAGGTTCGGCCGAGGTGAAGGCATCGCCCATCATGTAGTCGCCGCAGCGCAGGTCCGCCACGATGTTATCCGTAGCGCCGTAGGTGTGGCGCAGCTTCATGGCATCGAAGATTCCTTGCCGGGAGGCTTCCTTGGCGTAGACCAGACAATAGCTGATGTGCGTGCTGCCATGGTCACTGCTGGCTTGGAAGGACATCGTATATCCCTTCTGCAAAGCGAGGTTCACGAACCCTTTCGGTTCCCATCCGCCGATTGCGTCCTTCTCAGTCGGGCAACGCGGCGCTCCGGGACGTTCGTAATTCTGCCGGGCGCCTTGGTAAATTTCGACGAATGGCTCCACCACGGGATCGTTGTCCCGCCAATCCGTGCCCATGCTCGTGGCGCTGGTATGCACAGCGCAAATGCCGCCGAAGTGATGCAGGTATTCATACAACATCCGAGTATCCGGTGCCGAGGCTTCAATGTTGCGATCGGAAATCGGAATCCGGGGCAATGTCCGCACGCCGCGTTGGACGAAGACCACGTTGCGATGCCCTTCCGGATAAGGGATGCTCCGCTCATAGGTAAATAGCGGATCGAAGCGGCCGGGAAGATAATACATGTCCGTCGTCTTCTGTGTGAGCCACCAGGGATATTCGCGGCCGCCGCCGTTGTCGTGATCCCCGTTGCCGATCCAATCCATTCCAGCGACGTCGATGCCGTAGCGCCACATATCTTCCAACGCGCCATCACCCATGCCGTCGCCGCTCAATTCCGTGTGCCGGTGGAATTCCCCGCGGAGGATGCGGAGTTCAATTCCTTGAACCTTGGTGCGATAGCCGCGAATCGTGTCGACCGCTTTACGTTCAGCGAGCGTGGCGGGGGAGGGTTGTTTTGCGGACGGAGCCTGGATGGCTTGC